>NZ_JBDYKM010000018.1:0-91755 GCF_040012495.1 Paraglaciecola sp. 25GB23A
CTCTGTAAGCTCCTCTTGAATACGAAGCGGCTTCGTCATTTTTCTAATTATTTAAATACTTTTTAAGAGATTAGGACTGAGGTGGAATGGATTACAGCTTGTAAGGTTAATTTGCTGTAAAAAAAATCCAGTTTGCTTAGTTCACGTATCTACTATCTCAATTCAGTTCTAATCAATATTCACAGCCAAAGAAATAACGGGTCAAGTAGCCATTGCTGGGTTAACTGATGTGATTGCTAGTTATTTTTTTACGAGGTGATAGAGGCATACTCATGAACCACAATTCTTCACCATCACTTCGCGTAAACTTTGCGCTCAGAACAAGTTTTATTGCTGATGCTTTGGCTATGCCGGTACATTGGTATTATCAACCAATGGAAATAGAGCTTGCCTTTGCTGGTGGTATCCAGCGCTTTGAGGCCGCGCCTGAGTTTCACCCCTCATCTATTATGTCCTTGCACTCCAAACACAAAGGGGGGAGGCAGTCGAATGATAGGTCATCCAACGGACATTCATCGAAAGATAAGCCGCCGCAAGTGGTAGGTGATGTTATTTTAAAAGATAAGGCGCAGTTTTGGGACAGACCGAATGTGCATTATCATCAAGGCATGCAGGCTGGTGAAAACACCCTCAACGCACATTGTGCACGTGTGCTGATGCGCACCTTGGCGAGCTCGCCACAAGGCTATGACCGACAGGCATTTGTTAATGCCTACATTGACTTTATGACAATGGTCCCCCCAGCTCACCCCGATACTTACGCCGAATCCTATCATCGAGGATATTTTGCTAACTTGGTGCAGGGACGCAAGCCCGAAAACTGTGGAATGATAACTCACGACACGGCATCTATTGGCGCATTGGTGACAATAGCGCCTTTGGTTTTTTCAGAACGACTTAGGGGCGCCAGCGTAGCCGAGATAAAGATAGCCTGTCGAGCCCATCTGGCCCTGACCCATCCTGATGAATCCTTAATGCAGGTCTGTGATCGTTATGTGCAACTGCTGTGTGGTCTGATGGATGGGCCTGACGAGGCTGGCGTTAAGGCACTTTTACTTGAAGCAAGTAAGGGCTCAGCGAGCACTGATTTAGCCGGTCTGCTTAAACGTAACTTGCCCGACAATCAGGTAGTCGGGCAGATTTTTTCAAGAGCATGTTATATTTCAGATTCTTGGCCTGTCGTCTTGTATCTGGCCAGTAAATACCAAAATGATCCTTGGCAAGCGTTGCGAGTAAATACCAACCTAGGGGGAGACAACGTACACCGCGGCATGGTGCTGGGAACCTTGCTTGGATTACAAAGTGATACTGTGACCACCAGTTGGTTTGAACAACTGGCAGACCACAAATTGATTGCTCAGGAAATTGAGGCGCTTATCCCCGTGGCAAGCGCTCCCACACTGTAAGTTCAGACAAGGTATGTTGAAACTTATGCTGAGTTTCACGGATCACAAAGGGAACTTTACGCGGCTCACCTACCAACTTAAAGTGGCTTGATAGTTGATCTTTCAAGCCATCTAATGTGCTGTAGTTTTCGCCATCTTTTTTGAAGCCACCTATCCATTCTTCTTTGGGTGTATGTGCTTCCAGCCAAGTGTAGGGCGATGCAATAATAAGCAAGCCGCCATCATTGATACGCTGTGCCATATCAGCCAGAAAACGACTCGGTTGGTAGAGTCGGTCAATCAAATTAGCCGCCAGAACTAAATCATACGCAGTGAATTGGGGTTTTAGGTTACAGGCGTCGCCTTGATGAAATCCAACACGGTTTGCGTAAGTTTCTAAGCCTAGTTCTTGAAGGGTTCGAGTATGATAGCTAACCAATTCGCCCTCTTCGGCGCGGGCGTAACGCACTGCGCCTTGCTGTGCCATTTTAGTCGCTAGGCGGGTAAAGTTTGCTGAGAAATCAATACCGTCTACTTCATCGAACTGACGGGCCAACTCAAAACTTGCTCGACCACAGGCACAGCCTAAATCAAGCGCTTTGCCGGTGGGTTTGCCCTTCATCGCCTCAAGTGCAATATCCGCTAAAGCTTTGGGGAAATTCTCTACGCCATACCAGGTGTCACCAAAGTGAAACTCTGCATATTCTGACAATAACTGATCACTTTCGTAGTAAGCCTTAGGAGACGTCGCCTCAACTTCAGAGGCAATGTAGCGAAATCCGGCGTGCTGCGAAAAGTGACGCCTAAATGCATAACGCGCCCCAAGACGTGCTTCGTTGCCACTTGAAATCCATGAACCACCTTTGATCAGATTGTGTTTACCATCAAAAGTTGGGGTGGTGAAATCGTCGTACAGCGGATGTACTTTAAAGTTGTCGAAGGGATAAATAGGCGTTTCAGTCCATTGCCACACATTGCCCACCACATCATACCAATTGCCATGTTGATAGCGCGTTACGGGGCAGCATGATGCAAAATGATCCAGATGCAAATTAGCATTGGCGGCACTATTACCCAGCTCCTTAACGCCAGCTTGCGAGCAAAGGCGATGCCACTCGTCTTCAGTTGGCATGCGAATCTGTTGTCCAGTTTCGACCGTTTTCCATTCACAAAAAGCTTTCGCTTCATGATAGTTAACTTCAGCTGGCCAGTCCCAAGCCATATCAATTTCTTCAGTCATTAGGCGCAAACGCCAGCCATTATGCCAACGCCAAAAAGCCGGGTGCTTCGCCTCAGTAAACTGTCGCCATGCACGACCTTCATCACTCCAAAGCTGGTTTTTTTCATAACCACCATCCTCAACAAATTCAAGGAATTCTTGATTGCTGGCTAAATATTGGCTGGCTTTAAATTCGGCCACCTCTGCCTTATGTTGGCCGTATTCGTTGTCCCAGCCATAGAAGGCACTATCAAAGGATTTCCCAAGGCTAACTGAACCGGCGGGCACGCTTATAAGTTTGTTTTTTGGCGCTTGGCCTGTATCTTTGCAAGCAGGCCATTGAGGTAAGGGCTGGACCTTAGCCAGTTCATGTTGACGAATAAGTACAGACGACGTTTCAAGGTGAATACGCTCGTGTTCAATGCCCATGACGATTGGCCACCAAGTATTCTCCCAATCAATGGGTAGGGCAAGATCCAAAGTGTTGATTAGTTTTAATACTTTGGCACGCACCAAAGTGCGGTAATGTTTTACTGCAGAAACACTGGGCCAGTCGTAATTATCTTCGGACAAATCATCCCAGCTCATTTCATCAACACCCACTGCAAAAATTGATTCCATATGAGCGTCAATCCGCCCAGGTATCCGTTTTGCCAATAGTAGCTTGTTGATGAAAAAAGTTGCAGTATGCCCAAGATAGAAAATAAGCGGGTGGCGCAAGGGGATAGGTTTTTGATAGAAACCAGCATCGTCGCGCAAACAATCAAAAAGTCCCGTATAGGTATCAAAGGTGTTGGTGAAGTAAAGCGCTATTTCTTTGCGCTTATCATCTACAGTGCCACTGGTCAGTTTAGGGGGTCTGCGCAATGCTCTAGAGTCAACGAAAGTAGCAGATTGTTGAGCTATTTCTTGAGCATTTTCTATAGGTAATGTCATCGTGAAACACGTTCCTTTAATTTTTAATCTACAGTCATACGGATAAATACTGGATAAAGGCTTAACCTTTTTACCTTAATTAGATTTTATTTGCCAAAAAACCACTGTTTAGCCAAAAGTTTAAGGTCTTAGCCCTGCAGCTTTTTGATTGCTTCAACTAAATAATCTCGTGAGCAACCAAAGTTCAGGCGAAAAAAGTCTTTCTCACCAAAATCTCTGCCCGCTGATGGACCAATACCTTTGGCTTCACACCACGCTTGCGTATCTGTTACTTGCAAACCGCTAGCATCTACCCACAGTAAAAAAGTTGCGGCAGGTGAGATAGCTTTTAAACCTTCGATTTTGTTGATTTCAGTGACTAAATAATCACGATTTTCTCTTAAATAAGCCACTTGTTGTTGATGCCAATCATCGCAATGTCTAAAGGCTGCATTTGTGGCGGTCAGGCCTGTCACAGTTACCCATGGCACAATTCCGCGGGAGGCATGGTTAAAGGCTGCTCTTAATTTTGCGTTTGGAATAATGGCAAATGACGTACCTAAGCCAGCGACATTAAAAGTTTTACTGGCGGCCATTAGTGTTACTGAATGCTCTGCCAATTCAGGGTGGGCACTGGCGGGTAAATGAGGTAGGTCATCTAAAATCAAATCACAGTGTATTTCATCAGAGCACAGCATAACGCCGTGTTTTCTGCATATTGTTGCAATTCTGTTTAGCTCTTCCTGATTTAATACTGAGCCAAGCGGATTCATCGGATTACACATAATAAATAAGCTTGCTTTAGGATCTGCGGCGGCCTCTTCTAAGGCATTGAAATCAAGTGTCCATCGACCATCTACTTCAACTGTGCCTATACAAGTTCGATTTAGCTTATTAATTGCTGGTGCGGCTAATAAGGGCGGATAGTTGGGGGTTTGTACGATCACAGTATCACCCGCTTGACAATAAGCTTGAATAGCCACATTAAACGCAGGCACTACACCAGGAGTCCAGACTAGCCAACTTGGATCAATCTTCCAGTTATACTGACGTTGACACCACGCCACTACAGCCTCAGTGGCATCTGTATCGTGAGCCGGTAAGGTATAGCCAAATAGACCGTCTTCAATACGCTGATGTAAGGCAGATAAAATAGGCTCAGCACAGCGAAATTCGGTATCAGCAATCCACATAGGCAGGATATCTGTACCCTTATATTTTTCCCATTTATAAGCTTTTGAAGATGTGCGGTCAGGTTTATCACTGAAGTTCATTGGGAATCCTTTGATCATTAATTTGGCAGTCTGCAGAAAACAGACAACTTTGCCTGTTACTATCAACCTTTGTATTAGGTTAAAACACAAGTCGAAATAACCCAAGAACTTGTGGGAATATTACATGCTTTGTTTGTCTGCTGCGGCTGATAAGCAAATATCATGGTCAGCCTCAACAAATGAAGGATTGCCGTCATCCAAATTAACACTTTGCTGATAACATCCGTACTGATATGGGGTGAAATTTAACATGTATTGCTTATTACTCTGGGCTTGTTTTGGAGTTGACGGCCAGACACAGTGACTCAGGTGGATTTTGATCTTAACATTGAGTTGCTAGGTATAAACAAACTATATATTTATACCCTGTCTTTACTTGTCATATTTGAAGAAAGAACCAAAGTCGGTTAGTTTATGTACATGATTGTGTCAAACCTAGTGTTGTTATGAACAAGGTGTGCAATGCCATAATAAGACAAACAACCATGACCAAGGAGCGTTTAATGTACAAGATTAAAATTGTCTCGATATCTCTTATAGTGTTATTAGCCCTAGTATTTGGGCTTATCTACATGCAAGCAACTACCAATACCGTTAAAAACTTCCCTACCTTAGAATATGCAAGTGAGCCAGTACCAGACTTTAACCAATATGAGAGAGTGCAAGAGAAAAAACGCGCTTTTTTTGATTATTTAAAGCCAGCCATTGCCGCCCAGAATGAATATATAGCAACTGTTCGTTCGTTAATATTTGATTTTCAAGCTTTACACTTAGCTGACCAAGAGTTATCAGCAGCGCAACAAGAAGAGTTGGATTGGTTGATTACCGAATACCGAGTTAAAAATATTGAAGAGCCTGAAGCGGTATACACCGAATTACTGCGTAAAGTTGACGTAATTCCCGCAGACTTAGTCTTGGCTCAAACAGCTAACGAGTCTGCCTGGGGGACATCTAGATTTGCCCGCAAAGGCTATAATTTCTTCGGCATATGGTGTTTTGAAGAAGGTTGTGGATTTGTACCTAAACAGCGAAATGACGGCGCGGCTCACGAAGTTGCTAAGTTTGATGACCTGAGTGAGGGTATGTATTCATATATGCGAAATTTGAATAGCCATCCAGCTTATAAAGATTTACGTCTTATTCGTTTAGAACTGACTGAGGATGACAAAGAGGTGACTGGACATGCATTGGCTGAAGGCTTAATTAAATATTCTGAGCGAGGTGAAGAATATATTGAAGAGCTCCGCCAAATGATCAGAGTGAATAAGACTTTTATGGCTTCAGACACTGCCTCTTAACAAGCAATTTCTGTTGCTGAGAGCTTGCGCAACCATCGTTGCGCAGGTTCACTTTTGATTTTACCTGTAAACGCTATTGGCCTCCCCCTTAATTTCGCTTTTTGTACTTCCAAGTACCACCATATTGGTAGTATGTTTGGCTTTTTGCTTTCGATTGACATGCCGAACAAAGAAAAATCCAAGGTGAGAGTGCTTCCACTCTCACTCTATACAATAGTGGCTGCGACTTTTTGCACTGTTCACACTGTTTGAGTACTCGCTGTCTTTTCGCTTTTCCCATTACTAGCAATTTATTTTTAGAGTAACTTTGCAATCACAACAGCTCCATGGGAGCCGGCAGCGACAAGTTGACCCCAAATCCTCATCGCAAAATTGGGTTTGCCTACGATGGCATGCAGCGCTTCGTCTCTATGAGCTTGCTCATCGGCATTACAAGATGCCATCATTTGTATAATTTCAGTTTTGTCGGCAAAGTTAAGTTGTGTCAAGGTGCTTATTTGTCGCCGATAATGAACATCAACAAAAGTTTCTACTTTATAAATCGTATAATAAACCCAATTTCTACCCAGCATCATTGATAATGCTCCCGTCACAAACCCAGCTATTATCCAGAGCAAAAGTAGGCCACTGCCTCTAAATCGATGAATAAGGTTTTCAAAGCGAATGAGATGGTTTTTCTCTGTGGCTAAATGATGCTGGGCAAATTTTTCGATGGTACAATCACGCCTGAAACAATTGACCAACAAAATGCCCCGATATATCCAAACTGCACCTGTTTCTCCAGCATGGCTGGCACGAAGCTCAGCGCAGACAGAATGACTATACCGTATGTTATTTATGGCAGTTAGTTTATGCATCTTTATGTTGGCATTGCTCGTCAACCCTGGCTTGGGTATTTTTACGAGATAGTGACATTAGAACGATACCGAGACTTGCTATCATCGATACTGCCAGCCCAACAACTATATAGGCCACCCAAGCTTCACTCACAAACAACTCCTACTAACTAAACTGTATATAAAGGAAATTACGAAGTTTGATTAAAGAGGATCATTCAAATAATTTAGCTTGTTTATTTATTCAGCAGAAGACTGGAGTGTTATAAGTTTTTTGCCCAAAAAAAGGACTTGCGAGTCTTACCTTCGGTCAATATAACCTGATATTAAAATGTGCCAAGAAATGAAAACCACGCACTTTTTACATCAATATTAGATTTGACCACGCGATATTATTGTCTGCAAAAATGGATGCAAATGATTCGGCTACTTATAAACACGCTATTGCATATATTAAAGCCGGCTTCGATCAACGAAAATAAAATTGCATTAAGCAGGCAAAGGGTCAGCTACTGCAGATGATGACTGAAGCTTATTCGCCTTTGGAAACTGGGAGAGGTGAACCAACATTTGGCTTGGTCTGCTGTGGTGTTTTTTGCGCGGCTTTTTGCTTTTTATGCAAATTACGCAGAATTTCATCTAATCGTTTTTTATTGCCTGTATTTAGTTTGCGATTTTGTAATTCGTTGAGCAATTCTTGTGTTTCGATCTCTTTGAATTTTTCAATTTCAGCTTCGACCAGACTCTGCAGTATATTTAAACTAAAGGCTATTTCACGGGGAAATAATGAGTAGGCGCGATAAAACTCTTCTAGGGCTGCGACATAATTTTTTGCTGCGTATTTTTCTAAACCGCGTTTATTAATTTCTAAAGCTGTAGGCTTATGATCACCAATAGTTTCTTGGTTTTTGACCAGCAAAATTTTGGAAACAGTCTTCTCGTTTCCTTCTTCACTGGCTTTAAATTTACGCAGGCTTTGTTCTAATAAGGCTTGGGCCCGTTCGGTATTACCCACTATATGATTGGCATTAATGGCATCAAATAAGGTTGAAATCTCAGCATCATCGAGTTTATCCATGCCTGGACGTGCCAAACACTCGATTAATTTTTTGTGGTTGCCTTCTAAATGAGCAACGGTAGCATACATGTAGTTTTTTTGAATGGTCAGGCGGGCATCAACAGTTTTTCGACCTACAGAGCCAATCAGAAATTTGGCGATATGCAATTCGTTGGCTCTTTCATCGCTGGCTTTCTCTTCTGCCTCAAATAAGTAGCAGCGGGCTAAATCTAGGGTAATTTCCTCAAAGCGGTCACGCACTGTTCGGTTTGATTCGCGTTTGCGCTCAAGTAAGGATATCGCATCTTTGGGTCGCTCTAAAGCTTGGTAAATATAGGCTTTGAGCCTAGCGGCAGAAAGTGACAACTCTCCTTCACGAATTTGCTGCATATAAGTTTCGGCGCGACTGTAGTGATTAGCATTGACGCAAATTCGCGCCAACCATTCACTTGCACGGTTACTGGTTAATTGAGATTTGGTTAATTGGTGTAACAAGCTTTGGCTTTCTTCGATTTGGTTATCGAGAAAAAGATTTTGAATTAAGCCCCACTTGGCCCAAATAACTTTGTCTGAGCCTTGCAATATGTCGCGATACAATTTGCTTGCTTCTGCATAGCGTTCGAGTTTACTTAACAGTCTTGCCCGTAGTTTGATTAATGAATTTTGCTTGCGTGGATCTTCGTTGGAACTGAATAAGGTTTCAGCCATACTCAAGGCTTGAGCAAAATTATTTTGGTCCATCAATTCATAAATAGGGCGCAAGTAAAGATGTAATTTAACGCAGTTGCGCACATTTTTTGTGAAGTTACCAATAGTGTAGGGTTTAACAATTAACGCTTCTGGCTGAAGGTCAACAATTTGTCCAATGATAAGTGGCAGTCGGTCGGAGGTAACAAACATTACGCAGGTAATGTGCTTGAGCAAATGTAAGTGTCGTAAGTCTTGTACGACTTCCACGCCATTTTTATTTTGACCCAGATGGAAATCCATTAGCAGTAAATCAAATTTTCGTGTTTTGAGATTGGCTTTTAATTCTCGACCATTGGAGAACGTGGCTATCTCAGAAAATCCCATGTCGAGAAGATGATTGCGGATGTTGGCACGGGCCAATTCGTTATCTTCAACTACCGCAGCTTTTAGTTTTTGGGGCAACATAGTGACAGCGAAAAAATCCTTCCATATTCACGAGCATATCAGGCTAACACAAATAAACTAACACAAAGTTATATCAATTAAATCTCGGGTGTTAATTGTGCCTTCTGTATACAGAAGTTGGCAGTGAAATCGTTAAAATTTGGCACTTAACGTTAACGTAAAGGTAAAAAGTTTGCTACAGTTGCTAACAAATTTTTAACGAGCCATGTTTGCCTGGCTATTTATTCAATTGAAGGATTTTTATGCATCACGTTCCATTGCTTATTAATGGCGATTTTATTGCCTCTGAATCAACTCAATTTATTGAGGTTACAAATCCAAACAATAACTCAGTTATTGCTAAAGCTCCCTGTGCAACAGATGCAGAACTTGCCGCTGCTGTAGAGGCCGCTAAACAAGCTTTTTTAACATGGCGAGAAGTACCTGCATCAGAAAGAGCCCGCGTAATGATGCGCTACCAACAACTACTTAAAGATCACCATGATGAGATTGCGACCCTTTTAAGTCAGGAAACCGGTAAAACCTTGGCTGATGCTAAAGGCGATGTATGGCGTGGTATCGAAGTGGTTGAACAGGCGATGAATGTACCATCATTAATGATGGGCGAAACAGCCGAAAACGTGGCCCGTGGTATTGATACTTACAGCTATATTCAACCATTAGGTGTGTGTTTGGGTATCACGCCCTTTAATTTTCCAGCCATGATACCACTGTGGATGTTTCCCTTGGCCATAGCCTGTGGTAATACTTTTATTCTCAAACCTTCTGAGCAAGACCCGCTTACGCCTATGAAGTTGGCAGAGTTATTTATGCAAGCCGGCGCGCCCAAAGGCGTTTTGAACGTGATCCATGGTGGCAAAGACCAAGTGAATAAGTTACTCGCTGAGCCTGAAATCCGGGCGGTATCTTTTGTAGGCTCTGTGCCTGTTGGTCAGCATATATACAAAACAGCGACCGATAATATGAAACGCGCTCAGTGTTTTGCAGGTGCCAAAAATCATTCGGTTATAATGCCTGATGCCAGTAAAAATCAAGTGCTGAATAATTTGGTTGGCGCTTCAGTCGGTGCTGCAGGTCAGCGCTGTATGGCGATTTCTGTCGCGGTATTTGTAGGTGAAGCTAAAGAGTGGATCCCAGAATTAGCCGAGCTATTAAAGGCAGTTAAACCAGGCTTGTGGAATGATCCTGAAGCTGGTTTTGGTCCCTTAATTAGCCCGCAAGCGAAGCAGCGTGTATTGGCGTTAATTCAACAAGGAAAAGACCAAGGCGCCGAATGTTTAGTTGATGGCTCTGAGTTTAGTTTACCTGGTTACGAAGATGGTAATTGGGTGGGGCCGACCGTATTTACTAATGTTGATGAAAGCATGACGATATACCAGCAAGAAATTTTTGGCCCAGTGTTGTGCTGCATGGCAGTGGATACTATTGATGAAGCGATTGCACTGGTAAATCGTAATCCTTACGGTAATGGTACCTCAATCTTCACCAATAGTGGCGGCGCAGCGCGTAAATATCAACATGAAATAGAAGTAGGGCAAGTAGGTATTAATGTGCCGATTCCGGTGCCTTTACCGTTCTTTTCTTTTACAGGTTGGAAAAACTCCTTCTATGGTGATTTACATGCCTATGGCAAACAAGCTATTCGTTTTTACACCGAAACTAAAACGGTCACAGCACGTTGGTTTGATGAAGATGCGCAAGCCGGTGGCGCAAATATGACTATTTCATTGCGCTAATCCGGGAGCTTAAAACGATGAATTTCAATTTAACTGAAGATCAAATTGCTTTTTCTGACACCGCGAAACAGTTTGCTGAACAAGAATTAGCGCCGTATGCGGCCCTGTGGGACAAAGAGCATATCTTTCCTAAAGACACCATCCAAAAAGCCGGAGAGCTTGGATTTTGCTCTTTGTATACACCTGAAGATGTGGGTGGTTTAGGCTTAAGTCGTTTAGATTCTTCGATTATATTCGAGCAATTGGCTATGGGTTGCACAGCGACTACAGCCATGATGACGATTCATAATATGGCTACATGGATGATAGCTACTTGGGGTACTGACAGTGCCAAAGCCCACTACTGCCCGAGTTTGGTCACAGGTGAGCAACTAGCCTCGTATTGTTTAACCGAGCCGGGCTCTGGCTCAGATGCTGCTGCAATGCGTTCGACAGCCAAGTTAGATGGCGACAACTATGTGTTGAACGGCTCTAAAATGTTTATTTCTGGCGCCGGTGAAACAGACGTCTTAGTGGTAATGGCACGTACTGGTGCCGCTGGGCCTAAAGGCATTTCAGCCTTTGTGGTGCCTGCTAATGCTGCTGGAGTTATTTATGGTAAGGCAGAAGAAAAAATGGGTTGGAATGCCCAGCCTACGCGTTTAATTACGTTTGATAATGTGCAGGTTCCCAAAGAGCACTTATTAGGTGAAGAAGGGCAGGGTTTTACTCTCGCAATGAAAGGTTTGGATGGTGGACGTATTAATATTGCTACCTGCTCTATTGGTACTGCGCAAATGGCACTCAACACCGCAAAAAATTACATGCAAGAACGCACACAATTTGGCAAACCTTTAGCCGCATTTCAGGCCCTACAATTTAAGTTAGCTGATATGGCGACAGAGCTTGTGGCTGCGCGGCAGATGGTAAGATTAGCGGCTTTTAAATTGGATCAACAAGACTCAGAATGCAGTGCCTATTGTGCCATGGCCAAACGATTTGCGACTGATGTGGGTTTTGAAGTATGCAATCAAGCCTTACAGATCCACGGCGGTTATGGTTATATTAAAGAATATCCTCTTGAGCGTTATGTGCGCGATGTGCGAGTGCACCAAATACTTGAAGGGACAAACGAAATTATGCGCATGATCATCGGTCGCAGGCTGCTGACAGCGGGAGCCGGTGATATTCTTTAAATAAATGAGTGAAGGCAACATGACAGAACAAAACAAAGTCTTATTTTCTCTATTGCCTAGCCAAAACGGCTACAGTATAGGGCTTGCTACACTAAATAAACCCCAGGCATTAAATGCCTTAGACCGAGATATGATCGACTTGCTGAGTCCTCAATTATTGGCATGGCAGGCCGATCCTTTGGTTTGCATGGTGATCTTAGATAGTCAGTTGGATAAGGCGTTTTGTGCTGGTGGCGACGTAGTGGCTATGTATCAGGCCATGGTAACAAATAAGAGTGAAGGCGCACCCGCTGACTTGCAGGACTTTTTTAGCAAGGAATATCAACTTGATTATTTGATCCATAACTACCAAAAGCCCTTTTTGGTATGGGGTAATGGCATTGTGATGGGGGGCGGATTGGGTTTAATGAGTGGCGCCAGTCACCGCATTGTGACAGAAACCTCGCGTATCGCGATGCCAGAAATAAGTATCGGTTTATATCCTGATGTAGGTGGTAGTTACTTTTTAAATCTTATGCCTGCGGGCTGTGGCCTATTTTTAGGCCTAACCGGTGCCAGCATTAATGCTGCCGATGCGCTGTATTGTCAGTTGGCTGATTATATTATTCCCCATGCAAGTAAGGCTCAATTTATTGAAAAGTTGCAACAGATCGAGTGGCAAATGGATGAACAAGTCAATCATTTGTTGTTATATGCCCAGTGCCAAGCCTACGAAGATAAAAGCGTATTACCCCCAGAAAACATAGTCAATTATCAAGCCCTGTGCAACGAACTGGCCACTTGTAAACGAGTAGAAGACGTTGAAGAGCGTATTCTGGCCCTTGATAGTCAGCAAGACCCTTGGTTGGCCAAGGCCCAAAAAACCCTAAAAGCTGGTTCTAATATTACTAAGCACCTCGTTTTCGAACAGCTGAAAAAAGGTGTGGGCTTGTCTCTGGCGGAGTGTTTCAGAATGGAGTTGGTGATGTCTTGCCATTGCGGCACCGTGGGTGAATTTCAGGAAGGGGTGAGAGCGCTGCTGGTCGACAAAGATTATCAGCCTAATTGGTTATATACCCATATTGATGCGGTTCCATCTGAAGTCATCGAGGCATTTTTTGTCTCCCCTTGGCCGAGTGAAGCGCATCCACTGGTCTCCTTAGATAACAGTCCTCAACCATTAGAAGGTTAATAATGCAAAACAATCTAAAAATCGCATTTATCGGTTTAGGTAATATGGGGGGCCCTATGGCGCTCAACTTACTTAAAGCTAAATTTAAGCTCACTGTGTTTGATCTTATGCCTCAAGCAGTTGCAACATTAGTGGCACAAGGTGCGACTAGCGCCAAAACAGCAATTGAAGCTGTCTCAGGCGCCGATGTAGTTATATCTATGTTACCCGCAGGAAAACATGTTGATGCGCTGTATTTAGGCAGTGAAAACCAAGCAGGTTTGATAAGTGTGTTAGATAAAAAGTGCTTGGTTATTGACTCAAGTACTATTGATACTGCCACCGCGCAAAAAGTCGGTAAGGCTCTGGCTGAACAAGGTATTGCCTCTATTGATGCGCCAGTGTCTGGTGGTGTCGGTGGGGCAACAGCGGGTACCCTGACCTTTATCGTTGGCGGCGAAAAAGTTCATTTTGAACAGGCACTGCCAGTGCTGAATAAAATGGGTAAAAATATCTTTCTTGCTGGCCCCTTAGGTGCAGGCCAAACCGCTAAAATATGTAATAACATGTTGTTATCAGTGTTAATGGCGGGCACCTCTGAAGCCTTACAATTAGCCATAGATAACGGCCTTGATCCTAAAGTCGTCTCAGACATTATGCTGCAAAGTTCAGGGCGTAACTGGACATTAGAACTTTACAATCCTTGCCCTGATGTCATGCCAAACGTGCCGTCATCTAAAGGATATAAAGGTGGTTTTATGGTTGACCTGATGAAAAAAGACTTAGGCTTAGCCATGGATACTGCCACTAAAAGTCACTCTAGCACGCCTATGGGGGAGCTAGCCCAGCGTTTGTATTCCCAGCATAGTGAGCAGGGCAATGGCCAGCTCGATTTTTCCAGTATATTTACCTTATTTTCTAATCAATCTAAAAAGAGTTAAACCATGCAATTAAAAGATTCTGTTATTGCCATTACGGGCGCCGCCCAAGGTTTAGGTAAGGCCATGGCCCTAGAGTTTGCTGCTCAGGGTGCACATATTGCGCTACTAGATATGCAAGCTGAAGCACTTGATGCCACCGCCGCCGAACTCATCGCCTTAGACGTAAAAGCCAAAGGGTTTGTAGTTAACGTGACCGATGAGACGCAGGTAGAAAAAACCTTTGCCGCTATTGTCGCCGAATTTGGCCAACTCAATGGCTTAATTAATAGCGCGGGTATTATGCGCGATGGCATGCTGCTTAAAGTTAAAGAAGGCAAAGTAGTGGATAAAATGTCGCGTCAACAGTTTCAGTCAGTGCTCGACGTTAACGTTACCGGTACCTTTTTGTGCAGCCGCGAAGCGGCTGCACAAATGGTCGAAACCAAGAGTAAAGGCGTAATTATTAATCTGTCTTCAGTATCGCGTGCAGGTAACATGGGGCAAACCAATTATTCTGCCTCTAAAGCTGCTGTAGCTACCATGACAGTCAGCTGGGGAAAAGAGCTAGCCCGCTTTGGCATACGCACAGGTTGTATTGCACCAGGCTTAGTCGATACCGCCATGGCCCAACAAATGCGCCCCGAAATGCGCGAACTATTTATTAAAAGCGTACCTGCTGGACGATTAGCCGATGTCAGTGAATTAGCCCACGCCGCCAAGTTTATCTTCGAAAACGACTACTTCACCGGCCGCACCTTAGAACTGGATGGTGGTACAAGGGTGTAAACTCATCGAAACAAAATGCGAAGCGCAGCGACAACTGATTTTTGAGATGAGGTTTACACCGTCTTTGCCTTTGTTGTTGTTGCTCTGCAAACAGCTTCGCGGCTAAACCCGCTCCTACAATCGTAGGATCGGGTTTAGCTGAATAATCTACTCAGCGCTGCATCTGCCTGCAACAACAATGTAATAAGCAAAGAAATCGAGTAATGAAATAAAAATCATACTCTTGAAGACAATACCTCAGCCTGATACGAAGATGGGGTAAAATAGCGTGCCGATGATCAGTATGTTGCACTCGTAGGAGCGGCTTTAGCCGCGAATGGTTTAACAGGATAATCTGCTTACTATTGCCCCCCCCCCCAACATATTTTTAAATAACGCATTACTTTTAATCAATTTTTTTGGTACTCACAGTGCTGCCTCTACCTGCAATAACTTAGAATAAATCCCGTCGCTTATTTTTTACTATACAAGCTATCCATTCCTAGGGTGCGTAAGGCCGATTCGATATCGTATACTCTGCCTGCATTTTGTGCATTGCGAAGTTTTAAAGCGCGTAACAAGTTTCGATCGGCTCTTAAGGCTTCAACTTCTTTTTTTACTATTTCTTGGCTAAGCGCAGTTTCACATGCATATGACAGGGTCAATATATTGAGATTTTTACCGCCTGGATCGACTTCACGGTCCCCACACGTCTGACGCAAACTCTCGTGTGAAGCGGGTGTGAGCGTTTCACGAAATAGTTTGCGATAGTCAGAAGACTCTCCTTCCAAACGCATTAAATCAAAGATTGGCGTGCTATACATACCAATCGCAGCTTCTCTGAGTTGGGTATTAGTAATAAGCGAAAGTGCTCCCGAGCCGACAATTTCATCAAAAGCAGAGCGACGTCGCTCAAACCAATTGTATTGACTTGCTCTAAACGCATTGATGAGGATGATGTCGTCATTCAGTGGCTTTTCACCACTTAAACCTAAGTAAGCTATATTACCGGCTTCTAGTGTAGCGAGATGGTAATCGTAAAGTGACTTGGCATAATCATATTCAATCTTCAACTCTTCGAACAGGCGCTGCGAGTAAGTGTTGGCACGTTCTTGCTGTTGTTTTTCGGTATTCCAGTTGGATACCTGAAGTCCAATAAATACCCCCATGACTACGATGACAAAATCAATGCCAATAGATGTCCATTCTTGTTGACGGAAATGTTGGATAACACGGCGTAGGAGCATAATTTCTTCCTTGGGCGGGTGTGTCAATGGTGAAGAATGCTTTCAGCATCATCGACACTATCTGCGAATAATTTAAGCCTATCGTTAGCTTTACTGATTGGCAATATCTGATTAGTAGGTAAGCAGCTTCAGAGTTAAAAGTATCGCTTGCGGCAACTGTCATCCCGAAGGACCGCAGCGACGAGGGAGCTGGTGTTTTGTCTCGACGGTAAAGCAAGCTTTCTCACTTCGTTTCGGGACGAAAGGTGCATTACTTTGTATTGCGAATCAGCAATAGCAAAACTTAACCTCTTTCTGTACCACTGGTTTTGCGCCTAAGGCTTGGCAATTTACCGACAATAACAACGTAATAAGCAAAAAAACCGAGTAATGAAAAAATAATCATACTGATTGAAACGTACTGCCATCCAGTGAAGAACAGGGTATAAAACAGCATGCCTATCACCATTAACGTTGGGGTCGCGACTAGGGCTATCATCACTCTCACGTTGGCAGGTATCGGCGCTTTATTAGTATTTGATTGGTTCAATGTTAGGTTCTTTTTTCAGTTGTGATAATGAATACTCTGCAAGCTAAGCTTGCAACAATACTTTCAGTATAGTGACAAAGCTAGACTTTATTACTCTTTTCAATATTGCATATGGCTGATTAACTATTGTTAGCAAAGATTTAATTGAAATGATGGAAAAAATGCGATTGAATCAGCGCCCGCTCAAAGAGATGAAATATAATGAACTCAGTTTCAACTAATAAATTAGATAAGCTTCCAGATATAGAGGGCTTGAAAAGACTACTGCAATCTTTAGCCGTGTTGGATTTAATCATGTGTCCTGAGTGGGATAACAGGTATTACTCTTTTGATGCGCATTGGGGAGAAGGTGAGTCAATGGGTTCAATGCGTAATGGTTGCGGAGATTCTTTCACTGTTTTATTTAACGCCAGTGGTTGTTTTTTCAAAGGTTTTGCCCACGAATCAACATTATCTTCGTTGCATAAAGGCAAGCTAGAAGGTTGGAAAATAGCGCTCAGTAAAGTGCCTGCTGAATTCTCTAGTGCATTGTCTGAACCCGCTTTTGATATGAACAATATATCTTTTTGTTTTTGGCGTTTATATGCTCAAACAGAGTGGTCGTTTGCGACTTTAAAAACAACTGAAACCGATGATCCTGATGGTTCTTCGTTTTTGTTAGGCTGCCTAAATGGCGAACCCAAAGCTTATCAAGATTTTGCCGAAGATTATTATGAAACTGATATACCCTTATCAGCCATTCGCTTTGTTTACCATCATATGCCTTTGACTCAGGCAATTATTGAGCAACTGAATCCTGAGGTTGAACTAGACGAGATATATGATGATTTATTAGATATTGGTTATCCTCTAGAAAAATTACAGAGCTAAACCTATCCCTAAATTAGTCGGCAAGAATTAAACTCTGTACAGAGCTTGTATTACAGTGGCTTGAATCATCAATCAAAAATTTGCTTTACAGTTTTTTTGCTAAAAATATCGTGTGTTTACTGCCTTTACCGGGTCGAGAACGTACAATTCGCGTTTCTACTTTAAAGCCTATGTTTTTTAAGCGCACGCTAAATAAATAGTCGGGTCCAGCAGACCAAATAGCGAGTCTGCCATTGGCTTGTAGCATATTAAAAATAGCCTCTAATCCTGCCACAGAATAAAGCCAATTGTTGTCAGAATGGGTAAGGCCTTCAGGACCATTATCCACATCAAGTAAGATGGCGTCAAAAGTGGGGGTATTGCAAACTAATAATTGTTTTACATCGCCGATATGTACTTTGGTGCGAGGATCTTTCAGAGGGTTTTTTGCACAATTACCTAAGGGGCCTTCATTCCAAGTAACTACTTCGGGAATAAGTTCCGCCACTGTGACTTGTGAAGCGCTGTTTAATGCTTTTAGAGCGGCTGCCAAAGTGTAACCCATACCTAAACCGCCCACTAAGACTTGGGCATTATCTTTATTTGCAATGTGAGCACAGCCCAATTCGGAAAGTACTTTTTCTGAATTGAATACTCGACTATTCATCAACTCTCCACGTATACCCGAAAGACGAATAGAAAACTCATCTCCTCGTTGTGAGAATTTTAACTCACCACCATTATTGGGAATTTGTGCTGTACCTAATAGGGTCCAGGGGATCATATTTTGACCTGCTAACTAATTGAATGTAGGACGAACAATAAACGGAGCGCACATTAGCATATTTGATGCTTCAAGCCTTGGTAAAAATATTAAATTAGTAATTGCTCACTTGTTGTTGCTTTATTTTGAGCAAGTTTGTTCGACCTGATTTTACAAGCAGGATTGAAATCGCTGTTGTTACGATAATGTAAAATTGTTAAGTTGAAAAAAAATAACTATGATGAAGATAGCGCTTACATTAGGGCAGACTTGTGCCATAAGTGAGCCGGTAAATTTCTAGCCGATTTAAATCACTGAGGTTTGCACTTTTGTTGCGATTGATTTACTCAACTTTACTAATTGCTGTTGTTGGCCTTGTTGTAAACTTATTTTTAAGTACGAAGGCATTGAGCCTGACCATTGCAGTCGTGCACGATAATGTGACTGAACGTTACAATTTTATTGAAATTGAGCGCACCTTTAATCAGCAATTCCCCGGTATTCCAATTGATTTTATTGGTTTATCCTCTGTCAAATATAAACCGCAAATCATTGAATGGTTAGAGAGTGAAACGGGCCCTGACGTTTTGTTTTGGCATGGCGGTGAGCGCTTGATGCAATTTGTCCGGCAAGGTTATGTTGAAAATTTGGACGATTTAGTCAAACGATATGAATGGCAGAAAGAATTTTCAGCAGCAACTTTAGATACTGTCAGTTACCAGCAATCGATTTTTGCTATTCCACTATCTATTTATCAGTGGGGCATTTTTTATAATAAACCTCTACTCGAGAAATTTAATATTAGCCCCCCGCGTAATTGGCAAGATTTTGTTGCTGCCTGTCACGCCTTAAAAAGTAATGGAATTGAACCTATTGCTATCGGTAGTAATGAACCTTGGATACTAGGCGCTTGGTTTGACTATATTAACTTGCGCTTGAACGGCCTAGATTTTCATCAAAGTTTGTTAAAAGGCCATATAGCCTTTACTGATCAACGGGTGATTAAGCTATTTGAGTTTTGGGCAGAACTCGTGAATGGACGATACTTTTTATCGGGTCATGAGCAGCTAAATTGGAGTTCAGCTATGCCGTATTTATTGCGTAAACTTTCGGCTTTTACCCTGATTGGTAATTTCTTTTCAACCAGAATCCCGGCCAACCTAGAACAAACCATTGAGTTTATGCCCTTCCCAGAAATTGTGCCCAAAAATACAGCTTATGAAGATGCACCAATGGATGTCTTTTTTATCAGGGCAAGCAGCAAGAATAAAGACGATGCTAGAAAGTTTATTACCTACTTATCTCAAGCCGAAGTGCAAACGAACTACAACAAATATGCCGGTGGATTTCCACCAAATAAAGCAGGTACCACTTCTGATAATAAGTTTAATCGAGCAGGCTTGAGTTTGTTACAAAATGCTAAGGGCTTTAGTCAGTTTTTTGATAGAGACTCAGTGGAGGATTTTTCTAGTTTAGCTTTGGAAGTATTAGCGGAGTTTATGCAAAACTCAGATATTGACTCAACGGTAAAAAAATTAGAGCAACTGAGACAATCTAAACTGGTTAATAAAGCACATTAAACCTTGGCATAAGCAATGAGGTCTTATGTGCAACTAATCTTCCCTCATAAGCCTCAAACCAGTTTATTTTATTTTGTGAAATTACAATTGATTAACATTTTCGATTGAAGCAATCTGTTTTTCTCACTGCGGGTAATAGCTGCTTGGGTCTATAGTCTTGTTGTACATTTGGTGCAACACAACAGGACAAAGACTATGTTGAAAAAACGATTATACATGCTAACTGCCTTGTCACTGGCAATGGCCCCTTTACTCACCTCACATTCTGCTTTTGCTGAGGGTACGCCTAAAACCAATCAATTTTGGTGGCCTCAGCAGCTTAATTTACAACCTTTGCGACAAAATGATGCTAGTTCAAACCCTTTGGGTGAGTCTTTTGATTACGCAGAGGCGTTCAGTAAGCTTGATCTTGAAGCGATTAAAAAAGATATAACTACAACCTTAACAAGCTCACAAGATTGGTGGCCAGCTGACTACGGTCACTATGGTCCATTTTTTGTCCGTATGGCATGGCATAGCACCGGTACCTATCGTATGTCTGATGGAAGGGGCGGCGGTGCCGGTGGTCAGCAACGTTTTGAACCTCTCAATAGTTGGCCCGATAACGTCAATTTAGATAAAGCTCGCCGTTTATTGTGGCCAATCAAACAAAAATACGGCCGCAGTATTTCTTGGGCTGATTTGATGGTGCTCACCGGTAATGTCGCGATGGAGTCAATGGGCTTTAAAATATTTGGCTTTGCTGGTGGCCGTGAAGATGATTTTGAACCAGATCTTGTCTACTGGGGACCAGAAAGCGAATGGTTAGGCGGTGACAAACGCTACAGTGGTGAGAGAACTCTTGAAAAGCCTTTAGCAGCTGTACAAATGGGCTTGATATACGTTAACCCAGAAGGGCCAAATGGGAATCACGATCCTCTGTCGGCTGCTGCCGATATTCGTGAAACTTTTGGGCGCATGGCCATGAATGACGAAGAAACCGTAGCTTTGATTGCTGGTGGACATACCTTTGGTAAGGCTCATGGTGCGCATAAACCCGAAGAGTGTGTTGGTTACGCACCAGCTGCAGCAGGCGTAGAAGAGCAAGGGTTTGGTTGGAAAAACAAATGTGGTAAAGGCAACGCTGAAGATACAGTCACCAGTGGCTTAGAGGGCGCCTGGTCTGTGAGCCCTACTCAATGGACCATGCAATACTTAGATAACCTTTTTGGCTTTGAATGGGTAAAAACTAAGAGTCCTGCTGGCGCTACCCAGTGGATCCCCAAAGATGGTGCTGGAGCTAATTTGGTGCCTGATGCCCATGTAAGTGGCAAACGTCATGCACCCATCATGTTTACCACGGATATAGCCTTAAGAGAGGATCCTAGTTACAAGGCTATAGCTAAACGTTTTCATGAAGATCCTAATGAGTTTGAACTGGCGTTTTCCAAAGCGTGGTTTAAGTTGACTCATCGCGATATGGGACCAAGAGCACGTTATATTGGTAAGGATGCGCCAAAAGTTGATTTACTGTGGCAAGATCCTATCCCCGCAGTTGATTACAAATTGGTAAGTACTAAAGACATTGAACAGCTTAAAAAAGCTATTTTAAAGTCTGATATAACTGGCCCTGAAATGATTAGAACAGCATGGTCTGCAGCTGCGAGCTTCCGTGGTACCGATATGCGTGGTGGCGCCAATGGCGCACGCTTAGCCTTAGCACCGCAAAAAGATTGGGCCGCCAATAACCCACAAGAAGTCGCGAAGGTACTTGGTGAACTAAGCAAAATTCAAAACAACTTTAACAAAGGAGCAAGAGGCGGTAAGAAAATCTCTTTGGCTGACTTGATTGTACTTGCGGGTTCAACCGCAGTTGAAGAGGCAGCAAAACAAGGTGGATATAAAATTGCTGTGCCCTTTACACCCGGGCGTAACGATGCAACACAAGAGCAAACCGATGTTGAGTCTTTTGCGGTACTTGAGCCTCATGCTGATGGTTTTAGAAACTATTTTACCCAAGGTAATACTTCGTCTCCCGCGGAACTGTTGGTTGATAAAGCCAATATGTTGAGTTTAACCGTGCCAGAAATGACGGTTCTAGTGGGTGGTTTACGTGCCTTAGATGCCAATATAGCAGGCGCTAAACACGGTGTATTAACCACTAAACCCGGTGTATTGAGCAACGACTTTTTTGTTAACTTGCTAGATATGTCAACTCAATGGAGCAAATCAGCAAAGGTTGACGGAATTTATGAAGGATATGACCGTAAAAGTGGAAAACTGCGTTGGACAGCAACGCCAGTTGATCTGATTTTTGGTTCTAACTCCGAACTAAGGGCTGTGTCTGAAGTTTATGCCTCTGACGATGCTAAGCAGCAGTTTGCCGCTGACTTTGTCAAGGCTTGGACTAAAGTGATGACTTTGGATCGTTTTGACATGATGTAAGTAGAATGTAATGCACTTACTGAGTATTAGTTAAGTTGAAATTTTTGACTTGGCTGATACTCAGTTTCTACGCTCTACTCATGACGGAACTTGACCTATTATTGCGCAGAAAATTTGCGGTGGATGAATAAGGACTCGCGGTTTTATTGTATTGTGCCCATACCAGTCATGCCATTGGTTCTTTAAAGCAAAGTAGATAAAAGAAAAAATTGGCAGCACTGAGGACACAGAGTTAACAGAGGAAAATCAGCTAAAAAAGACAGTTATTATTGAATCGTCTAGTACCATATTGACAAAAGCCAATGAAGTGGCGGTGCAGATAGACAAAAGTATTGCTGCGCTCCAGCCATAAATTAGTAAGCGTCCAGAAAATCGATTTTTTATTTAGAACCCACTAATTTTATTAAGGACTCGACTTCTTGCTGCAGCAAGGCGATTGTCCAGCGAGGCTTCAATGTTATCTAAAGCCGCTAAATCTCCCTTGGCCTCTTCTTATAACCGATCAAGGGCTAACTGATAATCGTCAGCACTTTTGCGGTTCTTGTTCCAATTCGCTACCTGAATACCGATAAACACCACAATCACAAATTCAATACCAATAGCTGTCCATTCCTGGTTACGAAAGTGTTGGATAACTCGGCGAAATAACATACTTGTTTACCTGTCTCTATTTTGTATGGATTGTATCTGTGCTTTTTGCCCCCGAGGATTTAGCAGCAGTAGCCGCATTTTTGATATTTGTAATCGCATTAAAAATATCCTGGTTACTAAATACAAGGTTATTGTAATGGGTTCTGACATTCATAGCGCGCAACCGCAGATTTTCCACGATAGCTGGATTGCCGCGCAGTAGCTTTACTGCTATCTCAATTTGTTCTAGAGATAAGTCTGTGGTGCAGGTGTAGTTCAACTGGTTTTTAATATCATTAAAATCACCTGTCTGCACAAAGCGATCGCCACAATGTTGACTAATACTATCTTGGATTCGTGGTGGCAGAGTTTTTCTGAACGTCACGCGGTAGGCAGAATTAACGCCTTCATCACTGATTTGATCTAATATTATGGCGCCGTAGATGAGTGAAGCGGTATTCACTAAGGTTTTATCTGCGATAAAACCAATTTTTCCGGTAGAAATGAGTTCATCGTAGGTTGTACTTTGACTGACCCCGGCGTTATATTGCGTTGCCCGATAAGCCGCAATCAATAATTGTTCATCAGAGATGTCACTCGTGCCCTCCAATCCAGCTAGCGCTTTATCAGTGCTACTTTGCACATCCACGAGATACTCTATCAACGCAGCATAATTCCATGCCTCAACCACAAGATCTTCTTTGAGTCGTTCGGTAAATTTTTCGCCTGAGTGTTTATCGGTTTGTGCTTGATTCCAATTTGATACTTGAATACCCATAAATACACCGAACACCACTATTACAAAATCGATGCCGATGGCTGTCCATTCCTGGTTACGAAAGTGTTGGATAACGCGGCGTAGGATCAATTTTAGGTCTCCTTTTTTATTCATTGCATGTTGCATGAATAATGCTAATGGCTAATCAGCAGAATGATTTATTTACCCGTTTTTAATTCGGATTCAATCAGGCTTTTCAGGTACTCAGCCTCGACTATACGGTCTAAGCCAATTTTTGTTGCAACAGTCTGGGTAGAAATCCAGTAGCGTAAATCCGCAAGCAAGGTTTGGTTAGCAGTAAGATTGTTCAATATTTTATCGGGGTTCGCTAACTCCGGCGGAGGATCACAGTCGATTAAGCGCTGTTCCGATCCAACATCGGTTGCATGACAATGCTGCCAAATATAGGTTTGTATACTGATGGGGATCAAACCACGTACATTTTCACGATACTTGGGGCGTTCTGACAATGCAGGATTACCCGAATTGGTGTAGTAGTTGGTCACGGCATTTCGTATGGCTACATTTCCCAACAAGCGCAAATCACCGCCATTGGTAAGCTCATTATAGGTGGCCAGAGTGCTATAAAATTCCGATATTTGACTAGCTTGGAAAAAGGCTAATAACATTTCCCATTCCGATGATTCTTCATGTGGTTGATTTTCAGCATAGGCCAGTGCCTTAGTGCCATAATTTATGACCTTGTCCCAAAACACCATGCGATTGTTATAGTTAGCAATATCCGTTGCAACATCAAGCTGAATTCGCTTCAAGTAAGCCTTACCTAATGATGTGTCGGTTTGTGCCTGATTCCAATTCGCTACCTGAATACCCATAAATACCCCAAACACCACAATCAAAAAGTCGATGCCAATAGCAGTCCATTCCTGGTTACGAAAGTGTTGGATTACGCGGCGTAGGATCATAGTGCTGCCCGCTCTTTAAGTGCTTTTTCAAATTGCTCAGGGGTCATGCGCCATGGAGTCAACCTTTCGTCAAAAAACGCGATGGCTTTATTCGTCGTATCCATATCGATCATGCGAGCGCGCAAGGCGGGCACAAGCCCCCGAACCTCACGCAGGGCAAGGGCGGCAAGTTTAATCTGTTCGGCCGATACAGAAAGTGAGCAGGAATACTGCAGTATGCTGAAATCAGGTTCATAAAACTGAGTCGCTGCTGCATATGAATCGATGCCTAATAAGGGGTCTCCGCAGTTTAAGGCTGCGTCGCGCTGTATTGCCAAAGGAACCGTTTCTCGAAATAGTCGCCTGAAGCTCGACTCGCGGGATTCGCGCTCGGCATCATCTTGCCATCTTAGTTTGTAAAACTTGTCTGCCTCAGAAAAGAGTTTTTGGTCCTTAATCCTGTCTGTAATGCCTGCCTCAACAATATCGTCAAACGCGTATCTCCTGTATACATACTTTTTAAACTGCGTTGCACGAAAGGCTTTGATGATAAAATCCTCATCAGACAGTCTGTTTATGCTCGTTAGATCGGCCAAAGCTGCTTCGCCATTGGCTTGCACGTCGTAATAATAGATACGGAATGAGCGGAAACTGAGCGCTTCGTTTGCCATCTCAAAAACCAACTGGCGCTCAAGATTGTCGGCTTTGCGGTTCAGGGCCAGATCGGTGTTCCAATTGCCGATCTGGATACCCAAAAATACCCCGACAACCACAATCACAAAATCCAGCACTACCGCAAACCAGTTTTGATCTTTAATGTGTTGGGAAAGGCGACGCAGGCTCATGAGTTTACTCCCAGCTTTGTTTGGCGTTCATCAATCAGCCTGAGAATGAGCTTGTGTTGGTCAAGAATGGAACTGAAGCCCTCCAAGCGCAGCTGCCCATAAAGTGTTCTGTACAAAATAATATTCTTGAAGCGCTGAGACCTTAGTACTTTAGGGTTATATCCTGCGCCGGGCTGTTTAGTGATCCAAGGCAATTTATTTTTCAAAGAGCCCAAATCATGGATCAGAATATTGTTGAAATCACCTTCACCTATTAGAAGTGGATCAACAATTTTCCACGTGAATTGAAAGTCTTCGTTCTTGTCTACCTCTGACATATCGATTTTTGCGCTGAGCTCTTGCAGGGCTTTAACGAGCTCAGCGCTCTTGAGCACGGACATTTGGCCCGAGCTTTTCAATGTCTCGAATGTGGTTTGGTTAAGATCGGTCCGCGCCAATGAAAACAAGCCGTATGCTACGAGCTTATCCAACTCATCTGATTCCAGTACGGTGTCTGGATCTTGTTGGAATGTGTAGAGTACTTGACGGGCGTTTTGCTGGCGCTGTAAATCCGAAATCGAAAAGTTCAAAACTTGAATGGAAGATTCAACATCCCGCTTCATGGCACCGAGATATTGGATTTCCTTAGTGCGCTCAGCGCGGTTTTCGTTCCAATTAGTGATTTGAAAAGCAATCAGAATACCGATAACCACAATTAAAAAATCCAGACCCACCGCAAACCAGTTTTGATCTTTAATGTGGTGGGAAAGGCGACGTAGGATCATGGGTTGTCCTCAGTTTTAAAAATCTGGGGCTCGGTAAAATGAACGTCGTGGATTCGATGGACTATTCACCCAGCAGCAATTACTTAGTGTTTGTATGTGTTACTTGAGTAAAATAACTAGTGAACGTGTTGATTTTTTGAGCTTATCTGCAGTCATCTTAATAATCAACGGATAATCTTGAATAAAACCAAAAAGCGACTCTAGGGTCGCTTTTTGGTGTTTAACGCTAGGGTAAGATGTCTGTCGCCGGGCTAATATCCTTCGGTAAAGGCTTCGCTTTCAGTGGCTTAAAAGGATTTTTCTTAATTTCTTTTTTCAACAACTTAATGGCAGCATCAAGTTGGGCATCTTGGCCATTGAAGGTGGCATAGGGCAGGTTGTCCACTTCAATATCAGGTTCGATGCCGTGGCCTTCCGTGATCCAATGACCGTCCATTGCAAATACTGGATATTCAGCAACTCGGGCCATACCGTTATCACTTTGGCTATTACGACCAGTTAACCACACACCCGCCCCCGCAGTTTGTTTACCGATGACAGTGCCTAACTTAAGGGCTTTAATGCCAGCGGTGAAGGTTTCACCATCTGAGTAGGTAAATTGATCGGCCAATACCACTAAATGACCTCTAAAGGTTTGTTGCATATTGGTAAAGCTTTCACCATTACGAACTTGCCAAAACGACCACGCCCGGCGCAATAGTTTTTCGATGATCCAGCTATCAACATTGCCACCATTATTGCGCCTAACATCGATAATCAGCCCTTGTTTTTTATACTGGGCATAAAATTCACGTGCGAAAGTTTCAATATCACCACTGCCCATTGCACGCAAATGCAAGTAGCCAATTTCATCATCAGTTTTTTGGACTTTTTGTTGGTTTAGGGTAACCCAGTCGTAATAACGTAACATGTAGTCATCGCGCGCAGAGCCTGGGATAACTATAGCTTTAAGAGATTCATTGGCACGTTTTAAATCGAGTAAGACCTGTTTTCCGGCTTGGTTCAATAAAGCCATATTCAAATCTGCCAGGGTGTTAATAGGCATGCTATTGACCGCAGTAATTATGTCGCCTTCCTGTGTATTCACACCGGGTTTTGCAAGAGGGGCAAGTCGGTCAAGCACTTCTGGATCATTGCTGTATATGTGCGTTATTTTAAGGCCTTGGTTAGTTTGCTCGTATTGTGCTCCCAGCGTCGCTGTTTCTGGTCTACTTGGATCACTTGCAATAGCACCGCCGCGTACTTGCGAATGTAGGGTATTGAGTTCGCCCATCATTTGCTCGAAAATATCATTTAATTCATTACGCTCGGTCAGCCGGTCGAGCAGGGGTTGATATTTTTGTTTAACCGCTTGCCAATCGAGTCCACGCATTTTTGCATCAAACAAAGAGTCGCGGTGCATTAACCATGCATCGTGGAAAATTTGTTGCCATTCTTGTTTAGGCTGAATGTGCAATTTCCAGTCACCTGTTAACACTTTGCCATCGTTTGAAGCGCTAGAAAATTTAGCACTGGCAGAAACAATATACATATCATTGTTTGGGCCGATTTTACGGACAAACAATGACTCACCGTCTTTGGATAAACTGTATTCCGCGGTTCCCCCTAAGAAGGTATCAACTTTTATTTTATGACTTATTTTTATGGATTTTAAGCTTGCTTGGGCCCCAGGCTCGGTTACTCTGTCGATGACATACAAAAAGTTTTTATTAGCACTTAAATTACTGTAATTGCCAGCGGGCACGGGCACTTGATACAAACGTGCTGCAATGTTTTGCCAATCAACTAATTTCGTTTTACTCTCTTCTTTATTTTCTTCTGTAATGTCTTCTTTAGAATCTTCATTGGTGTCATCTTTGCTAGCCACATCATCGCTTGATTCTTGTTGGTCTTTATTTTCTTCATCAGTCTTTTCGGCTGGATTTTTCTCTGTCGTCGTCTTTTCTTTCGATTTCTGGTCATCCAATTCATTAGGTTTGGCAAAGGCAAACTTAGCTTCTTGATCCAAGGAAATCGCAAAAATTTGGGTACGACGATCAAAACTCGCCCCCATGTTTCGGTCACCCCAAGGCGCGCCAGGATAAGGATTAAAATCACGATCTGACAAGAAATACAGCCAGCTATCATCTTGACTAAATGTGGGCGAATAAGAGGCATACTTTTCACTGGTTAATACCGCAGATTGATCATCAGTAATATCAATTAACATGACTTGGCTGCGCTCACTGCCCAACGCTTCGCGGGTGATAGCCACGAGTTGACTATTGTGTGACCAACTGAGAGAACCAATGGGGCTCAAGCCGTTATTACGACTTGATATAAGGCGATTTTTGAGTGTATCTAAATTTAGCAACCAAAGATCGCCATTTTTGTCATCGTGAGCTAGCCACTTGCCGTCAGGGGAAGGGTAAATGTTCCATCGAAAGGTATTACCATCAAAGGTGAGTTGTTTAGCGCCAATACTGCCATCAGCAGGATATTGCCATAATTCCATTTCACCACTGCTATCGTTAAGGGCATAAATCCATTTGTTATCATCGCTTAACGTGGCTTTACGTGTGCGTGAAGTCAGTGGCGTGGCGATTTCGACTAAACGCGAACCATCAAGACTGGCTACTGCTACTCTGCCGCGGGCGGTAAGCACTACTTTTTTAGAACTAGTAGCTTGCTTGGCCGACGTTAAAAACTTCAAGGGTTGGTTTACCCACTGATCTCTGGTTTGGCTTAAATCAGAGGTTAATTGCAGATCCAATGTTTGGTTTCGATCGTTTTTGATATCGTAAACCACAATATCTGCAGCAAGTTGATAAACAATGCGTCCTGTATCAAGGCGAGCATCACGCACATTGAAGTCTTTATAATTGGTCAATTGTGTTTGATCGCGGCCATCTAATTTCATCGACCATAGATTGTCGATGCCACTTTGGTTACTGATAAAATACAAACGGTCTTGATATACCATGGGGCTGCGGGCTGAACCTTTATGTTTTTCAGTCAGGTGGTTGGCTTCTTTATTCGAACCCAGTTGATATGACCATAGCTCACCTTTTGCGCCACCTTGATATGCATGGGCATTGTCACTAGACACTTGCAAGCCAAATTGCGTGAAATAGACTGTTGTGCCCGAACTGTCGATACTGCCCTCTACCGCATCAGCCAGAGGAATGGATTCAACAACGAGGTTATCAGGGTTGACCAGGCGTAAGCTCCAGTTACCGGTTGGCCCAATACGGCCGTTATAGCTATACAATATGCGACCATCAGCAGTCCATCCATGCAATTTTACTCGAACATTTTCATGACTCACTTGTTTCGCCAGCCCGCCTTGTAAAGGCATCACATAAACTTCATCACTGCCTGTATAGTTAGCGACAAAGGCAACAAACTGACCATCATGAGAAATGGCTGCATGGCTTTCTTGTGCAATATGGGTAGTTAAGCGTTGCGCATAGGGTTGATCTAAGGTGGTTTTCCATAGATCGCCCTCCGCAGTAAAAACCAAAGTATCTCCATGCAATGCAGGAAATCGATAATAACCTTGAGTTGCGTGAGCGCTGATACAGAGCAGGCTAAGTAATAACGCGGTGAGTCTAAGCATGATAGTGAATTCCCCTGATAATATTTATAATTTTTATGTTTAAGTCCTTGAGTCGAGAGCCATTATAAGTAAGCAAGCACAAAATTAAAGCACCTTGGGTCTTGAGCGCGATGACTGCCTTAGTAAACGGGTTAAATCTGTTACACTGCGTTTTTTATAATAAGGCTTGCGAGTAGGAGCGACATGCAAATCAATGATGACAGGGCAGATTCATTTTGGCGATGTCCAAGCTGCCAACAAGCTTTGGCATGGCAGAATAATGCTTGGCGTTGTGACAATAAACATAGTTTTGACCGCGCGAAGGAGGGCTATGTTAACTTATTATTGGCTCAGCAAAAAAGTAGCAAAGATCCAGGTGACAACAAAGACATGGTGTCGGCCAGAAGAGCTTTCTTAGAACAAGAGCATTACCTACCTTTGGCCGAAAAAATGGCAAGCTTGATTTTAGCAAATCAAACTGATTACCCTGAGGCATTGTCACCAGTATTAAGCATTTACGATGCCGGCTGTGGCGAAGGTTATTATTTAGCTAAAATCAAAAAGTACTTAGCTAAGGCCGGTAAAAGGCTTGTCGCCAGTGGCAGTGATATTGCCAAACCTGCGATACAAAAAGCGGCCAAAAAGTACCCAGACATCCATTATGCGGTTGCTAGCAGTTTTAATTTGCCGGTTGCCAGTCACAGTCAAGATCTGGTGCTCCAGGTGTTTGCTCCGAGTAGCCCGTCTGAAATACAGCGGATATTGAAACTTGATGGACTATGGATGAAAGTCACACCTGCAAGCCACCATCTGTATGAATTAAAACAGTTTGTTTATGCGCAGGCTGAAACTCATGAGCCTGAAACTCAGATACCTGCGGGTTTTGAATTGCTCACATTAAGTCATGTGCCGTTTAAAATGAGTTTAACAAGCCCCCAGCAACGTGAAAGTTTATTAATGATGACACCGTTCTACTGGACCATTTCAGAAGAGAAAAAATTATTATTAATGCAGGATTTGACGACAGTAAGTGCTGACTTTAATATTACATTAATGCAAAAAAAGGCGGAAAGTTAGCTCCGCCTTGAACGCAGGATTAGGGTAATTAAGGTCTAAAAGCGATGACTTCAATTTCGACCAACATGCCAGCACCGGCTAAGCCAGCAACTTGCACGGCTGAGCGGGATGGCAGGTTAGGTTGCTCTTTAGTGCCAAAATAGCGGACATAACTTTTCATAAAACCGCCAAAGTCCATTTTATTATCCATTGCCGGATCGCCCACCAAAAAGACTGTCATTTTCATCACGTTGCTCATGTCCAGACCTTTGCTTTGCAGCGAGGCCTCTATTTGATCCAAGACACTATCAGTTTGTTGTTCAGTGTTGCCCCAGAACTCAGCACTACCGGGTTTTGCATCGGGATTCATTGGAGATGGCACTTTGCCACTTTCAAATACTAATGAACCTCCCTTAATTTCCACCGATGACGCAATGGGAAAGGTGCTGTTGTTGGGCAGTGGGTAACGGGTAACGTCTGCCGATTGACTCGTGGCACTGAACATCAGTAAGCCGACTGCACTCAGAATAGTTTTTTTCATTTTATCTCCGTTTTATTTGATTGACCTAAAAATTGACTCAGTTGTTTTATCTCTTCAGCGCTTAAAAGCAAGCTGGTTTGTCGCATTAGCTGGCCTGCTTCGTCAGCAGGTTCCATGCCTCGTTGACCCTCTTGATAATCGTGAAGCTGTTTAAACAGATACCAAGGTTGTTGGCCCATTATGGCCGGCGCGTTCAGAGAATCATTACCTTCACCATTTGCACCATGACATGCCACACAGGTCTGCCAACTGGCTGGTATGTTAGACGGCTTGGAGCTGGCGTTTGTTACTCTTAACTTTTTCACTAATGCCAGCGCTGCAGCTATTTCCTGCTGACTCAATTGCATAGCCACTACGCGCATATCTAAGCCTGCCTGATCCTTTGCAGACTTTGCCCGGAAAGCCTGTTTAAAGGCATTTAATTGCGCTTCAATGTAGTTTGTCGATAAGTTATTTAGTGCAGGCGCTCCAGTAACGACATTCCCTTGCAGGTGGCTACCGTGGCACATCTGACAATTCAGTTCACCACTTGTGGCAAAGGGCGTGACAAAGATTAAACTGGTCAGCAGAATTATTAGGATTTTCATCATTGAACTCCTGAGCTGGCCTGCAGTTCTTGGCGAATATGCGACATGGCCAACCAACTTGAACGAATCGCACCTTCTTGCCAGCCGGGTAGTAAATTCATTTGATCGCCTACCAAAAAATGCCGGCCTTCAGGCTGTTGTAACAAGGTAAAATGTTCCTTTATGTCATCAGGATGCCACTGAGAGCCGCAGCCTAATAAGTGGTTCATGCGCCGCCAGCAAATACTCACACCATTTTCGATATATTGGCGGTATTGTGGATGGATTTTTTCACCTTGTTTTAATGCGGTTTCAAGTCGTTGGGCATGAGTCATGTTCATAAAGCGGCTTGTGACATCTGGCTCCCAACTATAGGCGCCCAGCAGTACGCCTTTTTGTTGCATAAATCCATGTTCGGGGTACCACAGTTGCGTGATGTCCTGATTGGTCCAACTAATACCGGCAAAAATAAGTTCGTCTTCCCAAAATCGTTGTTTAGCCTGAAAGCCGATTTTGACTAGATTACCGCGCTGAATTTTACTGATAGCCTTAAGGTAGGGAGGGGAAAAGTTGTTAGTAATTCCAAGTAATATCTGGCTTGGGATCGCGTTGATGCAATAATCAGCTTGTAACTTTTTAATCACACCTTGTTGCTCATATTCAATGTCGACGGTGTTTTTATTGATCTGAATAGCGCGAACTGGGCAGTTAAGACGAATATCCACCAATTTAGGGTCGAACTTGTTTAGAAAACCTTGCACAACCTTATCCATGCCACCCACTGGGGTCATAACAGCCGGTGCCTGATCAGAAAAACGCATAAAATACATGGCTGCCAAACCAAAGTCACTGTGCAGTATATCTTCGAATTTTCGTGGTGTTTTTAACTTACCCGGCGCGGTTATCCCGCCCGACGCAAAGCCCGCGCGCTCGCTACCCATATAACGCAGGTCTTTATTGAGATCACCTGCTTGACGCACAAACTCCATCATACGTTCGAGTTCGACCTCGCCAATACCTTCATCCAGCATAGTCTGCTTGGATAAGTTTTTACCTAGTAGCTCGTTCATGAAACCACTAAGATCGGTTTCATACTCGCGGATCCTGATGGGCTTGCCAGAAAATGCTTTGTCGTCGTGGGTATAACAATTGGTGTTGTAGTTAGAAAATAGCTGTAATGGAATGGCCAGCTCACGACAATAATGCATCAGTGCAGTATGTTCTGCAGGGATTCTGGCGGGACCACAGTTAAAGTATAAGTGTGGTTCGGGGTCAAAGGGGCAAATCTGCGGATTGCCGATTTCATCAATGAAATCACCTGAACGCACAGTGAGATTGCGGCCTCCTACTCTTTGAGATGCTTCCAGAATAGTACAATGAAACCCAGCTTTACTCAGTTCAAGAGCCGCCGTTAAACTGGCTATTCCAGCACCTAACATGACCACGGACTTTTTTTGTCCTGAACCAGCTTTGAAAATTATGGGTGGGGCATTTCCTGGGGAAGAAGTAATACCTAGCACATTGGCTGCCTGCATGAGTGCCGCCGAGCCTCCAGCGAGTTTGGCAAACAACGTCAAACATTGTCGACGGGTCAGTCCTCTGGTCATCCTTTTTCGCTTCCTGTTAAGGGCAACTCCGATTTACACTTTAGTTCATTATGGCAGTAATAGAAAAGAATTAGACATTTTGAAAAAATGGGCACTGAGCAATGCGCTACAATAAAGAAGAATATCTGCTGTTGTTACATAGTTAAACTCGCAGCGCAGCACAAAGGAGCAGGTACGGAAAGCACTGCCTGAACTTCGTGCTTGTCAGGTAATAACGATAGAAAAATCACCTTACAGAATACCCAAATGGCTGATTGGCAGAACCTTTATGCACGCTATTTATCCATCCTTTATACACAGACAGAGCTCGGTGGTAAAACAGCTTATTTATTTTTTCGGTAGGGAAAATTTAACGCGTTTATATGATAAGTTTTTAGCAGGTGAGCTAGGAATAAGGGAGGCGAACCTCCCTTATGATTACTCTTAGTTTTTACGTTTGGTTGAAAAGCGGCTCAAACGTTTTATTGCTTGGCTAAGTAAGTTAGTGTCTACCTGATTAAATACTTCCTCCCCGGACTGCAGATCAAATGCCCGCACATTACCGTTACTTAAAACTTCAATGCGGGTAGTGGGGGTAAATAACATCACTTTATTACTTTTGGTACTTACTACGTAATCCGAACTGTTGCCCAATGTCAGACTCGTACCCGTACTGTAGGCTCTTGCGGGGGCATTACAGCCTAATAGTTTTAGGGCAGTAGGCGCTAAATCTTCACGGTTTGAAATGCTGTGATTAACACTAAAGTTAGTCATTAGACTTTGTGAAAAGTTAGCATTATTGGCAAAGGTACTGAGCATTATTTTATATTGATTAACAATATCGAGCTGCAGCAATTCTTGTAATTGCACTGAGTTAACAAATCCCACTGATAAGTCGCTACCATGAGTTGTTAAACCTTGTTTAAACTCAGCCCAGTCTCGTTTAAAGGATGACCAAGCTGTTGTTTGATTACTGTCTTTGACTTGGAAAACATCAACCTTTAATCCCTGCGATTGCGGCAAATCAAACAGAATAGGTGCATAGCCTTTAAGGGCGTCGTGATACAACTCGGGTAGGCCAAAGATCACTGAGTTAATAGCGTTGTCTGTCGTTGAATTAACCCCATAGTTATTTTCTACCCGCATTAAACCGGGAACACTAGCGGGTAAATCACCATCAGTGACAATTAAAATTGCGACTTTGTTAACTCGGTCGACAGGGCAATAAATCGGTTCGCTGGGATAGGCGATACCAGTGATATTTTGATTAAACTGCAATTCTTTGCGTTGTTGGTAATCTTCTATATCGAGTAAATTATATTTTGCTAATAAGGTCTTCGCTTTGGCCGGATAAGACAATGGAAACATATCATCTTGACGCACTATGGGTTGATACAAATTAGCGTCAGCCCATACGTGCATGGCGTGACTCGCAACAAAACATGATACAAAGAAGGTGGTGATCGGTAGACCTAACTTACGTTTTTGGAGGCGCTCTATGCGTTGCCATAAGGCATTGGCGACAATCAATTGAAACGATAACCACACTACAAACAGTAGGAGAAAAAAGCCCCACTGTTGCCAGCCGAATTCAGCCAGAGCGGTTTGTGCTTCATCGCGTATCAAGTTGGCAGAACTAAAACTTAAATGCACGCCATACTTGTTGTATAGCAGGGCGTCAAACGCGAGTAGAGCCAGTGCAAGCGCCGCTGTCACTGAGGCACAAATCTTAACCACTCTGGCGTTTGCGACCCAATAACACAAGGGTAGAATAAAGATTACAAAACCAAAAAAGGTTAGAAAGCCGATATGACTAAACCAATTAGTAAACAAAAAAAGTGTACCCAGTGGTGTGCCGGGCGCAGGGGAGTTTAATATGTATATCGCGGCAATAATAATGGCGATGATAATATTGAGTAAGGCAAACCAATGGCCCCAATTAACTAATTGAGTGACTAATTTGCGTCGTGGCGTTTCAACTAAAATCATATAACTTTTTTATTTTCCATTGATACTTTTCAGTAGCACTTGTGTAAACTGTTCGGCCATTTTAGCCCGCTGATTATCTGGCACTTGCTGTTGAAAAATGGTGGTGAGAACATTACCTAGTACCATAAGAGACAAATCACGATTTACTTTATGTTTTTCTAACACAACAATAATGTCATGCATGATAGTTTCAAACTGGTTGTCAGAATATTTTGATTGTTGTGGCATGTAAAATAACTCAGAAAATAATAGCGAGTGCAATTAGCGAGATAGTAACAATGGACGGGGGAAAATGCGAATAAACCTGACGTTTTGGCTAAACATTGTTTGCATACTTAATTTTAATCTATTCGTAATAGCGCAAAAGGATATACCGTGAGTGCTTTAATTCATCACTTTGTTGTACATCAACTAAGTATTAACCAACAGCAAGAGTTGGTACTAGTTCCTCGAAATAGCTGCTTTGATGTCAGTCCTGCGATTGAAGACCTAGCGCAGCAGATTAATCATGCCTTTAATGTTAAACCCGCAAAAGGGGTCGGTGGTTTTGTGGAGAAGACGGATGAGGAAGAAACACCACAGCTGCCTTTTTCAGCGATTCTAAAAGAAGCTATTAGTAGCGAAGGCGACTTTGTAAAATTCAGTGTGAATGCCAGTGAGCGCTTAAAAAAAGCCTTACTTGATACGGCAAGTGTCGAAACTGGTTTTGTGATTTTTAGTCACTATCAGTTTTTAGCTACAGATTATTTGTTGATTGCGATTATTAATACCAAGCAACATGTTGAAATAAATAGTGCCCTTGAGTTGACCGCCAGTGATCACTTAGATTTAGCTAAGATGCAATTGGCCGTGCGTATTGATTTAACTCAGCTAAGTGTGATGCCTGAGCACCAGCGTTATATCAGCTTTATTAAAGGGCGCATGGGACGCAAGGTATCTGACTTTTTTATGCAATTTCTTGGTTGTGAAGAATTAGTTGATATTAAACAACAGAATAAACAGTTGTTAAACACGGTTGATGCTTACTTAGCCGCTGAGCAACTTGATCCGCAAGAAAAAAACCAGGCTCGTCAAAAAGTGGCTGAATATTACAAAGAAAAACTTGAGCAAGGTGAAGATATTCAAGTTAAAGAGTTGGCCACTAAATTACCGGGTGAAGAAAATAGTTTTTATCAATTTAACCAAAGTGCAGAGCAACCGGTTGAAGAGAATTTTCAGGCTGATCGTAGTGTCCTTAAAACCTTAGCCAAATTTAGTGGCGCCGGTGGTGGTATTACCTTAAGTTTTGAACGTAGTTTGTTAGGTGAGCGTATCAGTTATGACGCTTCCAGTGATACCCTAATGATCCGCGGTATTCCGCCCAACTTAAAAGATCAACTAACTAAAGCACAAAACTGACAGAATAAAATGAATCGATATACTTGTGAATTAGTGACAGAGGACAACGGACGCAACCATGCAATTATTTGTTAACGATTTAACCGTGATGGATTTTTCTTATCTTTGCCCCGAACGCGGCATGGTGGGAGAAAGCTGGATAGTCGATGTGATCTTAAACGGTGACCTTAATGAAGAAAGCATGGTGCTGGATTTTTCAAAGGTCAAAAAACAGCTGAAGTATCTGATTGATTTACACATTGATCATAAATTATTGGTGCCGGTTGAGCATTCTTATAGTCATTTGGAGCGCGATAACAAAACTGATTACGTGAAAGTCGATTTTTTACGTCCAAATGGTCGCTCTATCCATTTGAACTGCCCGGCTGAAGCCTACGCTTTTGTGTATGCCGCGCAGGTCACGATGCCCACAGTGAGTGATTATTTAAAAGATGTGATTGCTACTCACTTGCCTGATAACGTAGAAGGTATCGAGTTGATGTTACGCGCCGAAGTGATCAATACGCCTTATTATCATTACACTCATGGTTTGAAAAAACATGATGGTAACTGCCAGCGTATAGCTCACGGCCACCGTTCAAAAGTCTTGGTATATACCAACCAACAAGAAAACAGTGAACTGGAAGCCTATTGGGCCAAGCGTTGGCAAGATATCTATATTGGCTCAAGCGAGGATTTGGTCGACGCTGAGCAGGTTTGTTTTTACTTAGCTGAAGGAGATTTTGCTGAGCACTGGTTATTTGCCTATGAAGCATCACAAGGGCGATTTGAACTCGCGATTCCGAAGGCCGAATCTGAAGTTATCGATACTGATACGACCGTTGAATGTTTAGCCCAGTTTATGGTCAATGAACATCAGCGTTTAGCGCCTGAGCAGAGCTACAAAGTATTAGCCTTTGAAGGTGTGGGTAAAGGGGCTATTGCCCATGCTTAAATACTTAGGTGCAGTGCTGTTGTTAGTCTGCAGCTTGAGTATTTCTGGGGCCGAACTGACATTACAAGGCGAACTCACTCAAGGTAGTCTGCTCAGAGGTACTTTAAGCGGTGGCAGTCAGTTGATGCTGAATGACAAGGCTTTGGCCCTGTCATCCGATGGGCACTTTGCCTTTGGTTTTAACCGTGATGCTGAATTAAATCACCAGCTTAGCTGGCTAGATGAGCAGGGCAAACAGCAGACTAAAGAATTAGTCTTGAGTTCTCGCCAATACGATGTGCAGCGCATTGAAGGCGTTGCCAGTAAATATGTTTCACCTCCACCTGAGGTCAGCGAGCGTATCCGCCAGGATAATGCCCAGATAGGCAAAGCCAGACGACGTAATGATGATCGCAGTGACTTTATGCAAGCCTTTATTTGGCCAGCTGAAGGTCCTGTAAGCGGTGTTTATGGCAGCCAACGGGTTTTCAACGGTACACCCAAAAACCCCCATTTCGGTTTAGATGTGGCTGGCCCAACAGGTACACCAGTGTATGCACCCGCGGATGGCATAGTTACTATGTTTGTGCCGGATATGTATTACTCCGGAGGCACCATGATTATCGATCATGGTATGGGAGTATCTTCAACCTTTTTGCATCTGAGCGAAGGTTTAGTTGAGCCAGGGACAGTGGTCAAACAAGGTCAATTAGTCGCTAAAATTGGCGCTACAGGCCGAGTGACTGGTGCCCACCTTGATTGGCGTATAAATTGGTTTGGTGAACGGCTAGACCCGGCGTTGTTGGTGCCTAAACGCTAACAAGCTAAATTATCACTGCGCGATTCTATTTATAGCTTTATGCAAGCAGTTGTAATTGTAGGAGCGACTTCAGTCGCGAAGATTTTGTAAGCTAAAACTAAAAGACTATTCGCTGCACGACTGCCATCCGTGGACTTCTTGTAACTACATCCATGCTATCCGAGCATACTTTTTTACAACAGCCCCTCACTAACAAGGCCAGCCAGGATCGCCTCCTGCTGTCACTTGACCTTACTGCGTTGTTCGGTCGTTATTGATGGCGTCAATTCAAAAAAATGCTTTTCTTCTCGACCCATTGCTTCCCGAGCCCCGCAGATTTTGAAAAGACAAAGTGCATGGATGCACTTTGAGTGAGAATGATGTAGGGAACATCTGCTCACGGCCTTTCTTGCTTACTTACTTCTTTCGGCTACAGGAAAGCAGTGAGTTGAGCCAATGGATTAGGCTTAAGAAAAGCAATGGATTGCGGTCGCGAAGCGATATCTTGATGGTCACAGGCCATACTTCGTCCCTCAGCGATAATCTTTTAGTCTTCAAAAAACCAAACAAAGCCCTCAAGTATAAGCCCTATACATCGATACAGTAGTTAGTCATTGGGGGAGAGTCATTTGCAAGATGTGAATCAAGTACAGGGTGCTGAACCAATAATCAGCGCCAAGCTACATGATATTGAATACAATGGTGAACTTAATCGTGCCACACAACAAGGTGCTAAGTTTGCCCTGTTGTTATCGATGCTTGAGCAAAATGCCTTGTTTCGCCCCCACATTGCGCCTGATCCCAAAGTCGAATTAACCTCAGACATGCAAAGTCTGTCTTACTATCGCAGTGCGCCCATATCAGCAACGTCGGCTTACTGGCATGAAGTTGTGCAAACTGAACATTTTATTCAAGCAGGTGAGTTAGACAATGCTAAGCTTTGGTTGGCTATGCATCCAGAGCCCTTGTCATTGTTGAATGATGCTAAGCATATTCCGCAGGAAGTGTTTGAAAACTGTTCTTTGGCCGTGCGTAATCGTATTGCAAAAGCCAATAGCAACGAAGTACAGCAAGAGCCCGCCGGTTTGTACGATATATTGCAAGAGATTGAGCAATCACAGCCTCAATACGTTAGCGCCTAATAATTAGCAAGAGAGCCGAGGCCCTCTTGCTTGTCTGTATGTAAGTACTAAGCTAATTCAGTATGCTCATGAATTACATTAAAGATATCTTTAAAGCTATGTGCTGTGGCATTGATGTCGACGGGGATGCGCAATGCTCGGCCAATATCAACTGCTGAGATAACACCACGAATATGTTTATCATTGTCATAGACCAGTAAATGTTGCTCGCCTAAATTACGCATGGTTGCTAATACGTCGCCAATGTTTGAGGTTTGGATTTTCTGCAACTTAACCGCATGCAACTCACTTACTTTGACCATGACATCTGTAACCAAAATGTCCGCCCGCTTAACACCTTTTTGATTGGCGCTCATTAACACTTTACGGCTCAATAAGTCCGCTAGATTAACAATCCCAATTAAATTAAGATTTTTATCAACCACTAATTTAGACCGCACATGAATTTTATTCATGATGTTAATAGTTTCATCAATACTGGTGTCTGCATCAATAATACGCGGACTACGACGACTGAAATCCGTCATTACAAAGGTGGCAGGACTCTCAAGTTCTAGTGGTTCAACCACATCATTTACTCTTAATGTTTTGACCTCAGATAAAGAAATTGAGGTTAATGCTTTAAAATTGTTCATGGTAACACTCCGACGATAACTAAAATAAAAAGTGAATTAGTACATACAGGTCAAAGTGATTTGGGTGGCGCTCTTGAATAAGGAAGTGCGGTCTGGCGTAAATACAGTGAAGGGATAACACTGAAGTTTGGGCTGGTCGTTGTTAGCGTGAACTTGAATGATGATTCAATTGGCACTGTCCAATCAAAATCATGATCATCAATGCTGACATCGACAATTGGTAGAACATTTTGCTCAACGCTGATACAAGCAACTTCGCTTGCATTAGTTTTGAAGCTGACATGCCATGAGAGTAACAGCATGACAATAGTACTCGAGACAAAACCGGCGAGGGGCACACGTTTGTTTGCTATCACTGCAAGTACTTTCATTTTTGCCTTAACTTAAAAGGTTTCCTACTCTCATTCCATTACTAGTGCGAGTAGAGCCTTAACCTAACTATAATGTTACAAACTTTTCTTAACTCAGTATTAAGGAATAGGGGCAATACATAAAATAATCAACTAATAAGCGCGATTTTAATTAAATTGCATCAATTAAAAACAAAATCTCTAGCAGGTTGTTGAATTTTCGCTCTATTGTGGTTCTTGCTGGTATCGTTTTAGACTTTTTGTTATATTCCTCGCCCTTTTTTTGCTCTGGGATTACGCCCCAATTCGCAAGGTAATATTATGTCAAAATTTGTTGTTTGTGCTTTATATAAATTTGTTACGTTGGAAAACTATGAAGAGTTACGCCAACCACTGCTCTCGTTCATGGAAGAAAAAAATATCAAAGGTACCTTATTGCTTGCCTCAGAAGGCATCAACGGGACTGTATCTGGCACGCGTCAAACCATCGATGAACTGCTCAATTACTTAAACCAAGACCCGCGCATGCAACCTATTTCCTTCAAAGAATCTTTGGATGAGACTCAACCTTTCCACCGAATTAAAGTTAAGTTGAAAAAAGAAATTGTCACCATGGGCGTAGAGGGCATAGATCCTTTAAAAACCGTAGGAACTTATGTGCAACCAGCAGATTGGAATGCGCTTATTTCAGACCCCGATGTGTTGGTCATCGATACGCGCAATGACTACGAAATAGAGATCGGCACCTTTACTCACGCGGTCAATCCTAATACCGAATCATTTCGTGAGTTTCCTCAGTACGTAAAAGACAATCTTGATCCTAACAAAAATAAAAAAGTGGCCATGTTTTGTACTGGTGGCATACGCTGCGAAAAATCTACTGCCTATTTAAAAGAACAAGGTTTTGCCGAGGTTTATCATTTAGCTGGTGGCATTCTGAAATATTTGGAAGACGTACCGAAAGACCAGAGTTTGTGGCAAGGTGATTGTTTTGTATTTGATAACCGTGTGGCGGTTAATCATGACCTACAAAAAGGCCATTATGATCAATGTTATGGTTGTCGTTTACCTATTACTGAACAAGACAAGCACAGCCCAGAGTTCGAAAAGGGGGTGAGCTGTCCGAAATGTCATGGCACACATAGTGAAGAGCAACTTGCGCGTTTTCGTGAGCGGGAAAAACAAGTTAATCTGGCTCATGCTAGAGAAGAAGAACATTTGGGCTCAGAAGCACGTAAGGCGATTAAACTTAGGCGCCAACAAAAAGCGGCTGGGCGCCGCGCACAGCGCACTGCACTAGGGAAAAGTAATGCTTAGTTATAGTTGCGTTTAGTGCCATGAAAAGCCAGTGAATGCATGGTATTGTGTGCCCATACTACCTCGAAATCACTAAGGGTCATTTCGAAGCCGTATGGGTATAGACACTCGCTAGGCTTAAACGGTAAACTCACTGTAACAAAACTAAAGTTGAATTGACTATGTCTGAACAAAATACACTTTCCGCTGAAAAAATCGCAGAAATTCGTAAAGAATTTGATTTTTTTGATACCGATGCCAATGGTCAAATTGGCCTTGCCGAGTTTGTCGATTTACTTACCATATTGTCGCCAAAAACCAAGGCTAGCCATGTGGAAGAAGGGTTTAACTTAATTGATGAAAACCACGATGGTGCGATTGATTTCGAAGAATTCTTAGAGTGGTGGCAACAGTCTTGGTGGGAATACTAAGCCACTCCAGCTAAACCAATAAAAGCAAGCCCAACTTTTTGATTGGGCTTTTTTGTATTAGCTATTTAGATTCTTATTACTCTTGTTTAAATGTTAATCCAGCATTCTCAGTCAGACGCTTGATTAATTTATCACCCATAGCGGGTGCCGTGGTCCAAATACCCCCTTGTGTGTCTTGCGCATCTTTTACTAAACAAATTGCACTCTCAGCAATCATGCGTGATGTTGATCCATAGCCGGGATCAAGCTCGCCTGAGACGCTAACTTTAATTTGCTTACCATTTTCATCAATACCCACAAACAAGGCGTCATAAAAACCGGCTTCTCGTTCTTCTTTACTCGGACCTTCGCCGGGTTTTGGCCCTTTGTCTCCTGACATGCTCTTATCAGAAGCAACGGCATTGGCTATTGCCTCACCTTTTTCACCCGGGCCGGTCATCAGCATTTCGTCATAAACAAAATCTTTGCCGTAAGCATAGTCAAGTAGATGATTTGAGCGATGCACATTACGAGTATTGATCGCCGCCATGATAAAACTGGTTACCCAACTGCCGAGATCTTCATCGTAATAGGGTTTGTTGCCATGAGGTTGCTCTGCCCCTTGAAATCCGGGTGTTAAAGAAAATGGGTTGAGCAATAATTGCATTTTTATAGGGTCTTGTTTAGCTGCAATTAGGGTGGCTTTTAAGCTAGCAGCGGTGCCGCCCGAAAAGGTACCACGCATTTTACGCACTCGACCTTTGACCCTAGCAACAGTATGACCCAATTGTTTTTTGGCGAGTTCTTGTAGGTGGTAAACACCTAAATCGAAGGGGATAGAATCAAAGCCGCAAGAAAATACGATACGAGCCCCACTTTTTTGTGCAGCTTGGGCATGGGCGTCAATCATTTCACGCATCCACACTGGCTCACCGCAGAGATCAACATAATCGACACCTGAATTAGCACACATCTCAACCAAGTCTGAGCCATACAATTGATAGGGCCCAACCGTGGTTAATACGAGTTTAGTAAGCGCTAACATATCCTCCATGCTGCTGGCATCACTTGAGTCTGCCACTACGAGTGGAGTATCCGATGGCGCACCAATTTCATCTCGAACTTGCGCTAATTTTTGCTCACTGCGACCGGCCATCGCCCAACGTAAGCTAGTATCATTAGCGTATTGTTTGACTAAATATTCGGCGACTAAACGTCCAGTAAATCCAGTTGCGCCATATACAACTAAATCAAATTCTTTTGTATTTTTCATTGAAGCTTCCTAATTCTAAACAGTACTTGATTCTAAAACGCATTAACTATCATCTTCATTTATTTACATAATATAGTTCTATAATTCGAATTGATTGCTGTTTTTTTCGCAAAAAAAAGCGAACTCACTGAGTTCGCTTTAGGATATTGTAGCCAAATTAGGCTGTCACTATCTTACAGGCATTGGTGCCACCAACCGTTTCCATTGCATCACCATAAGTCATGATGAACTGATCACCTTTCTCAATCAGGCCTAGTTCTAACATGATGCTCACTACGTCATTTTTCAATTGCCCAGGATCGCTGCCCCTAGAATCAAAAAATACCGGCTTAACACCGCGATAAAGCGCCATAATGTTTAATGTTGATTCATGGCGAGATAGGGCAAATATGGGTAGAGATGTAGTAATACGCGACATCAATAAGGGCGTGCTGCCGCTCTCTGTCAAAGCCACAATCGCTTTAATGGTTTTTAAGTGATTCGCCGCATAAACAGCACTTAATGCCGTTGTTTCACTGATTGTATTGAAGTTTTCATCCATACGGTGTTTAGATATTTTAATACTTGGATGGGTCTCCGCTCCCTGACAAACCCGCGCCATAGCCGCTACGGTTTCAACAGGATATTCGCCGGCAGCGGTTTCCGCTGATAACATGACCGCATCGGTTCCATCTAATACTGCGTTGGCCACATCCATGACTTCCGCACGTGTTGGCATGGGACTGGTGATCATCGATTCCATCATTTGCGTGGCGGTAATAACCACTTTATTTAATTGACGTGAACGTGAAATGAGTTTTTTCTGGACTCCGACTAATTCGGCATCGCCAATCTCAACCCCTAAGTCTCCACGAGCAACCATCACGGCGTCAGACGCCTCAATGATGTCATCCATGGCTTCATCACTAGCCACAGCTTCTGCACGTTCAACCTTAGCGCACATCATGGCGTTACAACCGGCTTCAACAGCAAGGCGGCGAGCATAACGCATATCGTCACCATTACGTGGAAATGACACAGCAAGATAATCAACCCCGATAGTGGCGGCTGTTTTAATATCTTCTTTATCTTTTTCTGTCAGAGCTTCAGCAGATAAGCCACCACCTAAACGATTAATACCTTTATTATTTGATAACTTGCCCGCAACCGTCACTTCGGTATTGATTTTGTTACCTTGCACATCAATCACTCTTAATTGGATACGCCCGTCATCCAAAAGCAATAGATCGCCTGCGCTGACGTCGCTTGGTAATGCTTTATAATCAATGCCTACTGCTTGTTGGTTGCCTGCATTACGATCCATATCGGCATCTAAAATAAAGGAGTCACCCATTTTTAGAATGATGGAATTATTTTCAAATTTGGCAACACGAATTTTAGGCCCCTGCAAATCACCTAAAATAGCGACATATTTGCCAAGCTTTTTGGCAGCTGCGCGCACTCTATTGGCACGATTAATATGGTCTTGTGCAGTACCATGAGAAAAATTCATTCTAACGACATTGGCGCCAGCCACAATAATGGCTTCTATTTGTTCAACGGTGTCAGTAGATGGACCTAAAGTTGCGAGTATTTTTGTTCGTCTTAACATGATTATATTGCCCTGTATTAATGGCGATTATGGTGCTTATATTTGATCAGCAGTAAAAATCGTGGTTTTTTGTTAGGCTTCGTTGTCTAACGTAACCGTTATAAACTATCATTTATGTAATTTTATTACAGAATGGTAGTTTATTCATAAGCTAAAGTGAAATTTTTCCCTTCATTTCTTTAATATAATGTGAAAAAACAGCCTTTGGGGGCTGTTTAGTCATTTTTCTTATCAAAACGTGAACCGCGCAAGGTGTCTTTAACACGTTTTAAGTTTTCTCTAAATTTATTACCACGGCGCAAAGTGAAACCTGTTGCGAGTATGTCAATTAGGGTTAATTGCGCAATTCTCGATGCCATTGGCATATACATATCTGTATCTTCTGGCACATCCAGCGACAATACTAGATTGCATTCTTTACCCAAGGGGCTGTCTTTGGAAGTTATACCCACCACGGTAGCATCATTACTGCGGGCTATTTGCGCTATCTCTACCAAACTCTTAGTGCGGCCCGTGTGTGAAATTAACACCACAACATCGTCTTCTGTGCAATTCATACAACTCATACGCTGCATCAGGATATCTTCGAAATAAATTATGGGCACATTGAAACGGAAAAATTTATTTAAGGCATCATGAGCAACAGAGGCCGATGCCCCTAATCCAAAGAATGAAATTTTCTGCGCCTGCGTCAGTAAATCGACCACTCGATTGATAGTCGGGATATCAACTGATTGTCTTGCAACTTCAAGTGAGGCCATTGTCGATTCAAATATTTTCTTGGTATATTCTTCTGGACCATCATGCTCTTCAACATGGCGGTTAACATAGGGCGTGCCATTCGCTAAACTTTGTGCAAGATGTAATTTGAAATCAGGGTAACCTTTGGTATCCAGACGTCGACAAAAACGGTTAACCGTCGGTTCGCTAACATCGGCCATTTTAGCTAGAGTAGCAATGCTACTGTGAATGGCTGTTTGTGGATTAGCCAAAATGACTTCAGCTACTTTTCGTTCAGATTTACTAAACGCGGCGTTGTGTTGAGTTATTTTTTCTAGAATATTCATACTTGCGTCAAAAACTTCATTATAATTGTTTTTTGTAGCCATACTTTAACACTGTAAATGACTACTCGGGTACTAGAGTTGTAATTTATTAACAGGAATAGATCCAGTTTACGCCACTTTTTTACGAAATACAGGGGTAATTGTGGGATGAATGGGTGTATTAAGTTGTAAAATTACTACATTTAATGTTAACTTTTAGCACAGATTCTTATTGTTTGTGGTCTTACTTGATTAAGTCACTGCAATCATTCAATTCGTTTAAGCAGATAGGCAGATAAAAATGGTTTTGGAAAATTCATTCGAACCTTGTGATTTTGTTTTGTTCGGCACAAAAGGTGACTTGGCACGTCGCAAACTTCTTCCTTCTTTATATCAACTCGAAAAAGCTAAGCTGATGCATGCGGACTCCACTATTATTGGTGTTGCACGCAATGAGCAGACAGATAGCGAATATATTGCGATGGTAAAAGAAAATGTTGAAATGTTTACCAAGGAACCTTTGTGTGAGGAAACTTGGAAGCGATTTTCATCAAAACTGGCTTATGCTTGCGTTGATATGAAAAACCCGAAGGGGTATTCAGCCTTTAAAGCCCATTCGAAAACTGGACGTTTAATGGTGTGTTATTTCGCCACTCCTCCGTCGATTTTCGGTGATATATGTCGAGGTTTAAAGGCCGCTAATGTCATCACTAAAAATATGCGTGTTGTATTAGAAAAACCCATTGGCCACGATTTGGCGTCTTCTAAAGTGATTAATGATCAGGTTGCTGAGTTTTTTGATGAAACACAAATTTACCGTATTGACCACTACTTGGGTAAAGAGACCGTACTTAATCTTATTGCCCTGCGCTTCGCCAATTCTATTTTTGCGACAAATTGGGATCATAATTGTATTGATCATGTGCAAATAAGTGTGGCCGAATCAGTGGGTATTGAAGGGCGGTGGGGCTATTTTGATGAAGCCGGGCAAATGCGTGATATGGTGCAAAATCACCTGTTACAAATACTGACCTTGGTTGCAATGGAGCCGCCAGCAAACTTAGATGCCGACAGTATTCGTGACGAAAAGTTGAAAGTACTTAAATGTTTGCGGCCAATTAACTCATCAAATATGCGTGAAAAAACCGTCCGTGGACAATATGTTGGTGGTTTTGTTAAAGGTAAAGAAGTCCCAGGCTATCTTGATGAGCCTGACGCCAATGTCAGTAGTAAAACTGAAACATTTGTTGCCATTAAAGTTGAATTAGACAACTGGCGTTGGGCGGGCGTGCCTTTTTACTTGCGCACTGGCAAACGTCTACCTGGAAAAACCAGTGAAGTGGTTATTTTCTTTAAACGTCAACCACACAATTTGTTTAAAGACAGTTTTCCACAATTACCACCTAACAAACTCACTATCAGACTGCAGCCCGATGAAGGTGTTGAAGTGACGGTAATGAATAAAGTACCAGGTTTAACAAGCACCGGTTCAATGGATTTACAAAAATCTCGTTTGAATTTGAGCTTTTCTGAGACGTTCAAAGGCGAACGCATCGCTGATGCTTATGAAAAGTTATTACTTGAAGTCATGTTAGGTAATCAGGCTTTATTTGTGCGTCGCGACGAAGTTGAAGCCGCATGGAAATGGGTGGATGGAATTTTAGATGCATGGCGTTCAAGCAATGAGCCGCCTGAACCCTATCAAGCCGGAACCTGGGGCCCTACTGAATCGATCGCCCTGATGGCACGGGAAAACCGTTCTTGGTATGAAAGTAAGATTGGGAAAAAATAATGCCTTTACGTCAGTCTTTGTATGAAAACACAGATGCGTTAAATCAGGACTTTTGCCAGCGCATTGCTTCGATTTTACAGCAGGCCATTGAGACAGATGGTCGTGCTAGTCTGGTTGTTTCGGGTGGAAGAACACCTGCAGCCTTGTTTGATGCCCTGTCAAACATTAACTTAGATTGGAACAAGGTTGATATTAGTTTGGCCGACGAACGTTGGGTTGATACAGACAACGACGCTTCGAACGAAAAAATGCTTCGGACTAAGTTATTAGTTAACAAAGCCGCGTTGGCCAATTTTGTCGGTTTAAAAACACCGCATATTGATGCTGCAGATGCTATTGACGCTTGCACGACCAACTTTGCTCATTTTAAGCGGCCTTTTGATGTACTGATCCTGGGTATGGGTGAAGACGGACATACTGCATCTTTGTTTCCGTGTTCAGAACAAATTTCACAAGGATTGGATCTTGATTCAGGCAAAACCTTTCTTGCTGTGCAACCTACGACTGCTCCTAATCAGCGTATGACCTTTACCTTGCCAGCCTTGATTGCCAGTAAACATGTGTTTTTGCATTTAACTGGAGACAGTAAAAGAGAAGTATTGGCTAAGGCTTTAGCTGATAACAATGAATTAGAGATGCCCATCCGCGCAATATTAAACAATGCCAACGTCGAACTAATGTGGGCACCATAGGAGAACATCATGAATACGCTTATTCAGGAAGTAACACAACGAATTATTGAACGTAGCCAAGCACCACGGGCCGCTTATTTAGCTAAAATTGAAAAAGCACGTCTACAAGGACCGCATCGCGGTGTTTTGTCATGTGGTAATTTAGCCCACGGCTTTGCCGCTTGTGGTACTGAAGAAAAAGCTGATTTGCGTAGCATGGTAAAAGCCAATATTGCCATTGTATCTTCTTACAATGATATGTTATCTGCACACCAACCCTATGAAGCTTACCCAGCAAAGTTAAAAAAAGCCATTGTTGAAGTAGGTAGTGTTGCTCAGTTTGCCGGCGGTGTTCCTGCCATGTGTGATGGGGTGACACAAGGCAATCCAGGTATGGATTTAAGCTTGATGAGCCGTGATGTAATCGCTATGGCAACTGCTGTTGCACTGTCACATAATATGTTTGATGGCACGTTAATGTTAGGGATTTGCGACAAAATCGTACCCGGTTTATTAATTGGCGCTTTAAGTTTTGGTCATTTACCTACGGTATTTGTACCTGCGGGTCCTATGCCTTCAGGTCTTCCTAATAAAGAAAAAGCCCGAGTACGCCAAGCTTATGCAGAAGGCAAAGTGGGTCGTGAAGCATTACTTGAAGCCGAATCACAATCATATCATTCTGCTGGTACCTGTACTTTTTATGGTACCGCCAACAGTAATCAATTAGTGGTCGAAATGATGGGGTTGCACTTACCTGGTTCATCTTTTGTCAATCCAGGTACGCCTTTGCGCGATGCCCTGACTGATGCGGCTGCACGTCAGGTTACGCGAATTACAGACTTAGGCGACAACTATATGCCCATTGGTCATATAGTTGATGCGAAATCATTGGTTAACGGCTTAGTCGGTTTGTTGGCAACAGGTGGCTCAACTAATCATACTATGCATTTGGTGGCAGTAGCGCGCGCTGCGGGTTACATCATCAATTGGGATGACTTTTCGGATATTTCAAATGCCGTACCTTTATTAACGCGTATCTATCCTAATGGCTCAGCCGATATTAATCACTTTACGGCGGCGGGTGGTATGGCGCTGTTAATTAAAGAGTTATTGGGCGCAGGTTTATTGCACAACGACGTTAACACCATATGTGGTAGAGGCTTGGATGCATATACTAAAGAGCCATTCCTGAATGATGGCGTTTTGGAGTGGCGTGATGGTCCTACTGTATCTTTTGATAGCAACGTAGTGGCGAGTGTCGCTAAGCCTTTCAAACCAGATGGTGGTTTATCAGTATTACACGGTAACTTAGGCCGTGCAGTGATGAAAACCTCAGCTTTGCGCGAAACTCATTGCATTATTAAAGCACCTGCGGTGGTATTTGAAGACCAGTTTGAACTTGCTGCTGCATTTAAAGCTGGCGATTTAGACAAAGACTGTATTGTAGTTGTGCGTTTCCAAGGGCCTTCAGCAATCGGCATGCCTGAGTTGCATAGCCTCACCCCACCACTAGGTGTATTACAAGACAAAGGTTTCAAGGTTGCACTAGTGACTGATGGGCGAATGTCTGGTGCTTCTGGCAAGGTACCTGCAGCTATCCACGTGACACCAGAAGCGTGTAAAGGCGGCCTGATTGCTAAAGTGCAAAGCGGTGACATGATAGAGCTCAATACACAAACTGGCGTAATGAGCCTGTTAGTCGACACGCTAACCCTTGAAGCTCGCGAACTCAAAGTGACTGATGTGGCTCAACATCAAATCGGTATGGGTCGTGAAATGTTTGCGGGCATGCGTTCGACCCTAACCGGTGCTGAAGAAGGCGCTTGTTCATTATTTTTTGGTCAAGAATTTAACTAGTCAGGACACACTTATGAGTGCATGTTTTGTTGCCGATGTAGGCGGAACCAATATTCGCTTAGCACAAATTGAAGATGGCAAATTAAGCCATATAAAAAAATATTTGTGCAGTGATTACAGCTCGATTGATGCTGTTATTAAGGTTTATTTTAAAGAATTTCCAGAAGTTAAATTCGCTGCTGGTTGTTTAGGTGTGGCTTGTCCGGTCAATAGTGACTTTATCTCAATGACCAACAATCAATGGCAGTTTTCAATCACTACCCTGCAAGAGTCCCTAGGCTTAGAGTGGTTAGGTGTTGTAAACGACTTTACCGCAGTGGCTCATGCTGTAACGGTATTAAATCAACAACAAAAAGCTCAGGTCGGACGCGGCCAAGCGGTAACGACTGATAATATCGCCGTATTTGGCCCCGGCACGGGTCTTGGCGTAAAACACCTAACCTATACTGCTGAGGGCTGGCTAGCCCTTGATGGTGAAGGTGGTCATGTGGACTTCGCGCCAGTTGACGAAGACGATGTGGCTATTTGGCGTTTTCTGACTAAAAAATATGGTCATGCATCTGCTGAAGAAGTGATGTCAGGCCGAGGTTTGGTGCAGATTTATCAAGCTTTAGCTGAAGATAGAGGCTTGCCTGCCGTATTTGATGATCCTGCAGATATCACGGATCGCGCTTTGGACGGTAGCTGTGCCCTCAGCCATGCGACGCTTACCCAGTTCTGTCGAATTATGGGCAGCTTTGCCGGTAATCTAGCACTTAACATGGGTACCCGCGGTGGTGTTTACATCGGTGGCGGTATTGCACCACGTTTTCTTAACTTTTTGAAAGACAGTGATTTTCGACAACGTTTTGAAGCCAAGGGGCGTTTTCGAGATTACGTAGCCAGTATTCCCACTTTCATTATTACAGAGCCAGATCACGGTTTAATTGGTGCCATGGCCTATTTAGTACAAAATTTTAAAAGGTAATTGTCATGACAAAAAATTGGAAAATAAGCTCTGCAGAAATCTTTAGTCAAGGTCCTGTAGTACCCGTTCTAGTGATCAAAGATGTTGAACATGCTGTGCCGTTAGCTAAGGCACTTATTGCCGGTGGTATTCGCGTGCTAGAAGTTACTTTGCGCACGCCTGCCGCCTTAGCAGTAATTGCCAAAATAGCCAAAGAAGTACCAGAAGCCCTAATAGGCGCCGGTACGGTGACCAACCGGGCGCAACTTAAAGAAGTGCAGGATGCCGGTGCAATGTTTGCAATAAGTCCTGGTATGACTCCGGATTTGTTAGAAGCAGGCAATGAAGGCAATATTGCCTTAATTCCGGGTATCTCCTCTATCTCAGAACTGATGAAAGGTTTAGATCACGGTTACACCCATTTCAAGTTTTTCCCAGCAGAAGCATCGGGTGGCGTGAAAGCTTTAAAAGCCATTGGCGGGCCATTCCCAGATGTGGCATTTTGCCCTACAGGTGGGATTAGCCCAAGTAACTATTTAGAGTACTTGGCCTTACCTAACGTGCATTGTGCAGGTGGTTCTTGGTTAGTGCCTGAGGGCGCCTTAGAAAATGGTGAGTGGGATAAAATTACTGAATTAGCTAAACAAGCGGTTGCTGGCGCCAAATAAAATCAAGCAGTAAGTTGTTGTAACCTAAAAAAGCCGCTAGATTAAGCGGCTTTTTTATTATCGGTAAAAGCATCACTCAGTCACGTTCGATTAAGGCCTGACCTGCAAAAATAATCCCCTGCCAACCAGTTGCCATGAAGTTACGAATATTGCCATGGTCGCTACTGTTTGCATGTTCTAGTACATCTTTACGGTAATAATCACCAAATAATTGCAGAGTTTCTATTGCACTTAATTGATGTATTTGCGCGAAGTAGAAAATCTTGCAAGACCCTTCGTTTGTGCCTGGTGCATTGACTAACTCACCATTGCTAAAACGGATGGGTTGATAATCATAATGCTCGGTAATGACTTCGATTACCTGATTAAATTGAATGTTCTGCGGATTATTACGCAGCAGTAAAATTAATGCACTGGGCTTCATTTTTGTTCCTGATCTTACAGATCTAGACTTGTCTGGAGAAAGGGGTCAATTCAAATGAGTGTGCTAATGAATTTAATAGCACACTCTAGATTTTATAGCTGCAAGATAAAAACCTTCGATTTACGTTGATAGTTATACAGTTCTTTCTTCTTGGCAGGGAGGTCATCCAAGCTCGCTGGGACAAATCCTTGTTCTAAAAAAAAGTGCCCGGTAACCGTGGTTAGTACAAAGATCGATTTCAAACCTTGTTGTAGGGCTTGAGCTTTAATGGCTTGCAGCAAACGCTCTCCGCGGTTACCTCCGCGATAGTCGCTATGGGTAGCAACACACGCTAACTCGCCCATTTCGTCTTCAGGATAAGGATAGAGGGCGGCACAAGAGATGGTCATACCGTCGCGCGCAATCAAGGTAAACAAGTGAATTTCACTTTCCAGTCGCTCTCTTGAACGTTTAACTAATATACCTTTTTCTTCGAGCGGGTTAATTAACTTCAATATGCCACCCACATCTTCAATATTGGCAGTGCGTAATTGTTCATAAGAGCGTTGTGCAACCAGTGAACCTGCTCCGTCTCGCGTAAATAGTTCTTGCAATAAAGCGCCATCCTGACGGTAACTTACACAATGGCAGCGACTAATACCTGATTCCAAACTGGCAGCAATTGCTTGCAAAGAAAGTTTTTGACTGGAATAAAAGGGATTGTTGAGCATGCCATATAATTGATCAATCTCAATGTTACGCAGTAAATGACTATCTTCACTCATAATGCCATCATCCGGCGTGAACAGGATAAGTTTGTCCGCTTTGAGCGAAATAGCGGCATTGGTGGCCACATCTTCATGGGATAAGTTAAACACTTCCCCAGTAGGTGAATAGCCCATAGGTGAGAGCAGTACAATTGAGCCATCATTAAGATGATCATTGATACCGCTAACATCAATACGGCGAACCATACCGGTATTTTCAAAATCCACACCGTCACGCACACCAATGGGCATAGCAACCACCAAATTACCTGAACACACGCGGATATGTGAACCATGCATGGGGGAGTTGGGCAAACCCATCGTGAGCAAAGCTTCTACCTGAGCTCGAACTGATCCAGCTGCGTCTTTAACACATTCAAGGGTTTGTTTATCAGTAATGCGAATGTCGTCTTGAAAGCGAAAGGGCAGTTGACGTAATTGTACTCGCTGGTCAATTTGTGGCCGAGCGCCGTGAACCAGTACTAACCTAACGCCCAAACTATTAAGCAAGGCAATATCATGAATAATGTTAGCGAAGTTAGTGTCTTCAATAGCTTCACCTCCGAACATCAATACAAAGGTTTTACCTCGATGAGCATTGATATACGGGGCTGAATTACGAATAGTTTTGACACTATCTATATGTGAAACGACCACATTAATTCCTTATGTCGGCTATACGAGGCGATTATTGTTTATTGAAAGCAATGGCATTGGCTAAGGCTTGTTTGACCGGCTCTATGCCAGTGCCACCTAAGATTTGGCGTTTATTAACCAAATATTCCAACTGTAAAATGCCATATACATCGTCTTCAATTAAGGCCGAATACTTTTTAAGTTCAGTTAAACTGAGTTCTTCGATGGCTTTTTTCTGTGCAAGGGCACCCAGTACCACTTGACCTGAAATATCATGTGCCGTTCTAAAGGGAATGCCCTTTGCCACTAAATAATCCGCTAACTCTGTGGCATTGGCATAACCTTCACGGGCGGCTTTGGCGCAGCGCTCTTTATCTAGTTTGATGGTGTCGATCACTTCACTGGCAATGCATAAACAAATATGCCACTGGGTCATTGCATCAAATAGGCCTTCTTTGTCTTCTTGCATGTCTTTGTTATAGGCCAGAGGTAGACCCTTCATGGTCACTAACATGGCTTGCAAGCTACCGAACACACGACCACATTTACCGCGGATCAGTTCCAGTGCATCTGGATTTTTCTTCTGTGGCATCAGTGATGAGCCAGACGTCACTTGGTCACCTAAGGTAATAAAACCCGCTTCCCCGGTATTAAAGAAAATTAAGTCTTCTGCCATACGCGACAAATGCATCATGCTAGTACTGGCAGCGAATAGTGTTTCCAATACGTAGTCACGGTCTGAAACCGCATCTAAGCTATTTAAACATGGGCTATCAAAACCGAGTTCAGCGGCTATTTCATAACGGTCTATGGGATAGGTTGTGCCTGCTAACGCACCACTGCCCAAAGGGCACTGATTTAAACGCACTTTAAGATCGTGTAAACGACTCAAATCGCGTTTAAACATTTCAACATAAGCTAAACACCAGTGCGGGTAGCGCACTGGTTGAGCCCGTTGCAAATGGGTATAACCAGGTAAAATGACATCTAGATTAGACTCAGCGGTATTGAGCAATGAGCCAATAACCTGATGTAAATCTTGACTTAGTAATTCAACATGCTCGCGACACCACAAACGAAAATCAGTGGCAACCTGATCATTGCGGCTGCGACCCGTGTGAAGTTTGCGTGCCACATCGCCTAATTGTTCAATAAGGGTAGCTTCAACAAAACTATGAATGTCTTCCTCACTACTTGCATCAAAATCAAGCTCACCCGCATTGGCTTTAACTAATAAGGTATTTAAAGCACTTTCGAGCTGATTTTGCTCGTCTTGGCTGATGACCCCAGCTTTGCAAATAGCGCGTGACCATACAATAGAGCCACGGATATCTTGGCTGGCTAAGGCTCGGTCAAAGGGAAACGAATCGTTTACCCGTCTGAACATTGCACTGCTGCCATCTTGAAATCGACCACCCCATAAACTCATTAGGCTTTACCTGCTTTAAGGGCGCGAGCTTTTTGGTTAAGTGTGCTAATACGACTTGATAAGCTATACAAACGAATGAATCCCTCGGCATGGCTTTGGTCGTAAACGTCATCGGCACCAAAAGTGGCAAAGTCTTCTGAATATAGACTGTTAGGTGAACGGCGTTGTACCACTGTCGCTTGACCTTTATATAATTTCACGACGATGTCACCAGTCACTTTTTTGGCAAAAGAGGCGGCACCGGCCAATAAGGCATCATTCAATGGTGTGAACCATCGGCCGTCATACATAACATGTGAAAACTCTAAGCCAATTTGTTCACGGTATTTTAAGGCTGCTTTGTCCAATACAAGGGTTTCTAGAGCTTTATAAGCCGCAATAATTACCGTGCCTCCCGGGGTTTCATAACAACCACGAGACTTCATGCCAACCAAGCGGTTTTCTACGATGTCAATACGACCGACGCCATGTGCACCAGCAATAGCGTTTAATTTTATGACGGCTTGATAAGGTGACAACGCTTCACCATTAACGGCGATCAATTTACCTGCGTCAAAACTCAACATCACTCGTTCAGCTTGATCAGGTGCATCTTCAGGATCAGTGGTTAACGTCCATACACCTTTGCTTGGCTCACACCATGGGTCCTCTAACTCTCCACCTTCGTGGCTTATGTGCCAAGCGTTAGCATCGCGGCTATAGATTTTGGTGGCAGAAGCGGTGGTTTTAATATCACGCGCGGCCAAATAAGCTAACAAATCTTCCCGTGATACCATGTCCCACTCTCTCCAAGGGGCAATCACGGTTAACTCAGGTGCTAGGGCAGCAAAGGTGCCTTCAAAACGTACTTGGTCATTACCCTTACCGGTACAACCATGGCATAGGGCATCAGCCCCTACTTTTAATGCGAGCTCAACTTGAGCTTTGGCAATAATTGGCCGTGCCATTGACGTGCCCAACAAGTATTCACCTTCATAGACAGCACCTGTGGTGATAGTCGGGAATACATAGTCAGCGATAAACTCTTCTTTAAGATCAACGATGTAACATTCGCTAGCACCGGTTTTTAAGGCTTTTTCACGCAAACCCACTAATTCTTCTTCACCCTGACCGACGTCAGCAGCAAAGGCAATGATTTCACAACCCTCATAGTTTTCAAGTAACCAAGGGATAATTGCAGAGGTATCTAAACCACCAGAATAAGCGAGTACCACTTTTTTAATTTGTTTTTTGGCCATTGTTATTTGTTCCTGCTCTGAGTCGTTTTCTAAAGGTAATTGAGTTTAGTTAGCGGGCTTAAAATTAGCCGCTAATAATTGTACTAAGATGGCATTTTGCCCATGCATACGATTTTCTGCTTGCTGCATGAGTAACGATTTTTCACCGTCAATAAGACTGCCACTGATTTCTAAATCACGATGTGCTGGTTGACAGTGCATCACATAATCTGCGCCTGTGAGTTCCATCAGTGCCTCATCAATTTTATAAGGGTCAAATACCGACTTTATTTGTTCTATGGGAGTAGTGTCACCCATGGATATCCACGTATCGGTATACAATACCTGCGCACCGATAGCGGCATTAATATCGGTGCTAACCGTTAATTTCCCACCAAATTGTGTTGCACGTTGTTGGGTTAATTTTACAATTTCAGCATCAACTTCATAACCTGGAGGGGTAATAACAATCACTTCACAGCCAAGGGCAACGCCAACTAACATTAGAGAGTGGGTGACATTGTTACCATCGCCAATATAAGCGAGTTTTACCTGACTTAGTTCAGGGTAATGTTCACTGATGGTTAAATAATCTGCTACGGCTTGGCAAGGGTGATATTTATCACACAGTGCATTAATGACCGGCACCTTTGCTGACTCCGCTAGCTCTTCTAGGGTAGAGTGTGAGAACACCCGAGCCACGATGGCATCAGCCCAACAGGCCAAATTAGCTCCCATGTCTTTCACATCTTCACGACCCGCCAATTTATTTGACTGGCTATCTAAATAGACTAAATGTCCGCCTAACTTATGAATACCAATATCAAAACTGACACGGGTGCGTAGGGATGGCTTTTCAAATAGTGCCACTATGGATTGACCATCTAAGGCCTTACGATACCCTTTTGGATTGCTTTTTATCGTTTTAGCTAAAGTCAGTAACTGTTCTAACGATGTTTTATTCCAATCCTTCAGAGTCAGTAAATCCTGTTTCATTAATCTGCCTTTTAATTTATTTTAAATGTTGAGACGCACTGAGCGCAGGTGAAATTTTTGTACCTACAGGCTCATTATGCAAAAAACCTAATAATTCATTTGTTGATTTCCAGCTGGCAATAGTCACACTGCGGCCTAAGCTTTGTGCGGCGATCAATGCTGCTTGTACTTTAACAATCATACCATCACGGATCACGCCATTTTCAATCAGTTCATTTATCTGATCGTGATCCAGCTTTTCAAGTAAGCTGTGATCGGCGTCAAGTACGCCGGGTACATCTGACAGTAAAATAAGTTCTGCCTTGAGCAATTGCGCGATAACCGTAGCGGCTTGATCTGCATTTATGTTGAGCAGTTGTCCGTTTTGATCTGCTCCGATAGAGCTAATAATAGGTAGCATTTCATTGCTAACCAAAAGCTGCAATAACATGGGATCGCCGGCCACCACAGAGCCTACTCTACCAAGTTCTGGGTTGAGTACGTTGCCAATACACATTTTACCATCAGCGAGACTAAGACCTACAGGGTTTAAGCCTGCTTTAAGTGCCAAACCACAGAGTTGCTTATTCGCTGTACCCGCCAGCGCTCCTGCAATATAAGGCATTTGTTCCTCAGGAGTTACTCGCAGCCCTTTAACTTTTACACTAGTTAAATTAAGGGCCGCCAATAACTCCTCGACCATGGGGCCACCGCCATGTACTAACACAACACAGACTTCTTCTTGCAGCTTTTTAATTGTATGGAGTAAGGCTAAAGCAAGATCGTCGGCTTGCATAAAAGCCCCACCTACTTTAATGACTAAGGTTTTCATATTTTCAACCTACCAAATCCTGATGACTTTTAAAACCAAAGCGCAAATTAGCACATTGCATCGCTTGTGAAGCAGCACCTTTTAATAAATTATCAATGGCACTGCCAATAACAAGATAAGCGCTTTGCTGATCATACTTCCAAAATAAGTCACAAAAAGGACTGTGGGCAACATCGTCAATTTTTGGCCATGAATTGCGTAAACGCACGATAGGATTATCACCATAAGCGTGAATATAGGCCTGATTGATTTGTTCTACGCTGACGTTTTCCGCTATCTTGACCGTAATGGTGGCCAGTATTCCGCGCTTAAAATTACCTAAATGTGGCGTGAAAATAACCTCTGCACCTAAATAACAGGCGATTTCTGGTTGATGCCTATGTCCAAGTACTCCATAAGCCTGCAGACTAACCTCAGTAAAGCTGCTGTTTAATGCGGCTTTGCGACCGGCTCCCGAGACGCCAGAAACAGCATTGATAATGGGGCGATGCTCAGGATTGAGCAAACCCGCTTCTTGCAGTGGTTTTAGTGCGGTTAATGACGCAGTGGGGTAACAACCCGGAACAGCCACTAAGTCAGCTGTCTTAATGGCTTCTTGATGCCAATCGGCGAGGCCATAAACCGCTTTTTGCAACCAATGATCTTGGGTGTTCTCGAAGCCGTAATACTGGGCGAAAACCGTTTGGTCTTTTAAACGAAAGGCACCAGATAAATCAATGATAACCGCTCTGTTGCCTGCTAATTTATCCATCCATTCGTGACTAGCTTCATGGGGAGTTGCTAAAAAAATAATGTCCATTTCATTAGCGAGTTGAGTCATATCTGTTAGCTTTATTGGCAGCAAAGGTAGGTCAATCTGGCCGAATAAAAAACCATGAAGATCCCCGATGGTTTTGTGGGCATCTTGACTATTCTCAGACACATACAAAGCGCACAATTCAAATTTACTGTGGTGTTTTAGCAATAGTGCTAGTTCTGCGCCTGTATAACCACTTGCGCCGACAATACATGTTTTGAGCATTAAATATTCTCTTTTTACCATTATAAAGTATCAACAAAAAAATCACTCCTTAGCTTTGAGCGTTAATCTCAAAGCTAAGGGGTGTGCTAAACGCAATCAGACGTCGACTATCGTCGATACAACTCGCTGGCGAAGCTAGGCAGGGAAATATTTGATGAAATGAATGTTACCATATTCGTTATGAAACCAAATTAAGCTAAAATAGCGTTTATAGACCAAAAGGTTATAAACTGTGTTAACAACCGCATTGACAGTAGAATGCCATATGCGGGATAGTTATGCAATAAAAGTGAATAAATATATATGCAGGGGCTTATGCAACATTCTTCTTTCTTAGAACACTACACCCAAATCATTAATACCCCTTCCATCAGCGCTTTTGATGAAAAAATAGACATGTCGAATCGCGCTATTATTGACTTGTTAGCGACGTGGTTAGCCGACTTTGGTTTTTCAATAAATATTCAGTCTGTGCCTGGTACCAATAACAAATTTAATATGTTGGCTCAATTGGGTTCAGGCGAAGGCGGCTTATTACTTTGCGGTCATTCCGATACTGTGCCCTTTGATGAAGGGCGTTGGCAATCTGATCCTTTTTCTTTAACACAACGCGAGGACAAGATTTATGGTTTAGGTACCTGTGACATGAAAGGGTTTTTTGCTTTTATTTTAGAAGCATTAAAAAACCTACCATTGAAGCAGCTAACAAAACCACTCTACATACTAGCCAGTGCCGATGAGGAGACCTCGATGGCAGGAGCGCGGTTTTTTGCACAACAGCAGCTCATCAAACCGGATATGGCCATTATTGGTGAGCCAACTGAATTAGTACCTATTTTTAAACACAAAGGTCATATTGCACAAAGTCTTAATATTACCGGCAAAGCTGGCCATTCGAGCGATCCTGCCAAAGGCGTTAATGCCATTGAGATTATGTATCAAGCGATAGGCCAGTTGTTGGAACTGCAGGAAAAGTTAAAGGCAAAATATCATGATGACGCGTTTAGTGTTCCTCATGTGACCATGAATTTGGGGCATATTCATGGTGGCGATGGTGAAAATCGTATCTGTGGCCAATGTTTGCTCAACTTTGATTTACGTGCTGTACCAGAACTCAGTGATGAAGAAGCGCTGGCCATGATAGAGGCAGCCCTAACACCAGTCCGCGAGCGTTTTCCAACGCGTCTCAGTTTGGACTTGATGTACCCTACTGCACCGTCATTTGCCTGTAAAGATGAGCAAAATATCATTGAATTAGCGGAACGATTAAGTGGCAAAAAAGCGAAAAGTGCCAATTATGCGACCGAGGCACCATTTATCAATCTGCTAGGCTGCGATACCTTAGTACTGGGCCCAGGTAGTATTGACCAAGCCCATCAACCTGATGAGTTTATGTCTTTGGCTTATGTTGAGCCTACGGTGAATCTATTACAGCAATTTATTCAGCGTATATGCATGAACAACTAGTTTTATTCTGATTCGCTCAGGCTTCTCCAGCACAAGCGCACAACGCCGAATGTGACGTAAAATAGTAGACGACTATATTACTCGCAATAACACAGCACGAAGATAATGTTCTGGGTATGAGGTTTAAAGCAATGTACATAAAATATTTATTTGTCTATTTTGGGGTGTGAACTACTAAGATTTTATGATCAAATTCAATGTCAATTAATGCGTCATCAGGCTGCCACTGAGAATAGTCCTTTGTCAAAGGACTAAGTCGGGCAGGCTCTATACAATCTTTAATTTATGGATTTTTATTTTTATAAAAGGGTGTTGTCAGTATGCAAAAAACGATTGCTCTAGTAGCACATGATCATAAAAAACCGGATTTAGTTGCCTGGGCTTTACAACATAAAAGTGAGCTCAGCAAACATCGCTTGGTCGCAACGGGCACTACGGGAGGCTTGATTGCCAAGCAGCTAAGTCTTGATGTGCATTGTTTTAAAAGCGGACCATTAGGCGGTGATCAGCAAATAGGCGCTTTAATTGCTGAAAACAAGCTCGACTGTTTGGTGTTTTTTTGGGACCCCTTGAATCCTGCACCCCACGATCCTGATGTAAAAGCGCTGTTACGTTTGTGTTCGGTATGGAATGTGCCTGTTGCCTGTAATATCTCAACTGCCGATATGCTAATTACGTCACCGCTTTTTTTTGATGGACGATATCAGCGACATTTACCCAGTTTTTAATTTGGCAATAAAGGGCTTCTAGGATTTTTGGTCAACGCTTTATTGCTTGTCTTTGCGCATAATCCACTCCAAGGTACGTATACTTATGTAAAGCTTGTGTAAATGTTCCATGCCTGTGCATTGGAGCAGGGTTATAATTCCCTCCATTGCCAGGTAAATAGGAAAGATGCGCTCTAACGGCACAAGAAGTCCATGAAAACAAAACAGTTATTATTAATTGATGATGATATTGAATTTACTGATTTACTCATTCAATATTTGAGTCCCCAAGGTTATCAAATTGACGTCAGTCATACTGGTGTGTGTGGCCTACAAAAGGCAACAAACAGCAAACACTACGATCTCATTTTACTGGATGTTATGTTGCCTCAAATGGATGGTTTTGAGGTATTAAAACGTCTGCGCTTAAGTCACCATACTCCAGTCTTGATGTTGACAGCAAAAGGTGACGATTTCGATAAAATTTTTGGCCTAGAAATGGGCGCAGATGATTACTTACCCAAGCCCTTCAATCATCGCGAACTATCCGCTCGTATCAAAGCTATAGTCAGACGTATGGATATGCTGCCCAGTAGTTCGGTGCATCAAACATTAACCCTAGACGACGTTGTTATGTCCCCCTCAAACCAAAGCGTAATTTGTGCAGGTAAGGCCTTAGAACTAACCGGTACTGAATTTGCCATCTTACACTTATTGATGCTCAATCACGGCAATCTTGTGAGCAAAAATGACCTAAGTGAAAAAGTGTTGGGTAGAAAACTCCTTGCATTTGATCGCAGTATTGATATGCATGTGAGTAATATTAGACGCAAACTCGTCCAGCACAGTCAACCAGAAAAAATCAAAACTCATCGGGGTGCAGGGTATATTTATATGGTATATAAATGAAGTTTTTATCCCGCTTAAACCCCGCCAATCATTTATATATCAAGCTATTTTTATGGTTTTGGATAGCAACCGTTATAATGATGAGTGGCTCAATATGGATAATCAAGCTACTCAATGATGAAGTTCGTTTTGGCCCAATGCGACAAGCTGACGTCATTGAACTCAACAACTACACGCAAATTTTACAAGAAGCATTGGAGCGGCGAGGAGCAGGTACTGAAAAACTAGATAGAATATTGTTGCAAGTAAGTAAGCGGAATCAAATAGATCTAATTTTAGTCGATGTTGAGAATAACCGTCTTATCAACACACTACCGCCTCATGTGAAAATAAACGAAGATGCTTTTTTAAAACTGAGTCCCGCTGCATCAGCTATAAGTATTGATATTGGTTTAGGGACTTTTGTTGGCCCTAGTATCATAGTTAATAGTGGTAAGAGTTATTTACTTTTTGTAGGAAAACGCGCTCCACCGAGATTTATGGGCTCTTTTAAGCGTCAGAATCCCATGCTTATTCTCGCTATTTCTTTGGCTATTAGTGCTGTTTTATGTCTTTGGTTTGCACGCTCTCTAGTTAATCCTATCGAACAACTGCAGGAAGCGAGCAAACAAATGGCAGCAGGTAACCTAACTATTCGGGTAGGCAGTGCCAGTAAACGCCATGATGAAATTGGTCGTTTGGGCCGTGATTTTAACTATATGTCAGAGCAGGTAGAGCGTTTGATGGGCAGTCAAAAGCGGCTTCTTGCAGATATTTCACATGAGTTGCGTTCTCCCTTAGCTCGTTTGCAATTGTCTATTGGTATATTGCAGCAACAAAGTGAGGGCTTAAGTAATAAACCCATAGAAAGTAGTTTTTTACATTCTTCCGTGGCTCGAATAGAAAAAGAAGCTGGGCAAATTGAAAAGATGATTAGTCAGGTGCTTACGCTGTCTCGCTTGGATAATCCACAATCTATTATGCACAAAGACATCCTCGATATTCGGTCCTTGCTTGACCCGATCATTAGTGATGCAAGGTTTGAGGCCCAAGAGCAGAATAAAGAAGTGAGCTTTAACGCTACTAAAAATTATACAGTTGAAGGCGATAGCCAAATGTTAAGCAGTGCTATTGAAAACGTATTGCGTAACGCCATTTATTACGCCATTAGACAGGTGAATCTAGACTTTAGTCAGCAAGATCGTTACTTAAAAATAGTGATCTGTGATGATGGTAAAGGCATAGAACAAGAGCAGTTAAGTCGAGTATTCGAGCCTTTCTATCGCGAATCTCTAGCGAGAGATAGGGCTTCGGGCGGGGTAGGCTTAGGGCTTGCGATCGCACAACAAGCGATAACCCAGCATTCTGGTAGTATTCAAGCGCAAAATATACCACGCAGTGGTTTGCAAGTGACAATTCTTCTGCCATTGCATATAGCCTAGCTCATCTTTTTTGAATTAGATTTAGCTATTTGATTTTAGATAATTTACATTCATGCAACATATTGATATGTATACATTAAGCAACGTTTGATTGAAAAAAGAGGAAACCATGATTGTAGCAAAACTAATGAGTAAGCCCATTGTTACGGTAAGTCTCGATGATACTCTCAGAACGGTAAAACATATTTTTGAAAATGCAAAATTTCATCATTTGCTGGTGGTTGAGAAAGGCGTATTGTACGGTGTTATTTCAGACCGAGACTTATTAAAAGCAATCAGTCCTTTTATTGGTACTGTCAATGAAACTCCCCACGATACTGTGACTTTGAATCGCAAAGTGCATCAGATAATGACACGCAAACCTATAACTCTGACGGCAGATGCAGATATTTATAAGGCTATTAGTATATTTAATCGCTTTAGCATCTCTTGTATTCCTATCGTTGATGATAAGGAGCATCCAGTGGGAATCATAAGTTGGCGAGATATATTGCGCACACTTGAAATAAATCACGATAAAAAGATCAAAAAAGCGAATTAGTTTAGGCTAATCTTTTATGCTAAAAATCATCGTCAGCCACAGTTGTGCTTGCTACTATAAAGAGCTAATAAACCATCCAAAAGTTATTCATGAAGCATTCGTTTTTGTTGAGCATTGAAGATCAACTTATTGAATCATACCCAAGCAGTATTCAAGTGTTTTGGCAACACCAAGTACAACAAGGACAACTGTTTACTCACGACCAGCTCAATTTGGCTTATGCTTATGTGATTCATCCTCTGTCTATTGGTTCAATTGTTATTTCTTCGGGTCGAATTGAAGCCTACCTCAAATATAAAGAAGTAGTATTTGATCTCTACCAAAACGGTTATTCGGTATTTATTCATGACCATCGAGGTCAAGGTTTATCTACTCGAATGACAGATAATCCGCACATGGGTCATGTAGATGACTTCTCGGATTATATTGCTGATTTAGCTTTGTTTATGCAAAAAGTCGTCTTGCCTAACAGTCAACATCAGCCCAATCTACTCTGCCATTCTATGGGCAGTGCTATCGGTGCACTTTATTGTTTGGCCTATCCCAAGGATTTTAAACAGGTTGTATTTTTAGCGCCGATGTTCGGCATAAGGCCGGCCTTGCCATCTTGGCTAGCGGGATTGTTGATTAAGTCGCATTTTACCTTTGGTAAATTATTGGGGCGTCAATACGACTATTTTGTGGGGCAAAGCAATTATGTAAATCATGAATTTGCTAAAAATAGATTAACTCACAGTGAAGTTCGTTATGCTATCTTTCGCCAAGAATATCAAGATACCCCACAGATCCAACTTGGGGGAATCACTGGACATTGGTTACATGCTGCTGCGAAAGCGATGGATGAAATTGAAAATAGAGCCCATGAATGGCAGGTGCCAGCCCTAGTTATTCAAGCCGGTGCCGACCTTGTGGTTGATAACATTAGGCAAACAAAGGTTGTGGCAAAGTTAAATGCCTGCCAATTACAGGTCATTAGCGGAGCAAAACATGAGCTATTGATGGAGCAAGATCAGTTTCGTATTCCGACCTTACAAGGGGTGTTGGACTTTTTAGCTTAAGCTAAGCTCGCCTAAACCTTATTTGAGACTCAGGGCATTATGTTGTGCTGGGTTTAATTTTTTATAATTTGAGAGTCATCATTAGATGTTAGATATTGTTTTGTACCAACCTGAAATTCCGCCAAATACAGGCAATATTATTCGCCTGTGCGCTAATACAGGGTTTGCCTTGCATTTAATTGAACCGCTGGGATTCGATTGGGACGATAAAAAAGTTCGCCGTGCCGGCTTGGATTATCATGAATTTGCAAATGTGCAACGCTATGCTGATTTGTCTGCCTACATCTCTGCGCGCCAGCCGAATCGTATTTTTGCTTGTACCACTAAGGGTAAAGCCTATTTCACTGAAGCTAACTTTGAACAAGGAGATGCCTTATTATTTGGACCAGAAACACGCGGTCTACCTATGGACGTTATAGAGTCATTGCCAGCAGAACAGCGCTTGCGTATTCCTATGTTGGCCGAGAGTCGGAGTATGAATTTATCCAATGCGGTTTCGGTTTTCGTCTATGAAGCGTGGCGCCAGTTAAATTTTGCTGGAGCGGTTTAAAACCGTGCATATAGCTGCAAGATAGAAAAACCAACCACAGTTTACAACTGTGGTTGCTGAGTAGACTGCAATAATATCGTTTGACTATCGATGCGCTGGTGCTGAATTGCAAAGTTTTGCTCTAACGAGCTGAGTAATCCGTCAATATCATTGGTGCGAAATAACCCAGCTATCTGCACTTTTTTAAGTTGATTGTCGGCCAACTTGAATTGATAAGGCGTATAGCGACTCACTTCTTTGAGCGCCGTTTCTAATGTTTCACCTCTGAAAATCAGTTCACCTTGCTGCCAAGACAAATCTACCTCAATATCTGACGCTGGCAATGTCATAATCTGCGGTCTTTTGGCATTTAACTCAATTTTTTCGCCCTTTGACACCGCCAAAGAAGAGCTAGGTAGTCGCACGTCGCTCATACTTAATGGTGAAGATGACTGCTCAGTCTGATCAGCAACTAAGACCTTTCCCTCTGTGACAATCAGTTCTAGTTGAGCATCCTCTAACTGCACATTAAATGCGGTGCCAACAGCTTGAATGATCTTTCCTCCTGCATAAACACTCAAAGGTTGTTGAGTGTTATGGGCAACCGTAACGTGCAATTCGCCTTTGGTTAATTCAAACAAACGTTGTTTGTCGGTATAAGTGACCCGCAGTTGACTATTGGTATTGAGCACCACTTTGGTTTTATCTTGCAAATAAAAGACCGATTGTTCGCCTATTTTTGTGGTGTAGATGTTTTCTGAATAAACCTGTTGCGCAGTCACTGCAAAGGGAGCAAAAGCACCCCACTGATAGGTCGCGATAGACAAAATGCTAGCAAGTAATATACTCGCAGCGATTGCCCAGCGTGCGGTGTGGTGTTTGTGTGATTGCTCAGGTGAATGTGGTACAAGTTCACTCAGATTATTCAAGACATCCATTTTGTCCCATAAAGTCGCTATTTTAAGCAACATTTTTGGATGTTCAGTATCGAGTGCTAACCATTGTTCAAGTTCGACGGTTTCAGTGACACTTAATCCTCTGTCTAGCTTACTTATCCATTCACTCGATTCTGCTATATATTTTTCATCCGACTTTAACGGGTATACATTACTCATTGACTTTTCCCCCGTTTGCTCAGATTGTTGTTAGTGACAACGCTTGCTTCACTTTCTTGTTGCAACATAAAAGCAGCACAGCGTTTTAAGCCATCTGCAATGTGTTTTTCAACTGTACTTTCACTTATCGACAATTCCTTGGCAATTTCTTTTTGCGAGTATCCATATACTTTTTTTAGTACAAAAACACGTCTGCATTGCACCGGTAAACGTCTTACGCTCTCACAAAAGTGAGCAAACTCTTCGTTACTGGCCGCTTCTTCGAACAATGGGTCTTTGTCTGAATGACCATTCGCATCGTACTGTTCTTCACTCTCAATGCCATCAGTTAAACGAGTTTCAGCTTTTTTTATATAGTCTAAGGCCAAATTACGCGCGGTCTTCATGATAAAAGCATTGGTTTTTGTTATGGCATCATGATTGTCTAATTGACAAATTCGCACATAGGTTTCTTGCACTATGTCTTCAATTTCTTTTGGCGGTACCATGCGCGACACCATACGTGCCACATTGGCTTTTGCTGCCATAAAGATAGCGAACAAGCCAGATTTTTCGAAATCAGGGTGAGCCATAGTTGTCCATTTAATATTGCCTTCAAGCCTAAGACGAATGAGCGAATGAATTCCGCTAGATAAACTGAGTGAATTAATTGAGTTATTATTTAGTAAAAAAATAATCTATCAATATCAATAGTTTAATTTATGTGGCCGCAGAGACTTTATTTATGGGTTTAGGTATGATTAATGTAATTAACTTGTTAAATTATGCCACTGTTATTGACTGTTGTGAATGGCTACTTAAGCCTTAGAATGACAACCCTCGCTTGGTTGATATAAAGTAATAAATAGTTTCTTGTTGGTGCTATTTACTAGAGTAATCGCCAGTATCACCTGATGTCCCTTAGATTTTTGAGTACTAATTACTTTGCCAGTAAAGATCAATAAAACTTGTTTTTATCTTCCTGAGATAGGGGCTACCCTGCGTCCAAGTTTTTCAGCGCATCGCTGGTTATTAATAGGTAGCCTGCTGTGTGTCGTGCCTGATACTTTCGGCCAACCATTAACCCAGCCTGATCTTACACATGCCTGTGCAGTGAACTTTTCAATAGACACTAAAACAGCTGATGAAGCCTTGATTGAATTTGCAAAACAAACTGACTTAACGGTGATGTTTCCTTTTAATAAAGTCAAAACCAGTGTCGCTAATGCCTTATACGGCAAATATTGCCCAGCGCAGGCAATTGAATTGTTATTGTCTAACACTGGCCTTGTCGCTGAATTTAGTAACAAGGGCTCGTTGGTGATTAAAACACTAGAGGATTATCAAGCCGAACAACAAAAAGATCTATTTGATAAAGTTATCGAATTATTCAGCAATGAGACTGAAAGTATGATGACCTATCCGCAGTTTGAAGAGTCTGATTACGAACTGATTTTGGTTAAAGGTATGCGGGCGAGTGCCCAACGTGCTGTGGATATCAAACAAAATTCCCATGAAGTAGTTGATGCGATCAAAGCAGAAGATATCGGTAAATTTCCTGATTTGAATTTAGCCGAATCACTGCAACGTTTAACTGGGGTCTCTATCGATAGGTCAGAAGGTGAGGGGCAGTTTGTTACTGTTCGTGGTTTTGGTCCACAATTTAACACTGTACTGACCAACGGTCGCAAACTAGCTACTGACAATCAAGGACGCGAATTCAGTTTTGATACACTCGCTGCAGAACTTGTCAGCGGGGTACGTGTAAGTAAAACTTTTTCGGCGGCAACTCAATCTGGAGGAATTGGCTCAACAATTAATATTGAAACCGCTCGGCCCTTCAGTCAACGTGGATTTAAGGTTGCGGGCAGTGTTAAAGCCATGTTGGATAGCAACAGCGAGCAATTTACGCCACAAGGTACATTATTAATTAGCCATAGTAATGAGCAGTTTGGTTGGTTGTTATCTCTGTCTCAGCAACAGCACAAAGCAAGAATTAATGAAGTTCAAACTGATGGGTGGTTACTGAATACTAATATACCCTCAGAGCAATTAACCACTACCAGTGAAAATATTTTTGTACCGCGTAATTATGATCAACGAGTCAGGTTTGACGAACGCACCCGCAGCGGCGGAACCCTAGTACTGCAATATCGGCCAAGCCCAGATACTGAGATCAGTTTAGACTACTTAAGTTCTAGCTTTAATGTCAAAACCCAATCTACATCAATGGGACATTGGTTTACTTCGAGTAATCTTGAGGATGTCGTTACCGATGAGGTAGGCACCGTAGTAGAGTTTTCACAAAATATAGGGCATGCGACTGATTTTCACTCTCGTACCTTTGATCGGCCGTCTAACATGCGTGCTTTAGGTCTCAATTTTGATTGGCAAGCGACGACAAATTTAGCCATTAATTTTGATGCTTCTTTGTCGGCTGCGAGTATCAACGATACGCAAGGCGCAGCTAATGCGCTCTCACTAGTTGGTTACTTAAATCGATCTCACTTTGATCATACTGCTAATAATATTCTGCCTAGTATTTCCGGATTTGCTGAAGCCGATCCTTCGATTGCCAATGCTGAAGGCCAAGTAACGGGCGTATCAAACTATCTTGATCCGGCTAATGGTAAGGCTCACGTTATGTTAAGGCGTGGCTGGAATCTACGTGATGATCTTAATCAATTTCGTAGCGATGCACGTTGGGAAACAGAGAGACAAGATCTCACAGCCGTGTCTTTTGGCGTGATGTTAAGTCAACAGACCAAACAAATTGAGCGCTGGGACAACGAATATAACTTTGTTCACTGCGCCTTCTGTGGTTATTTCACTGAGCCGGATTTGCCGGATGAATTTCAACAGGTCTTTGATGCTGGAGATGACTTTCTAGCCGGTATAAGTGGTAATCAGAATATACCCCATACATGGCTTAAGCATGATGGTGAAAGGGTTTTTGCCTTTCTAGAATCGATCAGTGACGTTAATTTCAATGCAGTCAAACGAGATAGTTCCTTTACTTTGCAAGAAAACGTCCATGCCGCTTATCTAGATTTCAGCTTTGCTAGTCAATTACTCGGACGAGATCTAAGTATAAATAGTGGTGTTAGAATTGAACATACTCGCGCTACTGTCGACGGGATTGAAGCTGATTTATTAGCCCTGACGGTACTCGACCAAACTGAACTGGGTCAGGTTTATTCTAACCCCAGACCGATTATGCAAGCTGTCACTTATCAGCATTGGCTGCCTAGTTTTACGGCAAGATGGGAATTAGCTGATGAAATTAGCGCGCGTCTTGCCCTTTCCCGCAGCATCACCCGACCCACCATAAGCCAGATGTCACCTAGTCGTACTATTCATACTACGCGGCAAGGTGGTGATCTTCGTGTTAGTTCGGGGAATCCTGCCCTACAAGCCTTTGAATCTAATAATTTTGACCTAGCATTAGAATGGTATTTTGCGCCTTCGAGTTATATGTCACTCAATTACTTTCGTAAAAAAGTAGATAATTTTATTGTTAGTCAAACTACAAAAATTTCGATCAATCAGGTGACAGACCCTAGCACGGGAACCAATCCAAGTGCGGCAGATACGGATGATAAAATCGCGATATTTGAATTAACACAGCCGATAAATAGTGAGACGGCTACGGTTAAAGGTTGGGAGTTAGCGTTTCAATATGACTTTCTTTCCGGGTTTGGCCTGCTAGCGAATGCCACCTTTGTTGACAGCAATGCAACACTTGATAGCTACGATATCAGCCAGAAATTTGCACTAACCGGTTTGAGCAACTCACAGAACCTAATTCTGTATTACGAGTTAGATCCGGTTCAAATTCGTTTGGCTTGGAATCAACGCGATGGTTTTTTACAATCGCTCACCCAAATACAGGGAGGAGAGCCGACTATTGTCAGCCCTTATGAGCAAATTGATATGAGCGCCAGCTATGCTCTAAATGAGCACATTACGCTATTTTTAGAAGGCGTAAATTTAACTCAGGAAAGTGTGCATAAACATGGGCGATTTGACAACCAACTATTATTGGTACAGCAGCCAGGCGCACGTTATACCTTTGGTGTTAGAGGCAGTTTTTAAGTACAACTATCACTGTTTGCTGGGTCTTGGGTGAGTTCGTTTTACAGTTATTTATAAAGTGCAAATCAGGACCCCACCAATAGCGCCTAGTGTGACTTGCCACCAACTTGGGGCTAAGTCAACTTTAGGAGGGCTTTTCAATAAGTCGATATAGAGCTTATTGACTTCTAGATACATAGCAAAAGCGCTCTCATATCCCTTTGAGTACGCCATGCTTTTTTCTTGCTCTAATTTAAGATTCTGGGCTTGAAGGACATCTATCCGCTGGTTTAAATCGATAATTTTGGTTTTCAACTCTGATTGTTGTTGGCAGGCTACTTTGCTGTTGTGGGCAGTGACAGTTAGTTTGACATAGTCGATAGGTAGGGTCATAACACGCTCTTTCCAAGGAGATCCCACTATTGGTATTTGTATAATCTGAATACTTTTCTCATCTAGTTGATAAGTTTCTTTAAAGCCTTGTGCAATGGATTGGTCGTCATATTCTGCAATGGTCTTTTTATTTGCTTGCGTTAATTTATCCTCAATTTCTTTGATTTCAAGTTGATAAGTACTAATGCTCTGCTCGTGCCCTACTATTTCTTTTTCTAAACTTTGTTGCTTTACCGATAACTCGGCAACCCGCTCGGTTAATTGTCCTTTTTCTGCGATTAAAGCCGCTTGTTGAGTTTCTGCTTTATCGATTTTTTGTTTTGCGTCCTGCCAAGTTGCGTAATAGAAATATCCGCCAATGATGACGATAAGTGATAAAGCAATGATAAAGATGTTCTTCAGTTTGTCAGACATTAGGCTTGTAGCTCATTTTCGATGCGACGGATGTTTTTGTATTCACAAGCTAGATCGATGTCTGCGTCATTGCCTGAGATTAATGCAAAATAAATCACATTACCGCCGATGACTGGTCGTTCAAGCTTTATTTGTGTGGAGGTGTTTTCATGCAATAAACGCAGCATAGACTGAATTTTAACTGCGGCATATTCACCTAACTCGGCCGCCAGTCTAAAGTTTTCCTCTATTAATGACATAGTTTGTCTTCCTTGCTTCAGTGAATGATAAGTTATATGGGCGCCATGCAACTAAAAGTAGTTCTTTTAAGTAATTTATGCCTATTTTTTACTCAATTAAACGTAAAAGCTGAGCTCGGACTAAACTGTATAAAAGTGTTGGCGGTTAATCGAATGGGTTGCCCCGACTCATTTTGCCACTGTTTGATTAATCCTGAGTGCAAGAGGTTGCTCGGATAGACGATAGCTCGATTAAACTGCGCGTTGACATGGTGGATTAACTTAAATTGTTCAGTGCTACCCTCTAAATAATGCTCGGGTGGCAATCCCAAAGTGAAGGCTTCGTCATCTCTTATTCGAATATAACGACTCTCCCGATCTGAATTAATGGTCTCAAAGCCACTTTGACGATGCTGGAAAAATCCTGTTCCACCGCATTCTTCTTGGCATAAATAGTGAACAATTGCCCATTGATTGGGGTTTTGAGTGTCAAAGTGAGGGATACGTTGAATTGGTAGTAAGTCGCAGGGTGAATGACTGACCAGTGAAAATGCACAGTAGGAAATCGAAGCCTGATCATATTGACTCGTTGGGAGCAAGGGTACTAACTGTTGGCGCACAAATTCAGCAACAAAGTTGCGATATTCAAGTGGCGCAATACTGCGCTGGCCGGGATAAAAATCCTGCTTACTGTCTTTTGACCATGTACCTTGATTGGCAATCTGTACTAATTTTTCTGGTTGTTCAAGCCAATGATCAATGATGAGCAGTGGACTCTTTTCTTTACCAATCAAGAGTGAGTTTATAGTGCACTGAGGGTGGCAAGAAAATTGTTCCATATTTATTGAGGCTGCAATTGTAACCATGGGTTAACCTGGCTTAAACGCTGATTTCTCCGCTCGATTAATGCATAAATTTGCCCCATAGAGGCCAATTGCGTATAGATAGTCTGCAAATAACCTTGTTGTTTTAGTGCACCAAGAGCAGACAGGGATAAGTTGTTCAGTTTGTCCTCATCTATACTGTAGAGACCTTTGATTTTTATGTGACTTTTGTCACCAAAGCTTATGTCGAGTTTAAGTGGAACTAACAATTCATTACCTAATAAACAATCGATATAGGCCTCTGTTTGTGCCTCACCAGCTATCAATTCAGCCAGAATTTGTTGGATTTCATTTAAATAATCGGATGGCTGACCTTGGGCAGTGAAAAGTGATTCACCATCAATACTCGAAATTGCAGCGCTTTGTTGATCAATGCACAATATTGACTCGCCATCTGATTCGTCACTTTTGCCCACGAAAAAAGGATGCCGAGCGGCATTTAAAGGAGAATATAAACTGTTAAATTTGGCCGCATGCCAAAATAAGTTTTCACCCTCTTTAAAACCTAGCAGTGCAATGCATAAAAAACGGCCGGTTTCGGTGCTTTTGCTGAACAAAATTGGAAATTCAACCACCAGTTTTAAAAATTCACTGATAACAACCGGCAGCATATGTTGGTCTGCAATAGCTTCTTCTGCTTTTTGTTTATTCACCTTTAGTGCTTGATGGTATTGTGCATTTACGGCAACAAGATGCGCCATTTTTTCATTCCTACTGCTTAACGTGCTTTATGATACTCAGAGCATGGATCTTAAGGTCATATCCTAGCAATTTGACTGGTCTCAAGCTAATTAGACGGCTTGGTCAACGCCCGATAAATAACTAAGCGTAGTTTGTCTTGAACTGGCTAATAGCGCAACAGCATTGCGTGCTTTGTGTTTATTTTGTAAATGATGTTAAATATTCTTTGAAATTACGCTTGTCTGGCTATAGGCTGCATATGTCGTCAAGTCTAATTTAGACGCACAAAAAGTGATATGGCGGTGGCTCTTAGCGGAACACGATAAAATTTGTCGCAAATATCTATTCTCTTTAGATCTGTGGCATTACCGCTGAGATTGTCAAATAAAACAAATTAGTATTTAGCGCTTTTCATCCAATAATTCTTATTTTTCAACATCAGTTGATGAGGACTTTCATGATTTTTACTTCCGAGACAATAGCTGAATTAAACTTGTTACTTAAATTTCCCGATACTAGTTTACTCCAAGGCATTAAAGTACATCACGACGCGGATCCCCAGTTAATTGCGGCTTCACAACGTTTGTTTGATAAAGGTATTGTGACCTTGCCCGATGGAGGATACTTAACCGATTTGGGTCATGATTTGTTAGAACATACTCAAATAATTGCCAGTGCTTTTTCACTTAACCACAGCTAATATCAATTTGCAAAAGTGACGGTGGTGGCATTTTGTTGTGCCACTTAGTTCATTAATTTACCTAGAATAGCGCTTGAAAAAAATAGTAAATGGTCGATACCCTTGTTAATTAGTATTTATTTAAATTTGATAATTATGCCTCGATTACGTTTTCTCATTAGTCTTTTTGTTTGTTACACCGTGCTGTGTAGCACCTTGGTGAGTGCCGAAGAGGAAATTGTTGCGGTGCAACTGTATTCTCAAGATGAATTAATTGAACTCATCAATCGTAATGAACATCTTAGCCGAGTAGTGAGCGATCGTTGTCAATTGGTACAAGATATCGAAGCGCGTGCGGAAACCTTAAAGGTGCCTGCTTATCAGTTCCTGTGGGGCGACATGTTAGCTTGGGGAGTGTGTGTTAAGGCTGACCCAGAACGTGGTGTGGCATTTATGAAACTCGCCGCTGAACAAGGGCTACCCGCTGGCCTTGAACAATTGGGTCGTTATTACGCCCAAGGAAAACTAGTCCAGCAAGATAAAGAACGTGCAGTGGTATTTTTAAGGGAAGCGTCTGGTCAAGGTCTGTTAAAAGCGCAAATAGAACTAGCTGAACTCTTTATTGAAGGTTACGGAAGTCCTTATGATTATGTCGACGCTTACCACTGGCTGTACAACGCCATCACTGCAGATAAAAATCAACATGCAAAGATTACTAATTGTCTAACAAAACTTGAAAAACTCATGCATCCCAAAGCAGTGCGTAAAGCGAAACGGCCATTAAATTCTTAGTTTTTTTATGTCTTTATTAACTCTGTCTATTTGCATACCTCAGCGTTTTTATTTTAGCACCAACGGTTTTTAGCTTGGTTTTCAGTCTACCTCCTACCTGCTAAAGCAAAGATAAGCCGCAGTATTGATTTTTGTTTTTAGGGGCAATATTTCACAAATTCTTGCCTAAAAGCACAAATAATCCCAGTAAAACGAGTAAAAAACTACAGTGTTAACGGGTCAGCAGGTATACTCCGTGCAACATTTTATTATTGAGGATCGTATAGATCCAACTATGAACGACGACCCCCATTACTTACGCGAAAAAGAAAAATACGAAAACCCAGTCGCCAGTCGAGAATATTTGCTGGAACTGTTGGTTAATGGCAAAAAACCTTTATCTTTTTTAGATTTCTGCCACCTATTGAATGCAACTGACGAAGATAGTCGTATAGGCATTCAGCGGCGCCTGCGCGCAATGGAAAGAGAAGGTCAGGTTGAATTTAACCGCGATAAAAAATATGCCGTGATCAAAGCCGATGATTTGATTCAAGGCCGCGTTATAGGCCATCGGGAAGGTTTTGGTTTTTTAAAGCGTGATGATGGTGAAAAAGATTTATTCATCCATCAAATGCAAATGGCGACGGTTTTGCATGGTGATCTAGTTCAAGTCAAAGAAAGTGGCACAGATAATCGAGGCCGCCGAGAAGCACGCATCGTAAAAATTGTTGAGCCGCGTTCAGAGCCAATTGTCGGTCGTTACTTCTTTGAAAATGATGTGGGTGTAGTGATACCTGATGACAGTCGAATAAATCACGAAATCATGATCCCAAAAGAACAAACCAATGGTGCGAGGCAGGGACATATTGTGGTAGTTGAAATCGTTCAACGCCCTCGAAAACGTGTCAATGCCATTGGTAAAATTGTTGAGGTACTTGGCGAGCATATGGCACCAGGTATGGAAATTGATATGGCCTTGCGCACCTTCGAAATTCCGCATCAATGGCCTAAAGGCGTCACAAAACAGATCTCGGGTTTGACTGAAGAGGTGCCCGAAGAAGCTAAATCCAATCGTATTGATCTGCGCCAATTGCCCTTAGTCACTATTGATGGTGAAGACGCGCGAGATTTTGATGATGCGGTTTTTTGTGAACCCCTTGAACAAGGTGGGTGGCAACTGTGGGTTGCTATCGCCGATGTGAGTTATTATGTGCGACCGGGTACTGCCTTAGACAGTGAAGCTCAAAATCGCGGTACCTCAGTGTATTTTCCTGAGCAAGTCGTGCCAATGTTACCGGAAGTTCTGTCTAACGGTTTGTGTTCACTCAATCCACAAGTGGATCGTTTGTGCATGGTGTGTGAAATGACCGTCAGTGAAACGGGAAAGTTATTAGAGCATCAGTTTTATGAAGCGGTGATGAATTCTAAAGCGCGACTGACTTACACTAAAGTATGGAACATACTGCAAGGTGATGAAACCTTGCAAAGTCGTTATGCTGAGCAAGTGCCACATCTACAAAACTTATATTCGATGTATCAGGCGCTGAAACGGACTCGCGGGCAGCGTGGTGCCATTGAATTTGAAACTCAGGAAAGTAAGTTTATTTTTAATGCATTGCGCAAAATTGACCATATAGTGCCAGTGGTGCGTAACGATGCACATAAACTGATCGAAGAATGTATGATTTTGGCTAACGTATCAGCCGCGCGTACCTTGGCAAAAAACAAGGCAGAAGCCTTATATCGAGTTCATGCTGAACCTGATCCAGATCGTCTGACATCGTTTTTATCCTATTTAGGCGAAGTCGGCATAAGTCATCATATTGGTCATGACGTAACGCCAAAAGATTTAACGGATGTGCTAAGCAAAATACAAGGTAGGGCCGATCAAGAATTGATCCAAACTATGCTCTTGCGTTCTATGAAACAAGCAGTCTACGATCATGAAAATATTGGTCATTTTGGCTTAGCCTTAGATGCCTATGCTCACTTTACTTCTCCTATTCGTCGTTATCCTGATTTAGTCGTTCACCGAGCTTTAAAAGCGATTGTCGATAAACAAAATCAACGTAAAAATGTGAGTGGTGGAAAACGTTATTCCGTGGATGAAGTTGAAGCTCTGGGTGAGCAATGTTCGATGGCTGAGCGACGAGCGGATGACGCTACTCGGGATGTATCCGACTGGCTCAAGTGTGAGTTTATGCTTGATCATGTGGGCGATAGCTTTGAGGGGGTAATTGCTTCGGTTACTAACTTCGGCTTTTTTGTACGTTTACCAGAATTTCACATTGATGGTTTAGTGCATATTACTTCCTTAGATTCAGATTATTATCGTTATGATGAAGTCAAACAGCATTTGATCGGTGAGCGCGGGGGAATGATCTATCGTCTGGGTGATCCACTTGAAGTCAAAGTAGCATCAGTTAACTTAGATGAACGTAAAATTGACTTTATTTTAGCCTCCACAGCCAAGGCGGCCGGACAGAATAAAGGCAAACCCAACAACTCAGGTAAAGCACGTCGACAAACGGCCGCGCGTTCAAAGGCTAAAGCTAAAAACGATACCGTGTCGACCACTGGAAAGGGGGCTAAGGCACAACCACCTGCGAAAAAAGACCCCAAGAAATCGTCAAGTGACAACAAATCAAGCGATAAAGGTGCGCCAAAAAGTAGAAGAGCACCCAGAAAGAGGAAAGGTTAAATGGCGCAATACGAATACATATACGGTATCCATGCACTTGAGTCTGTTATTGAGCGTGAGCCAGAGCGTTTAATTGAATTATTTGTACTCAAGGGTAAAGACGAAAAAAGTGTGCATACTCTTATCAATCAAGCCCGTCGTTTTGGCGCCTCTATTCAATTTTGTCAGCGTAAAACGCTGGACGAAAAAGCCGATAGCGAGCAACATCAAGGTGTTGTTGCTCGAGTTAAGCCCGGTAAAACCTATAATGATAATGACTTAGCTGCCATTGTTGCAGCTAATCCCCAGGTTTTTTTGTTGGTATTAGACGGCGTGACCGATCCACATAATTTAGGTGCTTGTTTGCGCACAGCAGATGGTGCAGGCGTACATGCGGTTATTGTTCCAAAAGATAATTCAGCGTCCTTAACTCCGGTGGTGCGCAAAGTAGCCTGTGGTGCCGCGGAGGTGGTGCCATTAGTGCAAGTGACTAACTTAGCTCGCACTCTACGAGATTTACAAGGTATGGGCGTTTGGATCGTCGGCACGGCGGGAGAAGCGGACAAAAACATCTACGAATGCAAACTTAGCGGACCTATGGCCTTAGTGATGGGCGCAGAAGACAAGGGCATGCGGCGATTAACGCGTGAACATTGTGATGAGTTGATTAAGTTGCCTATGGCGGGTTCAGTTTCAAGTTTGAATGTCTCTGTTGCAACAGGCGTATGTTTATATGAAATTGTCCGTCAGCGCGGATAAATTGCTGAATAAGTCTAGCCTGATTTAAATAGGCTAGACCCACTTTGATTATTTCTTGGCTGAGTAGGGATCGTCAGCCAGTAAATAAGAACGTAAGTCAGCTTTGTTGGGATGGCTAGCTAACCATTCTCTAAGCGCTTTGATTTTCTGGTAATCGTCTTCGCCAAATTTATTAATATACAACTGTGTAAAGGTTTCTTCAGCTTTTTGCTCCCTGATCTTAGTTTGCCATTGCTCAGTTAATATGGCGTTAAGTGAACCTGCCAAACCAGCAGATTTTAGTAATTCCCACTCACCTTTGTCCAACCAAACGCCACCAACCGGCATGCTGTAATCGAGTCGATGACTGCTATCTTTAGTGATCCTTAACTTGCGCATAATTACCCCTGTAACAGGGCAAATCAAGGCACGTTGACTATCAGCAACGTCATCATCAGAAACTGAGCCTTGGGCAAAACTATATTGTGGATTACGCTCTTTCCAGCTTACGTAATCTTCAACTAAAATCCAGTTTCCACCGCAGTGATCACAAGTATGAGCGCGAAATTGTTGCTCGATAAAACTGGCTTGAAGATTTCCTTCTTTACACCGAGTGCATTGCATATCTTATTATCCTTGATAAATCTCTATTCAGAACACTATGATGCGATTCAATTTACTAATTTTCAACTCATAAAAACGGGTTTAAAAAGCTTAATAAACTGAATAGTTGCTGGCTACTTGGTTTTGTTAGGTTTTTTAGTTCCTCATAAAAGAAATTGCATAAATTTGATTGTTTTAGCGCAAAAATCTTGGTTATTGAACTCCCAGTATTGTGCAATATTTGACTAAATTGGCATTGAAAATTATTAGCTGTTGCCCACAGAACATCAGCAATAAATAGCATTTATTAATAAAACCAAAATATGACTAATGCTTGTAAGTATAAAGTTGAGTTTGTTGATCAAGTGTTGACCATTTGTAAGTAGTCACTGTAAATTAACCTGAGTTCACTTGTTTTTTATACTTCAGGACAGCTATGACCATAAAATCGCCTTTAGAAATGTTATATCACTGGGAGAAACACACTCCTGATCGAATTTATCTTAAACAGCCTATTGATGGGAATTACAAAGAATTTTCTTGGCAAGAGACTGGACAACAAGTCAGACGGCTCGCAAGTGAGTTAAAACTCATGGACTTGCCAAAAGGCAGTCATATAGCGATTTTGTCAAAAAACTGTGCAGAGTGGTTTATCACTGATTTGGCTATCATGATGGCTGGACATGTCTCTGTGCCGATATATGCAACAGCCGGCACTCATACCATCCAATATGTACTTGACCATGCCAAGTGTCCGGTGATTTTTGTTGGAAAACTGGATAATACCGAGGAGCAAGTGAAGGCCATTCCTGAGGGGATTGTTAAGCTCGCCTTGCCTTATCCGGGTATTCCTGCAGACAAACAGTGGGCTGATTTAATGAATAATCAACCTTGTAATGAAAACCCGCTTCCTGATATGGATTCAGTGATGACTATTATTTATACATCGGGAAGCACCGGCAATCCGAAGGGCGCAGTGCATAGTTACAACACTATTTGTTGGGCAGCTGTTCATTCATTAGATGCTTTGGCAGTTAATCATCATGATCGCGTGCTCAGTTATTTACCTCTAGCCCATATTACCGAGCGGGTTTTTGCTGAGCTCGCTAGTTTTTATTCTTCTATGCGTATCGACTTTCTGGAATCTTTAGATACCTTTTCTCGGGATATTTGTGCAACTAAGCCAACCTTATTTGTCTCTGTACCGCGCCTTTGGACTCGTTTCCAAATGGGCGTGTTAGCTAATATGCCACAACGTAAACTTAATATTTTATTGCGCATCCCCATATTATCTTCAATTATCACCCGTAAAATCCGTGAAAAACTGGGACTAGATAAAGCACGATTGTGTGCCAGCGGTTCAGCACCTATTTCTATTTCTACCTTAGAGTGGTTTAGAACTATTGGAGTGAATATTTCTGAAGGATGGGGAATGACCGAAAACAGTGCTTATGGTACTGGTTCTGTGCCCTTTAGAGCAGATAAAGTGGGTACAATTGGTAAGGCATATAGTGGGGTAGATATTCGCATTGCTGAAGAGGGCGAGATCCAGGTTAAAGGTCCATGCAATATGTTGGAGTATTATTTGGAACCACAAAAGACCAAAGAGGTATTTACTGAAGATGGTTACTTAAAAACTGGTGATAAAGGCGCCATGGATAGTGAAGGCTATATACGAATTACCGGCCGATTGAAGGAGATATTTAAAACAGCAAAGGGTAAATATATAGCGCCTGTACCCATTGAATCGAGCTTAATGGGTAACTCTAATATTGAGCAAGTATGTGTAACAGGTTCACATTTGAAGCAACCTATAGCCTTGTTAGTATTGTCAGCCGCAGCACATAAATTAAATAAACAAAAATTAGAAGAAAGCTTATTGCATACATTTAACGAGGTTAATACCTCCTTAGAAAGTCATGCTGTACTCGATAGACTGGTTGTCATGAAGGAAGAATGGACTGTGGATAATGGATTGCTCACGCCAACGCTTAAGGTCAAACGGCACATACTTGAAGAACGTTTTGCCAAACTTATTGATAGTGATATGAAAGGTAAGATAGTAATGTTGTAAACATTGTTGAGTTATATAGATATTAGCCAGCTACAAGCAAGACGACTGAAAATAGTCGTCTTGCTGTTAAGTAATAAGAGATAAAACTGCTATTGATTACTGTCTAAGACTTTAAGCTCTGTAGCACAAAAACTATTAGCGAGAGCAAAAAGGAAAATATTGAAAGTAACTGATTGTCCTTTTAGCCCTAAAAGAGCTTGAATTTAAACGAAAGTTACATAAATAGTAACAATGTCGATTTAGCCTAATAGCCATCCCAATCCTTTTGATTTTTTTTACAAATTCAGCTATCGCTACCCGAGAATTTCTGTTAGTATTTCGCGCCCTTTTAACTGGGGTATGTATAAAAAGGCAGCGTAATGCTGCTTTTTACAGCTAAATGACTCGGGAGAGTCTTAATTTAAACAGCGGAGCACTAACATGATCCAAATGCAAACTAACCTGGATGTTGCCGATAACTCGGGCGCTCGCAGGGTTCAGTGTATTAAGGTTCTTGGTGGCTCGCATCGCCGTTATGCACATATTGGTGACATCATTAAAGTTACTGTGAAAGAAGCAATTCCTCGCGGTAAAGTAAAAAAAGGTGATGTACTGAATGCAGTGGTGGTGCGTACTAGAAAAGGCGTTCGTCGTCCTGATGGATCTGCGATCCGTTTTGATAACAACGCAGCGGTGTTGTTGAATAACAACAAGCAACCTATTGGTACGCGTATCTTTGGTCCGGTTACTCGTGAACTTCGTGCTAATAACATGAAGATTGTATCGTTAGCCCCTGAGGTACTATAAGGAGTCACGAGATGGCTAGTAAAATTCGTCGTGATGATGAAATCATCGTATTAGCGGGTAAAGATAAAGGAAAACAAGGCAAAGTTGTCAAAGTTCTTCCTGCGTCTAGTCGCTTAGTCGTTGAAGGTGTTAATTTGATCAAGAAGCATCAAAAGCCAAACCCACAATTGGGCGTAGCTGGCGGGATTGTTGAGAAAGAAGCATCAATTCATGTGTCAAATGTAGCGATCTTTAACCCAGCAACGGGCAAAGCTGATCGCGTTGGTTTTCGAATTGAAGATGAGAAAAAAGTTCGTTTCTTCAAATCGAATGGCCAAGTAATTTAATAAATTGGAGAGTACGATGGCGAAACTGCATGATTTCTATAAAGAAACGGTAGTAGCGGAACTTGCTAAGCAGTTCAACTACAAAAGCGTCATGCAAGTCCCTCGGATTGAAAAAATCACTCTAAACATGGGTTTAGGTGAAGCGGTAGCAGACAAAAAGGTGTTAGAACACGCCACGGCTGACATGCAAGCAATTGCTGGTCAAAAGCCGATTGTAACTGTTGCTCGTAAATCTGTAGCGGGCTTTAAAATCCGTGAAGGTTATCCGATTGGCTGTAAAGTAACCCTACGTGGTGAACGTATGTGGGAATTCTTTGAGCGTTTAGTCTCAATTGCTATTCCTCGTATCCGCGATTTTCGTGGCTTAAATCCTAAGTCATTTGATGGTCGTGGTAACTACAGCATGGGTGTGCGTGAGCAAATTATTTTCCCTGAAATCGATTTTGATAAAGTGGATAAAATTCGCGGTATGGATATCACTATCAATACCAGCGCTCAAACCGATGCGGAAGCTCATGCGTTATTAAGCGCATTCCACTTCCCGTTCAAAAAGTAAGGTGTAGGGTTATGGCAAAAGAATCAATGAAAGCGCGCGAAGTAAAACGCGCCAAGCTAGCAGTAAAGTTCGCTGATAAGCGTGCGGCACTTAAGGCCACTATCAGCGATATCAACACGTCTGACGAAGACCGTTGGAACGCTGTTCTTAAGCTACAACAATTGCCACGTGATTCATCTGTTGTACGTAAACGTAATCGTTGCCGTATAACTGGTCGTCCACATGGTTTCCTACGCAAGTTTGGCCTCAGCCGTATCAAGTTGCGTGAAGCAGCGATGCGCGGCGAAGTGCCTGGCCTTAAAAAAGCCAGTTGGTAAGGAGTAGCTTATATGAGTATGCAAGATCCTATCGCGGATATGTTTACCCGCGTTCGTAACGGCCAAATGGCTGGCAAAGTAACTGTTTCTATGCCTTCATCAAAATTACGCGTTGCTATTGCAAACGTACTGAAAGAAGAAGGTTATGTAGCGAACTTGTCAGTTTCTGGTGACGTTAAGCCTGTATTAGAAATTACCTTAAAGTATTTCGAAGGCAAAAAAGTTATCGGCAGCATTGAGCGCGTAAGTCGCCCAGGTTTGCGCATCTATAAGAAAAAAGATGAGCTTCCAAAAGTATTGGGTGGTTTAGGTGTAGCTATCGTGTCTACCTCTAAAGGTGTGATGACTGATCGTGCAGCGCGTAAAGCGGGCATGGGTGGTGAGATCATCGGCTACGTAGCATAAGGGGAATAGAATGTCACGTATAGCAAAAGCTCCTGTTGACATCGTGTCTGGCGTTGAAGTAACAATCGCTGGTCAAGTTGTCACATTTAAAGGTAAAAAAGGTACATTAAGTCGTACATTTAATGATGCAGTTGAAATCGTACAAGAAGAGAACCAATTGAAGACTTTACCTCGTGAAGGTATGGCCAACGGTTGGGCTCAAGCTGGAACGGCTCGCTCATTGTTAAACGCTATGGTTATTGGTGTATCCGAAGGTTTTGAGAAAAAACTATTGTTGAATGGTGTTGGTTATCGTGCGTCTGCGCAAGGTAGTAAACTAAACCTGACTTTAGGTTTCTCACACCCCGTAGCATACGAAATGCCTGCTGGTATTTCGGTAGAGACTCCTACGCAAACTGAAATCCTCGTTAAAGGCGTTGATAAGCAGTTGGTGGGTCAAGTTGCAGCTAACATCCGTGGATACCGTCCGCCAGAGCCTTACAAAGGTAAAGGTGTACGTCTCGCCGATGAAGTTGTGCGTCGTAAAGAAGCTAAGAAAAAGTAGGTTGGTGATACGATGGATAAGAAAACAGCTCGCTTGCGCCGCGCTACCCGCGCCCGCAAAAAAATTAGTGAACTGGCCGCGCATCGCTTGGTTATTAACCGCACTCCACGCCACATATACGCTCAGTTAATCGCCCCAAGCGGTTCTGAAGTATTAGCGGCGGCTTCTACTGTTGAAGCGCAGTTACGTTCAAGCGTGAAATACGCCGGTAATGTTGATGCAGCGATAGCAGTTGGTAAAGCGATTGCAGAACGTGCTATCGAAAAAGGCATTAAGAAAGTGGCTTTCGATCGCAGCGGTTACAAGTATCACGGTCGAGTTAAGGCATTAGCTGATGCTGCTCGTGAAGCAGGTCTTCAGTTCTAGGAGTTAATTATGGCTAAAGTAGAAGTTCAACAACAGGGCGACCTGTTAGAAAAACTAATTGCTGTAAACCGTGTATCTAAAGTGGTTAAAGGTGGTCGTATCTTTAGCTTCACTGCTTTGACAGTGGTAGGTGACGGTAACGGTCGTGTTGGTTTTGGATACGGTAAAGCACGTGAAGTGCCAGCTGCCATTCAAAAAGCGATGGAAAAAGCACGTCGCAATGTGGTATCAGTTGATTTAAACGGTCACACATTACAACACGCAATTAAAGGTCGCCATTCTGGCTCCAAGGTTTACATGCAACCAGCATCTGAAGGTACTGGTATTATCGCCGGTGGTGCGATGCGTGCAGTTCTTGAAGTCGCTGGTGTACATAACGTACTTTCAAAATGTTACGGTTCTACCAATCCGATTAACGTTGTGCGTGCAACTATCAATGCGTTGACAGAAATGACTTCGCCTGAGCAAGTTGCTGCTAAACGCGGATTGTCAGTAACACAGATTTTGGGGTAATTGAACATGGCAACGATTAAAGTAAAGCAAACTAAAAGCTCTATCGGTCGTCTTCCTAAGCATAAGGCAACCCTTACTGGCTTAGGTCTTCGTCGCATCGGTCATGTTCGTGAGCTAGAAGACACCCCTTCTGTCCGTGGCATGATCAACCGTGTATATTACATGGTTGAAGTAGTGGAGGAGTAACAGATGCATTTAAATACTTTGGCTCCTGCACAAGGAGCGAAAACATCTCGTAAGCGTTTGGGCCGTGGTATCGGTTCAGGTCTTGGTAAAACTGGTGGCCGTGGTCACAAAGGTCAAAAGGCCCGCTCTGGCGGATCTGTAAAACCTGGTTTTGAAGGCGGTCAGATGCCAATCCAACGTCGTTTACCTAAGTTTGGTTTTACTTCACGTAAGTCCTTGGTTACAGACCAAGTTACGTTGAGCGAAATCTCACAGGTAGAAGGCGACGTGGTTTCACTAGAAACTTTGAAAGCAGCAAGTCTTGTTAAGAAAGAAATGTTGTATGTAAAAGTTCTTAAAAGTGGTGAAATTACACGCGCTGTTACGATTAGCGGTTTAAAGGTAACTAAAGGTGCCCTTGAAGCAATTCAGGCAGCTGGCGGTAAGGTAGAGGAATAGGCTAGATGGCTAAACCAGGATCGGATTCGAGCGCAAAAGGCGGCTTGAGCGAACTTAAATCGAGGTTGTGGTTCGTACTTGGTGCGATCATAGTATTTAGGTTAGGCTCTTACGTGCCTATTCCTGGTATTGATGCAGCTGTGTTGGCGGATTTATTCGACCAACAAAAAGGTACCATTGTGGAAATGTTTAATATGTTTTCAGGTGGTGCATTAGAGCGTGCGTCAGTTCTTGCCCTAGGTATCATGCCTTACATTACAGCATCCATCATTATGCAGTTGCTAACTGTTATGCACCCGTCAATGATGGAATTAAAGAAAGAAGGCGAAGCCGGACGTCGTAAAATCAGTCAGTATACTCGGTACTTTACCTTGGTGTTGGCGACTTTCCAAGCAGTTGGAATAGCGACTAACCTACCTAACTTAATTGCTGGGTTGGTTATTAGTCCTGGTTTTGGTTTTTACTTTACAGCAGTAGTGAGTTTGGTTACCGGTACCATGTTTTTAATGTGGTTAGGTGAGCAAATTACGGAAAGAGGTATCGGTAACGGTATTTCTATATTGATTTTTGCCGGTATAGTTTCTGGTCTGCCAACTGCCTTAGGGCAAACAGCAGAGCAGGCTAGGCAAGGTGACTTGAACTTATTGTTCTTGTTGTTGATAGGTGTGATTATCATCGCTATCACTTACTTTGTTGTGTTTGTTGAACGTGGTCAACGTCGTATTGTCGTTAACTACGCTAAACGCCAACAAGGTCGTAAAGTATTTGCTGCCCAAAGCACGCATTTGCCTTTAAAAGTGAACATGGCTGGTGTTATTCCCCCAATATTTGCATCAAGTATAATTTTGTTTCCGGGTACCATTGCTAACTGGTTTGGTCAAAACGAATCATTGTCTTGGTTACAAGACGTGGCGTTGATGTTGTCTCCTGGACAGCCTTTGTATGTCATGTTCTATGCTGCGGCAATTATCTTCTTTTGTTTCTTCTATACTGCGTTGGTGTTTAACCCTCGTGAGACAGCAGATAACTTGAAGAAGTCTGGTGCGTTTGTACCAGGGATTCGTCCAGGTGAACAAACTTCACGCTACATTGATAAAGTAATGACGCGACTAACTTTAGCTGGTGCGCTTTATATAACCTTTATTTGTTTAGTGCCTGAATTTATGTTGATTGCTTGGAATGTGCCGTTTTATTTTGGCGGAACTTCCCTACTGATTATGGTAGTTGTAATCATGGACTTCATGGCGCAGGTGCAGACACATTTGATGTCAAATCAATATGAGTCTGTTCTTAAGAAAGCTAATCTTAAAGGCTACGGTCGATAAGATGGCATTTTACGGAGTGATGAAATGAAAGTTCGTGCATCCGTCAAACGGATTTGCCGTAACTGCAAAGTCATTAAGCGCAACGGTGTTGTTCGTGTGATTTGTAGCGAGCCTAAGCATAAGCAAAGGCAAGGTTAATCGAACGGTTTGGGGGTCGTCTAGATACGCTAGCGCCTCAAACCTTTATTTGCAATTTAGTCGTTGGGTAAGTATCCTATCGGGCTTTTTAGGCCGACGACAATAACTAAGAGGAGTACTGTTAATGGCCCGTATCGCTGGCATTAACATCCCTGAGCACAAGCATGCTGTCATTGCTCTTGAAGCAATCTTCGGTATCGGTGCCACACGTGCTAAAAGCATTTGTGTCGCTGCTAGTGTTGCAGAGTCAACCAAGATCAAAGATCTTGATGAAACACAGATTGATAAATTACGTGATGAAGTAGCTAAATTCACTGTTGAAGGTGATCTACGTCGTGAAGTATCAATGAGTATTAAACGTTTGATGGATTTAGGTTGCTTCCGTGGTATACGCCACCGTCGTAGTCTTCCTCTACGTGGTCAGCGCACTAAAACCAATGCGCGCACCCGTAAGGGTCCTCGCAAAGCAATTAAAAAGTAAGCGGGGAATAAGATATGGCAAAAGCTCCTATTAAAAGCACGCGTAAGCGCGCAAAACGTCAAGTTGCAGATGGTATGGCTCATATCCATGCGTCTTTCAACAACACAATAGTGACAATTACTGATCGTCAGGGTAACGCTCTATCTTGGGCAACATCAGGTGGTTCAGGTTTCCGTGGTTCACGTAAATCTACCCCATTTGCTGCACAAGTTGCTGCCGAGCGTGCCGGTACTGCCGCACAGGAATTTGGTTTGAAAAACATAGAAGTGTTCGTTAAAGGTCCAGGTCCAGGTCGTGAATCTGCGATCCGTGCTTTGAACGCTGCTGGTTATAAAATCACTAATATTACCGATGTGACGCCTATTCCTCACAACGGTTGTCGTCCACCGAAAAAACGTCGCGTTTAATCGACGGACAGTTGGAGAAAGATCATGGCAAGATATTTGGGTCCAAAACTCAAACTTAGCCGCCGCGAAGGAACAGATTTGTTCCTTAAAAGTGGCGTTCGAGCAATCGAATCTAAATGTAAAATTGATACCGCACCTGGACAACATGGCGCCCGTCGTGGCCGTTTGTCAGACTATGGTGTGCAATTGCGTGAAAAACAAAAAGTTCGTCGTATGTACGGTGTTCTTGAAAAACAATTCCGTAATTACTATAAAGAAGCAGCTCGTTTAAAAGGGAACACTGGTGAGAACCTGTTACAACTTTTAGAACAGCGCCTTGACAATGTTGTTTACCGTATAGGTTTCGCTAGTACTCGTGCTGAAGCACGTCAATTAGTGAGCCACAAGGCCATTTTGGTTAACGGTCAAGTTGTTAACGTTCCTTCTTTTAATGTTTCTGCTGAAGACGTTGTCTCTGTTCGTGAGAAAGCTAAAAAACAAGCTCGTATTGTTGCTGCTCTTGAATTGGCTGAGCAACGTGAGAAACCAACTTGGATTGAAGTAGACAGCAAGAAAATGGAAGGCACATTTAAACGTGTACCTGAAAGAACTGATTTGTCTGCTGAGATAAATGAACAGTTGATCGTCGAACTTTACTCTAAGTAAAGATAAAAGAAGAGAGGAAACAATGTCGGGTTCTGTAACTGAATTCTTAAAACCAAGATTAGTTGAAATTGATAACGTCTCATCAACACGTGCAAAGGTCACACTTGAACCTTTAGAGCGTGGTTTTGGTCACACGTTGGGCAACGCCCTGCGACGCATCCTGTTGTCATCTATGCCAGGGTGTGCTGTAACTGAAGTTGAAATTGATGGTGTACTTCATGAGTACAGCACCAAAGAAGGCGTACAAGAAGACGTTATCGAAATATTGCTTAACCTTAAGGGTTTAGCGGTGCGTCTTGAAGGCAAAACCGAAGCAACACTAACTCTAGTGAAATCCGGTGCGGGCCCAGTATTAGCTGGAGATATTCAGCATGATGGTGATGTGGAAATCGTTAATCCTGACCACTTAGTTTGTACTTTGACAGGCGATGCTGAAATTAGCATGCGCATTAAAGTAGAAATGGGTCGCGGTTATGTGCCCGCATCAACTCGCCGCTCTTCTGAAGAAGATGATCGTCCTATTGGTCGTTTATTGGTTGATGCTTCATTTAGCCCAGTTGAACGTATTGCTTATACAGTTGAGTCAGCACGTGTTGAACAACGCACTGACCTTGATAAGCTAATCATTGATATGGAAACCAACGGTACTATTGATCCTGAAGAAGCAATTCGTCGCGCAGCTACAATTTTAGCTGAGCAATTAGACGCGTTTGTGGAACTTCGTGATATCAAAGAGCCAGTTGAGAAAGAAGAGAAACCGGAGTTTGATCCGATTTTACTTCGCCCAGTTGACGATTTAGAACTTACTGTACGTTCTGCTAACTGCTTAAAAGCTGAAGCTATCCAGTATATTGGTGACCTTGTACAGCGTACCGAAGTTGAGTTGTTGAAGACTCCTAACTTGGGTAAAAAGTCTCTAACAGAGATCAAAGACGTACTTGCTTCTCGTGGGCTTTCTTTGGGCATGCGCCTAGAAAATTGGCCACCTGAAAGTATCGCAGAAAAAGATTAATCAGATTTAATTTAAACTGATTTGTAAAGAAGGATAAAACTATGCGCCATCGTAAGAGTGGTCGTCAGTTAAATCGTAATAGCAGCCATCGTCAAGCAATGTTCAAAAACATGGCTGGTTCTTTGGTAAAACATGAGTTGATTAAAACAACTTTGCCAAAAGCGAAAGAACTGCGTCGCGTAATCGAACCTCTTATCACACTTGCTAAGCAAGACAGTGTAGCTAATCGCCGTTTGGCATTTGCACGTACTGGTGATAAAGAAGTAGTTGGTAAATTATTTAATGAACTTGGCCCACGCTATGAAGCACGCCCAGGTGGATATATTCGCATTTTAAAATGTGGATTCCGCTCTGGTGACAATGCTCCTATGGCGTATGTAGAGTTGGTTGACCGTCCAGAAGTTGAAGCAGTCGAAATGACTGAAGATGCAACTGCGGAATAATAGAAATACCAAATAAAAAGCCGGGCATAGCCCGGCTTTTTTGATCCTGCTGTTTAGCTATTAATGAGTTTTTCTTGTGGCCTGTGCAACTTCTTCTGCAGTTGCGCCGCCATTAGTTGCATAACGCTCAAGATTTTCCAGAGAAATTCCAGAATTTTGACCTGTTTCGATTATTCTTTTTACTTGTTCCCTTTGAGCCGATGATTCTCGGACTGCAGTAGTGATTACTACTTCAGCATCATTAGGGAAACTAGCCAATAATGCTTCTACTACATACTCACCGACTAATGGTACTGCCCCAATGGCTGAGGTTAATATTTCCACAAGCTTAGATGGATGCTCTTTAGCTAAAGATTGCACTATATAGTCTGCTGAATCAGGTTCAGTAACGACCGCAATTCTAACTATTTCGTCTAATTCACTCGGGGTAGAGTTGGCAGCGGCAGTTACTATGAAATCTACATAGCTTGGATCTGCATTAATTGCGGTTTCAACTATGCTGCTACAGCTACTGATGCCTTTTCGCAAAGCAATTGTAACAACTTCTTGGGTTAAAGTAGGTTGAGCAGATATTGCCGCATGAATGATTTCTTTATATTGTTCTGGATACATATCTAACGCAGTATCAATAATACTCGCCGCTTCTTGCGGATAATGTTGAACAATACTTTTTATTGCCCTACCTATAGACATGTTTTGTTGTACTTGGTTTTGAATAAATGAACTGGTTAATTCTAGATTATTATTAGTACTTTCAACTTCTCCAGCTAGTACTCCGTGTGAAATACCGCCTAACAAAATTGTACTACAAGCTAATTGCTTAAAATTCATTTAATTCACCGACTACTTTATAGTTATAACTAAGATACGACAATCCGTGTCAGCCTTTGGTTCAATTTAACAATAAATTTACTAAATAAATAGTTTTTAAGCAATTTGCTGTTTATTCGTACGTATAAGTAATTATTTTCAATTTATTTGAATAACTGACTTGACCTAGGTGTGTAAGTCTATAGAATGCGCCTCCTCGCTTCGGGACAGACAGTAAACGTCTGACACGACACCGGCTTCGGCCAGTGATACGATACTCCTCGGAGTCAAGTGATCAGCGGGTTGTAGAGAAAGAATTTTAAAAAATAATTTAAAAACTTTCTTGACAACGTAAACGGATAGCGTAATATGCGCCTCCCGCTTAAGAGGGTCTTCGGACAGCTTAAGTAGACAAGATTTATCCGGCGATCGTCAAATAGGATGGTCACCCAGTACAAGCGTTGTTTCAGAAATCAGTGTTCACTACGTTCACGCATTTCGCTTCAACAATCCTGTACTAAACGCTCTTTAACAATTAATA
>NZ_JBDYKM010000019.1:0-83141 GCF_040012495.1 Paraglaciecola sp. 25GB23A
GCAATGGCTTTGAAACAAGCGATCCCTGAACTTCAAGACCATCAGATAAAAGTGCGGTTGGCTAGTTTGCTAGCTTTGGCTAAGGATGGTCATTCATTTATCCGCTTTTATCATCCTTTATTTGAAAGCGAATTTGGTAATGGCATGCAGGTTAAACCGATCCCACTGCGCTTTGCAGCATTTGAAGACGGCATTTACGTTGTTGCTACCCATAATGATTTTACACAATATATGGGAGCCAAACTGATAGCAGTGAATGATACTGATAGCATGAAAGCCATAAATATTATCAGCGCCATGTTTCCGATTGAAAATGAAATGAACGTTAAACAGTGGGGAGTTTATGCCCTATCTGCTCCAGAAATTTTACATGCTTTTGCATTATCAAGCTCATCGCAATCAGCTAACTACACGTTACAGATAGATCAGATAAAGCAGACGGTCAACTTAGATAGCATAGATAACTGGCCTCAAGAGCAAAGGGGTATAGTAGTTGACGATAATTGGCATTCATTGTCTGCTGAACAGCCGTTATATCTGCAACATTTAGATAAAATGGTTTGGTACACCTTTCAGCCTGCTAATGACTTGGTTTACCTTAAACTCAACGGTTTCACAAAACCGGAACTCGATAACATTGAGCAACAAGTGGCAGCAGCAATTGCCCTATCAAACGAAAAAAGCGGCAGTAAATTAGTAATAGACATTCGCCATAACCCTGGGGGCGAAACTGGTTTAGTGAATGACTTAGTTAAAGCTATCGCTGCCAGTCATGCCAATCAGCAAAAGAATCTCTATGTAATACTCGGTGGTCGCACGTTTTCGGCAGCCCAACTTATGGCCACCGCATTAGAGCAATATACCTACGCAGTGTTTTTAGGTGAGCCTACAGGTATTAATGTTCATTTTTTTGCTAATGCTAGAAACAGCTTCGACTTACCCAATAGTGGCTTAAAAATATTTCTCTCAACCAAGTTGTGGCAAACCACCAACGCAAATGACGACAGAAAATGGCAAGAACCGGATGTTTATGCACCTTTGAGTTTCAGCGATTACTTGCAGCATATAGACCCCTCACTGAATAAAATTCTCAAATAGACTACAAACCCTGAAGATCCGCTTTCTGCTAAAAGCTCTAGTTCAGATGAATGTTGGTGAACGGCAGTAAATGGCACATTAGAGAAAGTCAGCTCTAGCTCCTTACTCTAATAATAACTGCATTTTTTAACTGATTTTCCTCTGTGAACTCTGTGTCCTCAGTGGTTCAATTTGTTCTTTTATCTACTTCGATCTAAAAGATTAACCCCATGACGGGCTTTGGCACTTAGAGCAAGTCAGCTCTAGCTCTTTACTCTAATAATAACTGTATTTTTTAACTGATTTTCCTCTGTGAACTCTGTGTCCTCAGTGGTTCAATTTGTTCTTTTATCTACTTCGATCTAAAAGATTAACCCCATGACGGGCATGGGCATGATACTGACTATCTGATGAGATCAAAATCTTTAGGCTTCAATTGTTAGCTCAAGTTTGAGCTACTAGGGTTTTCAGAGTAAAACGTTTGTGATGAAGACGGAGTTACTTCTACACTTAATTGGCTTATTTTATCTAAAAGGCGGTGCCGCCTGAGTAAAGGCCACCATTGATATAAAAAGATATCTAACGGGTGCCAGAGGGCGACCCATCCAGTTATCAAAAAACCTTCCGCTAAAAAGTCATAAAAAAAGCCTTCGCCATAAGTCAGCAACAGTTCTCTTATCATCAGGCAACTCAGTAAAAACGAAAAACCGACCAATAAGGCAATTCGTCCGTCACGAAAACGCCGCCGCAAATGAAGGTTTGCTTCTGACGCTCTAAAAGTAAAATAGCGTTGAATCGAATCCTGGAAATGCTTGGCCGTTTCATGAGTAATAGTATTTTCAGGTAGGTGTATAAGTAAATGTAGCGGTTTATGAAGAGCAAGCTCGTCTGCTGAATCAATAATGTAACGCTCAGCCGCACTGTCTAAGTCTTTTTCATGAAAAGGCGATGGATCGAGAGTATTAAATAATTGCCGTGGTGTTTGTAAATTAATTTCAACTAGAAATTTAGTTTCGTCACGTTGAGAAAACCAATTAAAAAACATTTTCTCTCCTTGTATTCATATTAAAAAAGCCACAAAAGTTAGGATTTCAAAGCAATCTAAAATACAGTAGAAAGACGCTGTGACATAGCATATATTTTTGCTAAGGCCGCCTTGATTTAGTTGGTTAGCACTAAAGTGATGTTAACTGACAACCAGCCAACAGTTAGAAATAGAAAATATCTAACTGTTATACTGTAAATCAAAGTTGGGTTGGCTGACCCATCCCTTACTAATCGGAATAACTACTTTGAAAAAACTAAATTTAGGTCCTTTTAATATTGCTTCCTCCTTGTTCGCAACAGTGGTGCGTTCAGGTATAGGTATCAGTAGTCATGCGGCAGTTGTTAAGCCGGAATTGTCTCTTAAACTCTATGATATAGAGGGGTGCCCTTACTGTCGTTTAGTTAGAGAAGCACTTACCGAACTTGATCTGGATGCCGAAATCTATCCCTGCCCAAAGGGCGGTGAACGTTACCGTTCAGAAGTGATTGAGCTTGGCGGCAAAGAGCAGTTCCCGTATTTGGTCGATACCAATACTGGTATCGCCATGTATGAGTCGCTGGATATTGTCACGTACTTGTTTGCTACTTACGGGCAAAAAAGCCTGCCTTTGAAATGGCAGTTCGGGGCCTTTCACAAAGTAGGATCTATGCTGGCAAGTGTTGCGCGTCCGGGGCTGGGGCTCAAAAAAGTAGCTTCGCAGCCCCCGGAAAAGTTACTCGAATTATATAGTTTCGAGTCCAGTCCCTATGCTCGACCTGTACGCGAATACCTGTGTGAGCTAGAAATCCCCTATGTGCTGCGCAGTTGCGGCAGAACTGAGTTGGGTGAGTGGTTGCTACCCCCTGTCAGAGAGTTGTTCAATATTGTGCCTGAAAGTAAGCTGAAAAATCGTAAGGAATTGCAGGAGAAAGCGGGGCGGATGGCTATACCTTACCTAATCGATCCAAATCACGGTGTGGCTTTGTTTGAGTCAGCAAAAATTATCGAATACTTACAAGCAACTTACGGATAAGACTCAACAACACCTTTATGCTCAGTTTATTGTGGTTACCTAAATCTGTATAGCAACAGGAGTTTATATATATGTCGCACCAAGCCCTTCTTGTCTCGATTTTTTTGATGTATGCAAATTCATCGATTGGATCACCTTTATCCTGCGGCAATATCGAACGCGCAAAAGATGGAATACATGAGGGTAAGCCATACCCGACTTATACCTACACAACCAATGAAGGCAGTGCAGTCATTGTCCGGCAGGATATGCGTGTTAATGCGGATGGTGCGCGCAGAGCATATGAATTACAGAACCATGGAATTTCCTACCTGTGTGACGGACTAACTGCGCGCGAAGGGTCTGAGTGGATTACGCGTAAACCCTGCGGCTCTTTAACCACGAGTGCCATTGAACTTGGCAAAGTGAGCAATAATGAGTTCCACTTTTCGGATAAGGGCCCCGAATTGTGTATATTCGGATTTCATGTAGAAGGAGGTAAATCCGGAATAGGCGGGTGCTCGGGAAAGGTGGTTGGTGGTGGTCATGCGAGCGCTGTAGCTCCACTTATTTCTGTCCCTTCTCCCGCAGGTGCATTGCAGTATTTTGTTTCCACGACTTCGTTAGCTAATCGCACTGGGGATGTGAGCAAACGCTATATCGATTCCGAGGAGATCCCCTTCATTGTTATTCCGGGGCAATGGCAGCACAAACAGATTTCACTAGGTGACTATGCCTACATATACTCACCAGGCGAACTGGGGATCAAACAAGAGGCACTAACCGGGCCGCGAGGCAGCTTTGCGATTGTTGCGGATAAGGGGCCTAAGGGGAAATTCGGAGAAGGCTCTATAGCATTGCATCAAATGCTGGCGTTTGAGGAGCTGCGGCCAGCCCCCGCATATCAGAAGACTGCCAATGGACAACGCCATCCTGAGCAAGCATCCATATTCCATCCTTATCAGGATAAGGGCGACGGTGATATTAGGGCAAAGGGCAATATAGATAAGGAGGTTTGGTACATTATGTTTGCCGATTCTGCTAATAAAAGCGTCGAGCAACATTCCTTCAGTGTCGGCAGCGACGGTCTACCTCAAGGCAATGTCTATTCTGAAGGAACAAATGCAGCGGCATTATTCGGTGGACAAGAACACATCATCGCGTGCTTAAAGGATTCTGCAAATTTTAAATGATCTATGATTGTTAATCAGAGCAAAGCAATTCGAAGTGCTTGTATAGGCGCAAAGAGCAGAAATTAGCTGGCTCGCCTGGTTAGACGAGCTGGCAAAGGGGTACTCACTATATCAGCGCCAACGGTAGGCATTGTGTTTAAGGGCCTAATCAAAAATTTGCGACCTTCACACTGGCTACTAAAGTACTCTAAGGCGCCATAAATACTCTCTAAAAATTAGGTTTATAGTCAAAACCTGCTTCAGCTTCGGTGTCGTTAAAAGTATTCAATTTGCTCTTTTTGTTGAGCAAACTGTTTACTATTGAGTTAGGGAATATTTCAATGCCGTTATTAAATGCTTCAACGTTTTGATTAAAAATGCGAATAGCTGCGCCGATATTTTCTTGTTGTTCAGCAATTTCACGCATTAATTTGCCAAACATCTCGTTGGCTTTGAGTTCGGGATAACTTTCAACTGCAATGTGCATACCTTGGACGAGATTACGGGTGGCCGTCTCTACTTCGGCTAGTTGGTTGGTGTCCATCTTGTCACTACTCAAGCCACCAAGTGCACTGCGCAAAGCGGTTATTTTTTCTTGGACACCAGACTCAAACTGCTGATATTGCTCGGTTACCGTTTGTAAGTGTGGAATGATTTTGTTTTTTTGTCTTTCTTGGGTAATAACATTGGCCCAAGCACGTTGCGCCGCGTTAGCGCGGCTTATAATGCCGTTATAAATTAATACGACGGCTAAAATAACCACACCAAACACAATCAGAAACACCATGCTACTGTCCATTCTTTATCCTTTTGCTTAAAAGTTATTGTCACTAAAGCGCATCAGAGTATGAATGCGTTTTAGTGTATTGTGAAGTCGAGTGAGCGTTTGGTCGCCTTCAATTTCCCGTAAAAATTGTTCTGGATTATCTAAGCCATATTGGCGTTGCCAGCTACAAATATTCTGTGCATAAGAGATACACAATTGTCCGGAAGAAGAAAATTCCAGATTCAACTCCGATAATTCTTTCCCCAGATCTTCAATTTCTACTACAACAGCAGGTTTTAAAAATTTGGCTGCAGCTAACTCGTTTTGGGCTTTGACTTTAAACTTACGATTAAACTCTACTGAAGCGGGTTTGTAACTACCACTAAAGAAACCACCAAACCAACTGCTGGAAATGGCAATATCGCGCACAAACTCGAAAGGTAGATAAAGTCCGAAACGATAATGATGATCATAGACGGTGCGGGTTCGGACCCTTCCTTTTGAATCAGTCGTGGTCACTTGCCGGCGGTCAACGTAGTGAAAATTATAAGCGTGATACTCAAAGTGATGTTCGGAACCTTGATATTCACCCTTCACCAACCACGAAATTTCACGTAAGTGGTTACCCCGTCTAAACTCGCTGAATTGCTGACCTAATTGTGCGGCCAAACTTTTGCCGTGATAGGGCTCGCTTTGCCACGCATTATCTAAATATACATCACGCTGATAAAGCGCATCTGACAACCCATTGATCTTATTACGTCGAACATAGATTAGGCTTGCGAACACTAAGCTGGTCAACACAGCTGCCGCCGCAAACCAAGGCGCAGCAACATTATTCGGATAAAAATACAGGCTTAGTAGTGCTAATGCAGCAGTTAATAATGCGGCTGACAAACTTATCCAATAGGCCCGGTTGTCATAGCGTAGCGGTCGACCAAAGGCACTTACCTTACGCAGTATGGCGCGTAAATCTTCACGTTTGTGCGCCCCAGCAATTTGTATGCTGAGCGAATCGAGAAATAACGCAAGTTGTTGATTAGCAGAAGATGAGGGCTTATCCATAGCGCTTTTTATGTCCTGATTACCCTGTGTTGTTTAACTGAAACTGTATCACCACCCGCCTAATCCGCCAAGTTTGTCTTTATTGTTTACTCGTTGTGCTTGGCGATTAAGATGCGTATTTGAGTAAAGAGCAAATTAACTTTAATACTTAGCAAGCAGATGTGTCTTTGCTAGACTGCATGCATCGTAAAAAAGCCAAGTAGAGATCATAATGGGTAACTTAACAAGAAGACAGTTTATCGCCGCCAGTGGTGCCGTTTGTTTGGCAGCATCCGCAACAGGACAAGAAATCATGACAACAAAAACACAAGTCATACATACGGCTTATTTTTGGTTAAAAAATCCAGACTCTGTGGTTGATCGTGAGCAATTAATCGCAGGTTTACAAACATTAAGACAGGTACCTACGGTCAAAACCCTGCATATCGGTTTACCTGCATCAACAGAAAGTCGTGATGTGGTTGATAACAGTTTTCAGGTATCAGAATTAATGTTTTTTGATGATTTAGCCGGACAAAGTGAGTACCAAGCCCATCCAATACACCAAGCCTTTGTTAAAAACTGCTCACACTTATGGGCAAAAGTCGCGGTGAAAGATTCTATTACTGTATGAGTCCGTCTATTTGCCGCATATAAGTCTGCAATTACTATAAATGCCAGCCACTATGTGTGACTGGTATTCAAGTAAATTATTTGTGAAGTGAGATTGTTATACAAAAAATATCACGGCCCATGTCAGTGCTAAGGCACCAAACCAAAGTAACAACTTGCTGACAAAGCTTCCCCAAGCAGTGTGGGCCGGATAACTTTTACTGATAAACATCACCTGTTCAATGTCTTTTGGCGCTATGTTTTGGTTTTCGCCGGTTGACTCATCACTTCACGTTGCAACGTTCACTATCCTTTTTTGCCTGTTATTTGAATATGCTTGAAGCAAAAAAATAGCTTTGAATGTGGTGTGCTAAAAAGTTAGCCATTGCTTTAACGTGGCGCAACACATTAGCGTCTATTACTCGACACTTAACTCAAATTGAGCTTACTTAGTCTAATTGTTCATTATTTGCATTATCAAATAACCATGTTATCTGTATGATTCGGTCCAGACTAAGCAAGACAACATGTTTATACGGGATATGCACAACTATGCAAACTCATAACAAGCAAACCGTGCTGGTGGTAGACGACCGTGCTGATGTGCGCATGAGTGCCCGTTTTGTCTTAGAAGATAATCAATATCAAATCTTAGAGGCTGAAAGCCCTACCATGGCCAAAGAGTTGATCAAACAAAATCAGGTTGATGTCATTCTTTTGGATATGAACTATTCAAGGGATACCACGTCTGGCGAAGAGGGTTTGGGATTTTTAGCTTGGTTGGCGAAAGCTGACTTGGGTATTCCAGCTATAGCAATGACAGCGTGGTCTAATGTGGAACTTGCGGTTAAGGCAATGCAACTTGGCGCCGGTGATTTTATTGAGAAACCCTGGAAAAATCAGCGACTATTACAGGTTATCGCACAGCAACTTACCGTGACCGGCTTAAAAAAACAAAATCAAAAGTTACAGCAACGTTTAGATAATGTTCAAGCACCACAAGAGGCTTATCAGTGGCGATCTGCGTGTATGCATGAATTGATGTCACAAATTGATAGTGTGGCCAATACCGACGTTACGCTGCTGTTAACCGGTGATAATGGTACCGGGAAAAGTCAATTAGCCACTTATATTCATGCTCAATCAAACTATGCTCAGGGGCCTCTTATTGCGGTCAACATGGGGGCTATATCAGAGACTTTGTTCGAAAGTGAAATGTTTGGCCATACCAAAGGTGCGTTTACAGATGCAAAGTCTAATCGAGTAGGGCGTTTTGAATTGGCCAAAAACGGTAGTCTATTTTTAGATGAAATTGCTAATATCCCCTTATCACAACAAGCCAAGTTGTTGCGTGTACTAGAAAGTGGTGAATACGAAGTCTTGGGCTCAAGTAAAACCCAATTCACCCAAATTCGTTTAATTTGTGCGAGTAACGGTAATTTTAAAGAATTGATTGCTAAAGAGTTATTTCGTGAAGATCTTTATTATCGGGTTAATACTATTGAATTGAGAGTACCTTCTCTCAAAGAACGTCAAGCCGATATCGTAGCCTTGGCTGAACACTTTATTGATATATATTGTAAAAAATACCGTAAAACACCTATTAGCCTAAGGGCAGATGCCGCTGCCGATTTGCAAGACTATCACTGGCCGGGCAATATCCGTGAGTTGAGCCATGTAATGGAAAGGGCGGTATTGCTGTGCAGAAGTACTGAACTTTCTGCCTGTGATCTGAATATCAATGGGCTCAAAACTAAACCCAGCGATGACGAGCAACTACCCATGCTCACCTTAGAAGAAGCCGAACGCCGCTTAATTACGCAAGCTTTAAATAAAGTTGATCAACATATTCCCAAGGCCGCCGGATTATTGGGCATAACCAAGTCGTCGCTTTATCGACGCTTAGAAAAATATGCCGACCTTCAAAAGTAGCTCATTAGGCGCTTACATCGTTCAGGTACTTGCCCTGTTTAGTGCTTTGTTAATGCTGGCGTTATTCACACTACTTATGCAAAACAACTGGCAGGCTTGGAATATTGGATTAACCATGGTCATTATTGGCCTGGCGTTATTAATAGGTATATTTCGCTTTAAAGCCCGCATTCTTACCTCGTTTGAACGGGCCTTATTACATATCGAAGCGGTTAAAGTCGAAGATTATAATCAATACGCTAAGTCTGAATTCAGTCAAGGTGTAACCGCCGAATTTCATAATGAATTAACGCTACTCAGTGCCAAAATGCAGTCGCATAAATCACAATATGATCAACATGCTTTGCTGCTTTATCAACTCATCGATCAGCTCGATACTCCTATGATGGTTTTTAACCAAAAACAAAAGTTGACCTATGCAAATTCAGCTTTTTCGGTGTTATACGAACAACCGTGGCAAATGTTTCGCTTAGCTTCTCCGACATTATTGGGCTTAAAATATGTTGATGGTGGGTGGAAATTACCCGACAAAGAAGGCCAGTGGCATGTCAGTCAAAGTGAATTTATCGACAGTGGAGAGCGCCATCAATTGCTGGTATTTACTAATATAGACTCCGCTATCAGAGCGAGTCAGTTAAATGCTTGGCAACAAATAATTCGGGTGATGAGCCATGAAATACGCAATTCCTTGACGCCAGTTTCATCCTTGGCTGAAAGCCTGGCTAGTAAATTTGAATCGTCCCGTGAAAAACAAGCTTTGTCGCTGATATCTGAACGTTGTCATCATTTACAAGATTTTGTAAATCGTTACTCGTCGCTCTCTCAGCAACTCAATTTACAGTTACAAAATGTTGATTGTCACTTGTTTTCTCAACGCTTAAAGGCCTTATTTAATGGCTATAACTTGGAGTGCAGTGTTGAAAGCCCAACAATTTGGGCAGATGCTACTTTTATTGAACAAGTTTTAATTAATTTAATTAAAAACGCTTTCGAAGCAGAAGCGCAAACTGTAAAAATTCGCGTTAGTAAGCTTAAACAAAAGTCACTTATCTCCTTGGTCGATGATGGCCATGGTTTTGCAAATACCGATAATTTATTTGTGCCTTTGTTTACCACTAAACAACAAGGACAGGGCATTGGTTTGACTTTTTGTCGTAATATTATTGAGCAACACGGTGGCAGTATTGAGCTAACAAATAATATTAACCAACCTGGCATGACTGCCACCCTGCTTTTACCGCTAAACCATAATTAACTAGCCTAACCATGTTCTAACAGCCAAGTTAGTGATGCTTTGATTATGTTTCACTCGTTGCATTTCCGGACTGCTTTAGTCCGATATCGGACTCGCTCTCTAATTTTAATTCTTTGAATCAAACTAAGTAACTGTAAACAAACAATTTTAATGTTTGGCACGACTCTTGTTAATACAGGAAGAACGAGCGTTGTTTGCAAGGCAAAATATTTTAAATCGGAGTCGTTAATGGATGTGGTAAAAACAAAAAAGAATTCAGCTTTGGCTTGGCGTTCACCAAAAGTATTGGCCATAGGTTTAGGTGTATTGATTTTGCTGTTGATATTGTGGGCGCTAAAAAGTGGGGGTGCGCTATCTGTAGAGCGCTCAAGCTTATTAATTGAGAGCGTGCAACAGGGGGAGTTAGAGGTCGTTATTGAAGGTTATGGCAGTTTAATTTCTAATAAACAGCAGCTCATTACTACTCTCTCATCTGCCACAGTTAAAGAAATCGTATTAAAACCCGGTGCACAGGTAAAAGCGAATAGCGTTATTGTGCGCTTAGAAAACCCAGAATTAGATCAACAAGTTGAAAATGCCGAACAAGAGCTGATTCAGGCACAGGCAAATTTACGTCAATTAAAGCTCAATAACCAACGGGAAACACTCACCGAATCGGCCAGTTTGGCTGAAATCACAGCGCGTTTTGAAACTGCGGAGCTTAAACGTATTGCTGAAGAAAAACTGGTTGCAATGGGTATTGTTTCTCAGCTCACTTTTCAACAAACTGTGTTAGATGAAAAGCAATATAGACAGCGTATCGCTATTCTTAAGCAACGTAACGAACAACTTACCTTGGTGCATGAAGAATCCGTCAATATCGAACTTGAGCGAGTCAAACAACAACAAGGTCGACTCAATATTGCCCAATCACGACTGGAAAAACTGACCATACGAGCGGGGTTTGATGGTGTATTACAACGTTTATCAGTAGAGCTGGGACAAAGTCTTTCACCTGGTCAAGAAGTAGCGCTAATTGGCAGTGTGACTGATTTAATTGCCTTAATTCGTGTACCACAAAGCCAAGCTCAGTTAGTCAGTATTGGCAAGTCTGCGATTATCGATACTCGCCGAGACAAAATTGAAGGCCGCGTCAGTCGAATTGAGCCGATTGTAGATAACAACACGGTTGAAATCGAAATTGCTCTGCCCGCCTCATTGCCAGCCAGCGCTAGACCACAATTAAGTGTTGATGGCGTCATCATCGCAGATACCCTAAAAAATGTGACTTACATCAAACGCCCTGCGGGCGCCAAAGCTGATAGTGCTGTTGCCCTATATCGCATGGACACTGAACAAAATGCCAGTTTGCAAGAACTGCGTTTTGGCGTGCAAGCAGGGCAATATATGCAAATTATTTCAGGCGCCGTTGCTGGCGAAAAATTCATTATTTCAGATTTGTCGAATCTCCAATCGACCAGTCAATCCCTTTCAATTAACTAAGAATAAATCAAAGGAATACCTTATGAGCGACATTAAAATTAAAATGAACAACATCTCTAAAGTGTTTGAAACGGATGAATTAGAGACCCATGCATTACAAAATATCAATATTACTATTAAGGCTGGAGACTATGTGTCTATCTCTGGTCCATCGGGTTGTGGCAAGTCTACGCTATTGTCTATTTTAGGTTTACTCGATATGCCCAGCGGTGGCGAATATGAAATTGAAGGGGTCAATGTCACAGACTTGTCGCTCGACCAAGCTGCAGAAATTAGAAACAGTAAAATTGGTTTTATTTTCCAGTCATTTAACTTGATCGATGAGTTATCTGTGTTTGATAACGTGGCCTTACCTTTGCGCTATAAAGCCAAAGTACCCAGTGATAAAGAGATTGCAACTCGTGTCGCTGAATGTTTAGAACTAGTGGGTATGAGCCACCGTAGCAGCCACAAACCTAATCAGCTTTCAGGTGGTCAACAACAACGTATCGCTATCGCACGTGCTCTAGTGGCCAAACCCGCAATTTTACTAGTGGATGAGCCGACCGGTAACCTTGATTCAAAAAGTGGCGATCAGGTTATGGATGTGTTGGAAAAGCTCAACGACAATGGCACCACGATTTGTATGGTGACTCACGACCCGCGTTATGCCGATATGGCAAAAACCCAACTTAGATTACTTGATGGTGCGATTTTAACGACACCCCGTTTAGCAACTGCATAGGTCAAAGCCGATGAACCAGTTTATTTTTCAACAAAAGCAGGCTTGGGTAAGTCTTAAGAAAAAGCCCGCATTTGTCGCTACTGTCGTAACGACAATGGGTACAACTTTAGGGGCATTGTTGTGTATTTTAACCCTTGCATATCTACTGATTTTGCAACCCCTGCCTTACCCTGAACAAGACAGACTCTATAATGTGGCTCATGCCATCGGTGATAAAACCGGAGAAACCAACGCCGAGGCTTTTACTTATCCAGGCCTCCTTAATCTATATAAAAGTCAGGAGGTATTTGAGCAGGCGGCAATCATTAATTATGGACAAGATGTATTAACCTCTTTGCCTAATCAACCCACGTTAAATACCGGTTATGCCACTCCTGATTGGTTTGAAATGCTCGGTGCTTCCATGCAATTGGGCAGAATGTTTGAAGCAACAGAGGCCTTAGATACCTTTAATCCCGTGGCAATATTAACCTATCAAACCTGGCAACAGGAATTTGCAGGTCGTCCAGATATTCTGGATACCAAGGTATCATTTAGTGGTGTGAGTTATCGGGTGATAGGGGTATTGGCCAAAAAATTTGTAGAGCCACAAATTAAAGCCACGGGCATGACCACACATATTTGGTTTCCATGGGATTATAACTTGGATGTTCGCATGAAAGAACGCTGGGGTAATATTAGTGGCTCTCTAACCTTTGTTGGAAAAATAAAACCCACTCTCTCGGCAATCCAAGTAGAGCAAATTATTACGCCATTAGTACATGATATATGGGTCGAAAATGTGTCAGCCATACCATTTTTTGCTGGCTGGTCAATCAATATGAAGATGCAATCATTGCAGAGTGTTATCTTGGGGGAAAGTCAAAACACGGTCTATCTATTATTAGCGGGTGTTTTGGGTTTGGTATTAATTGCCTTTGCAAATATCGCCAATTTATTTATGTCACGCACAGCCGAGCAACAGCGACAATTGGCTATATATGCAGCCTTGGGCGCTAAAAAGTCTCACCTTTTCAAAGCGCTGCTAGCTGAGTCTGGTTTGTTAATGTTTATGTCTATCGTGTTAGCGTTAGCTATAGCGGCTTGCGGTTTCTATGTAATGCAAAGCCAACTAGCGGCAGTCCTGCCGCGGGTTAATGAACTCAGTCTTAATCTTGTTACCTTTATTGCAGCTTTATTTTTTGCTCTAGTATTTTCTGTATTATTCGCCTTCTTGAGCAGCAAGATGATCAATTATCGGGCGCTAAATTCTATTTTGCAGTCCAGCGGTAAAGGCACTGGCGTGCAGGTTTCTAAACGATTTAGACAGGCACTCATTATTAGTCAAGTGGCGATTGCGACGTTGTTAGTTTTTGCCAATATCGGTTTATTCAGAGAGGCTGTAGACACCATCACCAAACCTACAGGCTTCAGTGTTGAAAATATGACGCAAATAAGTTTGTCTGTATCTGCCTCCACATTTCCCCCAGCAGAAGAAGTCGCGCCCGTTATGACCGAACTTAAAAAGAAACTGCTTGAGTTACCACAGGTAGAGGAAATTTCTCAATCTGGCTCAGTGCTAAGTGGGTTTGGCCTATGGGCCTTAACAGCGATTGCAACTAATGAAAATTACACGCCTGAAAGCACAGGTGTCAGTGACAATTATTTTTCTATGATGGGCCAGGCCTTACTTGAAGGCGATTATTTTAGTGTCGCTGACGTTAAAGATCGCAATAGGGTAATGATTGTTAATGATGTATTTGCCAAACGATTAAGCCCGACTGGCAGTGCTATTGGATTACAGATTTCTCCTGGGGGAGATCGCGAACCGTTTACGATTGTCGGTGTGGTCAAAGGTGTAACTATGCCAGAACAATCAACCATTCCAATGCGGGTTTATACCCCTGCAGGCCTAAGTACCACACAAATGACCCTGAGATTAAAGTCGGGTCAAACTATTACTCGCGAAGAAGTGGTGTCAGCTATCAATTCAGTCAGTAGTCTGTATGCCTTGTTTAGTTTAGAAGTACTGCAGGAGATTAAACAAAAACGCTTGTTTACCCAATATGCCACTGCGATTACCACTGCTGTATTAGCCTTAATTACACTATTTTTAGCCAGTATTGGTCTGTACGGAATACTCAGTTACGGCACCCAAATGCGTCGCTTTGAATTGGGCACACGCATGGCAATTGGCGCTAAACGTAAACAACTGATCGGCTTGATAGTGAAGGATAATGCCTGGGTTATAGCCTTGGGTGTCGCGTTTAGCGTGGTTGTGATGTTAGTCATTTATATTGGCTACCAAGACGTAATCGCAGTCTATCTTGGACTAGATTTACTGGCGGTATTTATCTTTACGGTGGCGATTATCAGTTTACTGTCGCTATTTGCTTGTTATTGGCCTCTACGACAGTTTATTAATCAACCAGCCATTCATTCATTGCGTGGCAGTGATTAGGTTAATTTGCCATGAACCCAATTTGTCACCCAATCAAAAAAACAGGCATGGCTCTATATGGGGCAGCCTTGGTGGCGAGTGCAGTCGTGAGCTTGGGGCTGACATTAGGGACAATCTTAAGTGTAATAGCCTTGGATAATTTGTTGGTCAAGTCTTTGCCTCCTTCACAACAAGAAAGTTTATACGCTGTCGGAGTGAAATTAATGGAAAACAACATGCCTATTGAAAGCTCCATGCTGGTGTTGGAGAAACTACAGCCGAGTCAAAAGGCCACCTTAAAGTCGGTTTGCGCACCCTGTATGCCTTTACTGTGGTGAATATGAATCTGCCTTCATTAAGGAGTTCATTCATCTTCTTTCAATCAGCTTATGGCTTAGGTGTTTTTTTATTAGGTGGAGGAGAGTAAATGAGGGTAGATATTAATCAGACTCGATATTTCATCAAGCAGGCTTGGGTTAGTTTGATGGCCAAGCCTGGTTTTTTAGTAACTGTGGTCACGACCTTGGGCTTGTCTATTGGGGCCTTGTTAAGTGTTCTTACCTTAGCGTATTTATTGTTAATTGAGCCTTTACCCTACCCACAACAGGATAGCCTTTATACTGTAGAACATCAGTTGGTAGATAATAATCAGCAGATTGATGGCCATGCGTTTACTTACCCTAACTTAATGCATTTGTTTGAGAAACAGGATGTTTTTAGCGACAGTGCATTAATGTACTACGATGCTGATGTGTTAGTTAATAGTGCCTCACAACCCACTTTATCGATTGCTTTTGTTACGCCAAGTTGGTTTGAATTGTTGGGCGCGAAAATGGCATTGGGAAGGGCGTTTGAGCAAACTGAAGCGTTGAATACTTACCAGCCTGTGGCGGTCATTAGCTTTGCGACATGGCAACAGCAGTTTGCGCAAAGTGCAGATGTATTGTCAAAAAGCATGCAATTTGGTGAGCGTAGTTATCGCATTATTGGGGTATTAAGCCAAGACTTCACTGAGCCGCAGTTGATTGAGGTGGGCCTTAACTCCCAAGTATTTTTGCCCTGGGATTTTAATTCTGTCAGTGCTGAACAACGGCTCAAATGGGGCAATGATGATGGCGCTTTATTATTTTTAGGTAAATTACCTGCCGATAAAAGTGCCAAGCAAATTGAGCAGGGACTCAGTGCTTTGGTCAGTGATAATTGGCAAAATGAAGTAGCAGGACACCGGTTTTTTAAAGGTTGGAGTATTGCATTGAAATTGCACTCATTGCAGTCGGTGATTTTGGCTGATAGTAAAACCACGATTTTCTTGTTGATTGCCGGTGTTGTTGGTTTGGTGTTGATTGCAGGGGTTAACATTGCCAACTTGTTTATCTCTCGTATCGCTACTCGTCATCGCAATTTGGCAATTTATGCGGCCTTAGGGGCCACTAAGCGCCATCTATTCCAATCACTCTTTGCCGAAGCCCTTGTCCTCATGGCTTTAGCGAGTTTTGTTGCCGTTTATGTTGCTTCACTGGGTTTCATGTTGATGAAACGTTTTTTGCATAGTTATTTACCTAGAGTGGACGAGTTAGCGGTTCATCCAATAACGTTGATCACAGCCATCACATTAATGATTGCCATGGCCTTATTATTTGCTTACATGGGTAAAGCCTTAATTAATTATCATGCACTGAGTCAATCATTGCAAAGCAGTGGCAAAGGGCTGGGTATTCAAGTATCAAAGCGCATGCGTCAGGGCTTGATTTTTTGTCAAATAGCCTTGGTCTCATCCTTAGTATTTATTAATTTGGTGTTATTTAAAGAGGCTTTAACTTCGATTGCCGAACCCTCGGGATTTAGCACTGACGATATATCGTTTGCCGTCTTATCAGTGCCGCATCGTGCCGACACCGAAGAGGCTATATTGCGCGCGAATATCATTGAGTTTCGGAATAACTTAAGCTCAATGCCACAAGTTGAACTCGTGAGCCAGTCGATGGCGCCAATGATGTTTCCAACCTTAGCTTTGACGCGTTCTGGAGGCGATGAGCGCTATTCGCTTAAAGCCAAAGATGTGGATTACAACTATTTTCAACTGATTAAACAGCCCTTGCTGCAAGGCAATTATTTCTCAGAAAACGATTTTCAAGATAATAACAATGTGATGATTGTGAATGATGTTTTTGCTCATCAGTTAGCGCCCAACGGCGACGCTGTCGGGCTAAAGTTTGACAATGGCGCCACCATCGTTGGTGTGGTGAAGGGGATAAAAGTGCCGGGCGAAACCGATATACCTGCACGTTTTTATTTTCCCTCTTCAGTGACTAGAAATATGTTCTTGGTGAAGTTGAAAGCAGGTCAAACGCTGACGCGCGAGAATATTGTTGCCGCATTACAAGGCTTGAGTGCTAATTACAGTTTATTTAGTTTAACGACTCTAAATGAACGTCGTAATCAGCGTCTGTTTAGTCAATATACTACTGCGATTACCAGTGGCGTATTGGCACTCGTGTCGTTTGTACTGGCGGCCATCGGTTTGTACGGCATACTCAGTTATGCCACGCAAATGCGCCGTTTTGAGCTAGGCACGCGTTTGGCTTTGGGCGCAAAACGTAAACAATTAATCAAACTGGTGATCAAAGATAACATCAAAGTTATTGTGCTCGGCATAGCGACAAGTGTGCTGATTGTTGTGGAGTTATATATCGGATTTAAGCATGAGTTAAATGACTATATTGCAGTTGAATTGGGTGCAATGTTTGTACTGAGCAGTTCGTTAATAATATGTTTGGCACTTTTCGCGTGCTACTGGCCACTGCGACAGTATATCAACCAACCAGTAATCCACTCATTGCGTGGTAGCGACTAATTGGTCTAAAAAAGGGCAGAAAATTCCGCCCTTTTTTGGATTAAGGTACCTTGCCTACATAGTGACAAACTCTTCAGAAGACGTCGGATGAATAGCCACACAGGCATCAAAGTCTGCCTTAGTTGCACCCATCTTCATTGCCACTCCAAAGCCTTGAATAATTTCATCCATAGCAAAACCGATACCGTGTAAACCGACTACTTTTTTCTCTTTACCCGCACACACTAGCTTCATTTTAGTGATTTGACGATGAGAGGTCACAGCTGTGTACATAGCGGCAAAACTAGAGTTAAACACTTCAATATCGTCTTCACCATATTTTTCGATAGCTTCTAACTCAGTGAGTCCGATAGTACCAATTGGTGGATGACTAAAGACTACTGTGGGAATTAATTCGTAATCCATGTGCGCGTCGGGTTTATTGTTAAACAGCCGCTCGGATAATAAACGCCCCGCTTTTACTGCAACCGGTGTTAGTTCGATTTTGCCAATATTATCACCCACGGCATAGACGCCGGCGACGCTAGTATTTTGGAATTTATCGACTTTGACATAACCCTTATCATCGAGCTCCACGCCTATTTTATCTAAACCAATTTTATCGTTGGCCGGACTGCGACCAATGGCCCAAATAAAACAGTCGGTTTCGATGCGCTCGCCATCAGACAGGATAACAGTCAGGCTAGCATCATCATTTTTAACTATTTCTTGAATGACTTTGTGGGTATGCAGCGTTGGACCTTCTTCTTTCATAATTTCAACTAAAGTTTCAGAAATCATAGTATCGAAGTTACGCAAAGGGGAGTTTTTACGTACCACCAAATGGGTTTCGCTGCCCAAACTATGTAATACCCCAGCAAGCTCGACTGCGATGTACCCTGCACCCGCCACGACTACGCGTTTGGGTTGTTCTTCTAAGGCAAAAAATCCATCAGACGTAATACCATACTCAGCACCAGGTACTTTATCGATATTCGGCCGCCCACCCGTGGCAATCAAAATATGTTTGGCTGTGTAGTGTTTACCGTCTACTTCTACAGTATTTTTATCTACAAAAGTGGCAAAACCTTTGATAACAGTAATTTTGTTGTTGCCCAATACTCGGTCATAAGAGCCATGAATTCGTTTTATATAGGCTTCGCGGCTAGCAACCAGTTTTGACCAGTCAAACTTATTGATGGTGACATCAAAACCATAATCTGGTGCATATAGATTAATGGCTTCGGCTACTTGTGCACCGTACCACATGGCTTTCTTGGGCACGCAGCCTACGTTGACGCAGGTGCCACCTATGGCTTTGGCTTCGATTAATGCAACCCGTTGCCCATATCTCGATGCTCTATTAGCCGATGCAATACCGCCACTGCCGCCGCCAATACAAATGTAATCGAAGTCTGTTGCCTGTTCTGTCATTGTAACTACCTTATCAAGTGATCTAAAAATCTGTGTCCAAGATAATGGTCTTGGGGCAAAAATAATAGTGTATTTAATCAATCAGGCTAATCGCTTTAATCTAGCTTGGAATAAAAGTAATAAAACTGATTTTGTTACAAACCTTGAGTTTTACCTGTTTTATCCCAATTTCTAAGCCACTAGGACTGAATAAGAGCCCACTATGACCGAACAAAATAGCAATCCATTACAAGATTTATCTGGTTTACCCCTTTTTTCACAAATTAAACCGGAACATATTCAACCTGCAATATTGCAAGCCATTGATAAGTGCAAAGCCAAAATCAATGAGCTATTAAGCCAATCTACATTTACCTGGGACAATTTAGTTGCGCCCATTGAAGAGGTAGAAGACCAACTAAGTAAGCTGTGGTCACCGGTGTCGCACATGAATTCTGTGGTCAGTAACGACGAACTGCGTGAAGCTCACGACGGCTGTCTGCCTGCACTCTCAGAGTTTTCAACCTGGGTTGGCCAAAACAGTGATTTGTATAATGCTTATGTGCACATTCAGCAAAGTGAGCAATTTAAAACGCTTTCTCAGGCTCAGCAGAAAGTAGTTGATCATGCGATTCGCGATTTTCAGTTATCTGGTGTGGCACTTGATGGTGATAAAAAAGACCGTTATGCACAAATCCAAAGTCGTTTATCGGACTTAGGTTCGACCTTTAGTAACAATTTGATGGACGCTACATTGGGCTGGCAAAAGCACATTACTGATGAAGGTTTATTAGCAGGTTTGCCTGAGTCAGCATTGGCTGCCGCAGCACAAACTGCACAAAGCAAAGAGCTTGACGGCTGGTTGTTTACTTTAGATATTCCTAGTTATTTACCGGTCATGACTTACGCCGACAGTCGTGACTTACGTGAAGAAATGTACCGCGCTTATTGTACTCGGGCTTCCGAACAAGGGCCGAATGCGGGACAGTGGGATAATACTGACATTATTAATGAAACCCTCAGTTTGCGTCAGGAAGAGGCCAAACTCCTCGATTTTGCTAATTACGCTGACTATTCTTTGGCCAGTAAAATGGCTAACTCTACTGAACAAGTGAATGGCTTTTTGCATGATTTAGCGAAACGCTCAAAATCACAAGCTCAGCAAGATATGGCGGAATTACGCGCTTATGCACAAGAGCACTTTGCTGAAAGTGAACTCCAAGCCTGGGATATTGCTTACTACGCAGAAAAATTGAAAGAGCAAACCTACAAAATTTCTGATGAACAACTTCGTCCTTACTTTCCAAAACCGACGGTGCTTAAAGGTTTGTTCGAAGTGGTATCACGTTTATATGGTTTGACCATCACCGAACAGCAAAATGTCGATACGTGGCACCCCGATGTGAGTTATTTCTCGATTACAGATAAGCAAGGCGTATTGCGTGGTAGTTTTTACCTGGATTTATATGCTCGAGCCAAAAAACGGGGTGGGGCGTGGATGGATGTCTGTCATAGTCGTCGTATTAAGGCCGATGGCAGTTTGCAAACACCCGTGGCTTATTTGGTCTGCAATTTTACAGGCCCAATAGGGAATAAGCCTGCTTTATTTACCCATGACGAAGTCGTGACCTTATTTCATGAATTTGGCCACGGTGTGCATCATATGTTAACTAAAATTGATGTGAGCGGTGTCTCTGGCATCAGCGGTGTTGCATGGGATGCAGTAGAGCTACCCAGTCAATTTTTAGAAAATTGGTGTTGGCAGCCTGAAGCGCTGAGTTTTATTTCAGGACATTATGAAACTGGAGAGCCTCTACCCCAAGTCTTATTAGATAACATGTTAGCCGCCCGTAATTTCCAATCTGCTATGCAGATGGTGCGTCAGTTAGAACTCAGTTTGTTTGATTTTAACTTGCACGAGCAATTTGTTGATGCACAACAAACGCCGGTGCAAAGTGTATTAGACAATGTGCGCAGTGAAGTCGCGGTCAATGTTCCACCTAGCTTTAATCGTTTTCAAAACAGCTTCGGCCATATTTTTGCTGGTGGTTATGCCGCGGGTTATTACAGTTATAAGTGGGCGGAAGTCTTGTCCTCAGATGCCTTTAGTCGATTTGAAGAAGAAGGGATTTTTAATGCCAAAACAGGTGAAGACTTTTTAACCCATATTCTCGAAATGGGTGGCAGCAAAGAGCCGATGGAATTGTTTGTCGCCTTTAGGGGGCGTGAGCCTGAAGTGGATGCGCTATTGCGTCATTCGGGCATAGCCGCTTGAAAAGCAGCTACGAGTGTCGGGCAAGGAGTTGCGAGCCAAAAAAGTTAAGACAAAAACTTGAAGATTAGGCATGTTAACACCGAGGTTCACGACTCCGTAACGCATGTTATAGATCGTGAACTCAGGGCATTGAATAAACCTGAAAAATAAAAGATTAACACCATGCAAAAATTAGAGAAATTTCAGGCGATTTATCAACGGGCATGTGAGCGCAAGGGCGGTCCAAAAGGGCTTGCCACTATTCTCAGTCAACCCCTTAGTGACAATGAAGTAGCCAAGATTGGCGATGATCGCTTCTTAGCTGAATTTACTAAAAAGGTCTTTCAATCTGGTTTTGTATGGCGGGTAGTGCGCAACAAATGGCCTGATTTTGAACGGCTTTTTTGGGGTTTTGACATCGAAAAATTATTGATGATGCCCGACGAGATGTTAGAAGCAAGAGCACAAGATCCGGCAATTATACGTAACTTCTCGAAGGTCAAAACAATACGAGAAAACGCCTTGATGATTGATAGTGTCAGGCGAGAACATGGGAGCTTTGCCAAGTTTGTGGCTGACTGGCCAAGTGACGATATTATTGGCTTGTGGGCTTATCTTAAAAAATGTGGTGCGCGATTGGGTGGAAATACGGGGCCTTATGCCTTGCGCGCTTTAGGCAAAGATACGTTCCTGTTGTCACGCGATGTTGAAAGTTATTTTCGCCAGCGGGAGATTATCTCTGGTGGTGTGCAAACTAAAAGCAGTCTGAATGCCATTCAGCACAGCTTTAATGACTTACAACAACAGAGTGGCCGTTCGCTGCAAGAGATCAGCATTATTATTGCTAATAGTGTGGGAGATAATTATGTTTAACTTCGAGCTTCGAGCAAGGACAAACTTACGTGAGTTTAATCTAGGGCAAAAAATCAAATCATGAGGAAATGATAATTTAACACTAAGGTTAATTTGACCACTTGTAGGAGGCCCTTTAGGGCCGAAAGAATCAACCACGATTGTGAAATTGATTTGTATGATAGATTTGTCTACTTTGTGCGTAATGTTCGCAGCTGAAGCAGCTCCTACAATTGGCGATAAGTTATAAATTATAGGTTGGTTTGACTACTTGTAGGAGGCCCCGGTAACCGTTGTTATTTAGGGCCGAAAGAATCAACCACCGTCGTGAAATTGACTGGTATGATTGATTTGTTCACTTTGTGCGTAATGTTCGCAGCTGAAGCAGCTCCTACAATTGGCGATAAGTTATAAATTATAGGTTGGTTTGTGCTTTTGTAGGAGGCCCCGGTAACCGTTGTTATTTAGGGCCGAAAGAATCTACCGCAATTGTGAAATTGACTGGTATGATTGATTTGTTCACTTTGTGCGTAATGTTCGCAGCTGAAGCAGCTCCTACAAAAAAATGGGGAGAGGCGGGGTTTTAAGCCCCGATTTCAATCTGTTGTTTCTCTTTATTTCTTAGACCTGTCTCAGTAGGGTAGACCTGCAATCGGGCTATCGATGCTGAACAGCTTCCCTCCTGCAGTTAATAATATGGTTTTATGCTCTGGGCCGCCAAATGCGATGTTGGTGAGTTGCGGCGCAATATCGATAAGCGCTAAGGTAAGGCCTTGGGGGGAAATCACATGCAACTGTCCGGCAGCGTGACTGGTGGCGTATAAGTTGCCCGCACAATCCATGCCCATGCCATCGGGGCCCTCGACTTCAGCGAACGCTTCACGCTGGCCTGTGCTACCGTTAGTATTAATGGGGTATCGACCAATTTTGCCGTCTACATCACCCACATATAGGTAGTGCTGGTCGGCTGATAGGGTTACACCATTGGGTTTACGCAAACTTCCGTCTACTAATGCAACGTCACCTTTGACATTAAAGTGATAAACGCCCGTCATGCCGGTTTGATTTTCTCTGCCGCCGAGTTGCCAGTCAGGATCACTGAAATAAATATCACCACGAGCCGAAATGGCTAAATCGTTTGGCGAATTAAATTGCTTACCTTGGTAATTATCGAGCACTTCAGTTCGGTCTTTGTTTGGCAGACTATAACGAGTCAAACCTTGGTCGTCATGGGTGGTCGCTAAGAGATCTTTGCCATCTGTGGCAAGGCCATTACTGCCCGCATTATCGATAAATACGTTTATTTGTGCGGGTAGAGTTAGACGATGGATTACAGAACGCGGGCCGTTGTCTTGTGGTCCGTTAAAGTCCATTTCTGAAAAGAAAAAGCTATTTAGCGATTCAATCCAAACCGGTCCTTCAAGAAACACAAAGCCCTCAGCCACAAGATTAACTATGCTTTGTGAGGTGATAGTTTGTGAAGCAGCATCTGCACAATAACTTGGCAAACTGCTCGAAGTCGTTTTACTCCCACTTGAATTTGGCTGGCAAGCTGTAAGTAATAAGCTGGTAAAAATAGCGGAGTATACAAATTTCATAAAGTATATGTTGTTAAGAAAACGATTTCATAAGCCTAAAGTATTTTTTTCATTACGCAATATTTTTGCTGATATAGCTTATAAATCTCTAAATATATGCTGGCCAGGTGAAAATCTTTGTTTAACTAGGAGCCAAATATCACCACTAGCAGCGCAAAAATGAAACCCGTTCCGGCTATTTTCAGACCGTTTTTAAACAAAAGGCTTCTTGGTATGAACATTAAAAATGCAGATAAGACAAAAAACAGTAAAGACACCCCAAAACTAATGTTAAGCCAATACAGCGGGCTATTGGTGGTTGCTTTGTGCAGTTTGACTAAATGTCTTATTACAGGTGGATAATCCTTTTCTACAATAGTCGCTATGCCAGTCGTTGTATCATAGTTGCCTTGTGAAAAACGGATAACACTTCCCTCTTGGGCAATAACGCTAAAGTTGCGCAAGCGCAATTCGCTACCCAGTGTTTCTTGACTTAAGTCAGTCGCTAGTTGGCGTAGTTCGGTTTGATCAAATTTCAATACGTCTGTGTTTCTGAAAATTAATAAGACACCACTTGAAGCATAAACGGTCATGATGCCAGCGAGAAAAAATCCTAACCAACGATGCAATTGACGAAACGTATTGTGAGTTTTGGGTGATGGCATAATGAGATTGTCTTCCGTGCGTAATTAAAACGCGCACAGACTAGCTTAATTTTAGGACATGATCGATTAAGATTCGGCATGTTTTCACAATATTTACATTTAAGTTATTTGTGTTAGTTATGACTCAATAATAAAAAAGATGATTTGGTATTGCCTGAGAATGGTGGTGTTATGGACTTCGTTTATGGTCGTTAGCTTAAGGAGTGAATAATGTTTAGTCATATTATGTTGGGCGCAAATGATGTTGCCGAATCGAAAGTTTTTTATGATGCAATTTTGGGTGCCTTGGGTCACAAGCCAGGTGTAATCGATGACAAAGGGCGTTGTTTCTATTTTACTGAGGCAGGCATTTTTGCTTTGAGCAAGCCAATAAATGGCGAAGTGGCGTGTCATGGTAATGGCAGTACGGTTGGATTTGCTGCTAGTTCACCTGAATTGGCTGATGCATGGTATGCAGCTGGGTTAGCGAATGGTGGGATTACCTGTGAAGATCCTCCTGGCATACGCAGTGGCGGTGGTCGTCAACTTTACCTCGCCTATTTGCGTGATCCCTCAGGTAATAAGGTCTGCGCTTTGCATAGAGTGGTTTAAGATTTTGAACTAAATATAACAACAGGCACCTTTAAGGTGCCTGCTGATTATCTTCATTAGAGCAGCTTCAAAATTAATCGCTAATCCGCGCTATGCGTTTAAAAGGCTTATTTGTATCCTATTTGCTTGGATAATCATGCTTTTTTCTGACGGGCATCTAAACATCACAAGATCTGTTGATTATTACCAATCATGTCTGTTGACTGGCTAACAATTTGGGTAAACTACACGCTGGTTTAGTAAGGATATGTCATGAGCGTGAGTAATAACCCACAACAAAACGAAAAAAATGATCAAGATCAAACTCATTTTGGTTTTAAGACAGTTGATAAAACTCAAAAAGTGAACATGGTAAAAGACGTATTTCAGTCGGTTGCGGCTAAATACGATATCATGAATGACTTGATGTCGTTGGGTATTCACCGTTTATGGAAACGTTATACCATCGATTGCAGTGGAGTGCGCTCAGGCCACAAGGTGCTTGATTTAGCTGGTGGAACTGGCGATTTAACTGCGAAATTTTCACGTATTGTAGGTGATAAAGGCCACGTTATTTTAGCTGATATTAACGATGCAATGCTCAAGGTTGGGCGCGATAAGTTGCGTGATATGGGCATAGTCGGCAACGTTGACTATGTGCAAGCTAATGCTGAAGAACTGCCCTTTCCTGACAATACCTTTGATATTATTACCATTGCTTTTGGATTGCGTAATGTTACCGATAAAGACAAGGCTTTGGCCTCTATGTATCGAGTGTTAAAACCAGGTGGTCGTCTACTGGTTTTAGAGTTCTCTAAGCCGAGCAATGAATTGTTAAGCAAAGTTTATGACACATATTCCTTTCACCTATTACCTAAGATTGGCCAGTTAGTGGCTAATGATGCCGATAGTTATCAATATTTGGCCGAGTCTATTCGTATGCACCCTGCACAAGAAGTGCTAAAGGAAATGATGCAAGCGGTAGGCTTTGAGCAAACCACTTATCAAAACCTAACTGGTGGCATTGTAGCTTTACATCGGGGTTTTAAATTTTAATGCCAGCTGCGCAATTACTGAGTTCCGGTTTAGAGCAGGTGCTGAATAAGCTGTTAAAGCTTGACCCAGATAGCGCCCCCAAATTACGTAAGTTGCAAGGGCGCAACCTACAAGTGCGAGTACGCGAACTTCCTTGGCCCTTAATATTCCATTTTTCTGATGACATTAGCTTAGGCATTGTTTTGCATGAGGAAAGTGAGGGGAAACGCGCAGATTGTTTGATTGAATTAAATCTTGAAACTCTGCCCTTATTACAAGATAGCAGTCAATTGTCATCTCTCATTCAACAGCAAAAACTCATTCTTGTCGGTGATATCTATGTGGCGCAGAGTTTTAGTAACTTAATCAAAGAGTTAGATATTGACTGGGAAGAGCAACTTGCCAAACTCAGCGGTGATGTTTTTGCTCATCAAACCTTCAGTAGCGTAAAATCGCTTATGGCCGAAGGTAAAGACTTTTTCCAGCAAAGTCGTGACATATGGGCTGAGCGTTTAACCAAAGAGGGCGCTGTGGGTATTAATCAAGGTGAACTTGAGCAATTTAGTGAAGAAGTAATTAAAGTTCGTAGCGCCACCGAGCGCTTAGCTGCCAGATTGGCGATCCTTGAAAAAGCACACAAGGCTTAATACTGCGATGAGAATTTTACGTTTATATCATATTAATAAAGTGCTTTTGCAACACGGTTTGGATGAACTTATTCCACCCAGTTGGTTACCGTGGTATGCAAAATTAGGGCGTTACGGTTTCTTTTGGTTACGCAATAAACATGCTGACAAATCACAAGGCGTAAGAATTCGTTTAGCACTGCAAACCTTGGGGCCAGTATTTATTAAATTTGGCCAAATGTTGTCAACTCGTAAAGACCTTTTACCCATTGATATCGCCAACGAATTAACCATTCTGCAAGATAAGGTTGCTCCTTTTGACAGTGCAGTGGCAGAACAAATAATACTTAAATCGCTTGGCTTGCAAGCCATTAGTGACTTGTTTAGTGATTTTGAGCCCAGACCTTTGGCCTCTGCATCTATTGCCCAAGTACACACCGCCACACTAAATGGCAAAGAAGTGATCATTAAAGTTATTCGCCCTGATATCAAACGCACGATTGAGTCAGATATCGAATTAATGCGCACCGTCGCCGTGGCGCTGCAAAAATTACTGCCTGATGGTAAACGTTTACGCCCAGTTGAAGTAGTCGAAGAATACAAGCGCACTATAATTGACGAGTTGGACTTAACCCATGAAGCCGCCAATGGCATTCAGTTTAAGCGTAATTTTGAAGGGTCTGATGCCTTATACGTGCCGACTATATATAGCGACTATTGCCACAAAAATGTGATGGTCATGGAGAGAATTTACGGCACCCCTATTTCAGATATTACCCAGCTTAATGTCTTAAATACCAACATGAAAAAGTTGGCAGAACGCGGTGTGGAAGTCTTTTTTACTCAGGTCTTCCGCGACAGCTTTTTCCACGCTGATATGCATCCAGGTAATATTTTTGTATCTACCCTAAACCCTGCTGATCCGCAATATATCACCATTGATTTTGGCATTGTGGGTACCTTAAATAGTGAAGACAAGCGCTATTTAGCTGAAAACTTTATCGCTTTTTTTAACCGTAATTATCGCAAAGTAGCGCAATTACATGTGGACTCTGGTTGGGTGCCTTCAGATACTGATATTGATGATTTTGAAGCGTCAATTCGCCGAGTTTGTGAGCCAATATTTCAAAAGCCATTGGCAGAAATCGAATTTAGTAATGTTTTACTGCAGCTATTTAATACTGCCAGACGGTTTAATATGGTCATTCAACCACAGTTGGTGTTGTTGCAAAAAACCTTGTTGTATATAGAGGGTTTAGGCCGTCAACTCTATCCTGAGTTGGACTTGTGGAAAACCGCTAAGCCTTTCCTTGAAAATTGGATGAAAGAGCAGATCGGTGTAAAAGCCATGTACAGCAAAATTAAAGCAAATATGCCGTATTGGTCAGAAAAACTGCCTGAAATGCCTGATTTGATTTATGACACACTGAAACAAGTTAAAACCTTACCTGAGCAACACCGAATACAATTTGAACAATGGCAAGCGCGACAAAATCAACAAACTAAACGTATGCAATATATTGTAATAGGTTCGACCTTATTTATTGTTAGTGCGATTGTACCGCTTTATCAAAACCATTGGTGGGTAAGCGCGGGTATTGCGGCCACAGGATTGCTTAGTTGGTTAATTGCATTTAATACCAAACTGGATTAAGCGCTTTTAAGTTCTCGCTCAGTCACCATTGAGCAAGCTGCAGCTGTGTTGCTAAGGGGTAACGAAGACTATATTTGGCCAAAGTATCCTTCGACACGCAGCCCAATGCCGTAAGAAGCAGAAAAAGCTTCATCTTTACGCCAAGTTACATAGGGTTCCATTTCGAAAAACAGCCAATCACGCAGTGCATTAATGCGCCAACGAGAGCTGACTAAATATTCCTCCAAATGGTAGTTGGGTTGACTCAGGCCCTCTATATATAGGCCGCAAATCAAGGCATTTTTTTCATCTATTTGCACTAGATTTTGCCAACTATGCTGCCATAACCAATCATTGGTTCTGTCGCGAAAGAAAAAGCGGTTATTAAACCGAAACAGAGAGCTTGGCGTAAACACATAGCCGTAACTGGCTGCTAATTCAGCACCAAAACCATCGCTGCTGTAATAGTAGACCGAACTTTCTAGCCTTAAATCTGACTGCTCGCTAAAACCCAATATCGTGCGATAACGACTTTTAACAAAAGGTTGTAAACGTCGCCCAATACCAATGCGATGCGATAAACCACTGTCAGGTTTGGCCTTCCATTGCAAAGCTAAACTAAAGCGATTTTGCTGATTTTTGTTATCCAAGTTAGTATTTTGCAATAAGTTATCGGGTTGTTCATCGTCGTAGTCAGAAACGACTAGATCTACCCGATTTTTAAGGTTAGGTAATTTATAACGTAGCTTGATGCGACTTTCGAATTGATTTAAGTCACGACTTCTTGGATTCCAGCCTAGTTGGATTCGTGCTTCGCCCAAGGCGCTCTCTGATAAACTATTTTGATCAATCATGAAAAATTCATCAAACCACAAAGCGGATTCATTAACTGAATCCGTAATGTTTTCATGCAAAGAATCTAGCCACGGTCTTTGTTGTTCGTCACAAAAACTTGGCTTACTCACTAGGGTGAGTATAAAAATTGGAAAAAGCCTGAATAACGGTTTCACTTTGTTACTGATCCTGTATCGTAAGCGCTCTATTAGATTAACTTATTTTCTTTATAAATATTTAGAAAAATTTTTAAACATCAAATCCAGTGACCTTTTACCATTGCTACGTATAATAGGCGCATACTGAATTTAGGAGTGAGTTATGTTTGGCATCAGCGTTCCACAATTATTAATTATTTTGGGTATTATCGTGTTGTTATTTGGCACTAAGAAACTACGTGGTTTAGGTGGTGATCTTGGTTCGGCCTTCAAGGGTTTTAAAAAAGCTATGGGCGAGGATGACAAAGAAGACAAAGAAGACAAAGATGACGCAGATTTTCCAGCCAAAGATAAGGTTGAAGATAAATCTAAGGCAACATCTACGGCCACTCAAACTCAGACGAGTGAGCAAAAAGAGCATAAGTAATGTTTGATATCGGCTTTTTTGAATTGCTCTTAATTGGCGTAGTTGCTTTGGTTGTTTTGGGTCCGGAAAAACTGCCTGGCGCTATTCGCTCTACGATAAAAACGGTGCGCTCAATCAAAGGCATGGCTAATGGCTTTCGCCAAGAAGTTGAACAGCAATTCAAAATTCAAGAATTACATGAAAATTTGAAAAAAGCTGAAGAACAAAACATGGAAAATTTATCGCCTAAGTTACAAGAAACGGTAGATGAACTTCGTAATGCGGCTAAGTCCGTGCAAAAACCGTATTCTAAAGAGTAATGATAGATGGCTGAACCCAATAGCTTGATTGCTCATCTAATTGAGCTCAGAAGCCGCGTGCTAAAAGCCGTTGCCAGTGTTTTTATTGTGTTTCTTTGTTTGGTTTACTTTGCCAATGATCTCTACCATTGGTTAGCGACGCCCTTGCAAGACGTATTGCCTGACAATGCACAGATGATTGCAACTGACGTTGCTTCTTCATTTTTTGCCCCCTTTAAATTGACAATAGTCTTATCATTTTTTATTGCCATTCCCATGGTGTTGTATCAGATTTGGGGTTTTGTGGCGCCCGGCTTATACAAAAATGAAAAACGCTTAGTTGCTCCATTATTACTCTCTAGTACTTTATTATTTTATGCCGGAATGGCGTTTGCTTATTACGTGGTTTTTCCGCTGGTTTTTGCGTTCTTTACTAGCGTGATACCAGAAGGCGTAGTGAATAATACCGACATCACTAGCTACCTCGATTTTGTCTTAAAAATGTTTTTTGCCTTTGGTTTGTCTTTTGAAATTCCTGTTGCCATTGTATTAATGTGTTGGACGGGGATGACTACGCCTGCGGCATTGCGGGCTAAACGGGCTTATGTAGTGGTTGGTGCTTTTGTGTTAGGTATGCTGCTAACCCCACCAGATATTATTTCGCAAACCTTGTTAGCCGTACCGATGTGGATTCTATTTGAATTTGGCGTCATTGTTGGTGGTTTTTATACTCGAGCCAAGGACGATGAGAAAGAGGAGAATGGAGTCGAGTGAAGCGTTTAATAGTAGTGTTAACGGTCGGTGTAACTACTTTATTAATGATGCAAAACGCAGTGGCTCAATCTGCTCTCACTTTAATTATTCAACAGCCAGTGACGAGTACATCCCAACTCGAAGCGCTTGCAAATACCGAACAGATGGGCTTATCTGTGACGAGAGAGGCACTAAGCAGAATAGGGTCTGATATCGCTAAAATAGCACAAATTCGTTTGGGTAAACGGGTCAAATAATAATGGATTGGTTTGATATAGGTGTGAATTTATCCAATGGACGAGTGGCTATAGAACCTATAATAGCCAGAGCCTCGGCAGTTGGTGTGAATACCATTATGCTGACCGGTACGTCTGTTAGTGAAAGTCAAAAAGCGCTTGATTTGTGTTTGATCCATGCTAATTCGCTTTATAGTACCGCTGGCGTGCACCCTCATTACGCTCAAGATGTTAGTGACGATTTTATTGAACAGCTCCGGCAGATAGCCAGTCATAAACAAGTTGTGGCAATTGGTGAATGTGGTTTGGATTTTAATCGTAATTTTTCGTCAAAAGCAGATCAGCTTAAAGTATTTGAACAACAGTTAGTTTTAGCTGTGGAATGTAAAAAACCGGTTTTTTTACACGAGCGTGAAGCCTTTGCAGAGCAAATACACTTACTCAGAAAATATCGCGGTAGCTTAGTGGGTGGCGTTGTGCATTGTTTTACCGGTAACCTTGAGCAAATGCAGGCTTATTTAGCTCTTGATTTGTATATTGGAATAACCGGTTGGGTTTGCGACAGTAAACGCGGCCAAGACCTGCAAGAGGCGGTTAAACATCTTCCTCTGGACAGGTTGTTGTTAGAGACAGATAGCCCTTACTTAAGACCCAAAGGCCTGCCCAATAATCGTAAGGTTGACCGTGGGAGTAATGAACCCGCCTATTTACCTTTTATCGCCGAACAACTAGCCAATATCATGGAGCATGAGCTGGATGTGGTACAAGCCCATAGCGTAGCCAATGGTCGCACATTGTTTGGTGTTCTTGGAGAATGTTAGCGTGATGCAGTCTGACACCTTGCAAGTAAAGATTAATAGTAACTGGTTATTTGTGGTTGCAGTGATGTTCTGTGTGATTATGGGCCTCATCTATCCGAATATACAAAGTTCAGCTAGTTCAGCCTACAGCCGAGTGACAGGCATAGAGTATTTGGTTGATGCTGATAATCAATATTCAGCCAATATGCTCATGCAAAATGAGACGCAAACGTGGCAAAGTGATCCGCAAGGTCTGCAGTCTTTTGGAATGTCTGCTGCCCCTTACTGGTTTAAATTTACCCTGCCACAAGTGGATACGCAGCGGAATTGGTTACTTCAGGTGGGTTATCCCTTACTTGACCACATCTCAGTATGGTTTGAAGATAATGGCAAAATTTTAGCTGAATACCATAGTGGTGATACCCTACCGTTTGCGCAAAGACCGATAGAGAATGAGCGGTTTTTGTTCCCTGTACCCCAAGCTGAACAATTAATTACCGTTTATATTCGGGTGCAAACTACTGGTGCTTTGCGCCTGTCTGTCGATGTGTGGCCCGAATCCAGTTATCTCAGTTTTGCCAGCGAATATAACTTGGTAATGGGGCTGTTTTTAGGTTTTATGTTGGCGATGGCCATCAGTAACCTGTTCTATTTTGTGACCACCAAGGTTAGCACCTTTGCTGTTTATGCGGGATATGTAGTGTTTTTGGCCTTGTCATTGGCTAGCCTACATGGCTTTGGTTATAAACATATTTGGCCAGAGTCGCCTTGGTTTCAGCAACATGCCTTGCCCATATTTGCCAATTTGACTATTGCATTTTCGATCATCTTTTGTGACTTGTTGCTTGGTGTGAAGCACTACAGTGTGAGGTTGTGTCGTTTATTACGATTGCTTGCACTGCTTTATTTTGCCTGCGTGCTCTTAAGTCTATTTTTACCTTTATCTTTGTTAAATAGTGGCTTTTTAGTGATGTTACTGGCCAGTGGCGCACTAATATATGGCGTTGGTATTTGGTTATGGACTAAGGGTGTGAGTTTAGCCGGTGTTTATACTCTGGCATGGAGCGTATTGTTTTTTGCCGGTTTTATCATCTGTTTAGATAATCTAAATATTGTTAAGTTAGATCTGCCATCCGATTATTTAATGATCCTCGGCGCAGCTATTGAAACACTCTTATTGGCCTTAGTATTGGCGATTAGTAACAACCAACAACGGCAAGCTTTACAACAAGCTCAAAGCGAATTGTTAAGCAAAGCCATACAAGAAAAACAAAACCAAGATGATATGTTGGCCTTGCAAGAAAATACCCAAGAAGAGCTGGAATATAAAGTACAAGAACGTACCTTGGAGTTAGAAATAGCCTTGCGTGAATTATCTGAAACTAATCGCGAACTACAAGAAAAAAATACTATGGACGCGCTCACTGGCGTGCGTAATCGCAGTTATTTTGACAAAAAATATATCGCTGAAATTCGTCGCAGTCGTCGTGAGCGCACGCAGCTCTCCATTGTTATGGTAGATATCGATTATTTCAAAAAGATTAATGATCAGTACGGCCATTTAGTTGGCGATGAATGCATTATTGCAGTCGCTCGCACATTAAAAAGTGCACTAAAACGCCCCAGTGATGATTTATGCCGCTACGGTGGTGAAGAATTTGTGTTGGTGTTACCAAGCACAGAATTAAGTGGTGCCACTGCACTGGTAGAGCAAGTTAGACAACAAATCGAGAGTCAAATAATTCAGGCTGATGGTCATAAAATTCAACTAACCGTAAGTGCAGGTGTTGCTACGGCGGTGGCTAATCCTCATGAGCCAGAGGATGCCATATTAGCTGCAGCAGATGCGCAACTCTATCTGGCCAAAAATGCCGGTCGCAATAATGTTAAAGGCATTGTTTTAAACGCCAGTGACGAATAAATATAGGACAACGATATGGTAGAACACTTTTCTTCAACAAGAATGCGCCGACTTAGACAGCATGATTACACGCGTAAGTTAGTCGCAGAACATCAGCTTAATCCACAAGATCTTATTTACCCTATGTTTGTCATTGAAGGGGTAAATCAACGTGAAGCTATCGCGTCAATGCCTGGCATTGAACGAGTCACAATAGACTTGTTGATTGAGGAAGCAAAAGAGTTGGTTGATTTGGGTATACCGGCCATTGCCTTGTTTCCAGTGACGCCCGCAGACCTTAAATCTTTATCTGCCAGTGAAGCGTTTAATCCGCAGGGCCTAGCCCAAAGAGCAGTAAGAGCATTAAAGCAAGCCGTGCCAGCTATTGCGGTGATTACTGATGTGGCTCTCGACCCTTTTACCACTCACGGTCAAGATGGCATCATCGACGATCAGGGCTACGTAATCAACGATACCACGGTCGAAATCTTAGTAAAACAGGCCTTGTCTCACGCTGAAGCGGGTGCTGATATTGTGGCACCTTCGGATATGATGGATGGTCGTATCGGTGCCATTCGTCAGGCGCTTGAATCCCAAGGTTATGTTAATACCTGCATCATGGCTTACTCTGCAAAATATGCCTCGAGTTATTACGGACCCTTTAGAGACGCTGTTGGTTCAGCAGGTAATATAAAAGGGGGAAATAAAAAGAATTATCAAATGGATCCGGCTAATTCCGATGAAGCGATGCGTGAAATTGCCCTAGATATTCAAGAAGGTGCCGACATGGTTATGGTCAAACCGGGTATGCCTTATCTAGACATAGTGCGGCGGTGTAAATCTGAATTTAAGGTGCCCACTTTTGCCTATCAAGTCAGTGGTGAATACGCGATGCACAAAGCGGCTTTTGCTAACGGTTGGTTAAAAGAAGACGAAGTCATATTAGAGTCATTGTTGGCATTTAAACGTGCCGGCGCCGACGGCATTTTAACCTATTTTGCCAAACAAGCGGCGCGCTTACTGCAGAAAAAGTAAAAGAAAGAAGCGCCGAGCAAAATAGCTACCAAGTTTTTTGTTAATCGCTAAGCGTACTAAGCTGAACTCGGAATTGATTATTTTGAGTTCAGCTTATCTAAGGGTTATCTGGGATCTGCTTCTTGCACCTTAGGTTTGTCGGTAAAAGGGGTGATACCAAATTCTGGATAGACTTCGCTAGGGTAGTAAAAAATTCCCCCACGTGAGACTAAACTAATAGTTTTGATGGCTTTGAAATCTTCTACAGGATTGCCTGGCACTAAAAAGAAATCGGCTAGGTTACCTGCTTCAATGCTGCCACGGTCAGTATAACCAAGATAATTCGCCATATCATAGCTGCCAAGTTTTAGCAGCTCTGCAGGGCTATAACCAAGTTCTTGATATAATTCTAATTCTCGGTGCAAATTAAATGCGCCGCCCAAGTCGGTGCCAGGCACAATCAAAATTCCACGCTCTTTCATCATTTTTAAGGTAGTGACAATCTTTTGGTAAGCCATCCGATAGGCTTGATCTTGCTCTGGGCTGGTAATTTTAGCCATGGATACTTTTGCGCTGCGTTGTACCGCAGGCGGCATATGCTCTATGTAGTCTTTTACTCCAGCTCGGGTTTCTCCGTTACGTGATAGTAATAAATATTCATGGATAGCCAGCGTGGGATCATGGGCAACATGATTGTCTACCATCAGTTTAAGCGTGTGTTGAACTGGAGCACTTTCAAGATCTAGTGCAGGCAGGCGATCCAGTGCCGTCAGGCGTAAAAGCGTGCGGGTATCTTCGTCGGGCTCTAGTACCCAACCTAGCATGATTTGATTGATGTGAGTTAACTCATCATAGCCAGCGAGGATCATCTGATCGGCATTAGAAAAAGCCGGCACATGCCCCGATACTCGCATGCCTAACTCTTTTGCCCGTTGTGCAATGGCAGGCACCCATTGACCCTGCATACTGTTGTAGATTTTTATACCAGAAAAATGGTTTTCTGCGTAAGTATTGACTGCTGCTAAGGCTTGCTCTTGGTTTTCTACCAATATGCCATTGTTGTTGTTTGAAGGACTTTTGCCCTCAATCATGCCATAGCGGGTAATTCTAGGGCCGGCGAGAATTCCAGTATCTATTTTTTCTTTCAGTTCATTTAATACGCCGAGTGAGTTGCCCATATCTCTGACAGATGTGATACCGGCTAACACGTTCATAAGACTGTCATCATCGCCAGTGTGGCTGTGCATGTCATAAAGGCCGGGTACCAACGTACCACCTGCTCCGTCAATGTCGGTTTCGTAGTCTTGTGTGGCTTCTGATATTAATGCGATATGGTCAATGCGACCATCTTTCACCACAACAGACACCGGCTCTGAAAGACTGAGTTTTTGCGGTTCAAAAATTCGTACATTACGAATACGTACAGCGCCATCGTATCGATGGGTATATTTGGCTTGTATCGCCTCAAAACGTTCAGTGGAATATTTTGCTGAAAGGGCGCGCAACTCAGCTTCATTGTTTTCAAAGCCCTGCCTGATAATAATGAAACGGGGGGTGATATATGCAAAAAGCTGTTGTTGAGCGTCAAGGATAAAATATTCAGGATCTAAATCTACCCCAGCAAGGGCGTAACTACTGAGCGACAGAGTAACGTTAGCGCTTTCAATATTCAGCTCTTCCAACTTTTTAAGAGACAATTGGCCGGCGGGGAGGGCAGGCATTGTAAGGTTTTCAGTTTGTAAAAGTGCTGTTGCCAATACAAAAGCACTATAGGGACTGCTATTTTGCGGCACATAAAGGGCTGATTTATCCAATGATGCTTGACCGTTGCCAGTCGCATCTAGCCATGTGGCTTGGCCTGCAGTTATATCCATCTGCTCAGTGATAAGATTACCAAATGTGGTATTACCGCTTATCTTCCAATGAGTAGGTATTCCTTGGCTATCAAGAGTCAGGCTCTCTTGATAAGCAGGACCACGACCATTGCTCTTATAGTCATAATCTACCTGAGTATCCTTACCTTGCTGGTTTACCTTTAAATATCCGACTTTGTTACCGTTAAGCATGACAGTAAATGAGCTTAGGCTTTGCTCCATTGAAGAATTTGGAGCCTCTATCGTTGGTTCTGAACAGGCAAATAATAGAACGAATAGTGCACCACAGATTAACTTACGCATGATAAAAACTCCTTTGAGAACAAAGCACTTTGAAAGCTTTGCAGCTGATTAAATACTGAACTCTAGTATCATCAATTCGCCGCAGAATTTAGTGTATAGCGCTTAAGAAAATTAAGCAAAGCACTGCGCATATTGAGGTTAAAGCGAGGGGGGATCTATGGTGAAAATCGTCTTTTGCTTACAGCTTGTTGCCGTTTTAAACCTTTGACAAGACTTATCATGTCTACTTTGTGAGGTGTATCAGGCTTCGTTAAACAAAACTGCGAGTTGATCCAGAAAAAATATAAAACTGTAATGAATATCATGAATAATCGTCAATTAATAAAACATCATCTTATAGGCCTGTCACTGCATGAACTGCTCAGGTATCGCTTATTGTTTTGTGCCAGCCAATCAAATGAAGATATTGAGTTAGATATAAAGGACCTGTTTAAACATCCCGGTCGCTTACAAACCAGCTATGTTGATAATTGGCTTAAAGATATTCTACGGGCATTGTTTATCAAGCTTGATGGTGAGTTGTGCTCATTGATGCAGGTCGAAAAAAGCGTTAGCGAGTTACTAAATGAGCAATTGTTTACAGCGAAAGACCAACGCACTTTATCTATATTTGAGGACTTTTTGGCAAGTGAAAACAGTGATAATGTTGTTTTTCTTCATCAAGCGTTGCAGCAACGGCTAAATAAGAATTAGATTTTTGCTAGTTGCTAGTTGCTAGTTGCTAGCGACACTCTAACTTCCAACCAACTTTATGTTGTTGCCACTTTTCATTGGCAAGTTCAGCATCAATTAAAGGATGGTCTTTTAGCCACCCTTCGGGGAAAGTAAGGTTCCAACAACCGTCTTCAATATTAACTTTTATCTTGGGAAGTAACTTATCTTTACGACGAATCGACAGCAAACAAGCCAAGCGAACTATGCGTAAAATAACAATAAGCTTGTCATGTATGTCGGATTGAAAAGGTTTAAAATCTGCGAGTTTGATATCACCGCGATGGTTGAGGACTAATACCCTAACGCCATTTTGTAATTGTTGGGTGTAACCAACCATAGGCACATGTGACAAAATATAAGCGCCGTGTTTGTGGTGTTGTTTATATTCAATATGTAAACCTAACTCATGCAACATTGTGGCGGCAATTAATGCGGCTTCACAATCGACTTTCTTCAAATTGAGCTGATGTTGTACCTGTTTAAATAAAATCAGTGCGAGGTTTTTGACTCGGTGTGCATGTTCTGCATCAATATGGAATTGCTTGATCATTTGCTCAAGGGTTTGGGTGCGTCGGTCATTTTGTTGCATATTGTCTAACATGCCGTAAATGAGACCTTCGCGCAGTGCCCCTGTGGAAATTTGCATATGTTGAATATTAAGTTCTTCAAACAAAGCAATTAAAATCGCCAGTCCACTGGGAAATATGGCTCGTCGTGACTCTGTTAGGCCGACAATATCCAATTGCTCAATGGAGATGCAATCGATGCACTGTTGTTTTAGGTTGTATAGATAGTCTAATCGAATGGAGTCACTGATACCTTGGGTGATCAAAATTTCAGTTATGGCTTGTGGCGTGCCAGATGCACCCAAACATTGCTGCCAGTCAAAACTAATAAAGTCATTTTTAACCGGCCCTAACAGGACTTTGGCATTTAAAATGGCTTCTGCAAAGGCTTCTTCAGTGATTAAATCGTCACTAAAATAACGTTCTTTAAAGGTCACACAGCCCATATTTAAACTGACTAAATGAATGGGATTCATGTCATTACCGACAATCACCTCTGTGCTTGCGCCACCAATATCAATTACCAGTGAATTACCTTGGTTAGCTGAAGTGTAGGCCACACCTAAGTATATTTGACGAGCCTCTTCTACACCTGAAATAACATCAATTTTATGATGCAGAATCTCTTCGGCTTTGTCTAAAAACTGCTGAGCATTACTTGCCAGTCTGAGAGTTGCCGTACCAACAACTTTGATATTCGCTAGAGGAATATCCTGTAACCTTTCGGCAAATGTTGCTAAACATTGCCAGCCCCGTTCCAGACTCGCGTCATCTAAATGCATGTTGTCATCTAAACCTGCAGCTAATCTGACTTTTTGTTTAACCTTACCAATAATAGACACGCTGCCCGCAGAGACTCTCACAATGACCATGTGAAAGCTGTTGGAGCCTAAATCAACCGCGGCATAAAGCTGCTCTGGTTGATTAAATGGAATGGCTATATCGGTTTGACTATTCATTTATGTCGCTGAGGTCTAGGTCCTGACGGTCGTTTAGGATGGTTTCTGCCGCTTTGCATACGCTTTTTAAAACGCGGAGCAGGCGGAGTAACATCCCGTATTAAGGTGCTGGGATCATATTCAGTTACCGCAATTGAATGTTCAACATAAGTTTCAATGGCTGGTAAATTGAGCGCGTATTTTTCACAAGCAAAACTAATCGACTTGCCGCTCTCACCAGCGCGACCTGTTCGGCCGATTCGGTGAACATAATCTTCAGCATCATCTGGCAAATCATAGTTAATCACATGACTGACCATTGGAATATGTAATCCGCGGGCTGCAACATCAGTGGCAACCAGAATATCCAATACCCCAGTAGTGAAATTTTCTAAGATTTTCAAACGCTTATTTTGTGGTACATCGCCACTTAACAAACCGACTCGATGACCATCAGCTTGTAACCAATCAGCTACTTTCTCACAGCTGTGTTTGGTATTAGCAAAAACTATGGCTTTATCAGGCCATTCTTCTTCCATTAAGCTAAGTAATAAGGGCATCTTATCTTCATCAGAAGGATAAAATAACTCTTCTTCAACTCGTTCAGCCGTCTTGCGTTCGGGTTCAATTTGCAAATGAGTAGGATTGTTCATATGTTCATAGGCAAGTTCTTGAACGCGATAAGATAGCGTGGCAGAAAATAACATACTTAATCTTTCAGTCGCTTTGGGCATGCGGTTGAATAAAAAACGGATATCTTTTATAAAACCTAAATCAAACATGCGGTCAGCTTCGTCGAGCACAGCTACTTGGATACCTTCAAGCGAAAATATATTTTGCTTGTAGTAGTCAATAATACGACCTGTAGTGCCGATAATAATATCGACACCTTTTTGTAAACTATCGCGTTGACTTTCATAACCCTCGCCCCCATAAATGAGACCAAGGGATATGCCCGTGTGCTGGCTGAGCAATTCTGCGTCATTAAATATTTGTACCGCTAGCTCACGGGTTGGTGCCATTATAATGGCCCGCGGTTGTTTTTTATTTGGCTGCGGATTAGCCAGTAAGTAGTGAAATGTTGCTACCAAAAAGGCGATGGTTTTACCGGTTCCCGTTTGAGCTTGGCCTGCGATGTCGTGGCCAGCTAATAAAGTTGGTAAACTCAAAGCTTGAATGGGCGTGCAATGATTAAAATTCGCTGCACTTAGCGCCTTGATGACTTGCTCATTTATGGGCAAATCTGAAAATTGTGTTTCAGTTAAATGTGTTGTTTGCATAGCTTATAGCTTATCTGTGCTTGCATTAAAAACCAGTTTCTATATAACAATCATGACCGCGCTGAATAAATTCAGCGAGAGAAAAAATTACGGAGAAAAGAATGAGCGACAAAATTATCCAGTTGACTGACGATAGTTTCGAGGCCGATGTAATCAATGCTGCTGGTCCTGTGTTGGTTGACTTCTGGGCGGAATGGTGTGGTCCGTGTAAAATGATTGCGCCAATATTGCATGAGGTTGCTGACGAATTCGAAGGCAAAGTAACAGTTGGCAAGCTTAATGTCGATGAAAATAACGAAACGCCACCAAAGTTTGGTATTAGAGGCATTCCAACTCTTTTATTGTTTAAAGGTGGAAACGTTGCGGCGACTAAAGTGGGTGCCTTATCTAAATCACAATTAGTTGAGTTCATAAATAGTAATATTTAAGCTCACTAAAGCTGAAAAAAATCAAAAAGCCTAGCTGTGCTAGGCTTTTTTTGTTTCTCGCTTAAGTAATAAAGACCTTAATTGTTGGCTATTTAACCAGTAATAACTCAAAAATTTATAGATTTTGCACAGTTTATTTGACACAAGGCCAGACAAAGCGCATATTTTGGCTGGACGCTACTGTTTTTTGGTGTTAGATTTTAAACGTTCTTACCTGAACAGTCAGTTTTTGCTCAAATCAGAAATGTGAAATAGTAAACACCCTTGAATTATTCAACCATAGTTGCCCCTAGGCAATCTTCAAGCATAAAGACCCACCAAATATGAACCTAACGGAACTCAAGAATAAACCGATCAGTGAACTTGTTGCCCTAGCCGACGAAATGAAGCTAGAAAACATGGCTCGTGCTCGTAAGCAAGATATCATTTTTTCAATTTTAAAATCCCATGCTAAAAGTGGCGAAGATATTTTTGGCGATGGCGTATTAGAAATTTTGCAAGATGGCTTTGGATTCTTGCGTTCCAACGATGCGTCATACTTGGCTGGTCCAGATGACATATATGTTTCTCCAAGCCAGATCAGGCGTTTTAATTTACGCACGGGTGACACGATTTCTGGAAAAATTCGCCCACCTAAAGACAGCGAGCGATACTTTGCCCTGCTGAAAATTAGTGAAGTCAACTTTGACCGTCCAGAAAATTCCAGAAACAAAATCTTATTCGAAAACTTAACACCTCTGCATGCTAACGAACGTCTTACGATGGAACGTGGTAATGGTAGTAGTGAAGATATTACTGCACGAGTATTAGACCTTGCGGCGCCTATAGGTCGTGGTCAACGTGGTTTAATTGTTGCGCCGCCCAAGGCTGGTAAAACATTATTATTACAGAATATTGCTCAATCGATCGCCGCCAATCATCCCGAATGTGTATTGATGGTGTTGCTTATCGATGAACGCCCAGAAGAAGTAACTGAAATGCAACGCCTAGTGCGTGGTGAGGTAATTGCTTCAACGTTTGATGAGCCAGCCAGTCGCCACGTTCAAGTTGCCGAAATGGTTATTGAAAAAGCCAAACGTTTGGTTGAACACAAAAAAGACGTCGTTATCTTGCTTGACTCAATTACCCGTTTAGCCCGCGCGTACAACACTGTCATTCCTTCATCAGGTAAAGTTTTGACCGGTGGTGTGGATGCAAACGCCCTGCACAAACCAAAGCGTTTCTTTGGCGCAGCACGAAATATTGAAGAAGGTGGTAGTTTGACCATCATCGCCACAGCACTTATCGATACCGGTTCTAAAATGGATGAAGTTATCTACGAAGAATTTAAAGGTACCGGTAATATGGAATTACACCTTAACCGCAAAATTGCGGAAAAACGTGTTTTCCCAGCTATTGATTACAATCGCTCTGGTACGCGACGCGAGGAACTTCTTACGACTAAAGACGAACTACAGAAAATGTGGATCTTACGTAAGATAGTGCACGAGATGTCTGAAATCGATGCGATGGAGTTTTTGATTGATAAGTTATCAATGACAAAGACCAATGAAGAGTTCTTTACTGCGATGCGTCGTCAGAAAAGCTAATTAGTAATAAATTGCAAAGATTAGAAAATCCGCTGAGGCTCAGTCTCCAGCGGATTTTTCATTTAAGTCCAAAACAGATTGTATGACTAAAAATCACTCATTAACCGACTTTAGACTTTAAGCTAAAGGCAGAGTTGGGCTACAATCTGCATCCCTAAATTTTACGCAGTCAATGCGCCGATAAGTTGTTTGGCTGCGCTAACAATGTAAGTGAGAAGTTTATGCCAAAAGTGGCAATAGTGATGGGTTCTAATTCTGATTGGCCAACCATGCAACAAGCGGCAATTATGTTAGACAAGTTAGGTGTCAGCTATTCGGCAAAAGTCGTGTCTGCTCACCGTACACCTCATCTTCTCACTGAGTTTGCCGAGCAGGCAGCTGAGCAAGGTTTTCAAGTTATAATCGGTGGAGCGGGCGGTGCAGCTCACTTACCAGGTATGATTGCCGCTCATACCCACTTACCCGTTTTTGGCGTGCCTGTGCGCTCAAGTCAGCTTAATGGTATTGATTCTTTGCTCTCTATTGTGCAAATGCCCAAAGGTGTCGCAGTGGGTACTTTAGCCATTGGTGAAGCGGGAGCAGCCAATGCCGGACTATTAGCCGCTCAAGTTATCGCTTTGCAGGATAAAGATGTTCAGCAAGCGGTTATTGATTTTAGAGCAGAACAAACGGCTAAAGTGCTAGCGATAGAAGAACTCACTCTACCTCAACAATAACGTGGTGCCGTGCTAATGAGTATATTGATTTTAGGTTCTGGCCAACTCGCTAGAATGATGGCTTTAGCGGCCTATCCATTAGGGCTGAACGTTGCAGCTGTTGATGTAAATACGCTTGATGTGGTTAATCCCATTACAAAAGCAGTTATTGATGTTTCGCTTGAACAAGCAATCGAAGCTGCCCAAGCAATCTCAGTCGAATTTGAACATATACCTCAATATTTGCTGGATAAAGTGAATGCCAGTGGTAAGTTAAAACCCAGTATTGAATCTATTATGGCAGGCGCCGATCGAGTTAAAGAGAAGAGCCTGTTGTCGGGTCTTGATATTGCTAACTGTGCTTACAATATCATTACCCATGTTGACCAATTAGATAGTGCAGTTGAAAACTTGGGCGAAAAACTCATTATAAAAGCTAGTAGAGATGGTTATGACGGTTATGGGCAATGGCGTCTAGCTACTGTCGCTGATTTACCTGAACTCAAGGCTCAATTGAGCCAGTTAGAACTAGAGAAAGTGCCCTTGGTGGCAGAAAAAATGCTGAAATTTGACCGAGAATTATCGTTAGTTGGTGTTCGAGACCATAAAGGTAATATCGTGTTTTATCCTTTAGCTGAAAACTTACATCATCAAGGCCAACTCGCTGTTTCTATTGCGCCCGCGCCCAAGGTTGATGAAAAACTCATGACCCAAGCTCAGGGTATTTTCGCTAAATTAGCTGAAAGGCTTAATTATATCGGTGTACTGGCTGTTGAATTTTTTCAGATGGGCGAGCAATTGTTAGTCAATGAAATTGCTCCCAGAGTGCATAATTCAGGTCATTGGAGTATGCAGGGCGCGGATACTTGCCAGTTTGACAATCATATTAGAGCGATAGCAGGTTTACCTTTAGGCTCAACTGATGTTTTGAGTCCAACAGCCATGATTAATATCGTTGGCTATGATGATTTTTCAAAAGAATTACTCAGTATTCCCGGCAGTCACTTACATTGGTACGACAAAACAGTGCGACCAAAACGTAAAATGGGCCACTTAAATGTTTGCGCCGATAGCTATGCTGCACTGGGACAAAAGTTGCTGGATTTGGCAAAATATTTCCCAGAAGAACACTTCCCATTGCTTAAGAAAGAAGCTACAAGACTGCTTGGCCTTGTTTGAATTGTCGGTGTTCTGAAGAATCAGCGTCAACTAAAGTGCTAACTTTTTTTGACGCAATATTTAACAGATTCAGTTATAAATTGTTGATCTGATAAATTCCTGACGTTGTCAGCACCTCACTCCTTTTTTCATCTTCTGGTCTTGACCAATACTATTAAGACCAACAACAAAAAATTAATACTACTGTGACACCCATTAATACTACTGTGACAGCCATCATAAACTGGCAAAAAAACAGGTTTGAACTACGCTTTAAAGGTTCAAACAACCACGGATGGTCTGTCATGCCGCAATCTCGCCAAAGCCAAATCAGTCTTATTGATACCCCTTATTACCACTGTGTCTCGCGCTGCGTTCGTCATTCTTTTTTGTGTGGCCGAGATACTGTCACAGGCCAAAGCTATGAGCACCGCCGCGGCTGGGTAGAGGCGCGTTTATTGTTTTTATCATCCCTCTTCGCTATTGATATTGCAGCCTATGCGGTGATGAGTAATCACACGCACGTGGTGGTGTATGTGGATAAAGCGCTGGCACAAAGCTGGTCAATGGAAGAAGTGCTTAGGCGCTGGCATGGTTTATACAAAGGGACATTGTTAACACAGAAATACGCTCGCCATGACGAATTAAGTGAAGGTGAGCAACTGAGCTTGAATGAAACGGTGAATATTTATCGCCAGCGTCTATACGACATCAGTTGGTTTATGCGTAGCCTCAATGAATACATCGCCCGTGAAGCGAATAAGGAAGATGAATGCACTGGCCGATTCTGGGAAGGGCGGTTTAAATCACAAGCCCTGTTAGATGAAAGTGCAGTACTCGCCTGTATGGCCTATGTTGATTTAAATCCTATTCGCGCCAATATGGCAACCACACCTGAAACCTCACATCACACCAGTATTCAACAGCGTATTAAGGCCTTGCTCAACAACGCCAAGCAACCCACAACACTCATGCCTTTTATCGGTCATCATCGACACGATATGCCCAAAGGCATTGCTTACAGCCTAAAAGATTACTGCGAACTGGTAGATTGCACAGGCCGCTGTATTCGAGACGATAAAGCCGGGCATATTGAGCACCACCATAGCCCGATACTGCAACGCTTAGGGATTAACGATGAGCAATGGTTAACCTTAACCACAGAGTTTGAGCAACACTTCAGCAGAGCAGTGGGTAGCGAACATATGCTGCAACAATACAAAAATAATACTCACCATCAACGTATACGAGGCATGGGTCAGGCCAAAGCCTTATTAAAACGCGCCTAAGCTGAATAAGCTCCTATAAAAAATACGTAACAACACCCAGTTGTTCAACAAGGCTGCGCGAAATTTAGACTTAAGCGCTTAATATTGCCTCACCTGCCATTTTTCTGCCTAAAACAGCCTTTTTTAATACTTAAACTCGCTATTTCAGTTAACTATTTTATATTTTTACAAAATCACTGGGTGGGCTGTCGTGTTGTCTCTCATTATGGATGTCATATTTATGTTGTCTCTCATTATGGATGTCATATTTATGCTACGGAATCCTAATATCCACCGTGTATATCAACCAACCGTTTATAGTTTTGTATTCACAAACACCAATATTGGTTGTTTTATCGCAATCGGTTTCAAAATGGTTGGACGGAAATGCTCCTTCCCTCACTACCCGAACATACGCATAGCCCTTTGCGTCATCTCTCAAAACATAAGTAAACTTAACTATCTTGGTTGCAACATGGCGTTCCAGCGCAACAAAATCGATACCTAGATTGTGAGTTTTTTCAGTCAATTGATAATCTAAACTTCTAATATCCATGTATTTTGTATTCAACGGAAATCCCCTACCGTTTAAACGAGCACCAGAGTTAGCCAACACCCATTCTTCAGCGCTTTCCATATACTCAATGTTATTTCTAATTAGGTCTTCAGCCTTAAGTAACACAGCACTATTTATGCTCGCTACACTCGCTTTTTTTTCACAACCTATTAATAAAAAAAAGCAGAGCAGTAAACCATAAACAGCTTTATTCAATTTCATAGATCAAACTCCAAACTCCAAACTTTGCGTGATTTACTGGATAACCATGGGTATAAAGTTATAGTCAAAGCTGGACCTTTGGCAAAATGCAAAGATCTATAAGTAACTGGTGCATTAGGCGGGGGCCAGCGATAAAACTAACGTTTTATCCCAGATACCCTAGCCCAATCACCTTGTATGGCGATGGGTTCCATATCGAACTCATGACTATATAGATCGTTAATTTCTTGCGCTTGGTTGTCGAGGATGCCTGATAACACTAGCTTGCCGCCGGGTTTACAGTAGCCGCTAATAACGGCTCGTAATTCCCTAATAGGGGCTGCTAGGATATTGGCTAATACTACATCGGCCTGTAAGTTGGGTTGATCGGCGGGTAGATAGAGCTCTATTTGTTCACCAACGTGATTGCGGTTGGCGTTGTCTTGGCTGGCTAGTATAGCTTGTGGGTCGATATCAATGCCTACCACACGTTTGGCTCCAAGTTTTAGTGCTGCAATACCCAAAATACCTGATCCACAGCCAAAATCGACTACGGTTGAATCTTGTAAATCCAAGCCATCTAACCAAGTTAAACACAGCGACGTAGTGGGGTGGGTACCAGTACCAAAGGCTAAGCCAGGGTCAAGCATCACATTAACTGCAGTAGGGTCGGGCACATCACGCCAACTGGGGCAAATCCATAAACGTTGACCAAATTGCATGGGGTGAAAGTTCAGCATCCACTCACGTTCCCAGTCTTTATCTTCGAGCTGTTCTATTTTGTGGGCAAACCCTTTACCTAAGACTCGAGACTTTTCTAAGCGTAAGATCAGTGCTGCCATATCGTAATTAGCATCATATAAACCTACTACTTCGGTATCCGGCCACAACATGACTTCCCCGGGTTTGGGTTCGTACATTGGAGTGTCTTTGGCATCAAAGAAACTGACGGCTTGTGAGCCATTGGCACTGAGTATGTCGCCAATCTGTTCTGCGTATTTGGCAGGGCTGCTAATTTTTAACTGGATCCAAGGCATGATTTATCACCCAACAACAAAAAGCTTATTATAACCCTATTTATGCATTGTATGAGTTGCTAATAACAAACCTTTTGCTAAGAAACTAATTAGCTTAAGCCGACTATTGGAGCCATGAAAAAAAGGGGGGGCGATAAAAAGGCGACATAATAGTTATGCCGCCTGTTAATTTATAAATACCTGATTATCAGTGATTTTCTAGTGACCACCCATACCAAGCTTTTTCTCTAAATAATGAATGTTGGCTCCGCCTTTGGCAAAGTTTTCGTCAGCCATTATTCTCTTTTGTAATGGGATATTAGTTTTAATACCGGTGATAACTAACTCGTCTAATGCATGGCGCATTCGAGCTATGGCTACTTCACGGGTTTCGCCGTAGGTAATGAGCTTACCTATCATTGAATCGTAGTAAGGTGGCACAGTATAGTCAGCATAAATGTGGGAATCCCAGCGTACACCTAAACCACCGGGTGAATGAAACTGACTAATTTTACCCGGACTTGGTATAAAGGTATCAGGATCTTCTGCGTTAATCCGGCATTCAATGGCATGACCGCGTATTTGTACCTGTGACTGATCAATTGACAACTTTTGGCCGGCTGCGATACGTAATTGCTCTTTGATTAAATCAATGCCGGTGATCATCTCTGATACGGGATGTTCTACCTGAATACGGGTATTCATTTCAATAAAGTAAAATTCGCCGTTTTCATATAAAAACTCAAAAGTGCCGGCGCCACGATAACCAATTTCGACACACGCTTGGCAGCATCGCGCGCCAATTTTGGCCCGCACTTCTGGCGTTATCCCAGGTGCTGGAGCCTCTTCCACTACTTTTTGGTGACGACGTTGCATAGAACAATCACGCTCACCCAAATGTATTGCGCCACCTTGGCCGTCGGCCAATATTTGAATTTCAACATGGCGAGGGTTTTCTAGAAACTTCTCCATATAAACCACATCATTACCAAATGCGGCACCAGCCTCTGCTTGGGTCGTCGCGATGGCATTAATTAACTCATCTTCATTGCGTACCACGCGCATCCCACGACCACCACCGCCGCCCGCTGCTTTAACTATAATGGGGTAGCCAATACGGTTAGCTGTTTTCTTGTTTAATTCTTCGTCATTGCCTAATGGCCCGTCAGAGCCCGGTACACAAGGAACACCTGCTGCTTTCATCGATTTAATGGCTGATACTTTGTCGCCCATTAAATTAATGGTGTCGGCTTTTGGGCCAATAAAAATGAAACCACTTCTTTCTACCGCATCGGCAAAGGCAGCATTCTCAGCTAAAAATCCATAACCAGGATGAATGGCATCGGCATCGGTTATTTCTGCAGCGGCAATAATACGGGGAATATTTAAATAGCTTTCGGTAGCCGAAGCCTTGCCGATACAAATCGTTTCGTCGGCTAACAGCACATGTTTGAGTGATTCATCTGCAGTTGAATGCACAGCAACTGTTTTTATGCCCAACTCTTTGCATGCACGAAGAATGCGCAGTGCGATCTCTCCTCGATTTGCAATAAGAACTTTTTTAAGCATGCTCATCTGCCTTTATTCAATCACAAACATGGGTTGATCAAACTCAACAGGGTCTTGGTTTTCAACCAAAATTTGTTTTATCACACCTGCTTTATCTGATTCGATTTGATTCATCATTTTCATGGCTTCAATAATACACAAGGTATCACCAACGTTCACTTTTTGACCGAGTTCAACAAAAGATTTAGAGCCAGGAGACGAAGAGCGATAAAACGTGCCGACCATGGGAGAGCGTAATATGTGGCCAGCGGGTTCACTAGTGGCCGCGGCGGCGACTGCAGGAGCGGGCGCTGCAACTTGAGCTGGCGCCGGTGCATATTGCGGCTGTGGAGCATACTGCATTGGGGCATACTGCACGGATGATGGTTGACCACGATGGATCCTTACTGACTCTTCTCCTTCAGTAATTTCTAATTCTGAGATACCTGATTCTTCTACCAGTTCAATCAACTTCTTTATTTTACGTATATCCATGATAACTCTCTCTGTTCGCTGATTTTGTTTTTAATAATGGTTATTTATTTAGATACTGATGAGCTGCCATTAGGCCAAATTCATAGCCCTGAGTGCCAAAGCCGCATATCACACCCTGCGCTACATCACTTAAATAAGAGTGATGCCTAAAGGACTCTCTGCCATGAATATTGGACAAATGTATTTCACTAAAAGGTACAGATACACTTAACAGCGCATCTCTAATCGCTATACTGGTATGGGTAAAGGCGCCAGGGTTAATTAAGATGTAGTCGATATGTTTAAATGCGGCATGTATGGCATTAATTAATTCATGTTCAGCATTGGATTGCACATGAGTTAGGCTAATACCGAGAGCAACTGCCTTATTTTGCAAGCTTTGGACAATTTCTTCCAAGCTATTTGCACCATAAATATGCGGTTCTCGTTTGCCCAACATATTGAGGTTCGGACCATTTATAAGTAATACTTTCACGCTGTTGTCTCTTCTTTAGCTATCTAATAGTGCACTGATAATAGCGTCTTAAACATTTATACTGCCGCTATTATAGGGGTGATTTAGAATATAGCAGCAAAATACTGGTCTTATCAGCGAAGATTGCCGCAAAGTTTTAGTATTTTAACCGTTAATAGAGTACCGATTGAATTACATCGCACACATACATATTGCTCATCATACACAAACTAGTTTATTGGGTAATTTCCTTGGTGATTTTGTAAAAGGCCAAGCCCTTAACGACCTACCCGCAGAGCTGGCGACTGGGGTGCGACTGCATCGTAAAGTCGACCTATTTACTGATAACCATGAGTTAGTTGTTGATTTGCGTAGAACCTTCCCTAAAGAACTGCGCCGAGTAGCAGGGATAATCATAGATATCACTTTTGATCACTTTTTATTAAAACAATGGGATGAGCTTACTGCAAAGCCAACAGACGAGGTGCTCGATTCTTTTTACCAGCAGTTGGCAGACTTTAATGGTATTGATTCAGCGCATTTTTCCCGTTTGTCAGAAAGCTTGCTAAAAGATCGGTGGTTGAGTGACTATCATCAGCAACAAACATGTTTACGTGTTTTGCAAAGCATTGAGCGGCGTTTAAAGCATAAAATCATTTTTGCCCACGACGCTTATGCATTTTTTCAGCAAAATAAAGCGAGCTTTGCTGCCACCTTCACAGCTTTTTATCCTGAATTACTCATACATGCATTACACTGTAGTCAAAAACTATCTTCTACTTAATAGTAACGGGCAACCACCATGAGCATAAAAGAAATCGTTCACCCTTTAGTACAACATAAACTTGGTTTAATGCGCGAAGCTGGTGTCAGCAGCAAGGATTTTAGAGAACTAGCCAGTGAAGTCGGTAATTTGTTGACCTATGAAGCCACGCGGAATTTACAAACTGAATTGGTGGATATTCGTGGCTGGAATGACGAAACCATCCAAATTCGCAAAATTAAAGGTAAAAAAATTACCGTTGTACCTATATTACGAGCAGGTTTGGGCATGTTAGATGGGGTGATGCAACTCATCCCCAATGCAAAAATAAGCGTAGTGGGTTTGTACCGCGATGAACAAACCCTACAACCCATCGCGTATTTTGACAAGGTAGTCAAAGACATTGCCGAACGTACGGCATTAATTGTTGACCCAATGTTGGCAACCGGCGGTACACTGATTGCGACTATCGATTTGCTAAAACAAAAAGGTTGCACTGACATTATGGGCCTATTTTTGGTTGCAGCGCCCGAAGGCTTAGCAGCAGTGCAAGAAAAACATCCAGATGTAGATATTTACACTGCGGCTATAGATGAAAAACTCAATGAGCATGGTTATATATTGCCTGGCTTAGGTGATGCAGGTGATAAATTATTTGGCACCCGATAATCGAGTAATATGACAAATATATAAAAGACTTGTAGACTTAAACCCCAGCGTCGCAGAATGGGCGATGATGGCGCTACTTCTTTTGTTTCATTTTAACTATTTCAATGTGAAAGGACTGACATTATTAGGTTGTGGGTTATTAATAATCCAAGTTCAGTCGTTAACATAATAAGAGTTATCTGAATAAATGATAAAAAAACTACATTGTGGTCAGCGGTATAGCGTCAATACGTTAGTGGACATGTGGAGCAAAATGTTTAGATGCATTCGTATACCCTCGCTGGTTTGCTTGGTATTAATCACCTTATTTTCAAAAGTCATAAACAGTGCTCCTTTGCTCAGTGAGCCGATGTTTATGCGCCTCTCAACCGAACAAGGTCTGTCACAGGACAGTATTAATGCCTTACTCATTGACCAGCAGGGATTTCTGTGGATTGCCACTTATGACGGTTTAAATCGCTATGATGGCTATCGTGTAGAGGTGATCACAGGTAAAAACAACGAGTTTTTGAATATCCCTATCGAGACCTTGTTTCAAGATTCAAAGGGTTACTTGTGGATTGGCACAGAAGCGAAGGGCGTTTTTCAATATAATTTAGAAACTGGCGAAGCCATTAAAATTATTGCGCAACAAAGCCTCTCTGATCCCGATTTCTTACAATCTAATTACCAGATAATTGAAGACAAACAAGGGGATATTTGGCTAGTTTTGGCTGAAGCTATCTTTAAATATTCCTATCAAACCGACTCTACTTCAACAATTTTCCAGTTAAACAGCCAAAGTATTGAAACTAATCAAATTATTCGTTGGGCTCAATTTTTTGAATCGACACTCTTTATCGCTTCGTCGAATGCCTTGATTGGGCTTGATATAAAAACGGGTAAATCAACCATTATTGACTATTTACAAACCGATTTGCCCAACCCAGACAAGTTAAATAGTAAATTTCTGTATATTGACAGCAATCAATTGTGGATTGGTACAGTCGAGGGACTTTATAGTTTGCCACTAGAGAAAACTGTCGCTTTTGTAGATAAAAAAGGGGCCTTACCAAAATCGACTGTGCATCTGACTAGTCGCAATATTTGGCAATTTGTTAAAGCGCCAAATGAACTTTTTTACATTGCCACAGATAAAGGGCTTTATAGTTACAGTCCGCAGACCTCGCAGTTACAACATCTATTTTTACCTACAGATAGCCGTGAGTATTTGGCAACTGACATAATAAGACAAATTATTATTGATAAGCGGCAAAATTTTTGGCTCGGCACTGAATCTGATGGTGCGCTATATTGGTCGCCTAAAACTACTCTATTTACTAATGTTTTTAATGCACGAGGTGGGCGAGATAATAAAGTACTGAGTAATAATGAGGTATGGAGTGTGCATAATGAAGGCAATGACGGTTTGTGGGTGGGCACCCGTAACGGCTTAAATTATTACAATCTGAATGAGGGTGAATCACAAAGTTTCTTAAGTTCTACTGATGAAAAAGCCCAATATTCGTCTGCATTTATATCGAAAATCTTTGCTGACAAAGACAACAACTTATGGCTTTTGGCCGGAACTAGCATTGTGCATTTCGACACCAAGGCCAAACGCAATTTACCGCTAAAAGTAAAAAACCAGTCAGACCAAAGTTTATTAAATAACGAAGTCTATGATATGCGGATGCAACCTAACGGCGATATTTTGTTTTACAACAATGCCGGTTTATACCGTTATTCGGTGCAAGACGGTGAAGTAAATCAATTAGAATCGGCTAAAAATACACTGAGTATAAAAAATGCTGTTGCACTGTTGCCGCCCTTGGCCGACCAACCTCAAACTACGCTTTTTAGCTCAATAGGGCAACTGTGGCAGATTGATAACCAGACCAACCAGTTAGCCCTTGTGCACAGTTTAACCGCAGAGCAGCATCGTACCGAAGTTTCAGCCGATAGTACCGTTATCGACAGAAACGGCATTTTGTGGATTGCTTATCCAGGCTATGGATTAGTTGGGCTCGATAATAAAACCAAAGAACAAAAATACTTTTTTAATCGAGCTAATTTACTTCCTACCAATACTATTTATGGCTTGCAATTAGATGAGCAGGGAAATATTTGGATGAGCTCTCATGCAGGTATTTTAAAATTTAATCCAGAGTCACAGCATCTACAAAAATATGGCGCTGCGCAGGGTTTAAGAAACCTCGAATTTAATCAATACACAAATGCACAACTACCTGATGGTAAAATGATTTATGGCTCGCCCAAAGGCATTACCCTGTTTGATCCTGCTAAACTTGAGGTAGGCGTAGTCACTCAAAATCAAGTTCATATTACTGGTATAGAATTAGCGTCGCGAATGTTGCCTATGCCTATAAAGGATTTAAGTGGGCAAGACTTTCAACTTACTCACGAGGATGTGGGTTTGAAAATTCACTTTTCTAGTTTGGAATTTGAGAATCAAGGTAGCACTCGCTATGGTTATCGTTTAACCGGGGCGGGTAATATTGCGTTCACTGAAACACGTGTACCTGAGGTGATGTTTCCGAAGCTGGGACCAGGTAATTATACGTTTGCAGTGGTGGCTTTTGATACTCAAAGCGGCACAAAAAGCCAAGAAGCCACCATAACTTTTTCTGTAGCATACGCCCCTTGGCGCTCTCCTTGGGCGATTTTGGGCTATATTGTGTTTATTGGGCTTATTGTAGCAATATTGATTTGGCGCAAACGTCAACATGATTTAAGTCTTCACACCGCACACCTCGAAGTGGTTGAAAGTAAAAACAAATTAACCTTAGCTTTAGCAGCCAGTAACAGTGGTATTTGGGAATTTCAAGTTACTGAGCAACTCTTTACTGCGCCTCGTTTGACTGACGAACTTGGCTATGCGTCCATGGCTAAGCAAGTCAATAATGCCCAACATATCGCACTTATCCATAATCGAGACCGCACTTATTATAAAAATCAGTGGCAAGCATTTTTAAGCGGAGAAGATTCAGAATTAGATGTAACTTATAGAATGCTGGCCTTTGATGGCAACTGGATATGGTATCGCGATGTAGGTAGTGCAGTGCAATCTGATAGTCAAGGTAAGCCGCTATTAGTGACAGGAACCTATACCAATGTCACCGATAATTTAACCAATCAAGAAAATCTAAGAGTATTTGGCGAAGCCTTTAAACATACTCATGATTGGGTATTGATCTTCAATAATAAACAATATCCGATTGCCTCAAATGATGCGTTCAAGTCTGCGTTTAACATTCAAAATGATAACGAACTTGGCGACCAGCTGGTAAAAATTCAAAATGTACAGTCAGGTGAATCTGCGCAGTTTTGGCATAATTTACAGGCTTTACAAGTTAACCAGTATTGGAAAGGGGAAGATAAAATTGTCTTTCTAGATGGTACGGTTTGTGATGTGTTGGTGCATATAAATGCCGTTGCTAGCACGCAAGATGATAGTCGTATTGAATATTACCTACTGATTTTATCTGATATTAGTGAACAAAAAAGAGCGGAGGAAAAGCTCCGTCGTTTGGCTAATTATGACTCGCTTACGGGCTTACCAAATCGAGCTTTATTGCTTGATAGAGTTGAACGCGGCTTAGAACATGCCAATCGCCATGATAAAAGTATGGCCCTGTTTTTTATAGATTTGGATAAATTTAAGCAGGTAAATGACAGCTTAGGGCACAAAGCAGGGGATGAATTACTTAAAATAATTTCGACCAGATTAACCCATAAATTACGTAAAGAAGACACGGTTGCGCGTTTGGGCGGAGATGAGTTTGTCATTATGATTGAGGGGGTTAGTTGTGCTGAGGCCATAAGTGCCCTAGTCGTTGAAATTAGCGACCTGATTGATTTGCCCATCTTATTAGCTAATCAAAGTGTTAGCGTATCATCTAGTATTGGTATTGCGATGTACCCAGGTGACGGCACTACCGCAGAAGAGCTGTTAAAAAATGCGGATATAGCCATGTATCACGCTAAAGAACAGGGCCGCAGTAATTTTCAATTTTTTACTGAACAAATGGATGCCATTGTAAAAGAGCGTTTGGAATTAGAAAATAAATTAAAAGCCGCCCACCTACAAAAACGATTCCTTAATTACTATCAAGCAATTGTTAATATAGAAACGGGCTGTATCGAAGGTTTTGAGATTTTAATGCGTTGGCCAACCAAAAGCGGCATGATTCCGCCAGACAAGTTTATCCCTATCTCCGAAGAGTTAGGTTTAATCGAGCCGATGACACTGGATGCTTTTGAAAGAGCGATGCCTCTGTTAAAAGGGCTTCGAGCCGATGGTTTTGAAGGGTATTTATCATTTAACTTATCAGCCCGTCATTTTGAAAATCAGTGGTCAATCGATCAAATTATGCTGATGTTAGAGGCACACAATATTCCTGTATCGTCGATTCGCTTTGAAATTACCGAAAGTGCCTTGATGCGAGACTACGAAAGAGCGCTAGATTACATGATGCAAATCAAGCATAAGGGCTTTCGTATCGCACTCGATGACTTTGGTACCGGTTTTTCCTCGTTGAAATATCTCAAAGAGTTTCCCATTGATGTCATCAAAGTGGATAAAAGCTTTGTTGATGACATTGGTAAAAATAAAAACAATGAGGCCATTATTCTCACAACACTCAGCATGGCTAAGCAATTAAGCATGACCTGTATTGCTGAGGGCATTGAAGAACAACATCAAGTGGATTTTTTCAAACAGCATGGGTGTCAGCACTTGCAGGGCTATTTCTTTTCTAAGCCCCTACCAGAGAGTGAATTACCAGCATTACTCAAGCAAAGCTGGTAATAAGGATGTAGCAAGTTTGGCGGCCTCTCATGTTGTGAGTGACAAACCGCCATTTAAGGGTAAAGATTTTATTAAGCTATTAGTTAAATACTTGATTCACATGATCTGCAAAGGGCTCTGCCTTCATAAAGCCCGTCACTCGGGCCGATTTAAGCTCTTCGCCTTGCTGGTTAAAGAACAAAATAGTAGGTAAACCTAAAATCGAAAAATAATCCTGAAAGCTCAGATTTACTGGAGTATTGTCAGTTAAATCAATCTGCATCCACACAGTATTGCTAAGGGCGTCGACTACCGCTGGCGCAGGAAAAGTAAACTTCTCAAACTCCTTACAAGCAACACACCAGTCAGCATATAAATCTAACATTACCGATTTGCCTTGTGCATTAGCCGCTGCCAATTTTGCATTAAAGTCATCAAGACTCTTGATTAAAACAAAATCTGGATGAGGTGTCACTGCTGATTGTTGTTGGCTTACTCCCGGCATTGCTTGATGGGCAAATAATGGTGTAATTGTTGAATAACCATAGAATCCTGAGGCCATCAGGCCAACAAAAATCAGCAATGTTCTTAGCCCCTTAAGGAAAGACACTTTACTGTCTTGGTTCATCACAAAGAAGTAGGTAAAACACGCCAAGCCAAGCACTGTCCAAGCTATATCCACCACTAACACCGGCACATAACTTTGCAAACGTTCAACAAATATTAGGGCCACTGCTAACATCATAAAACCAAAGGTCACTTTGACGATATTCATCCAGTTTCCCGCTTTGGGTAGCAGTTTGCCGCCTGTTATACCAAATAAGATGAGCGGAATACCCATGCCTAGACTGAGAGCATACAGTGCGGTGAACCCTAGCAATAAGTCGCCACTTTGAGCAATAAACAACAATATCCCAGTTAATGGCGCGGTCGTGCATGGGGAAGCCACTAAACCTGATATGGCTCCCATTACAAATACGCCGATGTAACTGCCGCTCTTTTGTTTATTACTCATGGCATTGAGTTTTTCTTGCCAGCTGGAAGGCATTTGTAGCTCGTAAGCACCAAACATCACTATGGCAAGCAACACAAATAAAGTGATTAGTGTGATAAGGATAGCGGGGTGTTGCAAGGTAGCTTGAAATTGTACGCCAGCTGATGCTACCACTAAACCTAAAATTGAGTATGTTAGTGCCATACCTTGGACGTAAATAAAAGACAAGCTAAAGGCTTTTGAAGTACTGATAGTTTTGCCTTGGCCAATCACAATACCCGACAAAATAGGGTACATTGGAAAAACACAGGGTGTAAAAGCCAAGCCAATACCTAAGAGGAAAAACAGAAACAGGCTCCACGTTAAGCTTTGGTCACTAGCTAACAAATCCGCTAATTCAAACTGCTGAGATACCACGGTGTTTGACGTTGATTCATTTTCATTGAAATGCTCAGAGGTAAGCGAAGTGCCAATTTGTGATATGTTTTCTGCTACATCAGCTGAATTAAGTTTTTGCAAGGTCAATATTTTAGATTGGACAGGGTAGCAAATTCCATCATCTGCACACCCTTGAAACTGTATTTGCACTTCATTTTGTTCTGCAACAGTAATAATTTTACTTTGAAATTTGAACTCTCCACGATAGCCCACAGTAGGGCCCTTAAATTTATCCACGATGGATATTGCAGGGGGAAGTTCTAAATCCTTGAGGGCTGCACCTGCCGGAATTATCTCAATAGAATCTTTATACAAGTAGTAGCCATCAGCTATTTTCCAGCTTAGTGATAATGTGTCATTTTCCTGAGTAAAATCATAGGCAAAGGCTTTTTCAACAGGTAAAAATTGAGAGTTTGTCTTATCCAGATAAACCACTTTAACGGTTGGGGGATAACATAAGCCTGCATCAGCGCAGCCTTGGTATTGAATTTTAACTACGCCATCTTGGATAGACTGGATGATGGGATAAGTAATATTCACCTGCTGGCGAAAAATATCCGACACCCCAAAAAACTCATCTTCAATTTGCTCTGATTGGGGAAATTGTGGCTCGGCTAATTCGGCATTTTTGACTACGGTTTTAAATTGCTTTTTATACAGATAGTATCCATCAGCTACTGTCCAACTGAGCACCAGGTCATTGTCTTTTTGGGTAAACTCAAACTGAAATGCCTGATCAACCGCAAGAAAATCCGGCTCTTCGGTAAACATGTCGGCAAATGGGTCCGATTGTTGAGCGGCCACTTGTGTTGATAAAAATAAGCACGCTAAACATGCAACTAACCAGTAACTTTTTTTGCTTAACATTATTGTTTTAACTTCCGTCGTTTAATTAAAAGGCGTTTTATGCATCCGATAGTGAATAATTTCACTGCAGCGATTTGATTTAGACTATCTTAAACGTCAATAGTCTACCCTTTGATTACTTAACACAAAATTAAATATCACAGTCTTTAAGTGTCAAATTAGCTATATTCGTATAGATGGGAGTAACTTCAAACCACAGCACCATTATGACCAAGGAATGCAGGCCAAAATTTCATGTTATTTTAGTTTGCTAAATATGGTAACGTCTGCGCGACGTATTATCGATAATGATAGCGCTTTTCCTATTCACTTTTAAACATGTTGAGACCGCTGTGGGCAAATTATTCCTGTTATTCGCTATCCTTCCTATTTTGGAAATCACCTTGCTTATTCACGTGGGTGAACTTATAGGCGGCTGGAATACCGTAGCTATTGTAATAGTAACTGCATTTTTAGGTGCCCACCTTGTCAGGCAACAAGGCTTGAATACCTTACTTACTGCGCAACAAAAAATGCAACAAGGTGCAATGCCAGGTCAAGAAATGGCAGAAGGGTTGTTGTTAGTTATTGCTGGAGTGATGTTAGTCACACCGGGTTTTATCACAGACATTTTTGGTATCATTTTATGTTTACCCCTGACTCGCCCACTTATTGCCAAAGCCTTATTGAAAGGTTTGGTGGTAAAAGTGGTACAAAGCGGCTCGGTCAACGGCAATTTTGGTCAGTCTCAAGCTGACTTTCAAGCCAAAAGTCAACAAGACCCGCAAGACGGTGAGATCATCGAAGGGGAATATGAAACAAAGGATGAGTCGATTAAGCAAGGCTTAAGAAAGCCTGATTAAACTTAGTACTCAGTTTGATTTGATGGCTAAGGTTTGTTTATGTGGACGCGCGTATGTTTGCTCTGCTGCTTAATGGCACAAAGTATTGCCACCATGGCAATGACTGATCCGGTATCTGAGCTCTTTGATGATTGGCAAAACTCCGCTGTTTTTATCAATCAAACCCTTGATAAAGCGTTATTACAACGTTTTATCGCTCGCGCCCAAAGTGTTAGCAAACAAAATCCCACCAACGCTAAAGCATGGGCCCTAAGTGGACAAATTAAAGCGTTTTATGCTAGCCAAGTACCGAGTATTGAAGGGCTTAAAGTTGCCAAACAAGCCCGAGATGACTTGCAATATGCACTGAGTTTAGACCCTCGAGTTTTCCCCCATCAGACCTATGCTGAACTGGGCTATTTGTATCACAATACGCCGGGTTGGCCTTTCTCATTTGGAAGTCAAACTATGGCTGAAAAACTACTCAGTAAAGCCTTGGAGATCGATCCGCAGGGACTCATGAGTAATTTGCGAGCAGGTGAGTTTTGGTTTGACCAAAAAAACTATGCGCAGGCGCAAAAACATCTACAGCTGGCAGTGGATTGTGCGGCGGCAAAAAAACAGGACGGCTGGATAGAATTTCAATTGATACAAGCTAATCAAATGTTGACAAAAATCACTAAGTAATCGACTTCAATTTGAATACGCAATGGTATATCCCTTGTTCACTATCCTGTTAGTATTACCCATAATTAAATCATGACAGCATATGAGAACGGCATGCGAATACTGTTAGTTGAAGATGATCTGCAATTAGCCCGGGGCTTACATCAGTCCTTGCGCGCTGAGGGTTTTACCGCCAATCATGTTAATGATGCCAAGTCTGCTTGGTTAACGGTGCAAACCAATGAATGTGACATGTTGGTGCTCGATTTAGGGCTGCCCGATATGGATGGTCTAAGTTTGCTTAAAAAGATCCGTCAGCATCATATTCGAATCCCCGTGCTTATTTTGACTGCCAGAGATTCCATTGAAGATAAAATTAAAGGCCTTGATCAAGGCGCTGATGATTATTTAAGTAAACCTTTTGATGTGCACGAGCTCATCGCTCGCCTTAGAGTGATAGAGCGACGTCTGGGTACCGCTGTGAGCAGTGTGATAAAAATCAAAGAGGTGAGTTTAGACTCTGCTTCACACGTGGTGAATATCGCCGATACAATATTAGATTTGCCCCGTAAAGAATTTATGGTACTGAAAATTTTAATGGAACAAGCAGGTCGAATCCAATCACGTGAGCAATTAGAGTCAAAACTTTATGAATGGGGTGAAGAGGTGGCTAGCAACGCTATTGAAGTACACATTCATCATTTACGTAAAAAATTACCTGATGGTTTTATAAAAACGATTCGTGGCGTAGGTTACAGCGTAGCTAAAGGTAACTAATTTTTGTCTATTCGTCGTTACCTGACTTTGATTTTAATTTCAGTGATTACACTGGTTACTTTCGCATCTGCTATTCAAGGTTATCGCAGCAGTATGCTTGAAGCGGCGTCAATATTTGATGACGAACTCAGTTCTTTGGCGCTGATACTCTCAACCACCTCACTGCATACATCACAAAAGACTGAGCTTGACCAAATGGCGTTTACATTTCAAATTTGGCAAGATAAAAAATTGATTGTGGCGTCCAATCCTCAGCTTACATCTGCCATAGCCAATTTTGAAGAAGGTTTTGATGAAAATAATTTTTTAGCTCAACGCTGGCGAACTTACAGTCATTGGATGCCTGAGCAACAGCGTTGGATTATGGTAGCCCAGCCTCTGAATTATCGTTTTGAATTAGCTGAAAACGTGATTCTTGCTGCAGTCACTCCCTTAGTGATGTCTATCGCTATTTTGGCCGCCTTAACTTTTTTAATTATCAGTCGCGGATTGTTACCCCTTAATTTGTTATCGGAAGCACTTAAAATTAAAAAGGCGGATGATCTAAGGCCTTTAGCTGCTATCCCGCAAGCGGCAGAATTAGTGCCGGTGGTCAATACCTTAAACCAGTTGTTTGAGCGTTTAGATGCCGCGTTTTTGCGCGAAAAACGTTTTGCCTCTGACGCCGCTCACGAATTACGTACACCATTGAGCGTATTGAAAATTAATGCACACAACTTAGCTATTGAACTACGTGGTCAACAACAGTCAATGGCAAATATGCTGTTTTTGCAACAAGGCATTGAGCGAATGGGTCACGTGGTTGAACAAATACTTTTGTTAAATCGCACCAATCCAGAACAATATCGCGGCAACTTTGTCTCGTTAGATTTGAAACTTTTATGTCAAAGCGTTATCGCTCACCTATATCCACAAATTGAGCAAAAGCAACAAGAAATCGAATTGTTGGGAGACACCGCTACCGTCATTGGGGACGAATTTGCTTTAGAGGTATTGCTGCAAAACTTAATTTCTAATGCGAGTAAATATACGCCAGATCTTGGACGTATTCGAGTGAGTATCACAACACAAAAAGGCCGGGTTAATGTTAAGGTAGAAGATTCTGGTCCGGGTATGGAGCCTGAGGAATATGCCTTGGTATTTGAGCGATTTTATCGCATTGGTGGAGATAGACATGCTAGCAATGTTCCAGGCTGTGGACTTGGATTAGCTATTGCAGAGCATATTGCCCAACTGCATCATGCTAAAATCAAACTCGGTCCATCAAGTATGTTAGGGGGTTTAGCCGTTGACCTTAAATTTGAGCAACAGGAGCCTGCAGTTGGCTAGATTTCATCGCTATTATTGTTTGCTACTGATGGTGGTTAGTCCGTCACTGCTTGCGGTGCCTGAATATGAACTAGTGCTCAAAGACCATCTATTTTTTCCGTCGCAGATCACCATTCCAGCGGGCAAAAAAGTCAAGTTGATTATTCATAATCAAGATGACACCCCTGAAGAGTTCTATAGCTTTTCTTTAAATCGACAAAAAGTGATATTTGCCAACAGCAAAACCTATATCTTTGTTGGTCCCTTGCGACCTGGTGAATATGAATTTAGCGGTGAATATAATCCCAATTCTGCTCGTGGCACGGTGGTGGTAGAGAAAGAATCAAGAGGAGACGGCGATGCTGATTAATACCGTTATTCTCTTTCTGCGCGACGCACTGCCTCTGTTTGTGCTGCTAGGTATGTTGATCGGGCAAGTTGCAGTGACTAAACGGCTATTGTTTGGCGCTTTATTATTGGGCTTCTTTTGTTCCTTGGTTTTTATCCAGCAGGTAGATGTACTGGGTGAATTGTTTGCTGGCACAGGCTTAGAAGTGAGCTTATGGGCTCTACATTTTCTGTTATATAGTGGTGTATTATTGCTAGGTTTTGGTCTATTTATTCGTCCCGCCAGTTATCTGAATCATCACCAATCTTGGATAGTGTTAGTGCTGTTAGTTATCATTATTGTCGCTAAGGGCACCAATTTTTTGCTTTATTTTAATGGCTTTCTTAATCAACAAAACGCCTTGCAGTCAATGTTGATTGGAACCCTACTCGGTTTAGGAATTTGTTTAAGTTTGGCTATTTTGCTGTATTTTTTTACGGTGTGGCTTAAGCGTCAATTTGGACCGTTTGCTTCATGGACTATATTATTGATTTTTGTTTCGGGACAAGTGACTAATTCTCTCAATTTATTGGTTCAGGTGGATGTTATTCCTGAGGGTGTCTCGCTGTGGAACAGTCAGTGGTTGGTGGATAATGAATCTGAATATGGCCACTTGCTCAATGTATTATTTGGCTATATTGCAACGCCTACGACTTTGCAAGTGAGCTTATATATATCTCTTATTTTTTTGCCACTTTTTACACGATATTTTTGGCTTAAGTTTATCGCCCATACTGATAGAGGTGAAAACCAGTGAATTCGAAACCCTTATTTATATTTTTACTCATTAGCCTAATGGGGGCTATTTGGCCCGCTTGGGCAGATGGCAATCCGGTGGATAAGGTTTATCACCCGCTAGTAGTGGCCAATGAGCGCAAAGTAGAGTGGCGGCTTACCTCCCGTCAAAGCGATGACAAAAATGTATTAGCCCAGCGTTTTGCCTACGGCCAAGCGATTACCGAGTATTTGATTATCGAAGCTTATATTAGTGCCGAGCGAGATGAGTCTGACGATTTTGGTTTGCAAGGCTTTGAGCTGGAAGCTCGTTATATGCTAACCGACCAAGGGCAATATTGGGCGGACTGGGGCGTATTGTTTGAGTTTGAAAAACAACATGATAGCAATACTTTTGAAGTGACTAGCGGTTTATTGTTTGAAAAGGAGTTTGTGCATACTAGCTTAACACTTAATGCTTTATTAATTTATGAGTGGGGTGCCAATGTACAAAATGAAGTTGAAACAGAGTTTAGGCTGCAATATCGTTATCGTTTTATGCTGGAAGTACAGCCTGCGATAGAAATCTATACCGGTCAGGACTTTGTGGGTATTGGCCCGGCATTTATCGGAGTTCATCGCTACGAAGGGATCAAGCAACTGAAATGGGAGTTAGCTTTTATTGCTGGCCTCAATGGCAAAGATAAAGATAATACTCTACGTTTTGCCCTCGAATATGAGTTTTAGTCTTAGCCCTTAAGTCTGTTGAGCTTGCGAAAATTAATTTGGCGCCACTACCACAGAAGATATTAAACGTTGGCTGTTTACTGCGTTAGTTATATTGTTTTGAAAAAGGCAATAGCAGGCTAAAATGGCCTGTCATACTGAAATACCAAGGCAAAATAATGAAAGCATGTGCATGTCATATACTGGTCAAAACTGAGGCTGAAGCGCTAAAAATCAAAGCACAATTGAATAAGGGCGGCAATTTTCAGCAATTAGCCAAGAAACATTCTCTATGCCCCTCAGGTAAAAAAGGCGGTGATTTAGGGGAGTTTCGACCTGGGCAAATGGTTAAGGCTTTTGATAATGTGGTGTTTAAAAAAGCCATTTTAGAAGTGCATGGGCCGGTTAAAACCCAATTTGGTTACCACCTGATAAAAACGCTATATCGCAATTAAAAAGTTGAAATATTCACTGCTACATTTATCGATAACACCAAAATTGCACATTCTGGTTTTGTAAAAATTGCTCTGCTTCAGGGCCTTGTAATAAGGCTAAAGTCGCAAGTAAGCCTGCTTGAATACAATGTGAAGCAGCTACAGTTACCGAACGCGGTGCGTCCTCTACAGGATAGCCTGTATTAGGATTGAGAATATGACTGTATCTTTTACCGTTTTTGAGTAAAAAGCGTCTAGCATCGCCACTGGTGGCCAATCCACCGGCTTTTATATGAAGGAGTTGTGCTGTTAAGTCTTCTCCCTGCAAACTTTCTATCCCAATATGCCAAGATTGATCTTTTTTGCGTGGGCACGTCACTTGAATGTCTCCGCCAAAATTGACGACCACGGATAATTTTGGCGCCAGTTGATTACAGAGTTTGGCGACACAATCAACTGCATATTCTTTACCGATACCACCAAAATCTAACTCCATATCAGCAGGCATAATGAGTTCGTTGGACGTGAAGCGCAGTCTTTGCCAACCAACCCGAGGTAATAAACTGGAAACTAACTCTGGACTAGGGAGTTGGTCTGAACCATTGAAATTCCAGGCTTTGCGCAGCACCCCTGAGCTTAGGTCAAACATTCCGTCACTGAGCTCAAAACAAGTGTTGGCAAATTGTAATAAGCGATAGGTTTCATCGTCGATAATGACTGACTGACCCTGGCTATGATTTATCTGATGCAGCAGATTGTCTGTGCGGTAGCGACTGAATTTTTTCTCAATGCGTATTACTTCGGCTTGCGCTATTGAGGTCAGTTGTTTAGCAAGCTTTTCGTCTTGAGTATCAATGAGTAATTCGCAGGGGCTCGCCATAGCATAAAAACGACCACAATAGTGATCGCTTTTATGTTGCATAGTAAAAGCAGCTTGCTCGTTGTTAGTCAAGCCTATCTCCATTTTTACCTATCGTTAGGCCTAGCTTAAAAGCGATAGTTAACTTGTGCAATAACGGCTTTTACACTGGGGTATAAATCAACGTCTTTTAAAGTTCCTGGTTCAGTGAATCCAGCATTTTTGGGGCTTTGTTGATAGTATTCGAGTCTGAATGATAACTCATCACCATTATCCAATTCCATGCCGTACTTTAAACCTAGCGTGTAAGCCGTCATCTCGCCTAATCGATAATCGGCAGTGGCAAACTCAGGTAAGGCTTGCCCTTCCATTAAAAATGGTTGGAAAAACTCTGCTGCACTTTGATTGTAATATCTAAAATGGGGTTGAAGATAGCTACTATCGCTCAGATTAATACGTAGGCGTGAATCGAAAGTATGTGAATCAACTTTCCAGTCGTCGGTAGCAAAACGATATGAAAAATCAGCTACACCAAAATCTAAAGCGTATTTTGTTTGCCAAAACGCGAAGGTTTTAATTCTAGAATCAGGACGATTTTCATAGACTAAGCTCTGAGTTAAGCCCTGATCGTTAACGATACTCAGTACTTTATAGGGATCGGTCGAATAGCCATTAATTTGTGAAACCCCTAGATTAAACTGCATTAGCATGCGGCGGTTAATAACTTGGGTTAAACCAAATAATACATCGATTGTAGATTTATTGTCACTACTGCCTGAGCGTTCATCATTGGCATAGTTATCATCACCATCTTCCTCTATGTATCCGTCATCATCATAATCTTCTGAATAGCCAGTTGAGGCTGTTTTAGTAGAAAATGGCACGGGCAGGCCACCTTCTGGCTTAATAACATCATAAGAGTAGGCTAAGCCGCCCGAAAGTGTCGTGTTTTTATTATAAAAATCATGGGCATAAGAGCCATTAAAACCTAATGAATAATAATCATGTTCGGTAGAAAGATGAAGTCCAGTGGTAATACGACTAACATCAGACCAAGGTTGGGTCCACTGACCATCAACCTGAACACGTGTATCTTTAAAGGTATTATCTAAAGGCGTTTCACCCGCATTGACAGTATAACTGCCTTGGCCTGATGGGCGACTAACAGTTTGGGCTGTGAGTTGGGCCACTGCACCCGTTGCCGATGCACCGGTCAGTGTATCTATCACAATTTTTCCAGTGAAAAGACGTTCGTCACCAAAATCTTTTTGTCCGGCAATAACCGTTTCAACGGCGGTAACACGGTCTGTTTCACCGTAGTACATTAATGAGGTATCAACTTTCCAGCCCTCTAACATATCGTTAGCACTGGCATAAGGATGCAATAATGCGCAGGTAGCAGAAGCTAAAGCGGCAGTGATATTGATGGTTTTTTTCATTGCTGAATTCCTGTGCTGACTTGCTTTAGTTACAACCACAACCACCACCTGCAAAAGCGCGACCGCCACTGGTACCTTCTTTACTGAAATAGATATGATCATCGAGTCCCAAATCATTACCCTCTGAGTCGAGGGCCATTTCGTCTTTAGCTAATAAGTCGCGTTCCCATGGTTGCACACCAAGATTGGCACAGCCAGCCAATTGGATTAATAGCAACAAGGCGCTAATTTTAAGGATTTTATGACGCATAGGGTCTACTCCTGTTCGTTTAATAAGGTGTTAATTTCGTTTTCGTAAAGGCTTTCTCTTTCAGTAAAAAATCCTTTATGTGAAAAGCGGATATTGCCTTTTTTATCAATTAGGTAACTACTTGGCATGCCTAATAGTTTGTAGGCTTTGGCGATATTGCCTTGAGGGTCGTACACAATAGGTATATGAGCAGGCACTTTATCAAGGAAGGCCGCGGCCAATTCTGGCTCGGCATCTAAATTGATGGCAATCACTTGCAGGTCATCTGGATACTTTGCTTGCATGTTGTTCATCCAAGGAAAGGACTTACGACAGGGTTTACACCAACTGGCCCAAAAATCCACATAGACTACTTTTCCTTGTAAGTCCTGCAGTGAACTCTTAAGTTGAGTGGTCTTGATGTCAAAATTCGGTGCTGGTGAAACATTGTCGGCTAGTGCTGAGCTGGTATATACCGGCAGAGCTAAACAACAAAAAACTAATACTGGTTTAAGAAAATTCAAGAGGGTGTTCCTAGCGATAACGAATAGGAAGCACAATAAAGCCCTTAGCTTAAATGAATCTTAACGGTGAGAAAGAACAAACAGCAAACAACAAAAAAGCAGCCAAGGCTGCTTTTTTAATCAATTCATAGTGGTAATTTGTACTATAGAGCCGCTTTTAGTGGTCTATATTAGTGTCTATTAGGCATCTACTGAGCCACAAAAACGATAACCTTCGCCGTGGATAGTGACGATCAAGTCATCAGCGTTAATTTCAGACTCAAAATGTTTACGAATACGGCGAATAGTTACATCGACTGTGCGGTCATTAGGACGCAATTCACGGCCTGTCATCTCTAAAATTAGCTGTTCACGCGTAAGTATTTTACCTGGATTGCTTAAAAATAGATGCAAGGCGCGGAACTCACTACGAGGTAAACGGAATTCTTTGCTGCTAGGTGAAATTAAGCTGCGACTGTCACCGTCTAGTATCCAACCATTAAAGTTAACACGACTAGGCAGATCATCGTCTTCATTAGTGTTGCTTGTACGAGCTAATAAATTACGGGCTCTGATCGTCAATTCACGAGGATTAAAGGGTTTAGTCAGATAATCATCTGCACCAATTTCTAAACCTAGTATACGGTCAACGTCGTTATCACGACCGGTTAGGAAAATAAGACCGATATTTTTACGGCCGCGTACTTCACGTGCCAAGATTAAGCCATTTTTGCCTGGTAAGTTGATATCCATTATGACCAGGTTGATATTGTTATTTTCAAAAAAGTCATGCATCTGTTCGCCATTTTCAGCTTCAAATACGTTATAACCTTCCGCTTCAAATAAACTTTTAAGCGTCGTGCGGGTAACGACTTCATCTTCAACAATTAAAATATTGGGAGTCTGCATAGTTTAACGCCATGTTAATAAATTTGATTAAAAGTCTATCAGAAATTATCTAAAAATCAGGGTTTTATCTAGACAAACTTCGATATTTCGCTACATTATTCGGCATATTACGTTTTATTACCAACTAATTTGTCTTTTTTATGTTTATTCTGGGATAAATGTCAGTTTTAAAATAACGAACTGCGGGGCATTTCACTGGGATCAATTCGTTTTACTGGGAAGATGATTTTAAACTCTACCCCTTTATTATTTTCGCTTTGCACTGAAATAGAGCCATTAAGTGCTTGGGTTACCAAGTTGTAGACTAAATGCATACCTAAACCACTTCCTCCTTGTCCGCGCTTGGTAGTGACAAAGGGATCAAAGATCCGTTTACGCAACTGTTCAGGAATGCCCTTGCCGTTGTCTTTGAAGGTGATGCAAATCTTTTTGTCATCAAGCATCGCAATATCTATATCGATGATGCCTTTTTCAATAAACTCAAAACCATGGATGATGGAATTCATGATTAAATTGATCATGATTTGATTAATCGGTCCTGCTTTTGATTCAATATACAGTTCATCCCCACAATGTACTTTTATTTCATGCTGCACGCGTTTTAACTTAGGGCGCATTGACATCAAGATTTCGTCCATGAGTTTACTAAAGCAGAAAATACGGTTGTTTTCCGAACTTTGGTCGACTGCGACTTGTTTAAAACTAGAGATGAGTTCTGCCGCTCTATTAAGGTTGCGATAAATGATGTTTAAGTTTTCTTCGCTTTCTCCAATAAATTTGGATAATGCGCTGGCTTTTAGCGTTTTATCTTCAAAGGCTTTTTTCAAATCGACTAGTCTGTCTAACATCATGGTCGAGGCGGTCACACCTAAACCAATAGGAGTGTTAACTTCATGCGCAACCCCAGCAACCATGTCACCAAGTGACGCCATTTTTTCATTTTGTACCATTTGTCTTTGAAATTGATGAAGTTTCTCAAGAGTTTGGATAAGTTCAGAGTTAGCGTCTTTTAACGCCAAGGTACGCTGATTGACTTTTTCTTCCAAACTGACATTTAAGGAGCGATATTCATGTTCTGCATCAGCTTGGCGCTGCATATGTCCCTGAGTTCTTTCTAACATGGCATTAAAGGCATCAATTAGTATATCTAACTCTTTAATACCATTTGGGTCTGCTCGGTTAGAAAAATCTTTTTGTCGAGAGATGCGTTGCACTAAGTGCACAAGGGTTTGGATAGGTGCGGTAATGGTGCTTTGCAGTTTAAGGGTTAGAAAGAAACAAACGGCGACGCAGACCAATAATACGGTAAGCGTCAATAAAATCGACTCGCTAATGTGTTCTTCGAGTGCTTCTGCAGAGGCTCTGAGATAAATATAGCCGACTAAATCGTTAATTATCTCTTCGTTACTATCTTCAGCATTGCTATTTTCCCGATAAATCGGGCTGATGATTTCAGCTAAGTTACCACTAAGAATAACGCTGGCGAGTTTTTCACTTTGCTCCAACCTTGGTCTTACTGGAGCAATACCATTTTTGTTATAACTAGCAAAAAAGGAGCGCTCACCATTATCTAGGACTTTATATAAATGTACGTTTTCTATAATCGTAACTGCTGACAGCACTTTCATGCTGGTTTGAAGCTCATCAACCTGGCCTTCATCCATTGCACTAACCGCACTTTGGCCGATGAGCTGAGCTAACATACTAACGTCAGAAATGAGTTCGTTTTTATAAGAATTGATCTGAGAAAAAAGATTGATACCGGAAGCGACGATGAGAGACACAGAGGTAATAGCCATTACCACCCATATTATTAGGCTTTTGATTGATAGAAATCTGCTTGAATTGGCCATATTTGGACTGATCGTTACTCTCATTTTTTACAAACTAGTGATGCTAAGTATTAGCAGACTTTTAATTTTTAGCCTGTTGTTACTTTGACTGTATACAATTAATGATAATTGAACAAATTCATTCGCGTATTAAGGCCATAATTTCTTCTTTAGTTAGGCGATACTCTTGGGTCAACGTCATCCAAGCGAGTTGTTGGTCAATTTTTTCTAATTCACTGCTAGGCGGCGTGAGTAGAGGATTCAGATCAGTTAAACATAAACAGACTATTTCATTTGCCTGCACGGCCAATTTAGGGATTGCCAGTTTACTCTTTTTATACAAAAGATGTGGACAAGCAGCAGTGCGCTTGGGGGATTGTAAACACAATTCAGGTAAGGCCAGTGCCTTAGTGGTTGTTACCCACAGGCTAGTGGCCAAAAACAATTTGCATAATCTGCCTATCACCTTAGTTAAGCGCCTCAATATAAAGCTGTTCATATTCTTTGGCGGAAGCTTGCCAAGTAAATCGGCTATGCATCGCGCGTTTTTGAGTCGCTACAAATTTTTCTGGATACTCAAAATAGAATAACAAAGCCCTTTCTACACAAGCTAATAAACTAGCACTGTCTGGTTGATCAAAAATGAACCCCGTTGCTGCTTCGGGTTGTTGAGCTAAATCAATCACCGTATCTTTCAAGCCGCCCACTGCCCTGACTATGGGTAAGGTGCCAAAAGCTAGGCTATACATCTGATTAAGGCCGCAAGGTTCAAACAATGATGGCATTAAGAAAAAATCACTACCAGCTTCAATCATGTGAGCTTTTCTGACACTGAAATCTTCATGAAACGCCAACTTGGCAGGATGTTGTTTGGCTAAGTCATGTAAAAAGTGACTTATTTCAGGATCGCCGGTACCCACAATCACCAGTTGCATTTCATGTTGCATTAAGTGTTCAAGCATAGGCAGGATAAAGCTAAAACCTTTTTGTTCGGTTAAGCGACAAACCATACCAATTATGGGTGTTGAACTTATTATAGGTAGTGCCATTTCTCGCTGTAGGTCGGCCTTACATGCAGCCTTGCCTTGAAAATTATCTACATCATAACGCTCGACTATATGAGGGTCACTGACGGGATCCCATTGCGAGTAATCACAGCCATTCAGAATGCCTGAAACATCCTGTTGGCGCTGTGTAAACTCATAGAATAAATGATGAGATCCTAAAGGTGTCAATAGTTCTTGAGCATAATTAGGACTTACTGCATTAATTTTATTGGCGTAACGAATGCCCATACGAACAAAATTCAGTGCATCACCATCAAGCTGGTTTTGCAGTTGATAATGCAGACGTAAATACGGAATATCAGCAAAGCGATGAGTGCCTTGATATGCGCCATTGTGAATGGTAAAAATTGAGCGTGCCTTGCTAAAAAAGCCCGAGTCGTCGATATGCAGAAAATATGGTGTTAATGCCGTATGCCAGTCATTACAGTGCACAATGTCGGGTTTAAAATTAATAGCCTGTGCGGTTTTTAGCGCCGCATGAGCGAAAAAAGCAAATCGTTCAGCATTATCACCGTAGGCATGGTAATCGTCAGAATACAAACCTTTACGTGCAAAAAATGCTGGATAATCAACGCATATGACTCGTAGCTGGGCGAGGTTAATTTCACGCAAAGCAAATTCATAAGGACGGTTTTCAGCAAACAATATTTGTTTTGGCGCACATTCAGCGGCAGAAAACTTATCGGCTAAGGCTTGGTAGTAAGGCATGACAATAATCACCTCATGACCTAACTCACTTAGGGCGAGAGGCAGTGATTTAGCAACGTCAGCAAGACCACCTGTTTTCACTAGATCTTCAACTTCCGATACAACAAATAATATTTTCATCAGCATCCTATTAAACGGCCACAGGCCACGACATTGCAAAATCGTTATAACTTGAGGTTTTCAACGCAGAGCCATTTAACTCAACGTCGTAACTTATGTTATTTTGTTGTTTACATTTTGAACAGCTCTCATTTTATTTGGCACGTAAACAAGAGTAGACACTAAATTTAGTTGTCTGTTGAATTAAGGTAACGCTTTTGAACTGTTTTTCCAATAACTCTGCGTAACGCAAAAACTGATTTGCCACTAAAATGAGTGAACCTTCTGAGGTTAAAAACTTTTTACAATCACTAATAAAGGTTTCTGTTACTGAGTAGTCAGTTTGGATACCAGTATGAAACGGTGGATTAGTAATAATGGTAGTAAATTTGTTTGATAGAGCACCGAGCCCATCCGACGGTATGACGTCAACTGTGAGCTTATTAAGTTTAGCACTTTGGGCCGCACAATGGATGGCTAGTGCACTGACATCGCTCATAACAACCTTGGCGTGAGGGTTGTTGAGTGCCACAAAACAGCCAATATAACCGGCACCACAACCAAAATCTAATACACGTCCGGCATGGTAACGAGGCAAGTTTTCTAATAATACACGAGTGCCGATATCCACTGCACCGTGGCTAAATACTCCAGGTAAAGAGCAAATTTGATAACTCAAATCTGCTATGTCAACTGTCTGAGTAGTTTGCCATTTGCTCAGGTCAAAACTTTTACTCGGTAAAGTCACCACGCCACCGTAAAGGGCGCAATGGCGAGCGGAATCAAGTTTATTGACATTTTCACAGTAGGGTTCAAGCAATTTGGCTGCACTTTTTACTCCACTGTTATTTTCGCCAACCAGCATAATATTGGCCCCTGGCTTTAAACAAGCAGCGACGTTTGCTAACAACATTTTGGCATGTTCTTTGGCTTTTGGCATATTGACCACTGCGCCATCAAAGGGGGTCTCGGTGGCATAACTAGCGGCAAAAACATGTTTAGCTGGCTCGCCTGCCCGTTGACTTTGTTGGTAAATATCAAAAAATTGATGGAAGACTGAGATATCGGCATCGACCAGGTGTTGACATATATTGGCGTCAGCCGGATTGACAAATAACCATCGACCTGTTGAAAACAGTTCACTACTTCTGGCTAAAAGTTGGCTAGTAGGTGATAACATTAATTTACCTTCTCAAACATTAAATCCCAAACGCCATGACCTAAACGATGGCCACGTTGTTCGAACTTGGTTAAGGGTCTTTGTTCAGGGCGAGGGACAAAGTCTCCAAGGGCCGATAAGTTGACAAAGCCCGGTGCCGCTGACATGACTTCAAGCATATGCTGTGCATAATTTTCCCAGTCGGTGGCCATATGAAAAATACCACCCACAGCCAGTTTAGTGCGCAGGTTCTGCACAAAATCAGGCTGTATAATGCGTCTTTTGTGATGCTTCTTTTTATGCCAAGGGTCAGGGAAAAATAATTGAACTCTGGCTAAACTCCCGTCTTCGATACAGTCAGCCAATACTGCTACGGCATCGTGCTCGTAAATACGCAGGTTAGTAACCTCGCGCTCAGCCGCTTCGGCCAAACAAGCGCCTACGCCAGGACGGTGGACTTCTATACCGATGAAATCTTTGTCGGTTTCGTTTTTGGCCATTTCCACCAGGGATTTGCCCATGCCAAAGCCAATTTCAAGTACTAGGGGAGCGGTGCGTGCAAAAGTCTGTTCGGTATTTAATTTACCACTGCTGTGCAACAGACCCATAGTCGGCCAATATTGCTCGATTGCCTTTGCTTGGCCACCAGTCAGGCGTCCTTCACGTTTGACAAAACTCTGAATTTTTCGAATGTAGACACCGGACTCTGCGGCTTCTTGTTCAGACTTGAACTGACTCATGTTGCTTACTCTTAAGGGGTAGAATGATTGTATTTACTATTTATGCGCGCATTATCCGGTGACCATCTTTGATTGCAAGGACTTCATGTATTTAATGCGCTTGCTAACAGGTCAGCTAAGGCTTTTGCTTGTTCTAGGGGCAATAAATGGCCCGCTTCAGCGATAATATTAAGTGAGCTACCGGGAATTTGCTGCTGGGCCATGTGTAATTGCGCTTCAGGGGTAAGGTAGTCTTGCTCTCCAGCGATAAAATGGCACTTGAAACTGGCTTTTGCCAGTTGAGGTAACAGATTTTTCCGCTCACTGGTGGCCTTTATTTGACTATTTAAAGTGGCCGTCCCTAAGTCTTGTTCCATCTCACGAATAATCTTGATAATAGCCTTATTGTGCCTATTTGCCGGATGCAGCATATTGGCGATTTGTGTATCACTCATACCTTTGAATTTAGCTTGTTTTATTGCTGCCACTAAATTTTTACGTTGAATTAATTCTGCTTCGGGTAGGGCTTGGCAGGTATTGCCAATCAGAGTCAAAGAAGCCACTTTAGTGGGGGTTTGCAAGGCGATAAGCGCGGCCAAATAGCCGCCCATTGAAAACCCCACTAAATGTACTGGCTGATCAAAATAGTCGAGTCTATCAGCACCTAAGGCTAACATCTGTGCCAGATCATCAGCCCATTGCAAAGGAACATAAGCTTGATAAGGTATATCGAGATGATGCCAACAAGGCATAAAAATGCGTTCATCACATAGAGTACCTGGCAGAAATACAACAGGCTGAGTTATTTTTAGAGTGGTGGCAGATGAAATCACTGAGAGCAATGTAAACCAAATAGAAGCAGATAGGGTATTATCCAGTATATCTGTTAAGAAGCAAAATAAGCATTGTTGTGACTCATAAAAATTCCCCTGCAAACTCATCTTTTTCACACCGCATTCTCACTTGGTTTGAGGTGCATGGGCGCAAAGACTTGCCTTGGCAACAAGTTAAATCAGCCTATTCTGTGTGGGTTTCGGAGATTATGTTGCAACAAACCCAAGTTAGCACTGTGATCCCTTATTACTTAAGATTTATGCAGCGTTTCCCTGATGTTGCTAGCTTGGCCGAGGCTCAGCAAGATGAGGTTATGCACCACTGGACTGGGCTTGGTTATTATGCCCGAGCTAGAAACTTGCATCAGGCGGCAAAAAACATTGTGCAACAACATGGGGGAGAGTTTCCCAGCACCCTTGAACAAGTGATGAATTTGCCTGGCATTGGTCGTTCAACGGCGGCTGCGATATTGTCCTTAGCTCAGGGACAGCATCACAGCATATTAGACGGAAACGTTAAGCGGGTATTAGGGCGTTATGCTGCGATTGAAGGCTGGCCAGGCAACAAAGCGGTAGAAACGCAATTATGGGAATTGGCGGATAGTTTAACGCCAGCTACACGCACCGCAGAATATAATCAGGCCATGATGGATATGGGCGCAACCCTGTGTACTCGAAGTTCTCCTGCTTGTTCCCGTTGCCCTGTATCAACTGACTGCCAAGCATTTAAGTTAGCAAGGCCCACAGACTTTCCCGGTAAAAAACCTAAAAAAGTGATTCCGGTGCGTTCAACTTTTATGTTGATACCTATGTGGAAAAATACGACCTTGATTTATAAAAGGCCACCAACTGGGATTTGGGGAGGCTTATGGGGATTTTATCAAATTGACTCTTTGGAAGAACTTGAACAGCAAGCTAAAACCTTGGGTTTAGTCGATTTTAGAGTCAGCTTTCTATTGCCATTTCGTCACACTTTTAGTCATTTCCATCTCGATATCCAGCCTGTAGTACTTTTGCTAAATACAGAGCCTAGAACACAAATGGTGAGTGAGGAGCAAGACCGTTGGTATGACTTGCTGAATCCTCCTGCCTTAGGCTTAGCTGCGCCGACGCAACAATTGTTTACAACATTACGCGAGGAAAAGCTTAGTTAGATGCTGGTAATCTAAGATTAGGGCTGTGGCTTAACATAAAAAAGTAATTGTCGACTAAGGATTCGGCTTGTTTCGCTAAATCATAATCTAATGGACAAAACAGCCAATTATTTAAAATACCGGTAAAATATGCGTGTTTGATAAACGCGGCTTGTTCAATATCTAAATCAATGGGTAACTGTCCGCGTTTAATTGCGTTTTTGAATGTTCGCTCAATTCTCTGAGTAAATTCTTGAAATGAGCTCTGTTGTTTTTTTTCTAGTTGGGCAACCTGTCCGTTGTATTCAAATTTGTGTAGCATCACCGAAAAAACCTGCTGTAAACGTCTATCGCTGCCAAGTTGAATAAGGAATTTTACTGAAAACTCACGAAATTTTCCTAATGGATCAGGCTCATTTTCGTCGGCACATGCTTCAACTAAGGACTCTAAAGGTAGATGCACTCTTTCTACCATGGCCTCGAATAATTCCATTTTATTTTTGAAATGCCAATAAATAGCACCACGCGTCATCCCAGCATGACTTGCTACATCCATTAATGTGGTTTGTGAATAACCTTTGTCGAAGAAAATCTGTTCGGCAGAATCTAATAGAATATTGCGCGTCGCAATCGCGTCTTCTTTGGTTTTTCTGGCCATAGATACCTCGTTATGCACCGAATTCTTGCTGAATACTGAGAGAGATGTAACAGAACTTATTAAATTCTCTACTGTTGTTGCAATTGTAACGAGGTAACCAGTAGAATACAATACATGCATGAATGTATGTAAATTGTTTGTAAATATTATGCATTCTTATTTTTGCTGTTAGTTATTTTCACATCTTTTAAAACAATCAACTAACAGGTACCAACTAATTTGAGGTCTCAATGAAATTTTCTCGGTTCTTTACAGCTATGGTTTTACTGGGGGGCAGCGTTCTATATTTAAGCGCTTGTTCGCCACAACAAAGTGAAACAGCAAATCAGCAAAGACCTCCTCAAGCCGTTGATGTTATAACGCTAGTGGCCACAGATGTGCTGTTTACCCAGTCTTTACCGGCTCGTTCAATTGCGTCTAAAAAATCGCAAATACGTCCTCAGGTGAGCGGCATTATTATGCAACGTTTATTTGATGAAGGTTCGGTGGTAGCCGCGGGTCAACCGCTTTACCAAATAGACCCTACGGTTTATGAAGCAAATTTACTCTCAGCAGAAGCGGCAATTGCTGAAAACAAAGCGAATTTACAAGAAGCAAAAGCGGATTTAAGTCGCTATACCAAATTAATTAAACAAAAGCTGGTTAGTCAGCAAGACTTAGATATTGCTCAGGCCCAATTTGATAGTTTAGAAGCTAAAGTCGGTGTGCTTGAAGCGGCGCTTTACAAAGCTAGGCTCAATATCCAATACACCAATGTTTTGGCGCCCATTGAAGGGCGAATTAGTAAATCCAGTGTGACCGAGGGGGCTTTAGTTGTTGAGCAACAAGCTGCTGCCTTAGCCGAAATCACCCAGCTAGATCCCATCTATTTTGATCTTCCTATGGCCAATGATGATTTACGCAGAATTAAACAACGCATCGCTACAGGTGAGCTTGAGAAAGTCGCTCCTATTGCTGAGCTTACCTTTAGTGATGGTGAAAAGTACCTGCATGACGGTGAAGTTAAATTTAATGAAGTGCAAACCGACCCATCTACCGATACCGTTTCTATTCGGGTTGAGTTTTCTAATCCTGACTATATTCTGCTGCCTGGTATGTTCGGCAAAGTTACTGTGCATCAAGCAAAGCGGACTAATTCTATATTAATACCGCAAAAATCGCTGTTGTTTAGTCATGACAACAAGCCTTATGTTTATATTGTGGATAGCAGTAGTACTGTACAACAGCGGTTTGTCGCTATCGATCGTGCTTTTGGCGCCTCTTGGTTAGTTTTAAATGGCTTAGAAGTCGGCGATCAAGTTATCGTGGCGGGATTACAAAAAATATCTATTGGTATGACAGTGGCGGCGAGCGATATTAATCAGCAGCAGGCCGGTTAACTATGGCTAAAATATTCATCGAGAGACCAATACTTGCTTGGGTAATTGCCATTATGATTATGTTGGCAGGTACGTTGGCTATGCTTAAGTTACCTGTTTCACAATATCCTAATGTTGCTCCACCTACAGTTACTATTTCTGCTTCCTATTCAGGGGCTTCCGCTCAAGTGGTGCAAGATACTGTAATACAAGTAATAGAACAGACCTTAACCGGTATAGACAATGTTCAGTATATCAGTGCGAGCAGTGATTCAACCGGTAATGCCAATATAACGGTAACCTTTAATGCAGGTACCGACCCTGATATCGCACAAGTACAAGTACAAAACAAATTGCAGACAGCTATGACTCTGTTGCCAGACAAGGTTCAGCAAGCTGGCGTTAGAGTGGCTAAATCATCTTCAGGTTTTTTATTGGTCGCAGGTTTTTATTCAGCTGATGGCCGTATGGACCGTTTTGATATTTCTGACTATGTTGCCTCTAATGTAAAAGACCAAGTAAGTCGTCTTTCTGGGGTGGGCACCATACAGTTTTTTGGCTCACAATATGCGATGAGAATATGGTTAAACCCTGACAAACTTACCCAATATGGCGTAACTGTTAATGAAGTAATTCTTGCCATTAGAGCACAAAATTCTCAAATAGCGGCAGGCGAGTTAGGTGGTGCGCCAGCTGTTCCTGGTCAGCAAATTAGCGCCAGCATAGTGGTAGAAACTGGTTTAGAAACGCCAAAAGAGTTTGGCGATATTCTGTTAAGGGTGGCAGATGATGGCTCGACTTTGCGTTTGTCAGATGTAGCGAGAGTCGAGCTTGGTGGCGAAAACTATCGAATACTGTCTGAATATAATAATCAACCTGCAGCTGGTATGGCTATCAGCTTGGCGTCTGGAGCAAATGCCCTTGATACAGCAGCATTGGTGAAAGAGCGTATTGCTCAGTTGAAGCCGCAGTTTCCCGCTGGACTTGAGGTTGTTTACCCCTATGATTCTACGCCCTTTGTTAAGTTATCTATTGAATCTGTTGTACAAACTTTATTAGAAGCCATCGTGCTCGTATTTTGTGTAATGTTTTTGTTTTTACAAAACTTTAGAGCAACATTAATCCCTACTATTGCCGTACCAGTCGTGTTGCTAGGTACCTTTGGTATTCTTTATCTTTTTGGATATTCAATCAATACCTTGACTATGTTTGCCATGGTATTAGCTATCGGCTTATTAGTGGATGACGCGATTGTTGTGGTGGAAAATGTAGAAAGAGTAATGCACGAAGAAGGTTTATCGCCTAAAGAGGCTACCAAAAAATCCATGAAGCAGATTACCGGTGCACTCATCGGTATTGCTCTAGTGCTATCAGCGGTGTTTGTACCAATGGCCTTTTTTGGTGGCTCGACTGGGGTTATTTATCGTCAGTTTGCGGTGACTATTGTTTCGGCCATGGCCTTATCAGTGCTGGTGGCCCTGATATTAACACCTGCGTTATGTGCCACTATGTTAAAGCCTATTTCCAGCGAAGATAAGCCAAAAAGTGGTTTCTTTTTTTGGTTCAATAATAAATTTGAAGGGATGACTAAGGCCTACCAGAATTCAGTAGGCCACATATTGGGTCGCACTGGACGGTACATGTTTATCTATGTGATTTTAGTTGTTGTACTGGGTGCGCTGTTCTTGCGCTTGCCAACCGGTTTTTTGCCTGACGAAGACCAAGGCCGAATGTTTGCTCTGCTGTCTTTGCCTCAAGGTGCGTCGATGGAGCGTTCATCTTTGGTAATGGATAAAGTCGAAAAATACTTTCTAGAGGATGAAAAAGAAAACGTACAAGCCATGTTCTCAGTGGTTGGTTTTAGTTTTCAAGGTAGCGGTCAAAACAACGGTATGGCCTTTTTAAGATTAAAAGACTGGGACGAACGTCCCGGTGCCGAGCAAAGTGTGCAAGCTGTTGCTGCTCGGGCAATGGGGGCATTGTCGCAGCTAAAAGAAGCGTCTGTTTTCGCCTTCATACCACCACCAATCGCCGAATTAGGTAATGCCACAGGATTTACCTTTGAGTTACAAGATTTGAGCGGGCAAGGCCATCAAGCCTTGATGGCGGCTCGAAATGAGTTACTTGGTATGGCAGAACAAGATAGTCGACTGGTCGGTGTGCGGCCCAATGGATTAGGTGATACAACGCAATTTAAAATTAATATCGATCAGCAGAAAGCCATGGCTTTAGGCCTTTCTATTGCCGATGTGAATCAAGTGTTTACCACAGCTTGGGCCTCTACCTATGTGAATGACTTTGTCGATGGCAATCGGGTTAAAAAGGTTTTTGTGCAAGCGGATGCACCTTATCGCATGATGCCAGAAGATATCAAAGACTGGTATGTGCGTAATGACGAAAACAAAATGGTGTCCTTAAGTGCTATCAGTACTTTCGGACTCGTTTCTGGTTCACCTAAATTAGAACGTTACAACGGTGTATCTTCAGTCGAAATTTTAGGGCAGGCGGCGCCTGGTCTAAGTTCGGGGGAAGCCATGCAAGCGATGGAAGAATTAGCCGCAAAGCTACCAGCCGGTTTTGGCTTTGAATGGTCGGGTTTATCCTTGCAGGAACAAAAGTCTGGTTCTCAAGCACCAATGTTATATGCCTTATCAATCTTAATCGTATTTTTATGTTTATCCGCTTTATATGAAAGCTGGAGTATACCAACGGCCGTGATCTTGGTCGTACCATTGGGTATATTGGGAGCGGTGATCTTTACCCTTCTTAGAGGTCTGACAAATGATGTCTATTTTCAAGTTGGCTTGCTTACGACCATAGGTTTAGCGGCTAAAAATGCCATTTTAATTATCGAATTTGCTAAAACTCTCTACGAAGAAGGTAATAGTTTGCTTGATTCTGCCATTGAGGCATCTAGGCAGCGCTTACGTCCTATTATCATGACTTCTTTGGCCTTTATGTTAGGTGTAACCCCATTAGTCTTGAGCTCAGGAGCAGGCTCTGGAAGTCAGCATGCTATTGGTACGGGGGTATTTGGTGGGATGTTTTCAGCCACGGTACTGGCCATATTTTTTGTGCCTTTATTTTTTGTATGTGTTTATCGCTTCTTTGGTATAGATAAAAAGCAAGGTGAGCAAGCACAAAAGGATAAAAGTCATGTTTAATCCCCTACAAATACTGTTCGTAATGGTTGTGACACCTATGCTGGCTTATTTATTAGGCGCGCTCATTTTTGCTGTACTTGAGTGCGAAAAACTAAAATCGAATTAAGCTCGCTATTGGTGCCTTTGTGTCAGGACTGGGCTCAACTAATTTGCTAGACTAGCTTTATGAGTTCAGTTATTAAGCTAATGCCCATCCTCTTAATTTATTATTTCGAGGTGGGGTAGGCACATTTGAGTAAGAAGGTATTAAAATGAGTAGAACGGTACATTGCCAGTATTTGAAAAAAGAAGCACAAGGTTTAGGTTTTCAATTGTATCCAGGTGAACTGGGCAAACGTATTTTTGATAATATTAGCCAAGAGGCGTGGACGCTTTGGCAAAAGAAACAGATCATGTTAATTAATGAAAAAAAGCTCAACATGATGAATGCTGAACACCGTCAATTTTTAGAAGGGGCCATGACCGACTTTTTGTTTGAAGGTAAAGATGTAGAAGTTGAAGGTTACGTGCCGGTTAAACCTGAATAAGGAGTACCAAGCCCGCTTTTTGCTTGAAATGGTGATTTAATAACTAAGCTTTGCTGGTTTTTGCAGCAGTCAGCACAAAAATCAAAATATTTACCATAAATTAGTTGACATAAATCACCATAATCCGTTTAATACGCACCCACGACGAAGCAGGTCCTACAAAACACCGTAAGCCGCAAGTCAACCAGTTTTGCCCGGATAGCTCAGTCGGTAGAGCAGGGGATTGAAAATCCCCGTGTCGGTGGTTCGATTCCGCCTCCGGGCACCATGTTTAAAACCTGTTAACTTGTTGAAAGTTAACAGGTTTTTCCATTTTTGACCCTCATCTTTTAGCACTTTCAAACTACCTACTGTGACAAAGTGAGACGATTTTTTGTCACAGCTCTGTTTCTCATCAACATTTGTCACAATGTTATCTTCACTACTCTCTGTAAATGATTTTTCTACAATGTTGTTTGCCTGTAGACTAAGATAGTCCAAACTTGGATGCGTATAGCGTTGCACCATCTCTAGAGTTTTCCAACCTCCCAATTCTTTAATAGCTAGAATATCCGTGCCTTTCTCTGCATGGCGCGATGCCCAGTTATGCCGCAAATCATGGAACCGCAAACCGACTAAAGCAGCACTTTTACATGCTCGATACCAAATACGGCGATTAAGATCGTTAATCGGTAAGTCACTTTCGTTTAGGAATACGAAATCAGATTTCTTACTTGTGGCAAGATTTCTGAGTAATGTTACAACCGTTTCATTGATTGGATGCAGCATGGCCGAGCCACTTTTATGATTGTCAGCATCGATCCGAATTACCTTTTTTTCTAAATCAAGCTTGTTCCACGTCAGTCCAATGATGTTAGACGCTCTAAACCCCGTTGAAAGAGCAAAAAGAATGATAGGCCGCATGAACTCCGGCGAAGCCAACAATAAACGCTCTACGTCGTTGTCAGTGAGTTTATAAAATGGTTTCTCCCGTTCTTTAAAGATTTTGATGACGGGCACTCGGTCAATCCACTCAAGCTCTTTGTGAACAAAATTCAAAAAGGATTTTATTTCAGACAAATACCGATTTTTCGTGGCGAGACTCAATTCTGTTCGGGTAGACAAAGTCGTGAAAATTTCACTTGCAGTTATTTTCTTAAATGAGTCAGAGCTTAAGTTTTCTTGCCACCATAGGAGCTTGCGTTGTTTGCCATTCAATGTCTTATTAGTTTGCCGACAACCTAAATACAAACGAACAGCATCAGCCCATTCATATTGTTGTTTTTCAGGCTCTTTGAGTAATTCCCATGTGATTTCCCTGATTTGTTGTTCAACAGCCTCAGCTTTGGCTCTGATTGTTTCTCTAGTACTGCGATTAACACGTTTAGTCGTGCCATCGAAAGCAAGATCAAACTTGGTATACCAATATTTCGAATTAGGTTTCTTGTATAACATGGGTATGTATTTATTGATTAAACATGCCAAATGACACTAATGATTTGGATTCAAATGTCCAATATTAATTTGTAGATTTCGCTTACTTCAAACCGCTCCATTTACAACTAAAAAAGGGAGGCTGACATCTTCGGAATATTGCTTTTACTGATGGCGTGGGCGTTCATGTTGTTTGGTTTGAATAGCAAGTTTGTGCCAAAAGCCGCACTTCGCCCTCGGCTTGGTATGTACCAAATGTTCAGACCATAGCGGACTATAGATTAACTGATTGCTTAAATATTTCTCACTTCAATATGCTGTATAAAAAATCAGGTATAATGAAGATTAGTGAATAATACCAATTTCGCTTCCTATTAAATAAATTTCCTAGGTCTCACTTTGATTTTAAGAAAACAGCTAAGTTATTAATTTAATTATGGAAAATATTTTGCGCATGGTTTTTAATAGGAAGCGAAAAAAGTCTCGTTAAAGTCAGGCTCCTTTTGCTTTTTAGAACTTCCGTAGTTTTAGCTTAATAAAAGTAAAAAATACGTAATAAAATCAGAAGGTAGGCACTGAAAATGACGAAAAAAAACAATCAAGCCGAGCAGTTGCAAATGCGAAATGCTCGTTAATAAGCGTTAGGCAGAACCTATTATGAAGGCATGGCACGACTATCATATAAGCGGTTATAGGGTTCAGTCTATTGATAGGG
>NZ_JBDYKM010000020.1:0-70120 GCF_040012495.1 Paraglaciecola sp. 25GB23A
CTTCGCAATCCGTGAAGGTGGCCGTACAGTTGGTGCTGGCGTAGTAGCTAAAATCATCGCTTAATAACATAAGCAACTGATTTCAAAAAGGTCACTGACGTGGCCTTTTTTTATGCTTGTAATATTTGGTTTAGTAGAGCTTAGAGCGTTGTTTTAACATTGGCTCACCAAGCTAACAAGGGCGCTTTAAATGGCGATGGTAAATATCTCTCTGGATAAGTAGAACCAGATTATTGAACTCTTTTACGACATTGACTTTTGGCTGCCCACAACTTGATTTCGTCCCTGTTCTTTGGCTTTATAGACTGCATCATCAGCTTGTTTTATAAAAGTATGTGAATCGACTTCAGTCTGTAAACTTAGACTAGCCACCCCAATACTGACTGTTAATGGTAGGCCAATATCTAATTTTAGAGTAGCGATTGTTTGCCTTATTCGTTCTGCCAGTTCTAGTGCTTCTGGCTCAGAGGTTTCAGGTAAAACGATTAGGAATTCTTCGCCGCCATAGCGCCCAACATGGTCCGCTAAACGACACGTATCCGAGATGGCATTAGCCACTAAGACTAAAATATTATCCCCCACTTGATGTCCGTGCTTGTCGTTAACTTGTTTAAAATAATCGAGATCTAACATCATGATTGAACAAGGACGCTTGTAACGGCTACAGCGCTCGATTTCTGTCTCTAAATACTTGATGATAGCTCGTCGATTATTAATGCCTGTTAGATAGTCAGTATTAGCTTCAACGTGCAATTGATTAGTACGTTCAGCTATTTTAACTTCCAATGTTTGGTTGATTTCAAGCAATTCTTGTTTGGCTTTGAGTAATTCTTCATTGCGTTGAGCAAGCGTTGTAGCACTAGGCAGTAGCAATATTTTGGGGGCCAATTTCCACAGTACGATGGCAGTAGTCAATGAAATTAGTCCGGTAGCTAATTTGAATATGCCTTCAATATAATAATATCCATGCCAGATATTAATGAGGCCCATAAAATGAGTAATGCCGCAAAATGCGATAAAGGCAGCAAAGAGTAGGAAAATACGATCAAATTTAAGATCATCTCTTTTACGAACTAGATAGATAAGAACAAGTGGAATAATAAAATAGGCTGTAAAGGTCAATAAATCGCCTGTTACGTGCAAAAATAAAAGATCCCAGCGCCATAGCAGACAGTGACCATGAGGCATAAAGCTGCCATCAAAAAGTTTATTCAACATTGTGCCAGCCTTCTAATCTGCAGAGGGTTAACGATATATTTTTATCTCAAGAATACTCAATAACGGTAACAACTGAACATCTATTAAGACAATATCACCAATACAATCCGACTTGTCAAATGATCTCTTTATGATGATTTAATAGACAGAAGCAGTTTTTTTCAAAAAAAAACTTGCTCCCCTTAAGAAGCAAGTCTTCATTTTTACTAGCAACTAGCAACTAGCAACTAGCAACTAGCAACTAGCAACTTAATTTTTACTTTTGCTTGGTCAACCACACAACTAGGTCAACAAAATCCTTTTCTGCCATACCAGGTGCAAACTTAGCTTGGTATTTGCCGTTAACAATAAAATTAGGCACTCCGCTTAAATATTTGCGATATTGCTCTATCGTTTTGTTATTTTTCTGCAGCATACTGTTTATGCCAAAACTGGCACTAAGTTTTTCAAATTCAGCAGGATCGACCCCATTAACCGTAAAGATGTTTTGCATATCTTTTAAGCCTGCAACAGTAGATTTTTGCACATGAATATAATTGAAGATGGCTTTATTCATCGCATCTTCCTGTTTCAATGCACGCGCTACCATTAAAGCACGAGTGGCTTCGTCTTGAATTTGTGACGAAGTAAAACGCATAAAATTAACGTGTACTTTAGTAAAATCCACATCATCGCTTAACTTACTTTTTATACTTTCAACCAGTGGTTCGAACTGATAACAGTGGGGACACCAATATGAGAAAAATTCTAATATCTCAGGTTTTGCCGTTGCTTCGTCACCGACGATGACATAATGGGTTCCTTCTTTCCACGTTTCTTGAGCGCAGGCTTGTAAAGGAATTAAAACAGCGATGAGCAAACTTAGGAAGATTTTTTTCATTTTTAATGTTATCTCTTTGGGCTAATTTAAACGTAAAATTCAACTATTTAAGAAAGGTTATCATAGCTAGAATAAAATGCCGATAGGCATGTTCATGGAAGATTGTAAATGAGTGTTAAATTTTATCTCGCAGGGGGCATCTAAAATAAAAAAGGCCGCACAAAGTACGACCTTCTTACACAAACAGTTAAAATTTAACTACTTCAAATCAAGAACAGTTTTGATTAAAAAACGTAGTTAACAGCAAAACGTAATATTGTTGCATTGCTTTCTGTACTCATATCATCACTATATTTTCTGATATCTGCTTTTAAGGCAACATTAGTGTCCATATCGTAGCGAATACCTAAAGTAACAACATCATATTCAGTCATGTAAAACTGTTGCAAGCCAACAACAAGTGGTGTCACGCTGGGTTGGTATGGCGCAGGTAAAGCAGCGACTTTATCCAAAAATTTAATGTCTTTATTGCCATCCAACTTTTCATAAGTAATTGAAGGTGTGAAGTTGCCTAAGCGGGCACCTGCAGTAATATAAACAGCTGAATCTTTTGAACTAAATGATTGCTCTATATCAACGGAGGTAATTTCTGCACTGATAAAATAATCAAAAGTGTCAATATCAATTCCAAAACCAAGAAAAACTCCAGTGTCATTGGTAATCGATAGATCATCTGCAAGGTCGACTAATTGTGATACGCCACTACCAGTCAATCCTGCTAACGCGGCGTCTAAATCAGAACTCACGAAGGTATTTTTGCCACGACCGGCAACTGCGCGGACTTTAAACCATTCATAAGCCGCCTCCGCTGTGAATAGAGCAACGTTGTCACCTGTTACATTACCAGTACCAATTTCGCTTGAATAGGTACCTAAAGCGCCTTGTAAATTATATTCCCAGTCGCCTACATAGGTGCTGTAGTCAACCCGGATACCGTCCAAATTGTTGAATGCAACATCATAGACTGAGCCTGGAGCGGTGATCCAGTGGTAGGAGTAACCTACGTCTTTTGATGCAGAGTATTTAAACAATGGCAGACGGAACCGGCCTGCTGATATTGATACTTTGTCTGTTGCTTTGTAAGTTATATATGCCCACTCAAATTCCGCTTTGTAGTCGTTTTCGCCACGAGCAACAAGTTGAGCAGTTGCCGTCATTTTGTCATTAATGTCACCACTAACTTGGATAGCAAACAAACTTTCATCACTAAAAGATATCTTGTCGTCATATCCTAGACCCCCATTGACGACATAAGAAGCATCATCGCCAGTTATAACTCCGCCAATTAAATTAGCAAAACCATTGATACGAACTTCTGCTTGTGCTGACAAACTAGCAAGAGTAATTACACTTAATGCGATTAATTTTTTCATCTTTATCTTCCTAATTAGTTCAGTGAAATGGCTTTAACAGCACCAGTAACCGATGCACTATCAACATAACCAACAGCATCTTGATTACCCGCAACAATGGCAATAACTTCAGCATCATTTGCCACTTCTTTAGGAGGAATACCTTTACCGGTGAAAACTAGTTTTGACCAATAAGCTGCGACTTGTGTAGAACTGCGACCCAAAGTGTCGGTATCGAATGATGCTCGGCTTGCAGACTCTGGAACTTGATTAATGGGCAATGCTTCCTTGCCAGTAGAGAATTTATTTTCTTTTCCAAGAAAAATTCTTTGTGCTGTCTTTGCATCAATGGTCGCATCATTCGAAGGATGAACAACAAGTACCAGTTCAGCACTGCTAAAGAATGATATTGAGCAGCCTATGACAGCACTTATCAAAGATGTGGCTAAGGTTTTTTTATGCATGGTGTTTACCCTTTTATGAGTTTTAGAAAGAACATCATTTTTTTATTTAAATGGACCAAAAACATTAAAAATAAACGATTATTTTTAATGTTTTTGAGGCCTTAACTAAATTTTGCCTCCATGCAGGGATTTAGTGGGCGCGAAGTATGCCGTAATCGGGCGCTTAATGTATGAACAATATGGTATTTAAATCTATACGTAGTTATTAAAAAGTATTCTGTATAAAAATTAAGCTCCATGAAAGTCAACCTCTTCTAAACAAACCGAATTACCAATAAACACCCATTCATTGATGTTTAGCTAACTCAAAGGGAATTGTGAGGGCTTGTAAGCCCTGAGCAAGTTAAGCTAAATAGATAATTACTCGAATTATAGACAATTTTGAATAAAAGCAAGGTCTTAGTAAAATAAAAATGAGCTTAAGGGGAGCTGGGCTCCCCTTAACAAGGCTTAAACTTAAAGATTAATCGTCATACCTAAAAAAATCGACCGATGCGCAGTATTAAAACCTACAACATCTTGATACTCACGATCGAATAGGTTTTCAATTCGCAGATTGATACGTAAGTGTTGGGAAAATAGGTAGCTGGATGTGAGATTGACTAAGTTGTAATCATCCAAGGCGACGCCGCCTATATCCACCAGATCTTTAACCATTTTTATGTTTAGACTAGCGTGAATTCGACCATCTAAAAATTGCGATTGTAAGCCTAAGTTTGCTTGATGTTTCGGGCGCCGAATTCTATCTTCTTGCAGATTGGTTTGTGTTTCATTAAATGTGTAGTTGCCCCACAACTTGATGGCTGCAGTTAACTGTTGGCTCAGTTCGAGCTCAATGCCCTTAGACTCGCTAGACAAGTTATTTTGTAAATAGCCGGTATAGGCTAAGCTGTCAAAATATATCTCATTGGAAATTGACTGCTTAAAAAACACCAATGATAGACTTTGTATTTTATTGAAATAATCAAATCCTAGATCAAAGCCCCGACTGCCTTCTTCTTTAAGTTGCAATCCAGCGGCATTTCCATAGGCAAAGTCCCCGTCATTGTATGCTTGCTCATATAGACTTGGTGCACGAAAACCGGTACCGTAAGTCGACTTCAATTTGAATGTTTCTTGTTCAGACAGAGGAATTAAGTAGGCTGCGCTGATGCGATAACTGTTATGGGTACCAAATGTATCGTTATTATCATGGCGCATTCCGGCAGTCATAAACAGTTGTTTAGACCACGCTTTTTGGTACTCAAAATATAAACCAGTTTGCTCTCTTTGTTCGCCAGAACCCAGCAATTGCTGGGTTTCATTATCCACACCCCAAATTAACTTTTGCTGCGCAGAGCCATAAAATCCATTGTATTCAAGCTTACTAATATTACCTTCACTGCCAAAACTAAATTGCTCATTACTGAAAAACTGTCGTTCTACATCGGTTTTGGCATAAGCTAAGTTGTGATGCGACTTATCTTGGTTATATTGCAAAGAAAGCCTAGCGGTTTGGTTTTCACTATCAGTTGTACATTGATAAATAAGCGCAAAATTGACATTGTCATAGCAGCCATCGTACTCATTATTAGAAGAAACCCTACGTACCACTAAATTTAATAACAAGGCTTCATTAATATTAATACCGCTATTGAAATGTAAAGTAGTATTTTGATAACCATCTTTCTCGTTACTAACATCAGCGGTTTGCGCATTAAAACCATCTGTTTCAAATTCCGCAGCCGCTAAATAAACGTAGCCGTTTTGATTAGCGTAGCCTAGGTCGGCATTTAACATGTTGGTTGAGTAATTGCCGGTCTCTGCATTTATGGAAGCTTGTAGACCCGGTTCACTTTGTTTGGTAGTTATGCTAATAACACCACCTGCATCTGCGCCGTACATTAGGCCTTGAGGGCCCCGCAGAATTTCAACTCGGTCAATCAAGTGAGATAATATATCATCAAAGATAGGTGTCACTTGAGGCGCGGTAGGATCACTTAACTCAACTCCGTCAATGTATACTTTTGTCCTAAAGCCATCTTCACCGCGAATACGCAACGTGGTATTTTTCCCCACCCCCCCTGAATTTGAAACGCCAATTCCGACCTCATGACGCATTATGTCAGCTAATGAAGCATTGCCCCTAGCATCAATATCTTCTTTGGTAATGAGACTAACACTGGTAGCCAGTTCGCGAAAAGAAAGGGGAACTTTACTGGATACAACGGTAATTGTTTCTAGTTCAGAAGGTAGAGGGGGGAATTCACTTGAATCTTCGTTAGCTTTGACTACTTGAGTGAAAAATACGCTGCTACAAAATATGCTCAGGCAACACAGAGTATTGCTGTAATTTTTTGATTTCATTAATTTTAGGCCTAATTGATGTACTCCGCCCGAGTACATAAAAGAAAAACTAAATAAAGCTGGCTTTATCTAGCACCAGATTAAGGCCGGTATCCGGGCTCATAAGTGACCAATTTTCATTAGTCTGTTTCACGACCTTCCCATTCGTTTGAACAGTGGTATGTGGGTAAAACATTCTTATTTACCGTTGCGGGGGCAGCGTAGGATTTATATCAACATTAAAAAGGAGATATTCACCGACTTCCCGTTTAACCTGAGGCATATAACGACGTTATAGAATCAAAGGCACCTTAAACGCGCCGGAGTATATGGAAAACTAAGATAAATAGAAAGGGTAAAGGTTTATAACAATACCAACGGTGGCTCTTGTAAGGCAGATAATTGTTCTTTTAAAGCGAGTATTTGTTGTTCCCAATATTTACCGTCAGCAAACCAAGGAAATGCTTGCGGAAAAGCAGGGTCTTGCCAACGTTTGTTTAACCAAGCCATGTAGTGAACCATGCGTATAGCGCGCATAGGCTCTACTAGTTTTAGTTGCTCTTTGTCAAATTCAGCGAATTCTTGATAGGCCTTAATTAAGGTATCTAATTGTAGTGTTTGCTGTTGTCTATCACCTGATAACATCATCCAAAGATCTTGAATTGCAGGGCCATTGCGGCAATCGTCTAAGTCGACAAAAGTAGGGCCATCTCGCCAAAGTATATTGCCCGGGTGGCAGTCACCATGCAAACGTATATTGTCTGTCGGTGTCGCACGGTATAGCTCTGAGGCCTTTTTGACCACAGGTTCTAAGATGGCGAAAAAAGGGCTGTGTAAATAGTCTGGGATAAGCTCATTGTTTTTCAATTGACTCAAAGGCTCAATCAGGAACTCCTCGACTGTAAGTGTGGGGCGATGCTCGAATTTAGCACTTTTTGATACTGCATGTATTCGACCTATAAAACGGCCCATCCATTCAAGCTGCTCTAGATTATCAACCTCAAATTGTCTGCCACCTGCGGATGGAAACAATGCAAAGTAGTATCCTTGATAATCATGCAAGGTTCTGCCATTAGACATCAGCGGGGCCACAACGGGGATTTCGTGACTGGCTAACTCAAGGCTAAACTGGTGCTCTTCGTTAATTTGTAATTCGGTCCATCGCTGCGGCCGATAAAACTTAACCACATAACGTCGCTTATCTTCTGCCATGAATTGATAGACTCTATTTTCATAAGAATTAAGCGCTAATAATCCAGATTCAACTCGAATCCCCAACGACTCTATTGCATCTAAAATAAGATCGGGTCCTAATCCAGAAAAATCAAATTTTGTCATTTTGCTGGCTTATCCAAGTACTAATAATTAGGATATAAAAAGTTACTTGGTTCTTGTACATACACATCATTTTCAGGATCATTGATGACTTCGACTTTAAACTCGAATTCAGTCACATCCTCCTTAATCTTATAAGGGTCAATGGCTAAGCTTATAGGCCATGTTAGTACTTCGCTCCCGGCTACATCCACGGTGTTCTGACCAATAAAATTTGCGCCATCCAAACCAATCACACTAATAAGATAAGTTTGTTTTTGTTGAGACTTATTAAGAATTTTGAGTGTATAAACGTTTTCAATTAAGCCATCGTTGGTTTCACGATAGAGTGAATTACGATCGCGAATTATATCTACTTCCAAGGGAACTCTGGTCATAATTTCGAACACAAGTAGCCCTGACATTAATACCAGTACTAAGAAATAACCGACTAATTTTGGGCGCACTATTTTAGTCGTTCCGCCGGCCAATTCGGTTTCGGACGTGAAGCTAATGAGTCCCTTCGGATAATTCATTTTTTCCATCACACCGTTACAGGCATCAACACAAGCACCGCAATTAATACACTCGTATTGTAAGCCGTTGCGAATATCGATGCCGGTAGGACAAACCTGGACACATAGATTGCAATCGATACAATCACCCAAACCTTTCTCTATATTTTCTTCTCTTGCTATCTTGCGGCTGCGCGGACCGCGCTGTTCCCCTCGTTTGGCATTGTAGGCCACGGTAAAGGTATCTTTATCAAACATGGCCGATTGGAAGCGTGCGTAGGGACAGATGTGAGTACACATAATTTCTCGCATCCAGCCTGCATTGCCATAAGTACAAAAAGTAAAAAACAACACAAATCCAGTGGCCCATGCGGTGCTTGAGAAGGTGAAAAAATCAATAAATAATTGACCAATGGGGGTAAAATAACCAACAAAGATGAGTGAAGTTAATAGTGCAATAGTAACCCAAGCAAAATGTTTCATGGCTTTACGCCAGAATTTATCAAAATTCATCGCGCGCTCATCTAATTTTATTCGTTGATGACGCGAGCCTTCAAAGAGCTCTTCAAACCAAATATAAATAAAAGTCCATGTGGTTTGAGGACACATAAACCCGCACCATACTCTGCCGGCAAAAGTAGTCACAAAAAATAAGGCGAAAGCGGCGACAATCAAGATCCAAGCAAGTAGTGTTAAATCTTGTGGCCACAAAGTAAGACCAAAAATATTAAATCGCTGGCTACCTATATCAAACAAAATGGCTTGGCTACCGTCATATTGAAGCCATGGGAGAATGGCAAAGGTGCTTAAAAATATTAAACCGAAAAAGCGCCGAAAGTTTTCCAAAGCACCAGTTACTGCACGCACATAAATACGACTGCGCGGGGTGTAATGATTGTCATGTTGATGTGAGTCAGGTTTGTGAACTTTAACGGGAGAAATTACTTTAACGGGAATTCGTTCACTCATTCGATGTCCTTGCTGGAAAATGCTGCAATGCTAAAAAACCGATGCAGTATATCAGTTCCTTAAACCGGTCGCTGCAGTTGTAAGGAAATTAGCCTCTTTATTGTTTGATTTCTATCAAGAAAGGAGTAACAAATATTGTTTATGTCGCTAGATATAAAATACTAGTGAAGGTTATTCTCTGTTATGAAGACACATAACCATTGCTTGTTTTAAAGTTGCCCTACTTCAATTAGGCTTATAGTTCGTAAACTAACTAGCAAATGTCATGTCCCGTTTTTTTATTATATCTTTTGAAATTTTGGCTCTTATTGCCATGTTGCGCTCACCATTTATTCATTATTGGTTTAATGATATTCAAAGTGATGTTGCAAACTGGATGCTTGAAATTTCTTTATTGGCTGAGAAAAAAGAGTTAGCTCTTTTTAGGCAAACGATTGCCTCTCATGCACAAGATTTTAGTGAATCTCAAAGGGAGTATTTGAATAATATTACGAGCAGTAAAAATTCTATGGATCACTTTAATCGCCTTTATTGCGAATCCAATGACAAAAACCCGTTTTTGTATGGCGCTAACCTACACTATATCTGTGCAGAAATAGCCCGTAGTCGTGTTTTAAAATCGTAAGTGATGAGCCCTAAGGTAGCACAGGAAAGCACAAGGTAAATTTAGCGCCGCCTAAGGGACTGCTTGCTACGCTACAAGAACCTTGATGCCATTGCATCACTCTTTTTACAATAGCCAATCCTAAGCCCGCCCCCCCTTGAGTTCGATCGCGTCCTTCATCTGGTCGATAAAACGGCTCAAATATTTTTTGTCCTAGTTCAGGGCTAACACCTAAACCATCATCTTCAACTATAAGTAATATACTATTTGCTGTGCTTTCAATCTTAATTACGATACAAGTCTTGGCGTAGCGAGCGGCATTTAATAGTAGGTTCTCCATGGCTCGTTCCACAAAGTGGCTATCGCCAGTGAGCTGCTCTGGTCCGCCGTAGATATCGACTGTCAGTTGGTTTAGATGACTTTTTTTCAACTTATTGACTACACTATGGCACATGGTTGTGCAGGGTATTTCGCAGAAATGTAGATTGGGCATTTGCGCTTCTGTCGCTGAAAAATCAAGCATCTCTTGCACAAGCTTTTCTAATTCGTCCACGTCTTCTCGCATGTTGTTGAACATGTCACCGTGACTCTCATCTAGCATGCCTAAGGCAAATTTTAAACGGGCTAAGGGAGTACGAAACTCGTGCGCCACAGCGCCAGATAATTCTCGCTGACTTTGAATAAGCTCGGCGATTTGCCCGCGCATAGTATTCAAAGACGTGGCAATCGGCGCAACCAGCGATGACTTGTCTATCCAATTTTGGCTAATATTACCGTCTGGTAGTACGGTAGTGACACTCCTTTTTAGTGCTTCTAAATCACGCCATAAGGGCCAAATCCACAGAGCAATAAGACAGCCAAGTAGTACAAAAAACACCGTTCTATACAGTATAAATGAGGTCTGGTTGGCAATAGGTTGATCGAAAGATAACTCGATTAGTTGTGTATGTTTATGCGCTATATATACTTGTTCACCTAGCTTTGAATCAAAAAGACTGAGAGCTTCACCGGCTTGCAGTTTATGAAGGCTGTCAGATGGCCAAGCAATATCATTTAAATTGAGTAATTGAAATTTTATGTTGGCCTGTTCTAGCAGAGCTATAAGGTCAACATCTTGTTGTTTGCTCGCGCTTAAAAATTGACGCAGTACTGTAGATTGAACATTGGGTTCAGGAATAAGGAAGAGCGTCTCTAAACCCGCACTCAGGCCGACAAGGGCGAGGGTAATAAAAACGTATAAGCTGATAAACAGTTTGGCCATATGACTTAGTCATTCCAAGCATCAGCTACAAAGAAAAAGCCCTTACCCCAAATCGTTTTAATGCGATAAGGATGTAGAGGATTATCTTCCAACTTTTTACGCAGACGTGAAATTCTGACATCGGCAGATCGATCTAAACCATCGTACTCACGACCAATTAATTCGTCGTATAACACGCTGCGTTCCACTAACGTTGACGCATTCTCTGCCAGTTTCCACAGCATATCAAATTCATGGCTGGTTAGCTGTACGTCACGCCCATTTAACAAAGCGCTGCGGGCATTACGGTCAATTATCAGTTGACCAAAGACCAATTTAGCGGGGCTTTGCGATGATGCAATCTTGTGGTTTGCCCTGCGTAACAAAGCATTAATTCGAGCCAACAATACACGCGGCTCTACTGGTTTAATCAGATAATCGTCAGCACCAATTTCTAAGCCCATAACCTGATCAAAATCGTCACCTTTAGCTGTCATAAACAGCAAGGGACCGCTGTAATAAGGGCGGATAGTTCGACAAAGCGTGAAGCCATTATCGCCGGGTAGCATAACATCCAAAACCACAATATCGGGTGGAGTGTGTTTGACGGTGGCTAATAACTTTTCACCGTTTGCTAGACGGGTCAGCTTAAATCCCTGATTTTGCAGATAACTAACGATTAACTGGCTTAAACGCTCATCATCTTCGACTAAAAGTACATGGGTCATTAAAATAAACTCCAAGGATTACGCAACCTGCGTCTTTGCATATTGGCTTGCTGAGATTTGACTATCAGAGAATGGCTTATTAGTATTTCTTGAGCCGAATTAAGTAAGCGTAATTCGCTATTTTTATTGATTAGCATAGTTATTTTGAGCGGAAATTCGGCCCCAGTGGCGCAGCGTAAAACAGTGTTAACCAAGGCTACGCAATATTGTCCCGCGGGCAAATTCAATAGGGTGATGTCCACTTCAAACTCACAGTTTTCCCCTTCCTGCTGGCTGATGCAAATTGAAGGCTGTACCTGCCAAAGGGGCGACTGGGCTATTGCTGATTGAGCAAACAAAGCAACAGCACATAGAACCAATAGCGTAAGTCTCAACTTAAAATCCGTTAAAATTGATAGGCAAAGCCACTAAACACACTGAATATATTCCTTTCTTCCACTAATGGACTGTTTGTCATGCCCGAATGTAATTTTTGTAGGCTAACTCGCGTCAACCATAACCAGTTATTTTGAATTTTCTTTTGTAAGGTTAAACCCACGGCAGGTTGCCAGCCAGAACTTGCTTGATAAAAGTACGAGGGATCAACTTTGTCATGCTCATCCAAGCCATAATAATAGTCAACTAAAGCGCTACTTTTCCACGTCATTTTCACTTGCGTACTAAAGTGAAAGCTCGACCATTGCCAAAAATGTTGATAACTAATTTCGAGTTTTTCGCCATTATGCGTAGCACTTAGATCTTTTTCTAGTGACAACTGCCATTCGGCATTATCAGGTCGGTAATACCAGCGACCGCCTCCCATAAGAGCCCAATTTCTGCGGCCAACATCATCGATAGAAATTGGTAATTGCTCAGGGCCACTCTGGTTAGGGTCTTCGGCCGCTGTGACTTGATTGAAGCGATTTAGCGGTAATAAAATGTTAGCCGGATGCCAAAAAGTAAAAAAAGCTCTTTCTTTGTCGACATTGAGATAAGTGACAAAAGATGACTTTTTCCCATCCAGCCATTGGTAACCAAGTTCGCCGTTGTCAAAATAAAATGTTTCTCCATACCAAGCAATATCAGGCAAGACAAGCAAAGGGATATTATCTCCATCCACCAGTGGATTTGATGTAAACCCAATCCCCAAAGCGATGCCAAGTTGCCATTCATTGGCATTTAGGCATTGCTCATCGCGTTCACATGCAAGGGCCTGTTCGGCTGACAAAAGCAGCAAGAGGCTGGTAATTAATCTAAATATGTCGCGCAATTAATATCCACAGTTTTAAGCTAAGAACACCATGCCAGTATGCTAGCAGATTTTTAGTTGAGCTCACTGCAGGATTACAAATATTAACAAATGGTGGCAATTTGGATCGATACTAAAGGCAAAATCTAACTAGACTTTATCCAAGCTTTAGCAACATTGATTAGTCAAGGGAGAATTACCTATGAAATTTGTGAAATTAGCAAACCACACCTTAAGCGCATTATGTATCGTCGGTTTATCAGCCTGTTCAGGTGATAGTTCTGATGAGAAGCCTGTTCAAACACCGATACCAACTGTAGTGCCACAAATCAATGCGGCGGTAGCATTTTCTGGTGCCTTGACGCAGGTCAATCAGCTGACTGCCAGTCGGTATATTAAGAATGGTATTTATTCTTCGATTGCCCAATATGCTTATCAAACTGCCGTGCCCTCTGAGGCTGCACATGTTGATTTTTCGATCACCAATACTCAGGAGACCGGCATTGATGAAGCTGACCGGTTTGAGTATGACGGCAATACCTTATACTTGGCCGCTTATGCAGAGTGGCAAAATGATACCAATCAGCCCGCTCATGTCAGAGTATTGCAGCGTAATGTTGATTATTCACTAACTCAGGTTGCTGCACTGCCCATTGCCCAAGAAAATAGCAATATTGACGGTATTTACCTCAATAACGACAGATTAGCTGTGATTAGTTCAGCAGGCTACCGTTATACCTTTGATAGTTTGATGGCAAGTCCTTGGGGTACATTTGATCATAAATTTGCTGTGGATTTTTATAACACCAGTGATGTAACTGCACCGACAACACTGAGTAACATGCAATTTGATGGTTCATTATTGTCTAGTCGCCGGGTTGGCAATACCTTGTATCTAGTGTCCAGTTTTACTGCTCATGTTGAAGGTTTAAATCTGAATGCGTCGACTGACGCAGAGCGCCTGGCTAATTACCGTAAGATAGTGGCAACATCAACGGATGATCTTATGCCTAAAGTCCATGTTGACGGACAAGCAACATCACTGTTTTATGCAGAAGATTGTGCCATTCCTGCCCAAGCTACCGAAAAAGATGGTTATGCCCAGTTATTGTCAGTGATTAAAATCAATATGCTGGATCCCAGTGACATTGTTGCTAGCTGCATAAGCGCCATGGCGGATATGATGTACATGTCTGCAGAGAGTATTTATCTTGGAGCGACAGTTAATGAAAAAACCGCTTTGCATAAGATTGGTTTGGCGACAGCAAGCCCAGATTATCAGGCTTCTGGCCTAATTGATGGACTAATAGGTTGGCAAAGTCAGCGTGAACTGAAGTTAAGTGAGAAGGATGGTTTCTTGCGAGTGGTGACAACAGACTATTCAGGCTCAAGCCCCGTTCATCATTTATCAGTGTTAAATCAGAATGGTAATGAACTACAAGTTGTTGCCAGCTTACCTAACAGTAGTCAACCAGAGCCGATTGGCAAACCTGGCGAAGAAATTTATGCGGTGCGTTTTTTCGAGGACAAAGCTTACATCGTGACTTTCCAGCGAATTGACCCTCTATATGTGCTCGACTTAGCGGATCCATTTACCCCCAAAGTTGCAGGTGCATTAGAAATTCCAGGGTTCTCCAGTTACTTGTTTCCCATGGATAATAACTATCTTTTAGGTGTTGGCCAGCAGGTTAATGCGGCTAATATTCCTGAAACAGGGAGTTTGCCTGATGAACCTGTTACCCAAGAAGGTATGAAAATCAGTTTATTTGACGTAGGTGATCCCGCCAATCCAATCGAAATAAATAGCATTATAATGGCGCAAGCTTATACGCCGGTTGAATATGACTATCGTGCCTTGTCTGCCCTTAACTATGATGGCGCTTATCAATTTGCTTTACCAGTGGAACAATGGGGGCAAAGCGATGCTGAAATGGGTTTGTGGTGGGCCAATTCGAGTTTACTGCTGTTGCAAGTAGATACCAATAGTGGCCAACCTATGCTCCTGCAAAATAAGCAGGTTCAAGTTGCTAATCCAGCTGCCTATTATATTTATAGTGGTGATGACCGCAGTGTCATTCATGGGGACCATGTTTTCTATATTCATGGCAATCAAGTATGGCATAGCGTGTGGAATGACAAACTTCAGCCAACAGGTCCTTATTAACTAGGCGCCAATCCGTGGGCTGTCGCTGGGCTCAAATTTTGAATATTTGTTTAGCCCAGTTACGGCCTGCTTAATCTAAGCTCATCCTCCAATTCTATACGTAGGCTTATATCAAGCCCTGAGTGCTATTTGGATTTAATGTCACAACATAAACGGGAATTACATTTTTCATGATAAAACTTTTTTCAAAATCATTGCTATGTATCGCTTCTAGCTTATTTTTACTCGCCTGTGGTAGCGATAAGGACAAAGAAGAAGCAACAACATACAAGCAATTTTACTTACAATTTTATAATGGTTCACCAGCAAGTGCCTTGACCTATTTACGAGTAGTTGATGGCCTTACCCTAGGTTCTGCTGTGTATGGCGATGCAACCAGTCTAATCAACATGGAAAACGGTCAACTGGCATTAGAATTTTACCGTCAGGATTCAGACGATAAAGAAGTCTTAGTCGATGAACTACAAATGACTTTAAATAAAAGTGAAAAATCGCTACTAGTCTTGAGTGGGGGTGCTGCAACACAAAATATCGCTGAACACCGATTTAAGCGCGAAGAGCTCAGCAGTGAATTCCGTTTATTTGCCAGTTCAGTTATTGCAGACGATAGTCAATTTGATTTGTATATGTCTGAAGCCGGAACACCATTCAGTGAAGCCCATAAATTGACAACCTTAGCCTATCAAGAGTTTAGTGAAACATCTTACTGGGGCGGGCCCACCGATAATTTTAATCTGGGTAATTATGTGGTTTACCTAACAATACCGGGGCAAACCGAAGCTGTTTTTCAAAGTGCACCTATCGCGTTCAACTTTTCCACCGAGTATGCCATTTTTATACGTGCGACTGCAGGAGCCCATAGCGGCAATATAGAATTAGATGTAGTGGCGAATTCCTCGTCGGTAATAACCTATCCAGATATCAACGAATCAGCCCAATACCGCATTTACAATAGCTTATTATCTGCCTCCTCACTCCTGCACGTTTCCTTAGAGGGCAGTGGTGGTAAAAGCAGCGAAATTGAGGTGGAGGCAAAAACATTAAGTAGTTATGTTGATATAGACTTTGGTAGTTATCGCTTGTCTGCTCAGGCAAGGGGTGATGAAAACCTGAGTATTAACAATCACTTTGTAAGCTTGAATCAGGGCGACAGTAAAGCACTTGTGTTGTATCAAAAGACTGACAATAGTTTAGGTTCGATATCGTTTAACGAGAGCACTTTGCCACAAAGTTTTCAGTATCAAATTGATATTGTCAATTTGGTTGCTGAGTATAGTTTGGTAGAGCTCTACTTTCTGCGTGCAGATGAAACCCTTGATAGCGCAAAATATCATATTTCTGCTCTTAGCTATGCCAAAAGCAAAAGTATAACCTTGCCTGATGACCGTTATGAAATACTCGCTTTGGTGACCAGTAATGATACAAAATTATTGATTGACCGTATTGAACAAGTAGAGTTTATCAACGCAAATAACCATATTATCGTCATAGAATCAGAACCTACCTCTGTGACAGATTACAAAATAAGAGTAGTTAATTAAAGAGCATTTTTGTGGGTCAAAAAATTTATTTAAATGGGTTTTGCACATCGATTGACTCTGATGTGTGTTTTGGCCGGTTTAGGCCGGCCATTTTTTAACTTAGGCAGAAAGGGAATTATAGTTGTGTCACGCTTGTCTATATAGTGAGTGCAACGAAGTCTTTAAGTCATTGGAGTATGAAATAATACAAACAGGCATAATTCAGTTACGGTTCAGACCGCTTCGTTTATGCTATATTTCGTTTGAAAACGTGTGAGGAGCAATATATGAAAGAGTTAATGATACCGCTTTTGGCCAGTTCGTTGCTGTTGTGTTCAACACAAGTATTAAGCCAGGCACAGGTCGAAATTAATTGGGAAAAGCCAGAGCAATATCGCGATGTTAGGCCAACATCTGAGTCTCGCTCGCGCTTCCGTGATCAGACATTTAGCCAGCTAGAAGAATACATGCAAAAACTAGCTGAACAATTACCTGCAGGGCAAAAGCTGAGTTTAAATGTCACTAATCTAGATTTAGCTGGGCAAGTGTGGCCAGCCTCATTTGTTGGATTTGGCAGTAGTTCGAATGATGTAAGAGTCGTGAAAAATATCGATATACCCAGAATGAGCTTTTCTTATACTTTGACCGACAAAGCCGGAGTGGTTGTTAAGCAAGCGGATGTCGATCTGAAAGATATGGCTTTTATGGATAGGGCAAATAGATTCTTTGATTCTGAAAATTTACGCTATGAAAAGAACATGCTAAGAAATTGGTTTGAAGATGAATTTCCGGCCTTAATTGTTAAAAAATAATCGAAAGCAATATATTTAAAAAACTGCCGAGTGCAGTTTTTTTTCGCCTATAAATTTATTCATTTGTGCTGATACAGTACTGATTTCTGCCTTTACTTTTAGCTAGGTAAAGTGCTTTGTCAGCCTGTTTAAGCAATTGGTCAGGTAAGAGTACTCGTTCTGGACCCGAAACGGCTACGCCGATACTTAAAGTAATACTGTCGCCAATTTTACTAAATTTATGTTCTACATTGGCATCACGGATGCTGTGTAGAAGTTGTTCTGCAATCGCGGCGGCACCGAGTAATTCAGTATCAGGTAAGACACAAGCAAACTCTTCACCACCGTAACGAGCCACAAAGTCGGATGAGCGCTTCAAGCTATGTTTAATGACACTCGCAATCTTTTTTAAACACTCATCACCTGCTGCGTGGCCATAATTATCGTTATAGAGTTTAAAAAAGTCGATATCCATCAATAAAACTGCAACATGGGATTTTTTACGCACAGATAATTCAATGTCGTGTAAGAGTCTTACATCCAGTGCTCGGCGGTTTGCAATATTAGTCAAACCATCGGAAAGAGACATATGTTCCAGTTTGACATTTTGTTGTTCTATTGTGTCGCTAAACAGCATGAAACTACTCGCTAAATCGGTTATTTCATCATTGCCCGTCAAGCTAGAGTAAACTTTTTCACCTTTAATTTTACCTTTGACTAAGTTGTTGAGCACCAGCAAACGGGACACAATATTTTTTTGAATGAAGAGAATAAGCACGATTAAAAATATCACGCCAATAACCAAGGCCAAGCCAATAATGGAGGTTTCAGTTTCTGCTCTATTAATGGTAAACGCCATTTTTTGCGTGATCTGAGCTTCAGTTTCTTTTGCCGAATATTCTAATAAGCGCGCAAAATCTTGAATGATATTATGCACAAAATTTTCTCGACCAATAACCCGCCCCGCTATACGTAATTGTTTTATTTTTAAGGGTAATAAACCATCTTCGTGTAAGATGAGTTGGGCTAAATTATTAGTGAGTTTGAGTTTTTCACTGCTATTATCTTCCTGTTTGGCATAGTTTCGCAGCAAATCAAGATCATTATTAAATTGTCTGAACAAGCCTCTGACTTCTTGCAAACGATTCATATTTAAGCCACGGCTAACGCTCACTAAGGTTTTTGACAGTTGCATTGACCAAATGTAGTTGTCTTTCGACTGCGTCTGGTTTGTTGCATCTGATTCAAAAGCTAAAGAAAGTGTGAATAATCGATAAATTGCTTTTTCTTTGTCACTAATTTGCTGATTTAAAATTAAACTTTCTTTTATCAATGCAGTGAAATCAGCAATTTCCAAGTTTATCGTTTCAAGCTGTATGCTTAAAAATTCACTATGATAGTTTTGTTCTGAGATGCGTTTAAGTTGGCTGAGATAGCGAGATATTCTTTGTTCTGCTAAACGTTTTGCCGCTTCTGAACTTGATTTAGACAACTGCTCTGTCGCCTCAAGTAAACGCGATGACTCTCCGTATAATTTACTCGAGATAACTATATTGGGTAATGATTCTTCTGCAACATCATTAAGCAGAACTTTAAAACTGATTAAACTCGAATAGATTAACCAAGCTAACAGCAGGAATAAAATCAGAATACCCACAGCCGCCGCACTAAAAATACGATTGAGCGAGATCCTTTTTTTATTTCCTTTGGTTATCTGCGGGGCATTCACTGATCTATTCTCACAATTCGGCCTTCGACTTTTGGCGCTATACGCTGTTTAGTTTGAATAGCTCTGATGACTATGTCAGATAACAGTGGCGTATCTTGGGTAGTAATGCTTTTATTTTGAGTCATGCTTAATGTGGTATAACCATCACCCCCTTGCACCAAATAGTCGGTTGTCGCTAATACATATTGCTTAGTCGGCTGTAATACTTGACCGTTAATTAAAATGCTTTGAATTCGAGAACCAAAGGGGTGTTTGGCTTTGTATGTGAAGGTGATCCCTGCGACTTGTGGAAATCTGCCTTTAGCAAATTCAACTTCACTTACCCCGTTTTCAAGGGCCAATAATAACTGCTGACCCGTAATAGTAACTACTGCCACGTGACTACGAAAGGGGAGTTCGCGAACAATATCGGCACGGGTAATAATTGAATCTGCTTGATAGTTTTTATCTCCACGAATGACTCCACTATTAATAATAGCGATATCGGCATTTGTAGCCTCTTTGAGAGAATCTGCAATAAAATTACCAAAAGCAATCTCTTGGGTTCGCACTAACTCTCTTAGGGTTTGCATTGGCTCAGTAAGTTGGCCAATCGATTGATTTAATAAGCGGTTTAAACGTCTTTTGTATTCATCGATCAAAAGTACCATTTTACTATCATCAAGCAATGACAGCGGTACTATGTCATTGTCCTCAATTTGCAATTCAGCCGGTGAGTCGACTGGCCAACTCAAGCTTAATTGTCGAACAGGATGTTTGTTTGCAACTGTAAAGATATTTAAGCTTTCTTTGGCTTCGCTTTGTAAGTCTTCTGCGGAGGATAACCTTAATGCAAAATTAATTTTCTTGGCAGCTAACAGCTCTGGATAGTAGTCCTTTTCTTGGGAGTAGATCAACACGATCAAGTCAGCACCTTGGCGTTTTAGTTGCTTAATTTGTTGGTTTATAAGCTCTTTAGGTTCTTCGACTTTGACACGTTGCAATAAATATTCTTGCACTACCGCTTCATCTAAGATGGAAATGAAGCCAATTTTTATGCCTCCTTTCTCAATTAATAAGTTTGTATTCACACCTTCAAGGTTGCCTTTAGTTAGGGGGTCAAACAGATTAGTACTGATAAACGGAAAGGCGGCTTCATAAGAGCGCAGGGTTAACTCATCTTCATAGTAACTGAATTCCCGTTTACTAATGGCCATCATGTCAGGCTCCAAAGTATTAAGGATATCAATAATGTGAGAACCTCGGTCGAGGCTTGAAAGAGGACTAGGCCCTAAACTTCCTCCACCAAAAACAAAAACGGTATATTCATCCTCCTGGCGGGATAATGCTAGTAAGCTGGCTAATTTGGCATAACTCATCGCATTAGACGAGCTTATTTCTGGCATGTTGGCAGCAAAAACCAGCGAAATTTTGTTGATCGGCGCAGGAGAACCCCAAGCAAAACTGGACACTGAGATAAAGATCAAGGCACCGAGCCAACGAAATGTAGTAAACATGATAATCCGTAACAAAATCAATATAGTATTAGTGTACTAAAATATTCGCATACCACCTAAAGGACATACGCGAATAATTATAAACCAGCAATTACACCTTCAAACTACAGTGCTTCAATCGTCAGTTTTTGCTCTTTCAGTTTAGCAATTTGCATTGAAAAATCGCTGAGCTTAGCTTGTTCTTTTTCAATCACTTCGGCTGGCGCATTACTCACAAACTTTTCATTTGCGAGCTTACCTTGAGTACGTTCAAAGTCTTTTTGAATTTTCTCCAAGGCCCTAGCAATGCGCGCAAGCTCAGCCTCTTTGTCGATCAAACCTGCCATGGGGATTAAAATTTCCATTTCACCCACCAAGGCAGTTGCCGATGCAGGCGCTTCTTCGTCTGCTTCTAGTAGATTAATACTTTCTAGTCTAGCAATGGTACCGAGAAAAGCTCTGGTATTTTGTAAACGTTGCCAGTCTTTGGCATTAGCATTACGCAGCAATACCGCCAAAGGTTTACTCGGTGGAATATCCATTTCACCACGAATATTACGAATACCCAATACAAAGCTTTTCATCCATTCGATATCATCAATAACCTGTTTGTCGATCAAACTATCATCTTGCATTGGAAACGCTTGGGTCATAATGCTATGGGTTTGCTCACTCGCCAACGTGCGACAAAGCGGCACAACCCGCTGCCAAATTTCTTCAGTAATAAAGGGCATAATTGGGTGCAGAATACGCAGAATACTTTCTAATACGTTAACCAGAGTATGACGAGTTCCGCGTTTTTGCGCGTCGCTACTATCACTGGAATTTAAGATCGGTTTGGTTAGTTCTAAGTACCAATCGCAAAATTGATTCCAAGTAAATTCGTACACTACCTGTGCTGCAATATCAAAACGGTATTCTGCAAAGGCAGTTTCAAATTCCTTGAGGGTAGTTTGCAGGCGGGCCAATATCCATCTGTCTGCCACACTCAATTCTAATTCGCCACCGTTTAGACCGGTATCTTGCTCTTCGGTATTCATCAACACAAAACGCGATGCGTTCCACAGTTTGTTACAGAAGTTGCGGTAGCCTTCAACACGCTTAACATCAAAGTTGATATCTCGGCTGGTGGATGCCATTGCAGCAAACGTAAAGCGCAATGCATCAGTACCATAGGCGGCAAAACCGTCTGGATAACTTGTTTGTGTGCGCTTAGCTATTTTCTCTGCCAGTTTAGGTTGCATCATACCTGATGTGCGTTTTTCAACTAGGGCGTCAAGACTAATACCATCAATCAAATCAATGGGGTCAATAACATTGCCTTTTGACTTTGACATTTTGTCGCCACTTTCATCACGAATGAGGCCCGTAATGTAAATTTCTTTAAAGGGTATCTTGCCAGTAAATTTTTTGGTCATCATGATCATTCTAGCGACCCAGAAAAATATGATGTCAAAACCAGTGACTAACACAGCACTAGGGATAAAGGTATTGAGTTCTGGTGTTTGTTTTGGCCAGCCCATAGTGGCAAAAGGCCATAAGGCAGAAGAAAACCAGGTATCGAGTACGTCGTCGTCTTGGCGTAGTTTAATTTCAGCACCAAGCTGATGTTTTTCACGTACTTCAGCTTCGGTGCGACCGACAAAAATACCACCTGCATCATCATACCAAGCGGGAATACGATGTCCCCACCAAAGTTGTCGAGAGATACACCAATCTTGAATATTATTCATCCATTGAAAATAGGTTTTGTCCCAATTTTCTGGCACAAACTTAATCTCACCACTTTTTACTGCATCAATGGCGGGTTTAGCGAGGGCTTCAACTGCGACATACCATTGGTCGGTCAGGTAGGGCTCAATGACCGCACCTGAACGATCCCCTCGTGGCACTTTGAGTTTGTGATCTTCGATTTTAACTAACACGCCAGAGGCTTGTAAATCAGCCACAATTTGTTTGCGCGCCTCGAAGCGATCCAAGCCTTGATATTGGGCTGGAGCGGCCTCATTAATTTTGGCGTCATCAGTTAGAATGTTAATGATGTCTAATTGATGGCGTTTACCCATTTCATAATCATTAAAATCATGAGCTGGGGTGATTTTTACACAGCCGGTACCGAAGTCTTGTTCAACATAATCATCCGCTATAATCGGGATGAGTCGTCCGGTAATAGGCAGTTTAATTTTTTTACCAATAAAGTCTTGGTAACGAGGATCTTCAGGATGAACAGCAACCGCAGTATCGCCAAGCATCGTCTCGGGGCGGGTAGTGGCAACGACTAATTCGCCAGAGCCATCGGCTAAGGGATAGCGCATATGCCACATAAAGCCAGCTTCTTCTTCGCTTAATACTTCAAGGTCAGAGACTGCAGTATGTAATACAGGGTCCCAATTGACTAAGCGCTTACCGCGATAAATAAGACCTTCTTCGTGTAAACGCACAAACACTTCATTTACTGCTTCCGAGAGGTCTGCATCCATGGTGAAGGCTTCACGCTCCCAGTCAGGGGACGTGCCTAGACGGCGCATTTGTTGAGTTATATTGCCACCCGATTCTGCTTTCCATTGCCAGATTTTTTCAATAAAGGCTTCGCGGCCTAAATCATGACGGGTTAAGCCTTTAGCATTAAGCTGGCGTTCCACCACCATTTGTGTGGCAATACCGGCGTGGTCCGTACCACATTGCCAAAGCGTATTGTCGCCTTTCATGCGATGGTAACGAGTCAGCGCGTCCATGATAGTCTGCTGAAAACCATGCCCCATATGTAAACTACCGGTCACATTAGGAGGCGGCAGTAAAATGCAATAGGGACTGCCCTGACCTGAGGCTTTAAAGTAGCCCTTATCTTCCCACTCTTGATAACACTGGGCTTCAATATTTTGTGGGCTATACGTTTTTTCCATGGATTTAATTCTCGTAAATACTTGAGGCAGCAAGGGTATCTAATTGATTACCAGCTGCGCGATAATGTTTGTATCTCTCGCGTGCCATCAGTTTCAAATTTTCGGCACTGGGCACAAAGTCTATGACTTGCCCAAAGCGAGTATGAAATTCTGGTACTTGCTCGGCTAAATTAATTAATACTGCCCGTGAAAAACGTTGCGGTGTTTGCCATGTAATCTCTACTGGAGCGCCCCCAATAGGGCCTTCTCCTTCAAGATTATGTGGAACAAAGCCGTCACTGGGCAGTTGCCATAATAGTTCGTCGAACTGCTCAGCCTGCTGTTTGTTTTGGCAAAATACTAAACACTTTTGTTTTTGCCGAAAACAGCGAGCCGCAGCTAAACAAGCCAATTCAAAATGAGCGGGCTGTGAGCCACCAGACTGCGATTCCTCTAACAAGAAAAATGACACTTTTGCCATAACGATTTGCGGTCTCCTGAATTAAGCTTCAACTAGTCTTCGCTTGATAAACCAGCTCGTGTCATCAAAAACTGCGACAATAAGGGCACAGGGCGACCTGTTGCCCCTTTATTTTTACCACTTTGCCAAGCTGTGCCGGCAATATCCATATGCGCCCAGTTGTATTTGCGTGTAAAGCGTGACAAAAAACAGGCGGCGGTAATCGCGCCTGCTGGACGACCACCCAAGTTGCTCATGTCAGCAAAAGGGCTTTCGATTTGTTCTTGATACTCATCCCACAAAGGCAAACGCCATGCTTTGTCACCACTTTGCTCTGAGGCATTGAGCAGCTCATGAGCCAAAGGATTATGGTTACTCATCACGGCAGAGGCATATTTCCCTAAGGCGATAACACAGGCGCCAGTTAAGGTAGCGACATCAACCACCAACTCAGGATCAAAACGCTCCACGTAGGTTAAGGCATCGCACAGCACTAAACGACCTTCAGCATCCGTATTCAATACTTCAACAGTTTGACCTGACATGGTTGTGAGAATATCGCCTGGACGATAGGCATTGGCATCAGGCATGTTTTCACAGCCTGCCAAGATACCCACTATATTGATGGGCAAATTCAATTCACTAATTGCGTGCATAGTACCGAGCACGCCCGCTGCTCCCCCCATGTCATATTTCATTTCGTCCATGGCTTCACCTGGTTTAATAGAAATACCGCCTGAATCGAAGGTTAGACCTTTACCAACTAGCACAATCGGAGCTTGATCGGCAGGACCGCCCTTGTGTTCCATAATCGTCATGATAGATTCATTGGCTGAACCACGACCAACCGCGAGATACGAATTCATACCAAGTTCAGCCATTTGTTTTTCATTGACCGAACTGACATGCAAATTCTCGTAAGCTTTTTCTAAGAGTTGTGCTTGCTCGAGTAAATAAACCGGGTTACAAATATTAGGTGGCATATTCGCTACATCTTTAGCGGTTTTCATGCCTGTAGCAATCGCTAAACCATGAGCTAGCGCCCGCTCACCAATAGGGAGTTCACGACGAGTAGGCACATTAAATATAATTTTTCGGATAGGGCGACGTAACTCACCTTTTTTAGTCTTTAACTGTAAAAAGGTGTAGAGCGCATCCTGTGTTGCTTCCACTGCTTGGCGGATTTTCCAATAGGTATCTCGCCCTTTGACATGCAGTTCGGTTAAAAAGCTAACGGCTTCCATGGCACCTGTTTCATTGAGGGTTTTGATAGTTTTGGCGATAATTTGTTTGTATTGGCGCTCATCTAATTCACGCTCTTTACCACAGCCTACTAACAATACACGCTCACTTAGAACATTAGGAACATGATGCAATAGTAGCATTTGACCTGCTTGGCCTTCTAAATCGCCGCGCCTGAGCAAATTACTGATATAACCGTCGCTAATGATGTCAAGTTGCTCTGCGACGGAAGTTAGACGCCTTGGCTCAAATACCCCGACAACAATGCACGCACTACGCTGTTTTTCCGGACTGCCGCTTTTTACGCTAAATTCCACACGCTTTCTCCGCTATTATTTGGCTACATAAAAAGTCACTACCCAGAATAATACGCTAGAAAATTCTTTGCTTGCGAGCCGTTCTGAGTAATGCTGTGATAAGATTGCAAGAATAATTTGAGTCACAGATAATTCTTAAGGATTACTGGGGCTAAGTGCATGAAAAATACACTGTAGATAAATTAAACTTGAGAAAACGCTAAGTTTACTTAAAATTTCCTGTAGCGCTACTAAAATACCACTTTTTCCTTTGGAACTCGCGTGCTGATATTTCGATATTTAGTGACAGAAACTGTCAAATCTCAAATTGCCGTCTTTATGTTATTGATGGCAATTTTTATAACTCAGAAGTTTATTCGGGTTTTAGCTGAAGCTTCAAATGGTGACGTTCCGGCTAATCTTGTGCTCGGTTTTTTAGCATTGAGTATGCCGGTGTTGGCGTCGCTAATTCTCCCCCTTAGTTTATTTCTTGGCATTATGTTGGCTCATGGTCGCTTATATGTTGATAGTGAGATGAGTGTGATGCGAGCCTGTGGTATCAGTGAATGGTACATTACCCGTGTCATGTTAGTGGTGGCAGTGGTGATGGCATTGTTAACAGGGGTATTAACTCTTTGGTTGTCGCCTTTAGCGGTTGAAAGTGAATATCAACTTGAAGAAAAAGCCGGTGCACAAAGTGGATTGACTACCGTCATTCCTGGGCGGTTTCAGCAAACTGCCAATCAACAGGCTGTGATCTTTGTCCACGATATCGAGCCTGGGCAAAGCCCTCTGCGTAAGGTTTTTCTGGCCCAACACACCAAGGATGCCGGAAAGCAAGATATTAGAATCGTTTATGCTCAAAGCGGTGGCGTGCTCGAAGAGAAAAACGGAGCGGAAAAATTAATCCTAAAAGACGGTTTACAATATGAAGGAACATTAGGCAAACAAGACTATCGGATTATCGAGTTCGCTGAATATCAAATTCAAATCGCTGAACAAGAAGTAGAACAACAAAGACGCAAACTAACCGCGTATTCGACGATGAAGCTGTTAGGTGACCCATCAATTGATGCTATTGCGGAACTGCATTGGCGCTTGGCTTTACCACTATCTCTACCTTTTCTAGTGTTAATTGCCGTTCCATTGAGTGCCGCAAATCCGAGGCAGGGGCGCTTTGGTAAAATGGGACCTGCTTTGCTGTTATATCTTGGTTATTTTTTAATGTTGATGGCCGGACGCAAGGCGCTAGAAGAGGGCAATATTCCAGCGCAATTAGGTTTGTGGTGGGTGCACGGTATTTTACTCCTAATTGGGGTTGCCTTATTACTTAAAGGGCGACCATTAGGTGTGCGCTTAAGAGCAAGACTGCGAGGTGATGCCCGTGTTTAAGATTATAGATTGGTATATCGCGCGGACATTATTATCCACCACCGCTATGAGCCTATGTGTACTGGCAGGTTTGAGTGCACTCATTCGTTTTATTGAGCAGATGAAACAAGTGGGTAAGGGCAGTTATGATATGACAGTGGCTGCAATTTACATACTTCTGAGTTTACCCCGTGAGTTTGAACAGTTTTTTCCTATGTCCACCTTAATTGGGGGGCTAATAGGTATGGGGATTCTAGCCAGTAACAGTGAATTGGTTGTTATGCAGGCTGCTGGCCTAAGTCGTTGGAACATAATTGTATCTGCGATGAAATCGGCGCTGCTGATGGTAATAATTGTTATGATGGTAGGAGAGTGGGTCGCACCTGTGACCGAGGCCAAAGCTAAAGAAATACGCACTCAAGCTATATCAGGGGGGAGCCTATTTTCCTCTGAAAATTTGGTTTGGGCTAAAGACGGCGAAAATTTTGTGAGTATCGGCGAGGTGATAGATAGAAATAATCTACGTGACGTCACTGTCTATCGCTTTGACGAAAAGCTGGCTTTACAACAAATTATTAGCGGCCAACGAGCCAACTATGATGGACAGGCGTGGCTGCTTAAAGATGTCGAGTATACCAATTATTTAGCAACACAAATAACCGTGACTCAAAAAGAACAAGATTATTGGATATCCACATTAACGCCAGACAAACTTGGTGTGGTGACGGTTAAACCAGAGGCCCTATCTATTGGTGGCTTATATGGTTATATCGAGTACTTGCAGAACAATAGCCAAGACTCTAAGCGTTATGAATTAGCGTTGTGGCGCAAGGTATTGCAACCTCTCACGGTGGGGGTAATGTTATTAATGGCCTTGTCTTTCATTTTTGGCCCTTTACGTAGCGTAACGATGGGGGCGCGCATTATTATGGGGGTCTTGACCGGCTTCGGTTTTTTTGTCAGTAATGAGGTATTTGGCACACTCAGCAGTGTTTATCAATTACCCCCCTTATTTGGTGCTGCATTTCCCAGTGCCGTATTTGCATTTATCGCCATGTATCTCTTACAACGGCGAGGTTAAGTTAGCCCCTGTTACCTAAACAATATTAATCTTGGAGGTCCTTCCATGCCTTATGATGGTTGGCCTCTTTGCTTAAATACAGTATCTCAGTACCGGCTATTCTGTCTTGCAATGACTGTTTGTGTTTGACATCAAATAGTACCAGTAGGGTCCCCAAACCACCCAATGAGCTGATTAGGCGCAGTAGCGCTCTGCCATAGCCAAAGGGTTTATCTGTAGTACTAAATATTTTGAGTCGCCAAGCTCGCATGCCAATAGTTTGTCCACCATTGCGCCAAAACCACAAAAAAAATCCAACCACCCAAATACTTACCCAGATCTGTAGCAGGCTTTGATAAAAGATACTGTGCTGAAAAAGTTCACTAAAATTAGCATAACCTTGATTATCTAAAACCCCATTTTCAACCAATAATAATAAGGTTATGAGCATCAACATTGCAGCTACCATAGCGACCGCTATCGCAACTAAAGTATCGTAAATAAATGCAGCAAGACGACGGAAAAATCCGGCACGGGGAGAGCTTATTTTTGGTGAATTCATGAAAATCTGTTTTAAGTGCTTTTGTGCAGTTTAACAGGATTTAGGGGGGAGAATAAATAAAAGTGAGTGGCTAGTTAATTGTTTAAAGAGTGTCCTTGAGCGAGCTGACTTTAGTGCACAGCCTTTGTAAAGCAGCAGGTTTGGTTATTCAATTTCCAGGTGCAATTATTCCAAAAGAGAATTTTAGTGAGTTAATTAAGGCACAGTTATTAGCATTTGAACATCAAGCTAACTAGCTGTTTACAAATACAAAGAACATTTTTATAAGAGTGAAGGTGGTTTGCTCACTCCTCTTGCATTTAGTCACTAGGCGCTAGAGGAAGGTGTTTAATCTTTGAGGTATAAACTAATAAGCCCCCGATTTACATTAGGTAGTAACAAAAGTTTGTCATGGGTGCTTCTTTCTATGCGCTCGCGGTTATGCCGATAGTCTGTATAAATACTATGAATTTTCCGTTTTAACCCTATGCGTGCATAGTCGAAGTAACGCAACTGTTAATTGTTAAAGGGGGAATTATGCCTATTATTGGATTTCCGGTTGAGTCAAAGCCGGGGGAAAAACGCTGTGCACTAATGCCAGCTAATGTGAAAGCTTACACCTTATTAGGTGCAAAAGTGTTAATTGAAAAGGGCTTGGGGATCGCGCTACACATAAGTGATGATGAGTATGTTGAAGCCGGTGCTGAACTAGCGGATAGTCGGCAAGCCTTGCTGCGTAAAGCCAATATTATTGCGGCCTTACACAAGTTGCCAAGTGATGAACTGCAAACTATTAGTGCAGAATCATTGCTCGTCAGTTACCTCGACCCATTTAATGAGTCTGCTTATATTCAGCAGTTATGTGCAGCAAATCTATCCAGTATTAGTATGGAAATGATCCCGCGTATTAGCCGTTGTCAAAAAATGGATGCCTTGAGTTCACAAGCCAGTTTAGCGGGTTATGTCATGGTATTGCAGGCCGCTAACACCTTAGATTCGGTTTTTCCGATGATGATGACGCCCGCTGGAACCTTAAAACCGGCCAAGGTCTTCATCATTGGTGCAGGTGTCGCGGGCTTGCAAGCCATTGCCACCGCTAAACGTCTAGGGGCGAGTGTTACTGCCTTTGATACCCGCAGTGTAGTGGCGGAGCAAGTGCGTTCACTGGGTGCTAAGTTCCTCGCAATTGATTTAGGCCAAACCGGTGAAACCGGGCAAGGTTATGCGCAGGCCTTAACGCCAGAGCAAATGCAAATTCAACAGCGTGAGCAGGCTAAGTGTATTGCTGACTCCGATATTGTTATCACCACGGCACAACTCTTTGGACGTAAGCCGCCGGTGTTAATCGATCAAGCGACTATTGCATCTATGCGACCAGGCAGTGTCATTGTGGATATGGCGGCCGAAAACGGCGGTAATGTGATGGGCTCGATTTCTGGTGAAACCGTGCAAATCAATGGTGTTAGTGTAATTGGTACAGGGTATTGGGCCAATGGTGTCGCCAAACATGCCAGTCAAATGTACGCCAGTAATGTGTTGAATCTTATTGGTGAATTTTGGGATAAAGAGTCAAATCAATTTGCTCTGGATATTGAAGATGAAGTGCTATCGGCTTGTGTTATTAGCTACCAAGGTAAGGTAGTCAACAAGATGATCAGCGATTTTTATCAACAAAATGGCGTAGTAATTTACGCTAAACCAACCCAAATGACTGCGGAGGCCTAAGATGGACGGAATTTATTTACTCTTTATTTTAATGTTGTCGATCTTTGTCGGCTTTGAACTGATTCAAAAAGTACCAGCAACTTTGCATACACCCTTGATGTCCGGGGCCAATGCGATTTCAGGCATTACCGTGGTGGGGGCCTTAGTCCTTGCTGGCGATGAAACTTTGGGTGATTACGCCATGTATCTCGGTGCTTTTGCGGTATTTTTGGCTACCATTAACGTGGTGGGCGGATACTTGGTTACTGATCGCATGCTCGCCATGTTCAAGAAAAAGCAATAAGGGGGCCGTATGATAGAGTTAACGGCGAATAGCGCCTTATTAATCAATTTTGTTTATGTTATTGCGGCAGCACTTTTTATCTACGGATTAAAACTGTTAGGCCATCCCTCAACAGCACGTAAAGGCAATGCTTTGTCGTCCTTAGCAATGTTATTAGCGATTGTCGTGACCTTACTAGACTTATCGATAGTAAGTTATCAATGGATCATTATTGCCATGGTGGCAGGCTCAATAGTAGGCGTATTTGCAGCGCGGCTTATTGCTATGACAGCTATGCCTGAGTTGGTCTCTTTGCTTAATGGCATCGGCGGTTTGGCTAGCTTATTTGTGGCATGGTCAACTATGGCAGCACCTACCCAGATGTCGATATTTATTCTGGTAGTGACCTACTTAGCTTTATTGATTGGCGGCGTGACCTTTTCGGGTAGCTTAGTGGCCTGGGGGAAACTCAGTGAACGTATCGTTGGCCGCCCCATTATGTTTCGTGGTCAAGCAGTGGTTAACTTATTGATTGTTCTGGCTGTCATTGCCAGTGGCGTGATGTTTGTGCTTTTTCCACAGCAATCAGAGTACTTATATATTGCCATTGGCCTATCACTATTGTTTGGCGTTATGTTGGTTATACCCATTGGTGGGGCTGACATGCCGGTAGTGATATCGTTATTGAATAGTTATTCAGGACTCGCCGCCTGTGCCGCTGGTTTTGCCTTACATAATAACTTGTTGATTGTGGCGGGCTCATTGGTGGGAGCAAGCGGCATCATTCTTACCCAAATTATGTGTAAAGCCATGAATCGTTCATTACTGAATGTATTATTTAGTGGTTTTCAGTCAGTTAGTAACGAGAAGATGCTGATTGAAGGCGAAGTCAAAGCGCTGTCGGCCGATGATGCTTTTTATGTGCTCGAGGCCTCTCAATCTGTGGTGGTAATTCCTGGTTATGGAATGGCGGTAGCACAGGCCCAGCATGCCATGAAAGAGTTACAAATGTTGCTAGAAGAAAACGGTGCTGAAGTGGCCTATGCGATTCACCCCGTTGCTGGACGTATGCCCGGCCACATGAACGTCTTACTGGCTGAAGCTGACGTATCCTACGAGCAATTATTTGAAATGGACGAAATCAACAAGCGCATTGAAAACTTCGATGTGGCTTTGGTGATTGGCGCTAATGACGTAGTGAATCCAGCCGCTCGTGAAATGAAAGGTAGCCCCATTTATGGTATGCCGGTCATTAATGCTGATCTGGCTAAAAATGTATTTGTATTAAAACGTGGTATGGCATCGGGTTTTGCCGGTGTTGACAACCCACTGTTTTTCAAACCGAATTGCCGCATGATCTTCGGCGATGCTAAAGAAACCTTAAATAATATTATTCGTCAATTTGACACTTAATTAGAGAACCTATTTATATGCAATCAATTTCATCACTGATGGGCACGCAGACCCTACTGCCAATTATTCAAACCAATTCGGTCGAAGAGGGCGTTAATATCGCTCGAGCCATGGAGCAAGCAGGCTTGCACAGTGTCGAAATAGTGTTGCGTAGCGAGGCCTCCTTGCAAGCGCTTAGCGAAATCAAGCGAGCTTTCCCTAAATTGCTAGTGGGAGCAGGCACCGTATACAACACAACTATTTTGGACGCGGCTATCAATGCAGGTGCGGATTATATCGTTACACCAACGGTAACCAATTCTTTGTTGTTAGCCATGCTCAGCAGTGGTATCCCGTTTATTCCTGGGGTGCAAAACATGCGAGATATTGCCGAAGTGATGGAACATGGCATAACTGAAATGAAGCTTTTCCCCGCTGAACTATCCGGTGGAGTGGCTTTTTTAAAAGCGATTTCGTCGTTATTTAAGCATATTCAGTTCTGTCCGACCGGTGGGGTTAACCCCGCCAATAAAGACAGTTATTTGGCCCTACCTAATGTATTCGCCGTTGGTGGAACATGGGTAGCAAAAGCAGAGTGGGTTGCCGCCGGACAATGGGCCGAAATAACCCAAGCCTGTGTAGCGGCCAACAGTTTTAAAGCATCTTAAATTACCCTTTATTTTTAAGTAAACAAAGGTCCCTATAATTTTGAGTTAGGGGCCGCTGTTTTTTAATACAGGCTAAGACAATCAACTCTGTTTGGTGTGACATAAATGTTAATGCTTTTTTGCTTGAGTATGGCACAGTAAGCATATTCAAAATATCACACTCAGGATTGCATTATGTCTGATAGGCCTCCGACAACTGCAGCAAGTCAAACACAGGCAGATACCCATACGGTTACTAACCAACCGACTCCTTTAGCGCAATACAATGCCTATTTAGGTGATGAAGTATTACAGCATTGGGTCATTCGGTTTGGTGGCGGCTGGGGTGAAACTGCCCTCAGTCAGTTTGGTTATGGTGTTGGACATCATTTGTTAGAGGCGGGCTTTGCGGCCAACAAACATCTGCCTGAACTGCAAACCCATGATCGATTTGGTCATCGAATCGATCAGATCGATTATCACCCGGCTTATCATCAATTAATGGCCCATGCCATTGAACATGGCCATTGTCATTTACCTTGGACCAATACACAGTCTGGGGCGCATGTTGTGCGCGCTGCCTTAGCCTTTTTACACAATCACGCTGATCCTGGTTCAGGTTGCCCACTGACCATGACCTTTGCCAGTGTACCCGCCATCTCAATCCAGCCTGATATAGCCGCGCGTTGGTTGCCTAAAATTCTGTCGAATCGTTACGATGAGCGCAACAAGCCTTGGTTTGAAAAAGGCGGACTGACCATTGGCATGGCAATGACTGAAAAACAGGGAGGGTCGGATGTACGGGCTAATACAACAGTGGCATTTCCCCTTGGCCAGTCTGGGGGCGGCCAGTTATACACGTTAACGGGACATAAGTGGTTTTGTTCCGCACCCATGTGTGATGGTTTTTTGGTACTCGCCCAAGTAGAGCAAAAGTTATCGTGCTTTCTCGTGCCCCGTTGGCGCGAAGATGGCAGTAAAAACCCCATACACATTCAACGTTTAAAAAATAAACTAGGCAATAAATCGAATGCCAGTTCAGAAATTGAGTTTCGGGGCGCTCACGGTTGGTTATTGGGTGAAGAAGGAAAAGGTATAAACACCATTATTCAAATGGTGGCACTGACTCGTTATGATTGCATGTTAGGCTCCAGCGCCTTAATGGCACAAGCGGTCAAAGAAGCCATTTGGCATACGTCTGGGCGCAGTGTATTTGGCAAAAATCTGCACGATCAGCCCTTAATGCTGAATGTATTGGCGGATTTAGCCTTAGAGGCCGAAGCCGCCTTAGCCATCTCAATGCGCATTGCTTATGCACTGGACCATAGCGCTGATCCTCAACAAGCTGCTTTGATCAGAAGTGCTACTGGCATTGGTAAATACTGGATCTGCAAACGGGCTATTCAGCATACCTATGAAGCGATGGAATGCATTGGGGGAGTGGGATATGTGGATGAAAATATTACCAGTCGTTTATATAAAGAAGCACCGGTTAATTCAATTTGGGAAGGCTCGGGTAATGTGCAGTGTTTAGATTTACTTCGGGTACTCAAGCGAGAACCAGAGACTCTTGCGGCACTAATAAACGAATTTCAACAAGCTCGCGGTAAAGAGCCCTTGTTCGACAAAAAACTCGAACTATTTTTAGTGGAATTTGCCGCGCAACAAGATATCGAATTACGCGCCCGACAAATAATGGAAAGTCTCGCACTCTTGTGGCAATCGGCCACACTGCTGGTGTACGGTGACGATTGGATTGCCAAGGCATTTATTACTACTAGATTAGCTGACAAGCAATACCATCAATATGGCACCTTAGACCCATCAATCGATGTGAGCGCCATTGTAAAACGGGCCATGGTTAAATTTTAAAGCCAAGATGTTTAAAAAATAATCAGTCTGCATCTTGCAAGCAACAAAACACTTGCAAGCGCAGTAAGCCTCGCTATAATGCGCTCCTCTTGGAACTGCTGTTAAGCGATTTCAAGAACAAAGCAAAAGCTTGTAAAGATTTGCAACGATTTTTGAGTGAAGTAAATCAAAAATACGATGCCAGCGTGGTGAAATTGGTAGACACAGGGGATTCAAAATCCCCCGCTAGTGATAGTGTGGCGGTTCGAGTCCGCCCGCTGGTACCAAACTTTACAAGTAAACAATAAACCGACTAAGTGTCGGTTTTTTTGTGTCTGTAGAAAAGTGGATGTTTATACTTGGGAGTTAACACGTCCCTGATGATCCGCACCCAGTCTTGCCATCCATGGCAAACCGTTCAACTGGGCGCTGCTGCGCAGCTAAACAATCCAGCTGAACCCGCTGGTACCAAACTTTACAAGTAAACAATAAACCGACTAAGTGTCGGTTTTTTTGTGCCTTTAGAAAAGTGGATGTTTATACTTGGGAGTTAACACGTCCCTGATGATCCGCACCCAGTCTTGCCATCCATGGTAAACCGTTCAACTGAGCGCTGAAAATATCTATCCATTGAGGCTGTTGGCCTGTTTTAACATCTATTTATTTACTTACTTTTATTCTCTGCTACTAACTTTTTTAGATTTGGAATTGCGGCAATAGTTGCGTCACGAATTTGACCCGCGTCGTTTCGAACACTGTCGCTAACTCCGGCCATCGCACTTCTCATTCGCTGTGCGGGATCAAGTCTGGCTGTATTTAGGAAATTCATGATGGCAGGATTTTGTGACCAAAGAATACGATTCATTACATTACCCAGCATTGCCTGCGGATAATGCTCAGGCGTGTCGGTCATTTGTATCGGGACAGCGAGAGCGTTCTTTTCTTCATTGGTGTCGAAGCTTACCTCAATAAATCCAGCGATCGATGCGCTGAGTGAGACTAGGGGAGCTTGCAGTAGCGACGGCGTTATCCGGTCACCTTCCCAGATGGGTGAAACATCTAAACGCGTTGCGGCGGTTGCGGTACAATCAATAAACAACGAATCAGCTGGCACCTCAGCGTTGCCGTTTATACCTTGCAACTGACCCGCTTTGATTAAGTTAACTCGTCCAATTTTGATGACATGTTTGATCTGCCGCAGTAAATCAACTTCGCCTTGTGAAATTGTTGGAAAGTGAAATTTGCTTGGCAGGCTAGTCTGATCAAGACGGATCATATGACCATGCTTTTCCAGATGCAGGAATATTTCGTCGCTATTAGACGCAGTCGCGCCTATGCGCATTTGTTCTAGTTGCCACCCAATATTATGGCTAGCGAATTCTGAGCCAGGTTGGGTTGATGCACGGTTGATCAACCAAGTCTCGCGCGGGCGAACCCAACTAATTTTAGACGCTTCAACCCCCATATTTAAAAGCCAAACACCCACATCCATGGCTGTTTTTCCTGCGCCCACTATTACGTAATGCTTAGGTACCTTTGCATCGGTCAACCAGACTTCGGGCAATTTATCAGGTGTGGTTAAACGTACACCATCAGCAATTTCAAACTTGCGTTTATGTGTTGCAGGAACAGAGGCGGTCAATGCACGGCCATCCACCAGTTTTTGCCTAACATTTACACGAGTTTCCTTACCAGACACACTTGATACAATTATATGTTCGCCACTAGCGTTCTGTTGATAACGAGACATAGGATAATAACTAACGCGGCCGCTGGGAATAAAACGCTCTTGCATTGCTCGTTCAAAATACGCTAATACTTGCGTACCCGTAGCAAGCTTGTAAAAACCTTTATTGGGACCATCCGTATCGATCAGATCATCGCCAAAGCTCATTGAATTAAGTCCATAAGTGGCACTAGGCTGGTGCAATGTGACGAACGGATAAGCCACATTCCAGTGGCCGCCTGGTTTTGCATGTTGATCGACAAAAGTGATGTGTTTATCACTATATTCGAGTATCGAATCCGCAAAAGACAAACCAAGTGCGCCTGCGCCCACGATCAAATAATCAGTGTTAATCTCATCCATCTACATGTTCCAAATTCAATGTACTTAAGTGGGTTGAGAGTAAACAATATTGCTTGCCTATACAATGTTCTTAGATTGAGTGCTGGGAAGGTGCTAAACAAATGACTAAGACGTAAAAATGGATAAAATTACGAAGACACCCATCGTAAATCAATCGACTATTGAGAGTTATTTAACTAGTTTCGCAATTGATTAGCATGAAAACTTTCGAACAAGGTGAGTCTTTGCTATTAGGTTTTTAACTATTTAAGCGTTACAGTAAAACACTGCGATTAATCAGGTTTCTCAATGGACCCAAGCAAAAAACCTCAAATCAGGGCGTGGCAGGATAATTTTGAACAAGATGTATTCAGCCAGATTCGTCGTTACAGGCTTATGCAGATTTGTGCTGTAAGCGCACTTGGCTTAATAGCTACGCTTCTGGTGGCGAGAGGTATTACTTTTATCATTTTTACCGCCGGTCTTGGCTTTCTGTTGTTAGCTTTAGGCTTAGCATTTAAACATAAAGTGCTAGCATCAGCTTATATCCTGCTCGGCTCTATGACGGCTATGTTATTTGCACTGGCTTTAACGGGTGCAGGTTTGTTTGATTTGGCAATTCTTGGATACCCAGCACTCCTTATCTTCGCTGCTATCTTAGGCGGTGGTGGTTTGTTTCTATCAGTCCTATTGTTTGTACTTGCGCAATGTATTTTTGTGACGTGGTTAACACTACATGGCTTCATCACTCCTCATATTCCAACTTTAAGCTGGTCACATTTGTTGTTTATTATGGTCATCTTTGTTGTAACAGGGTTTAGCGTATATATTTTGGTGCAAGATATTAAGCGCTTGATGCTGTCATTACAGAGTGAAAATGCCAAAGTACAACAAGGCCAAGCCGAAATTCAGCATCTAGCCCATCACGATACCCTGACTAATTTGCCTAACCGCTTTTATGGCGAAGAGCTGTTTGTTAAATCTTTAGCTAACTGTGGGGCAAAACAACAAAAACTTGCGCTGTTATTCTTCGATTTGGATAATTTTAAGCCAGTAAACGATGCGCTAGGACACGCCGCAGGAGACCAATTGCTGGAGCAACTTGCCCGACGTTTGAGTGAAATGTTACTGGCTGATCATTATCTTATTCGTTTTGGTGGTGATGAGTTTCTGCTACTGGCGCCCTACACTCCTGGCCGTGGTCAATTAGATCACTTAGCGGAAACATTGATACAGCAGTGTGCGTCTGAATTTGAAATATTACACAATAAGGTCGTTATTTCTGCCTCCTTGGGCATAGCTTGCGCCCCAGACGACGGTACAGACTTTAAACAACTGTGCCGAAGAGCAGACATTGCAATGTATCAAGCAAAAAAAGAGGGTCGCAATACCTACCACTATTACGACAAGAGTCTTGATAAAGCTAGCGATGATAAATTCAGATTGTTGCAATTATTGCGTCGAGCTCTGATTGAGGAGCAGTTCCAACTCTATTATCAGCCCATGATAACGCTCAACAGTGATGATATTATTGTGGTTGAAGCCCTATTACGTTGGCCGCAAGCTGATGGCAGTATGATAGGCCCTGATCAATTTATCCCCTTAGCTGAAACTAGCGGTTTGATCAATGAATTAGGCCGCTGGGTGCTCCAGCAGGCATGTTTGAGCTGCGCATTGCAGCGCCGGTTAGGCTTTGTAAACCTGCGCGTAGCGGTAAATATTTCAGTAATGCAATTTAAGGATGGGCAGTTGCAGCACATTGTTGAAACTGCATTACATGAAGCCGGTTTGCCTCCTGAAGCACTCGAGTTAGAGTTAACTGAGTCATTACTTATTGATCAGACCGAGCATATTCAACAACAACTTAAGGAATTAAGCGAATTGGGTATCACCATCGCGATTGATGATTTTGGTACCGGCTACTCAAACCTTGGCTATCTGCGCGATTTTAACGCTACCACACTTAAAATAGACCGCTCCTTTATCACCTCGCTGTGTGTTGCTGAACATGACGAGCCCTTAGTAAAAGCCATAATTAATATGGCTGCGAGTCTGGGACTGAAAACCGTTGCAGAGGGTATAGAAGATGAAGCAACGCTTAAAAAACTGATTTCACTAGGTTGCGATATCGGTCAAGGGTATTACTGGTCGAAACCAGTGCCGCAAGATGTGTTATCAGAACTGCTGCGTGAACGCCAAAAATAGGATATATCCTTCTGGTAGACGCTATGCAAAGATGTCATTGCAAATTGATTTTAAACACTGTCTTTTGACTTAAAAAAATTGCAGTGAAGTTAAATCAGCAGACCCCAAAATGGGTTAAGTTTTGGGGAGCAAATATATCCAGTTGTTAATCTTACAGCTTCAAACTCATATTTATCAGCCTTTACCCAAAGTCAATTTGGTGTCTTCATCACGCAATAAGTACAAGGTAAAACAGGCGGCCCACATAGGCCAAGCAGCAAAAAACAGCAAATTATTGAAGGGGTCTAAGTATTGACTAAGCGCCGATAGCGTCGACCCGCCGTGCAGCAAAAAGGTAAGGCCGTAGGTCAGGCGTTTTTGGTAACCAACTAAAAAGCCTACAATCAATATTAGCTGCAGGGCACCAATAAGGTAAGCCATACCTTCACCGAGCCCTGCTATAGCATAAAACTTTTCAAAAATTTTAATGCTATGGCCGGGGTTGATGAATTTGTCTAAGGTCCAAACATGACAATAAACACCCCTAGTCGTAGTGATAATAGTGACCATTGCAAACGTCTTCGAAATTGAATCGCTAGCGTTTCACTCATTTAAACTCCTTGTTTATCTTTGTCTTCCAGCCTAATAATTTTAAGCTGCTCAATTTTTGATTGGTATCACTATGGTTGTTAGCTCTACCTTTTTTAATGGGCAACAGACAGTTTAAAGTTGCGAGTCAACAGACCGCCAAATTGACTTTTTATTACAGAATATTATTTATTGATGCCAGATATACGTTAACTGACATATGATCACGGCAAATGACATAGAGTGTGAATAATATTTCAGTGCCACTGTCTGCCCGCAAGATGTTTAATTTGCTTAAGAAAGCCAAGGCCTTTTCGCTGAGAAAAAACTAAATATAGAATGTTTAGCTGTAAGTTAATCTTTTTTAGTTAAATACCGTTGTAATAAAACATGCGGCTAGTAGGTCTTTACCCATACTGCCTCGAAGAGGGCGCCTTGGACATAGTACCTGTGCGTTACCGTCTCTCAAAAGATGGACAAGATTATTTCAGGGCCTTGCCTTAGATTGCAGCCCCAGTCGCTCTTAATCTGTCATTTTGAGGGAGCATGGTTATAAAAACAGAATCATTTTTTAAGGAAAGAGTATGTCGATTTTACCGCGCGGCTTGTTAGTTAGCGCCAGTTTAGTAATGGCTGTTAACGCAGTTGCGCAAGAGCAAGATAAAAGTGTTGAACGAGTAACCGTTACGGGCTCTAGCCAGCCTGCTATAGTGATGTCACCTAAGAACGCGGTGATTGACGGTCCATTTGGCAAAGACAAAGGCCTGACGGATATTGCCCGTGCACTGACATCAATTTCTAGCGATATGTTAGAGCAGTTGTCTATTGATGACTTACAAGATGTGCTTATGCTGGTACCCAATACCTATTCTGCTAGTGGCTTTGGTGCGCCAAGTTTACCGACTATTCGTGGCCAGTTAGGTGAGTTGTTTCAACAAGGCATGCGTCGCCAAGCAGGTAATAACGGATTTGGCATTCCTTTATCCTTTAATAGTGTCGGTCAAATTGACGTTGTTAAAGGAGCGCCTTCAGTCATATTAGGTACCTCGCAGCGAAATGGCGGTTTTGTTAATTTAACCAATAAAGTGGCCACGTTGTCGGGCACCGATATAAAACTGCAAGCCAGTGCAGGCAGTTGGCAGCATTATCGTGGTCAAGTTGACGTCAATAGCGCGCTAGAAGAAGGTCAAAGTGGTATTCGCCTTAGTGCTGAATACATCGACAACGACAGTTATTACGATTTCAGCCAATACCAAAGTGAAGATTTATTTGTTGCTTATCGCTTATTACCTGACGATAAATCAAGCTGGGATGTCAGCCTTGAATATTATTATGTAGATTTTACCGATAACGCGGGTATTAACCGCCCAACGCAAAATCTGATTGATCATGGTTTGTACATTACTGGTCAAGGTGTGCAGCCCAATGGTTCAACCGTGCCCGGCTCGTTTGCTATTGTGTCGCCAACTGGCGAAGTAGCAATTCCGCGCAGCACGGTGTTAACCGACCCAGATAATATCAATAACGCCCGCACCTACGTATTACACAGCACCTACGAGCGCCAATTAAATGCGCTGCATACCTTTACCAATCGCAGTTATTTTCAGTATTTAGATCGTGAAGAAATCGCGCAAAATAGTTTTGTAGAAATTATCGATGGGGCTAAAACTGCACAAAACCGGGTTGAAATTAACTCAGCCTGGAGCGCTGATCAGCAAACCACTTGGGGAGTTGATATTCGTTACAACGATGTATTGGGCTACAGCCAGTTCACTACCGAAGCCGATTTACCCATTGATTTACTGGGTACCTTAGCCCAGCGGCGCATTGCGCTGACCGCTGCACAACAAGCTCGCCTAGTAGAGCTGCGTCCGGGTGTATTTGTATCCCCGGGGGCAAATTACGATATTAATAATGATGGTGTGAATGATTTTTCCCTGTCTGATACTACTGATTCCACTACCTGGCAAACGGGTCTATTTGCTCAGCAAGACAGTGACTGGAATGACATATTCAGCACCACTGTTGGCTTGCGCGCGGATCATTATGATGTGACTGCTCGAGATGCTATTGCGCCGCAAGGCCAAACTGCCGCGCAAGACCACTATAGCCAGTGGTTGTATTCAGGTTCAGCCAGCGCACGCCTTAAGATCAGTAGCGATAGTGTGACATATGCGACGTACAGTTATAATGAAGCAACGTCTAATAGTATGGGCGGCGGCACAGTGCTGGGAGCAGGTAATAAGATTAATCCGCTAAATTTCGCTACCGAAAACGAACTGGTGGAATTGGGCATTAAATACTCACCGGCACAGTCGCCTTGGTATGCAGATGCTTCGGTATTTGAGCAAAGTCGTAGTTTGCGAAACCGCGATGGCAGTAATACTGGCATTATCGCTAAAGGATTTGAGACACAAGTATATTATCAGGGCGACAGTATGTGGGCGAACTTAGCATACAGCTACCTTGATGCCCGTTATGACGACTCAGCCAGCGCCCAAGATTCACAACAAGTGGCTGATGCCTTTGACAACTCGCGGCCCGATATTATTCAAGGTACGGGCATCGGTGCGCCAAACTTTGCTGGTTTTGCCGCCTCAAACCAAAGGCTACAAGGCATACCACAGCAAACCGTTTCAGCCAGTGGCGGATATCAGATATTGGATAACTGGGATGTATCTGCGTCGGCTATTTATAGCAAAAGCTACCCGCTAGATTATTTAGCCACGGTGTTCATTCGCGACCAAATCACCCTAAACCTCAACACCAATGTGGCGCTGACAGAGCAAGCAAGTCTGCGTCTAGAAATCCATAATCTGACTGATGAGAAAAATTGGCAACCCGTATTTGAAGGTGGTTATTTTGGTTCAACCTTGGTTTTTCCTGAACTTCCGCGCTTTGTTCAGTTAAGCTACACCTACAAATTTAAGGCATAAATTCCATATGAATAGTAAAAGAATCATCTTAGTTGTCGTCATAGCCGCGCTTATTGCGAGCTTTTTCGTGTTTGATCTAAACCAATATCTCACCCTTGAAAGTTTAAAAAGTAATCAGCAAGATCTCGCTCAGTATATTCAAGCCAACTGGCTGGTGGCCTTTATTGGTTATTTAGTGATTTATGCCACGGCTACGGCCCTGAGTGTGCCTGGCGCGGCTATTTTGACTTTGGGTGCCGGCGCTCTATTTGGCTTTGGCTGGGGCTTGTTATTGGCGTCTTTTGCGTCAAGCATTGGTGCAACCTTGGCCTTTTTGGCATCGCGCTTTTTATTACGTGATTGGGTGAAAAACACCTTCTCGAAAAAACTCGAATCTATCGACAAAGGCATTGAAAGAGACGGTGCCTTTTACTTACTGAGCTTACGCTTAGTGCCTCTATTTCCGTTTTTTATCATCAACTTAGTCATGGGTGTGACCAGTATTAAAACCTTAACTTACTATTGGGTTAGTCAAGTGGGCATGTTGATAGGTACAGCCGTTTATGTGAATGCCGGTACGCAGTTGGTTGAAATAAATCAGTTGTCTGACATTATTTCAGGTGACTTGATCTTATCTTTTGTATTACTGGGCATATTCCCGCTGTTGGCTAAATTTATGCTAAGTGCTTTACAGCAACGTCGTGTTTACAAAGGCTGGAAAAAACCTAAAAAATTCGATCGTAATATGGTGGTGATCGGTGCAGGCGCGGCTGGATTAGTCACGGCTTATATTGCTGCAGCAGTTAAGTCTTCGGTGACCTTAGTTGAAAAACATAAAATGGGCGGCGATTGCCTAAATACTGGCTGCGTTCCTTCTAAAAGCTTATTACACGCCAGTAAATTAGCCCATATTCATCATACTTCGCAAAACGTGGGGGTAAACTATGCGGCGCCAAAAATTGATTTCGCCGCGGTGATGAACAAAGTGCACAGCGTAATTAAATCGATTGAGCCCCACGACTCGGTTGAACGTTATGAATCGCTTGGCGTTAAGGTTGTGATCGGCAGCGCGACCATTGTTTCCCCTTGGCAGGTTGATATTCAAACCGAAGACGGCGTGCAATCACTGACCACGCGTAATATTGTGATAGCCACCGGAGCCCGTGCTTTTGTGCCTAACATCCCTGGTTTAAAAGAAATCGATTATTTAACTGCTGATAATCTGTGGGAAATCCGCGAACAGCCAAAACGTTTAGTGGTGCTGGGGGGCGGGCCTATTGGCTGTGAACTGTCTCAAGCCTTTGCCCGTTTAGGCACGCAGGTGACGCAAGTTGAGCAGGGTGTGCAGATATTGAGTAAGGAAGACCCAGATGCCGCCAAATTGCTACAGATTCAACTGGAAAAAGACGGTGTTGATTTGCGCCTTAATACCAGTGCTGTAGGTGTTGAAAGCAGTAGTGATGGTCATGTTTTGTTGGTGGAGTTTGCCGGTCAGCAGCAACGTATCCCTTTCGATAAAATTTTAGTGGCCGTGGGCCGCCAAGCAAACTTAACGGGCTTTGGTTTAGAAAAACTCGGCATTGAAACCGACCGTACCGTTATTACCAATGACTTTTTACAAACTAAATATCCGAATATCTTAGCCGCCGGTGATGTTGCAGGTCCTTATCAGTTTACGCATACCGCCAGCCATCAGGCTTGGTATGCTGCGGTAAACGCCTTATTTCGGCCGTTTAAAACCTTCAAAGTTGATTACAGTGTTATTCCTTGGGCAACTTTTGCGGAGCCTGAAATAGCCACCGTTGGTTTAAATGAAACTTCAGCCAAGCAACAAGGTATTGAGGTTGAAGTTACTCGTTATGATATTGGCGGCTTAGATCGCGCCTTGGCTGATGATCATGCCCGCGGATTTGTGAAGGTGCTGACATCACCCGGTAAAGATAAAATATTGGGTGCCACTATTGTGGGCGCCAGTGCCGGTGAGTTATTAGCAGAATTTGTATTAGCCATGAAACATGGCCTCGGTTTAAACAAATTACTCGGCACTATTCATATCTACCCGACTATGGCTGAAGCCAATAAAAACGTGGCTGGAAACTGGAAAAAAGCCCATGCGCCGCAAAAACTTCTGGCCTTGGTTGAACGATTTCATACTTGGCGGCGAGGTTAAGGCGTAAGCCTTAGCTTATGTGGTTTATCGACAACAATAATTAAACAAGGAATACCATGAATACTCAAGCGAACATCGCTACCCAAGGCTTGAAAACTGTCATAAGTAGCTGTCTGCTCATTTTATTATTGGCGACTAAACTACAAGCTGCAGAGTTTGACCATCAGTACACAGCTTATGATGCTTTGCTCAAAGAGGTGGTCAAGGTCTCAGAAAATAAAAAGCAAACCCGTGTTGATTATCAACGACTAGCCATACATCCTGAAAGTATCGCTAAGATTTTGCAGGTGTTTTCTGCGGTCACTCAAACTCAATATGACAGTTGGGCGACTGAGCAAAAATTAAGTTTTTTAATTAATGCTTACAATGGTTTTACCATGCAACTGATTGTCAATAATTGGAGTCAATTTAAATTAGGCGAGGCTAGCTCGATCCGTGATCTGGGCAGCCTTTTTACCTCGGCTTGGGAAAAGAAGTTCTTTACCTTGTTGGGTAAAAAACACAACTTGGACGACATTGAGCATGAAATGATCCGTAAGTGGTTCAAGGAGCCGCGCATTCATGCGGCTTTAGTTTGCGCAGCGGTTTCGTGTCCACCACTGCGTGATGAAGCCTTTGTCGCCGAGCAATTATCTGAACAGCTAGAGAATCAAATGGAATTATTTTTAGCCGATAACAGTCGCAATGAAATCATCATAGCAAAGCACCGGGGACAAGCTTATCTGTCGTCGATTTTTAGTTGGTATCGAGGTGATTTTGAAAAAGGCGAGGGCGGATTCAACTCTTTGTATGATGTGCTCAACAAATATAGCGAAGCAATAGTAAAAGGCGATAAAGACGAACAAGCCCAGCGCAATGTATTAAAGGGCAATGATTTTCCAATTTTATTTAAAGACTACGATTGGCGCTTAAATGATGTGGCTAACTTTTAAATCACCCAAATTAATCAGTTCGGCTTTACTCTCTAAACGGCTAATGAGCCTGGGCTGTTTGTTGCTGTTGGCAATATCGCCCATTGCCTTGAGAGCGCAAGAAGTCATAAAGCCTGATCTTGCTCAGTTAGAAAACAGTGAGCAGTGGCAACAAACCCTAAGCCAAGCTCAGGGTGAAACCGTTTATTTTTATGCCTGGGGTGGTTCAAAACCGGTTAATGACTATTTGCGCTGGGCTGCCACAGAAATCGCCAGTCGTTACAAGGTGCGTTTACGCCACGTGAAAGTGGCCGATATCAGCGAAGCAGTGAGTCGCTTAAAAGCTGAAGATGGCAGTAAAAGTGCAATCGACCTGCTGTGGATAAACGGTGAGAATTTTAGTTATCTCAAAGAGCAGCAGTTACTGCTCGGCGAACTGTGGTCACACATTCCTAACAGCGCAATGCTTGCCACCCAACAACTGTCTTTGGTCAATGATTTTGGGGTAGCAATAGATGGCTTTGAAGTGCCCTGGGGAGTAGGCCAATTTAACCTGATGGCCGACGCCAAGGTATTTCAGCAAAATACGCTGACGCCCAGCAGTTTGCTGGCAGCTGCCAAGCAATACCCTGAGCGTATAACTTACCCGCGCCCGCCTGAGTTTCACGGCACGACATTTTTGAAACAATTGTTGGTGGCTTTAAGTCATAATGATCAACGCTTATTTGTCGCTGCAACTACCCAAGCACAAGCTGAACTATTGCCTTTGTTGTGGAATTACTTGGACCAACTCCATCCACTGACTTGGCAACAAGGTAAAGCCTTCCCCAGTTCCAACACTGAGCAGTTAGCTCTACTTCAACAACAGCAATTACTTATGGCAGTGAGCTTCAACCCTAACCAGTTGCTTAAAGAACAAAGTGAAAAAGGCCTGCCTGCATCTGCTGTGCGTGTGTATTTTGCGCAAGGTGCGATCACTAATAGCCATAATTTAGCCATTCCAAAAGGGGCACAAAGCCCAGCTGGCGCAAAAGTAGTGATTAACTTCTTGTTGAGTGAGTTGGCACAAAAGCACAAGCTTCAGGGCAGTTGGGGCGATCCGGCGGTCATTACGCCTTTATTAGATGAAGCCTCGACTTTGCCTGCCCAGCAAGAGTTGCATAGTTCTTGGCAACAAGTGATTGAAGATAAATGGCAACAAAAATACGGCGCTTAAGCCTGACCGCAGGCTGGTTGATTGTTACTCTTGTCGCCGGACTTCCTGTGTTTGGGGTGGTAGTGGGTTTATGGCCGTCGGTATCTATTTCATGGCAAGACCTGATGGTTTTTTTGGCCTACAACGGTTTAATAGTCTCTATTGCTAATACGCTTTTGTTATCTCTAGCGGCGCCACTGCTAGCATTTTATGTGGCTTTTATAGTGTACAGCCAATATCGCTTTAATCCTCGCTGGCAAGTCTTAGAAAAACGCTTGGCGCCTTTGTTGTCCTTGCCCCAACTCGCTGTTGCCCTAGGCTTGGTTTACCTATTTAGCTCAGGGGGCATGCTGTGGAGTGCTCTTTGGGGAGTATTCGGTCACTCAGCGCCAGACTGGCTTGGTTTACCCCGCAAAAGTCTGCTGACTATGGTCTTGGCTATTAGTCTTAAAGAAGTGCCGTTTTTCTTGCTTATACTCAGCGCACTGGGCCGCCAATTAGCCATTAAAGACTGGTTACTGCAAGGCCGTGCCTTAGGTTATAGCGAAGGAGCCAGTTGGTGGCTATTGATATTTCCCATTATGCTCAAGCAGTCACGTTTAGCACTTTTGGCTGCTATGGCCTATACCCTGTCGGTATTGGATGTCAGCTTACTCGTTGGGCCAAATATTCCCGAGCTTTACGCTGTGGTACTGTATAATTGGCAAACGGGGTTCAGCGCACTTGATCAGTCACAGGCCTTTATTGGTAATGTCGTTTTACTGGCAATGCTGGGTGTTTTAATCGCCGGTATTTATTTGCACGAATACTTGGCAGTAAGACGTTTAGGTATTTATGCAGTAATGGCTAATCCCCTTAAAATAACTAAGTTAAGTCGATTATTCACAATGTGGTTAGGTTTTTTTAGCCTGTTAAGTTTGGCTATTTTAATTGCTTTTTTGCTGTGGTCTTTAGGTTGGACCAATAATAGTGCTGGGAATACAATAAATTGGTCTTTTGCTTTGTGGCAAGATGAGTGGTACTTCATGCAAGGCCCATTGCTCAACAGCATAAATATTGCTTTTTTTAGCAGTGTCCTGGGTTTGGGGTTATGTATACTGGCATTGGAGCTACAGCAGCAAAGCCAACGTTATCTGCCAGATTATGTGTGGCTACTGGCCATATTATTACCGCAACTTAGTATGGTTTATGGTTGGCAAGTGACCCATAGCAGATTATCAGCTAGTTATAATAGTGCGTGGATTGTGCTGTCCCATTTACCCTTTACCTTTGCTTATAGTTACCTCGTAATGCGCGGGCCATTTCAAAGTCTAAACCGTCATTATGAACTGGTGGCGGCCAGTTTTGCTTATACCTATTGGCAACGCTGGTGGAAAATTCGCTTTATGTTACTGCGCCCCGCGCTGCTAAGTGCCTTGGCTATCGCCTTTTCGGTAAGCATTGCCCAATATATTCCTACCTTAATGTTGGGAGCAGGGCGTGTTACCACGATCACCACCGAAGCCGTAGCCATTGCCTCAGGCAATCAGCAAAGTATCACAGCGGTATATATGTTAGTGCAAGCGGTACTGCCCTTTATTGCCTTCTTAGTAGCCAGCATGCTGGCCCAACGTATGCGAGGAAGTTTCAATGCTGCGTATCAATAATTGCCGTATTAGTACTGAAAATGGGTCTATCGATTTACCCGATATCGCCTTAGACAGCGGTGAGCTCTTGGTACTAACTGGCCCAAGTGGTATGGGTAAGTCCACATTTTTACATTGGCTACTTGGCGACACAATTAAACACGCTAAGATCAGCGGAAATATTAGTCTTAATGATGTATCCCTCAATAGCCTCAAGATTGAGCAGCGCCGCATTGGCTTGTTAATGCAAGATGTACATCTGTTCCCTCATTTAAATGTAGTAGATAACATCTGCTTTGCCTTACCGCACGGTATTCAGGGCGGCAATGGCAAAGACTTAAATAAAGCTCAGCGTCGAGAGACAGCACTGGCGATGTTAAACAAGATTGATATGGCTTATGTGGCTGGGCACTATCCTGAGCAACTCAGTGGCGGTGAACGTTCCCGAGTCGGCTTAGTGAGAGCATTGGCCAATCAACCACAGGCCTTACTGATGGATGAACCCTTTGCTGCCCTTGATCCCCTAACCTGTGAACAAGTTAGCGAGTGGGCGTTTGGAGAGTTGCAACAGCAAGGCGTGCCCAGCATTATGGTCAGTCATGATATCAACAACATACCAGCAAAGGCCCAACACCTTGATTTAGCGAAGTATTATCGCCGTTTATAAATCACAGACTGTGTATTGTTACTTTAGTATTTAATCCAAACACTGGTAGTTTAATTGGTATACAGGAATGTCTTGTTTAGTGTGCATTGATTGGTATTGGAAATATCATAATGGAGAAACCATAGATCAAATTGAATTGAAAACTACTTTGGTTACAATCCACCCCATCATAATTTCAAAAAAAGTATGGGAAGGTGTATGCATAAATATAAGGTATCTCTTTTGGCTTTGCTGGCGGCTGTAGCAATAGGCACTAGTAGTTGCTCCGATGAAAAGGCCAAACAACCTGAAATTAAGCCAAAGTTCACAACTCTAAAAGAAGCTTATGCAGATAAGTTTTTGGTGGGCGCCACCATCGGCGCATCTATGTTCTCTTCGTCTGATAGTAAGTCCTTAGCCTTAGTCGAGAAAAACTTCAGTGCCATCACCCTTGATAACGACATGAAGTGGGAAAGGATCAATCCTTTACCCGGCCAATATGAATTTGAGATTGCAGACAAATTCGCCAAGCTAGGTGTTGATAAAGGCATCACCACAGTGGGCCACGTTTTATTTTGGCACAGCCAAACTCCTGATTGGGTATTTAAGGATGACCAGGGTAAGTTGTTAACGCGCGAAGCCTTGCTCGAGGTTATGCGTGAGCGAGCCAAAATGTTTGCCTCTCGCTATGGCGACAGAGTCAAAATTTGGGACGTAGTGAATGAAGCAATTGAAGATGACGGCAGCTTAAGAAAATCACTCTACAACCAAATTATCGGTGACGATTTTATCGAACAAGCCTTCATTATTGCCGATCAAGAAATGCCAAAAGATACCACCTTACTCTATAACGACTACGGCATGGATAGAACGGGCCGCAGAGCAACCGTAATCGCTATGGTTAACGACTTTAAACAACGTGGTGTGCGTATCGACGGTATTGGTCTGCAAGGCCATTGGGGAATGGATGAGCCTTCAGCAGAAAAAATTGATGAAACGCTCGGCCTCTATGCAGCCACCGGACTACGTCTACACATTACTGAGCTAGACGTTGACTTTCTTGGCCGTGACGGACTAACAGGCGCCAATGTAGAAATCGAAAAACTACAGGCGACGCCTGAAAACAACCCTTACCCTGATGCTAACTTCCCTGTAGAAGCGGATGAACAGCTAGGCAAGCGTTACCAAGCTATTTTCAAACAATTTATAAAACATCACAAAAGTATCGATCGTGTCACGTTTTGGGGAGTAACCGATGGTGACTCGTGGTTAAACGGATGGCCGGTCGCAGGTAGAACCAACTATCCATTGTTGTTTAACCGTGATGGTTCAGCGAAAAAAGCCCACGATGCAGTGGTCGAATTAGTAAATTAAAAATTGCAGTTAGTTGCAGTTAATTTGAATATTCAACAAGGCCTAAGCAACACGCTTAGGCCTTGTTAACTTCCCGCCTAAATAAACAACCACAGATAACCATGTAAAGCGTGATAAAAAAAGATGTCACCTGATGTGTGCAATTATTTTCTTGTTGGCGCGGTCTTAATGTTGGCCATTAACATCAATGCTTTAACCTAATATAAAAATAAATAACAGGTCAGAGACATTAGAATTATAACGTCGATAATATTGATTTTTCTTAGCGAGCCTTACATCAATGCCCAGGATTATATCGGATCCCAAGCTGAGCGCTTGCATCAATACGCAGGACATTGGGTCAGTAGCGAACACGCTGGGACCGATAGTGTTGGCACATTTCCAGCTATTAAGATGAACAATATTTCAATAATGGAAAATCAGTCCATGCAAGTGGAAGTAATGCAATATCAAAATGGCGAATACAAAACCTTGCTTACGGAATTGATTGGTTAAGACTCGAAAAGTGAGCAAATTATCGCTTTAGGGCAAAATCAACAAGGGACGTTTTTCATCTGAAACTAAATGGAAAATGCAAGATGTGGATATGCTAGGAAATTTTTATTTGGTAGTGGAATTTAACTTTCAAAGCCCTACCAATGTATTACTTGAAGGGTTTGATGAATTAGGCAAAAGTCTTTGGTCAACCCGCTATATCAAAACTATTCCTAAAGTTAAAAATTTTGGTATTCAATTGGTTTCTGTCCATCAGCAAATGTTGCAAGATCCGTTTGGAACCCTGCGTGAATTAAGCAGAATGGGTTATAGCTATGTAGAAACCTTTGTTTACGACAAGGGGACTTTTTATGGCATGTCACCCACGGAATTTCGTCAGGTGGTGGAAACCAACGGCTTGCAATTTTTAGGCTCTATGACATTCCATGATCTGCCTGCCGATGGTGATTGGGAAACGGCTTTGCAATGGTGGTCGCTTAACATAGATGACCATGTAAAGGCCGGTGTGAAATATTTAACAACGTCCAATAATCAACTCAAATCCGTAAAAACCACAGCAGAATTGCAACGCTATAGCGAATATTGCAATGCGATAGGGAAATTATGCCGCGAAAAGGGCATTACTTTCGCTTTCCACAATCATGCTGATGAGTTTGCCTTGGTTGAAAACTCACGTATCTGTGATTATTTTTTGGAAAATACCACTCCTGAATACGTTTACTTCCAAGCCGATATATATTGGATGGAAATGGCTGGCGTGAAAGCGGTAGATTATTTTAAAAAACACCCACAGCGATTTTTGAGTTGGCATATCAAGGATTATAAAGAATTGGGTGCAAGTGGAAAATTGATTGGCTGAATTTATTTAATCATGCCGAATTTGCAGTACCAAAATATAGGGTTGCCGAGGTGGAGGATTATTCTTATCCGCCAATGTATAGTGTGCACTTAGCGTGGGAGTATTTATATGCAATACCTTTCAATACGCTAATTCATCATAATTAGACTCTAGTGACTTATTAAACAAGGTAAACCATGATTGACCCTCTACTAAATCGGCTACTGAAAAAGCCACTGTGCAGCCTAGCTAAACATTTAATTAAGCATGGAGTGAGTGCCGATACTGTCACCTTGCTGGGCTTTATACTGGGTATATTTGCGGTGCCGGCTATTATTTTTGGTTACTACATACTCGCCTTGTGTTTGATTTTACTGAATCGGCTGGGGGATGGCCTTGATGGCGCAATTGCCAGAGAAACTTCGCCTTCAGACGCCGGCGGTTTTTTAGATATTACTCTGGATTTTATTTTTTACTCGGCCATCGTATTTGCTTTTGTGTGCGCTGAACCTAGCCAAAATGCGGTTGCTGGAAGTTTTTTAATGTTGTCGTTTATGGGCACTGGCGGCAGCTTTTTAGCTTTTGCAATTATGGCCAGTAAACACGGTATCGAAAGCCCCAAGTATGCGCAAAAAAGCCTGCATTATATGGGCGGACTCGCCGAGGGTTTTGAAACCATCTTGGTGTTATGTTTATTCTGCCTTCTGCCCGAGCATTTTGTGCTGATCGCTAGTGTATTTGCGCTGATTTGTTGGGTCACAGCTATCATCCGCATTTGGGTCGGTTACCATACCTTACGAGTGTTTAAGAGCGCTTAATCTTAGGTGTATTTTGCAGTTTATTTACAGCCAAAACGCATTTTACTGACTTATGCCAAGGCATAACTAATTAAAAATAGTAGTCTAAAATCTGTTACTGCTAGTATTAGTTGGTTCATATATGATGAGTTAACAAAGTGAATTACTAAAATTTATTGATTATAAAAAGAACGGAGAACACCTTATGAAAACCTTGGTTAGCCTAATTAGTTTGTTGGCAATTTTACTTGTCGCTTTACCCGGTCCACTCTACAAATACGAAATACTAGATTTAGGTACTGCATTTTTAGGCTTGCGATATAGTGTATATGTGGGCATCGCGGCTTTAGTGCTATTGCTCGTGCAAGTCATTTTTATGCGCAAAAATATCAGTTGGCTCACCGCTGGCGTGTCGGCCTTGGTCGCTATTATTGCCATAGGATTGCCGGTCAGCATGATGAACAAAGCGAAATCAGTGCCGCCCATCCATGATATTTCAACTGACTTGATCACTCCGCCTGATTTTGTGGCTATTGCCGCCTTACGCGCTAATGCGCCAAATCCAGCAGAATACGCCGGTGAAGAAACTGCCAAGCAACAGCGTGAAGCCTATCCACAACTCACCACGCAAAAGTATTCGCAAAGCGCAGATCAAGTATTTGATGCAGCACAAGCAGCGGTAGAAGATTCTGGCTGGGACTTGGTGAATGCGAATAAATCATTGGGCATTATCGAAGCGACAGATACCACCGCTTGGTTTGGTTTTAAAGATGATGTAGTTATTCGTATCAGCGATACGGGTGAAGAGCGTTTCCTTGATATTCGCAGTAAATCGCGTGTAGGTAAAAGCGACTTAGGTAAAAATGCTGAACGTATTCTTACCTTAATTGATAACATTAATCTAAAGTTATAATGCTATAGAAGTCGCTTTTCAGTCCCTTGTAAAAACGCCCGGACTTATCATCTCGGGCATTTTTATTGATGCTGCTTTTGAGTGACTTAGCCAATTAATTGCTGTGATTGTAGCGTCTTAAGGTTGTTTTATTGCTTGGTCAATCAGAGTCATAATGTAGTTCACATCATATTTATGTGCAAATTGACTGGAAAAAGCAAGATAAGAGGGTGAAGGATCTTTGTGCATAGCAAATAAATGAAAACGCTGCTCGAGTTCCAACCTTTTAATGGTGGTTAAGGCAATATCGCCATCGCTGGCCACGAGATCGATTTTGCTTTGGGCCAACATTAGCAACGCTTCATCAAGTTTTGTCGTTTCATACACCGATAATTTACCTTGTTTTACCAAGCTGTCAAACTCATCATCGACCAAGACTAAGCGTGTTTTGCCTATAATTTTTTCAGGGCTAATTTGCTTGAGTTGGGTAAATTCGAAATCATCTTCTAACCGTTTAATGATAACACTGGGACTAAAACGATAAAAAGGCAGTGCGGGGTAAACCAAGAATTGAGCGCGTTCTTTCGACCAAAGTGTGGGCATGATGGCGTCGATACTGCCTTTTTTAACTTCATTTATTGCACGCCCCCAAGGCATGATAAAAACATTAATTTTCATGCCTGTTTGTGCTTGTACTTTATTCAGCATATCGATAAACAAGCCTTCAGGCTGCTTATTTTCAGCAAGATAAACGTAAGGCGGTAATTCGGCTGTAGCAACAGAAAATTCAATAAATCTTTCTTTTGCTTGTAGTGAAAAGCCAGCAAAAAAAAGTAGCAGTAATAATCTTGGCATTTTGTTCCAGCGATTGATAAGAGGGTCCTGCAGAGATTTTTTTAATCGATTCATTCGGAAATCAAATTGTGTGGACAACGTCTAAAACAGTCACTGACTCTATTCAGAAGAGTATTTCCAACTCATTTGCAGATTGAGTCGCACATTTTATACACAAAAAGCCAAGAAAACAAAGTAATCAATATACCTTTGCCCCAATAATCAGAATACTATCGCTTGATTACGGCCGCCAGTTTTTGCGGCATAAAGTGCTCTATCTGCTTTTAATAGCAGCTCAGTTAAGTTTGTTTCCTGCTGATAACTTACTACTCCAGCGCTTGCTGTTAGGCTTAAGTCGTTTGAAATCAATGACCATTCATACTGCTCAATCGAGGTTAACAGTCTATTAGCGATAGCTAGAGCAATATCTATTTGGGTATTAGGCAGTAAAATCATAAACTCTTCCCCGCCAACTCGGCCAACAATGTCGTCGCTTCGAATGATTTCAGATGCAATGTTAGCGAGGCAAACTAAGACCTGATCACCAATATCATGACCCAATTTATCATTAACCAGTTTAAAGTTATCCGCATCAAAGGAGATTAACGAGAACGCCGTTTGGTTTTTCTTGCTCAGTGCAAAGCATTGCTCAGCCCGTAAGTAGGTTTCGCGTCGATTAGCAATTTTGGTTAGTTCATCCGTAAAAGCGAGTTTTTTAAACTGGTGTTTACCGTGCCTTTGTTTATAAGCAAATATCGATACCATAACGAGGATTATAAGGACTAATGCGATAATAATGACTTTCATCGTTGCATTACGTTTTAACATGCTCAATTGTGTTTCTTTATCTTTTGCACGCTGTAACAGCAAAGTATTTTCATGTTTAATTCTATCGGTATCGAAGCGAGTTTGTAACTCGGCTTTTAGTTTGCTCAGCACACCTTTATCTTGCTCTAAATGCACATCAAGATGATTTTTTAAAGCAAAGTAGGCATCTTGCCAATTTTGGCTTGCTGCATAAACCTTACTTCTAAGTAAATGTGCGTCACTGAGGCTACGTTGATTCTTTTCTGTCAAAAAGGCATTTTCAGCCTTATCTAAGGCGTCTAAACTGGCAGGGTAATCTTCAAGTTTAAATTGGGCATTAGCTAAATAAAGTTGCAAAAAACTATAGGGAGCATTGTATTCAGGCGTGATGATATTCTGTGCCTGTTGCAGTAGCTCCAGTGCTTGGCTGTATTGGCCCAATGTGATTAGATTATTTGCGATACTCACGGACATATCAGCTGCAATTACGGGCTGTTTTTCGATTAAAAATTGCTGGCTTGCTAAATAACGGGCGTTAGCCTCATTTAACCGATCTAATTGCTCTAAGGACGAGGCAATTTGCATGTTGAGGTAATTGGCTTCAAATGTCTTGCCTTGATCTTTATAAATAGCTTCCAACTGTAATTGATACTTTAAGGCAGTTTTGGCATCACCAAAGCGCCGGTAGCTTGCGGCTAATTCACCTAAATTTAGATTGGCCCAATAGCTTAATTGAACAGATTCATAATAATCTTGTGCCGCTAATAAATCTTCAAGTGATGCAGAGTAATTACCTTGATAAGAATGCAGAGCGCCTCGTTGACTGCGTCCAAGGGCAATCAATAACGGAGCTTCAATGTCGTAGGCTTGGTCAATCGCCGTGGTTAAATCTTGTAAAGTCGTCTCAACTTGACCTAATAATCGTTGATAACTTGTTTTACATATTGCTAAGTCAATCGTTATTTCTGATGGCGTCTGGGCGCTATAAAGTTGCAGTTGTTCATTTGCGTAAGCTATGGCTTGGCTAATCTGTTCATTGGTTTCGGTTTTCTGATTCCAACATGTTAAACGCACATATTCTTTTTGACGCACTAGGTCGTCGCTGGCAATAACACGTTTTAATTCATTCAGTAAGTTATCTGCTTCCTGAGGTGAAGCAGCTTGGTCTGTTTTGAATAGTGTAATGATTGCATCAGCGCGTTTGTTCTGATTGGCGTTAACTAAAGAGCAGAAAAAAACACTGATGTAACTCACAACAATTAAAAAAGTGGCAATGCGCTGTTTAATTAACAAAAAGTGGGACATGTATTGGACGTTACTTCACTGTATTTAGGGCTCAACCGGAGGAGGAGCATGATACATTTTGTAATGCGGAAATTGTATTAAATTTTACAGTGAAATAAGTCCGTATAATTAAAACTAAATACCGTCAAAGACGAACAAATAATTAGCGCCATGGCTATGCACTGAAATACAGTGTCAGAGTATCGCAATACAAACAGCGTTAGCTTGAGCTTTAAGGGACTATAAGCCTACAAAAACTCTGCGTCGGTGGTGACTTTTTATATAATTGTTATGCTCAAGGCAGGTAAAAGCTGTGTTGGGGCGATTCCCAGCATAGTGTGAGTGAGTCAGCACGATAAATCAGTTTACAAGATAAGCCATTATTCGGCAGCTCAAAGTGGCCATATTGGACTATCGCTTGCGTCTTATTTTGTTGATAACACTGGGCAAATTGCCTTAGCTCTAACGAATGTATCAAACCCAGATAATTGGGCTGTAACCAACTGAATACATCCATATTCCACTTATCAGTGTTGGCTTGTTCGCTGAGTGTTGTTAGTTCGCCCAGATTATTTTTAATCACCAAGCGTTGATGCTCAACTTCAAGTACGTATTCATCCTCTCTCAGACCGAGTTGGCGGTAGTAAGCAAGCAAGCGTTGCAGTAGTTGCTTAGTTTCCAACAGCATGTAGTCATCAACTTGTGTTAAAAAACAGGTCCTTGTGAGTGACCGTCTTAACGATAAAGTCGGCATGAGTTTATCGAGTACTTCGGCCCGTCCAGTGGTAATTTGGTGGATACTCAAACTGTTTGGCTTTAAAGCATGCTCAATTAAAATTGGTGCACAGGGTGATAGTTTATACACAGAAAACTCAATAATAAGAATGACTGTGTAGTGATTAGCAGTGTTTATGCCATTGATAATATATGCTTTATTATCAATGGTTTAAAATGCTTTTCCAGAGATTATTGAGCCCAGTCAGCTAAATGCCAAAATAATGACAGCTAGGCTAAATTGCCTTGGCAAAATAAAGCTCAGTCTTAGTGAGAGCGGCGATATGTTCCATATAGTGCTTGATAGCAGCGGGAAAAACTAAGCCTTTGACCATGCTCAGATTTCGTAGGTTTGGATAAACTAATACATCATCCATGCTCAGTGTCTGGCTAATAGGCAGTATGGGTAATTTGGCCAAAACAGTGTTGACTATTACTAGGTGTCGAGCCGATGTTTCCATTGCCATGTCAAAGCTCATATCGATCATCTTTTCTTTTTTAGCTTGAAAATAATCTTTAGCAGATTGCGTGGCAAACTCGGGTAGCCCTAACATAATAGTGCGCGGGTAGGTCAAAATGCGTGTAGAGGTTTTGACAGCGACAAACAGTGTATCAATATCATCGCTAAGCACTTTGGCTGTAATAATTTTATTGTTATCACCCTGTTCATCAAGTTTGGCCACAATATCTAAACTTTCGCCTATGGCTGAGCCGTCTGCAAATTGTAAAATGGGTACCATCTTGGCATTCAACAAATCAAAGCAGGTTTGCTCATCATCATTGAGCAAATAGACTTTTTCATGTTGAAGGTTTTTATAATTCGCCACCATGTCAACGCGAACACAATAAGGACAGTGGTGATATTGATAAATTTTCATAATAAATACCTGTTTATTGCTTGGTTTTACTCTCTATTGAGCACTTCAAGCAGTTCTATTTCAAACATTAAGTCGGCATTGGGCGGTATCATGCTGCCAATTTGGCGTTCGCCATAAGCCAGCTCAGCAGGTACCCACAATTTGCGTTTACCGCCTGCTTGCATACCCTGTAAGCCGAGTACCCAACCTTGAATTACGCGTTTATTACTTAGTACAGTTTGAAAGGGCGTCGCGTTTTTGTAAGACGAATCGAACTCCGTTCCGTCTTCTAGCCATCCGCGATAATGGGCGGTAATTAAGGCGCCGCGTTTCACCGCGTCACCAGTACCCACAAAGATGTCTTCAATTTTGACGTCGTTGCTCATGTTTATGAATCGCTTTTAACGTAATACGATTAAAGGGCTAACACTGCGTTCTATCATGCCAATGGTATTGCTACCTAAAAACAACTGGCGAATTTTTGAATGAGCAAAGGCACCCATTACTAATAAGTCGATTGCATTTTGTTGTTGGTAGTTTTGCAGAGAATCAAAAATGTTGCCTTCAAGCAAAGAAGCCGTCACTTTAAAGCCTTGCTCCTTTAAGCGGCTTTCAGCGGCGGCCAATTTTTCAGCTTGAGCCGATTCATTGTTACGTACCATGACCAAGTGGCACTCAAGTCCGTTTAATAAACCACCGCAAATAATCTTATCAATCGCTTTGTCAGCTGTTGCGCGACCGTCGTAGGCCAACATAAAATTCTGTGGTTGTTTAAAGGTGCTTGGCACAACAAATAAGGGGGTATGAACGGTACGCAGTAATGATTCAATGTGTGATCCCAAAATCTTGAACTTGGCTTTGTTTTGTTTGGCATCGTGGCCCTCGCCATCTCGACCTACAATCATTAAACGGGCATCGTCTTCTAGTTCAGCAATGGCGTCGATTACATCACCATGACGTTGTTTTTGTTCAATATCAACAATGCCAAGGCGGCTAACGTGGTCGGCAGCAGCAGCCAACATTTCTTTACCGTGACTTAGGGCTAACTTGCCCCGTTGCTCGTCAAGGGCAGCCATTTCCGCCAGTAGTTTACTCCGAGCACCCAAACCAATGGCACCGCTTAAGTCATCGGCCCCATGCTGCTGAGGACGTTCGATAGTATGCAAAAACAAGATAGGTTTATTTAATCGTTTGGCCGACCATGCTGCGGCTTCACAGATGGCACTGGTAACAACAGAACCATCAATACAGGCTATTATTTTATTCATATTATTCTCCCTAGTGCTCGCCCATTAGTTTTTCAACTTCAGCCGGATCGTTATGTACACCGAATTTGTCTACTACGGTTGCAGTCGCGTCGTTCATGCCCACTAATTCAACTGAGGCTCCTTCACGGCGAAATTTAATCACCACTTTATCTAAGGCCGATACTGAGGTGATATCCCAAAAATGCGCTTGCGATAAATCAATTTTGACCTTTTCAATCGCCTCTTTAAAGTCAAACGAAGCGGTAAATTGTTCAGATGAGGCAAAAAATACTTGGCCAATAACCTTGTAAGTACGCAGTTCGGTTTGTTCGCCATTGTCGTTTTTAACCACCATAAAACGGCCAATCTTATTGGCAAAGAAGAGGGTCGCTAACAGAACGCCAACCAATACACCCAAGGCTAAATTGTGGGTAAATACCACCACTATAACCGTGGCTATCATCACAATACTGGATGATTTGGGGTTTTTCTTAAGGTCGGTAATCGAGGTCCAAGAAAAGGTACCAATTGATACCATGATCATTACTGCAACCAGTGCTGCCATGGGGATCTGTTTGATCCAATCATCCAAAAAAACCACCATAATGATTAAAAATAAACCTGCTGTGAAGGTTGATAAACGCCCGCGGCCCCCAGATTTTACATTGATAATCGACTGTCCAATCATGGCACAACCGGCCATACCACCCAATAGTCCAGCACCGATATTGGCAATACCTTGACCTTTACATTCTTGATTACGATCGCTGGTGGTATCGGTAAGCTCATCTACTATGGTTTCTGTCATCATCGACTCAAGTAAACCCACCACCGCCAAACCAATAGAGTAGGGTAAAACAATCAACAAGGTTTCTATATTAAGCGGTACATCTGGCCATAAAAAAATAGGTAGGGTATCGGGTAAGTCACCCATATCACCAACGGTACGAATATCCAGTCCTAGGATTATTGCAATGGCAGTTAGCGACACAATACACACCAAGGGCGAAGGAATAGACTTGCCAATAATAGGCAAATAAGGGAATAAATAAATCACGCCTAAACCCGCTATGGTCATAGCATATACATGCCAAGTTACGTTAGTTAACTCGGGCAATTGCGCCATAAAAATAAGAATGGCCAAGGCATTTACAAAGCCCGTGACCACCGAACGCGAAACAAAGCGCATTAAACCACCGAGCTTTAAATAGCCCGCCATAATTTGCAGCACCCCTGTCAGCAGCGTTGCTACCAGTAGATATTGCAAGCCGTGATCTTTTACTAAGGTCACCATTAATAAAGCCATCGCGCCGGTTGCCGCAGAAATCATACCCGGACGACCTCCGACAAACGCAATAATTACCGCGATACAAAAAGAGGCGTACAAACCCACTTTGGGGTCAACACCCGCAATAATCGAAAAAGCAATGGCTTCAGGAATTAATGCTAGTGCTACAACGGTTCCGGCGAGTAAGTCTCCTCGCACATTTGAGAACCACTCAAGTTTAAATTTATCGAACATGGTTTACCTTGTGTTATCCAAAATAGTTGCATTTACCTCTGCATCGACACGATGTGAGGTAAGGCGTTAATACAATTCAATGTAAAAGTTTACTGAGCCATGTTTATTGCAACTGGTCAGAATGAAGACGGCACACCGTTTTAAGCGTTACTATCGCAAAATAGGGTGATTGTTTGTCAAAATAACGGTTTTTGAATCAATTGGCTCTAGTTTACTTGATTGTGGTCATGCATTGAAGCGTGAATGCGATATCACTGCTTTAGGGGGGGGATCTGTAAAGTGTCAGGTCTTGGTCAAAGATGTTTTGTGGTAGATATTTATATGGACGGATAGGGTGATGTCCATAAAGCCGGATGCAATATTTCAGCATGTCATTGTGGGTCAACCGCTGCATCAGTGGTCTTTTAATGCGATTCCCGTGAGCGACTTTGAGTGCAATGCAATATCGCTTAGCTTATTTAATTTATGGACTTACTAACTCCGCTGCATGGACATTTTCGAGATGCTTTTCGACAAAAGAACGATAAGGCTCAGCCTTTCCAAAGTAATACCCCTGGAGAATATCAACCCCTAAATTAATACAGTGTCTGGCAATCTCGAGTGATTCTACACCTTCAGCGACTATGCTGTAGTCCATCACTTTCGACATACTGACGATTGCACTAAGTAAGTGCTCTGACTTTTTATCAATTAAGCAATTGTTGACAAATTGTTTGTCGATTTTTAGTTCAAAAATAGGCATATCAATGATGCGTTTCAGATTTGAATGACCTGTACCAAAATCATCAATAGATATTTTAATACCGTACCTACCCAGCTCGTTGATAGTGTCTGTTACAATTTTAACATCACCTATTAACAGTGTTTCTGTTATTTCAATGGTTAAATTAGCTAAATTAGCTTGGTGACTATCAAAACAAGCAACAAGTTTTGGCGCAAAGTTGGCTTGTAAAAATTGTATAGGGCTAACGTTCATCGCCAGTGTAAAGTTGGGCTCTAGCTTATTTATTTGCGCTAACATTTGCGCTGTTTTGTTTGCTACATAAGCACCTAATGGCATTATTAAACCGGTTTTCTCGGCGATGTGAATAAATTCATCAGGTGGAATATATTGCCCATCTTTTCCTTTCCAACGAACTAAAACCTCAGCAGCGATAGTTTTGAAATCTTGGTTTACTTTAGGTTGTAGCCAGCACTCTAGAGCTTGCTCGCCTAATGCTACTCGCAGGTCTGTTTCGATTTGGTACTTAAAAATAATTTGTTCAGCTAAAAGGTTTTCAAAATAACAGATTTCATTTATCCCCTTTTGTTTTGCAGAAAATAACGCGGTTTCAGCACGGGTGATTAAGTTGCTGAGCATGTCGTTGTTTTGGGAAGACGCCACTCCCATACAAATACTGATGTGGTGTCTTCTGTTTTTGTCGCCGTTGATCGCCTGTTTTAGAAAACTCATCAGTTCAATGATGCAATTTTCCAGATCTTTGATATAGCTGTGATCAATGACTAACCAAAAACGGTCGGCAATATCCTTTGCTGCAAAGTGATGCAAGCCTATGAAGTCGGTGAGCCTGTGTGCGAGGGCTTTTAATACGAGGTCACCTTCGGCGAAATCATAGGCAAGATTAATCTTCTTAAAATCGTGCAGATTGATCGCGACTAAAGTAATGAGCTTGGTGCTATCAGCTTTTTGTAGATAGTTGATAAGTGACACCCTGTTGGGGAGTCCGGTTAAGTTGTCATAATGTGAAAGCCGATCTAGTTGGGTTTTAATTTGCTTTTCTTCTGTTAAATCTCTAATTGTACCTACAAAACCTTGTCCAGATGGACCGTCAATACTATTAATCGATATATGCATAGGAAAGCTTGTGCCATCAGATTTAAGGCCTATAACTTCGCGGCCAATCCCGACTATTTTTGCTACTTTAGTTTCTTGATAATTTGCTATATAAGTCTGATGATGGCTGCGGTGTGGCTCTGGCATTAATATCTCGATAGGTTTACCTATGATGTCCCTGCGATGATATTTAAATATGTTTTCTGAGGCTTGGTTAAATTTTGTAATTTTGCCTGCGGCGTTAATGACCACTACACCTTCAACGAGACTATCTAAGGTTATTTGTGTTGTGTCATTTGTCTTAATAAGGTTTTCCGCGCGTATTATATCAGCGGTAATATCCTGAAAAACACCGTAGGTAGCTGTTAGCTTATTGCCTTCATAATTAGCCATGCCAGAAGCAAAAACCCATTTAAGATTGCCTTTTGCCGTTGTAATTGAGGCCTTTATTTTATAGGCCTTGCCTGTTGTAATAGTAAGTTTTAAGGCGTCTTTGATCTGCTCAGCATATGCCTCATTATAAAATGTAATGGCACTCTCAATCCTAGGCTCATAGTCTTGTTCTACTTCATGAATAGCTCGCAAAGCCGATGTCCACTCTAAATTATCGCTTGCAATGTCATACCACCAACCACCAATCAGAGCGGTTTCTTCAATACTACTCATCAGTTTTTCATATGATATTGACATGGAGTTCCCTAAATACGATTTTCGGTGGATGAGAAACGGGTAATAATTGATCTGAGATTAATCACTGTTTCTGCAAGGCGTTGGTTGGCTTCCAAAGCAGCGTTGGCAGAATTCTGCGTTGCTGATGTGCTGTCAGCAATCTCTACTATCTGTTGGTTGATGTGATCTGCCACAGTACTTTGTTGTTCGACCGCTGCAGACATATGCTCGGTTAGTTCGGTAATTGTGTGCACAGAATGGCGAATATTATTTAATGCGTCACGGGTATGTTCAACAACCACAACACCATGTAAAGCCGCTTTTTCACCATTTTCTGATATGCCCACGGCACTTTTGGCTCTCACTGTCAGGGTATCAACGATTTTATGGATCTTGTCAGTTGACTCACGCGTTTTTGATGCTAATGAACGCACTTCATCTGCCACAACACTAAAACCTCGCCCCTGCTCGCCGGCTCGTGCAGCCTCAATCGCTGCATTAAGAGCAAGTAAATTAGTTTGGTCCGCAATAGAAGAGATTAGATTAGCCGCCTGGCCTATTTCATTCGTCGACGCCGCTAACTCTCTAACCGTTGCAGCGATACTGGCTACAGAATTGTTTAGGGCATCAATAGCACTTTTAGCATCATTCGCAAGCGTGGCACCATGGTCTACGCTTGCCAGTGCGGTGCGAGCACTAGTCGAATTGGTTTGCACATTAGCTGATACTTCTTGTATCGCCGCTGACATTTGGGTAATAGCGGAAGCAATTGTTTGGGTCGCTTCACTTTGTTGGGCGACAGCCGCAGAGGTTGATGCTGATTCGGCCTGCGTATCTTGCACGATGGAATCAAGTATCGAGGCCGCATCTGCAATGCGAGTCAATGCCGTTTGACTGCGTTGTTTTTCGCAAGTCAAAGACAGTTTAACTCTGGCTTTACTGCCAAAATCGTCAAAGTAGGTTTCTGCCACCATAGCGTTAGAGTATGACTGCGGACTAATACTGATGATGTCCAAAAACTGCATTTTTTGACTGTATGCAAGCCATCCAGCTGAGATGAATGTGGTACCTAGTATTAGCACTGCTGTTATCCAATCCGATAGAAAAAAAGCAAGTGCAACAGCGGCAAAACCTGGCAGGATAGCGGGGGATAGTGTATTCAATGTACCCGCAGCGCGAGAGAGTTTAGCAGAGCTTGACTGACCTGAGCGAATCCGTTTGTAGGCTTTTTCAGCCCGCTTTTTCTCAGACTCTTGCGGCACTGAGCGCACGGATTCGTAACCCACCACTCTGTTATTTTCAAATACAGGAGTAACAAAGGCGCTGACCCAATAATAATCGCCATTTTTACGTCGATTTTTAACCAAGCCCATCCAAACCTGTCCCGATGATATTGTTTGCCACATTTCCTTAAATACCGGTGATGGCATATCGGGATGTCTAATCAGGTTATGGGGTTTGCCTATAAGTTCCTTTTCCGTAAAGCCACTCACTTCAATAAAAGCTTCGTTGCAATAAATAATGTTACCTTGAATATCCGTGCCTGAGATCAAGCGGTCTGATACTGGAAATTTATATTCAATGTTGCTGACAGGTTGATTATTTCTCATAGTTGTCCTTTCTATAGGCAAATTGCCATCCCTCTTAAAAGCGTTTTGTGGCTTTACAAAGTAAAATGGTTTGGTTGTTTGTCGGGCTTGTTGATTAAATCAGCAGACAGTATTTAGCTTGTATGCTCCCCAGTTTTTGAGAGTTATTAAGTGTCAGTAAGCGCTATTTCGTTTGAATGATGAGATGAGTGTATCGAGGATGTTGGCTCTAAGAATCAGTACTTTTACTAGTTTTGGTTGAATTATACCAAGCTTAAACGCAGTTATTGGTGCTAACAAAACACCTTCTTTTGTTCAAATTTGACTGTAAGGCATGGCTGGGCCAGCGCAGGCACATAAAGCTGGCGTAAACCCAGCTAGGGTAAAACAGATGTGCTTGGCACACTTGTTTTACCCCTAGCTTTATTGAGTATTGACTTCGGGTAATTGGTATATTCGTACGTAGTCCACTTCCATTCTAACGGGAAATATACTGTCGTCTATTGGCCCACCTGATCTACCCCACTGCCCACCAATTGCTAGATTCATGATCAAGTGAAACGGCTTATCGAATGGCCATGCTTGCCATCCTGTACCTTCATTATGGTAATAAAAATAAGGTCGCTTATCCAAAGAAACGATAATATGAGTTGGTGACCACTCTACTGAATATAGATGGAATTCTTGGTCTACTGTTTTACCTTCAACACTGGCTTTACGCTGTTCCCAATTAATCCAATAATAAGCTTTGTTATGCACCGTGCCATGAATCGTCTGCATGTCATAACCGACATGCTCCATAATGTCGATTTCACCTGAATTAGGCCACGCATCGCAGCTTGAACTCCCTTGCCAGTCTTCATTTTCAGCACAAGTGGTCGAATAGGTATAGGGATCGCTAGGTAGCATCCAAATCGCAGACCAAGTTCCTCGACCTGCGGGAATTTTTGCGCGAACATCCACTTTGCCATACAAAATATCGCCTTTGTGCAAGTTGTGAAGTCGCGCCGAAGTATATTCAGCGTTGTCATAGCTTTCTTTGTGAGCTTCAATTACTAATCTGCCATCTTCAACCCGCGAATTCTTGGCGCGATCGGTATAGGCTTGATCTTCGTCGTTTACCTTTCTGGCTGCCCACAAGTCATGAGACCATTTTAGTGGATCAGGGGCGCCCTGATAGTCAAATTCATCATTCCAAACGAGTTGCCAATCTCGTGAATCTGTAATCTGTTTTCGCACAATAATGGCGTGTAATAAAGGTTCGCCCTTAATCGACTTAAAGCCAATTCGCAGTGTGTCATCTATCACAACAATGTCGTTTGCGGTGCGCACTAGCGCTGATATTGCTTTACCGTCTCGAGCTAAACGCACATCCATCGCCTCGATTACAGTCTTATTCTGCGCTAATACATCGAAAACCCGCTCGCCCACGGGTGTATCATAAGGCTCTGCAAATTTGAAAGTAACATCATAGGTCCCGTTTGATATGGGTATATCTATGCTCATGTTTCCTTGCCGATAGGACTCAAAAATTGTTGAGTCTTGTGTTCCTTTGATATGGGGTGATGTCAGAATCGGCGCCGCTATATTCAAGTTGTCTGGAGCATACTTAACGCCATCAACACCGACATAGCTATCGCCACCAACGTTTATCGCTACAACGATTGCGTCAAGATAAGGATTAGATGACTGGTGCCAAGACGAGTTGTCCGCAGTCGTTGTTGCAGTATTATTTTGCATTGCAGTCTTTCCACATCCGGTTAGCATAATCGTTAAAAATAGCGTCGATATTAGTTTCATTATTATCCGTTTGAATGGCCAAAATTTAATTATTAAAACGAAATAACCCTTATACCTTGTTGTTTAGTCACAATCAAAACGAACTCAAAAATTACTTCATCTTATGGCCGTTAAGTGCGAGTGCCACTTAGCATTCACCAGCAATCGCGATTAAACCTAAAGATGATACTTTATTTGAAAAACTTCGTATCAAGTATAAAGTTCAGATTAAATCGATTTTTGCAGTAAATGACTCAAAGGCTTTGTGGGCTAAACTCACGGTTTTAGATAAACCTAACAATAAGGAACTAAAGTGAAATCAATACTTTCAATCTTCGCTTCTATTTTTGTAGCTGGGTGTTCGGTGGTGGGGCAAAGTGACGTTGAAACGGCACCTTATACTTTATTAAAAGCGGATGATGTGCAAAAAATTGAAGTGCGTAACTATGCTTCTATGGTTTTGGTTTCAACCAGTATGGCTGGCGTCAGCGACAATAGCGCTTTTAGAAAGCTGTTTAACTATATTGGCGGCGCAAATGAAGGGGCAAGAAAAATTTCGATGACTGCGCCGGTGATTATGGATGATAATAAGGCGACAAAAAAAGGTGCTGAAATTTCAATGACAGCGCCAGTGTTTATGCAGGAAAGTGCTGAGAATTCACTGATGTCATTTGTTATGCCAAAGGATTTTACTTTGCAAACAACGCCTAAACCTACTAACCCTGATGTAGTAGTGAGCGAAGTAAAAGATTACAAAGTGGCCGCTATTCAGTTTAGCGGTACGCTCAGTGATAGCAACGTAGAAAAGCACACCAAGATTCTAACAGAATGGATAAATAAAAATGCTTACGTCGCTATCAGTAAGCCGGTCAACGCGGCCTATAACGGGCCTTTTACTTTGCCCATGATGCGCACCAATGAAGTATTAATTGAGATTAAATAGCCTGACTTTTGAGCCAAGCCCTATTCGCTATTCTGTTGGTCCAAAGTGCTCCGAGCATAGCGAGAATAAAGCCCGGAATAGCAATTAGTTGAGGTACTTCATCGGCCACTAACCAGGCAATGAGTGCCCCAACTGCAGGTACCATAAACATGATCGAGGCCACCTTAGCAATAGAACCTTGTCTGACCATGGTGAACATCAAGAGGATACCTACAATTGAATTTCCCAAGACTAAAAAGGCAATAGCGCCCCAAAAGGGTAATGCGTTGCTAAAAACCAGCCCTTCGAAAGCCAAGGCAAAAGGAATTGAAACAGCTGACGCGAAAGCATATTGTACCCAAGTCGCCACAATGGGATGTACGCCCAACTTACGCTGTTTTTCAATGACTTGACCAATCGATAATCCGACTACTGCAGTCAACCCTAGAATTGCACCTAGCAAGTAACCTTCGTTGCCTTGCATATTAACGCCGATAATCAGCATCGCGCCGAGCAAGCCTAACGACAAACTCGCCCATACATTCCAAGCTGGTATTTTTCGTGCAAGCAGGGCACTTGCTATAATGACTAGTACCGGTTGTGAAGCCGCAAATAAGGCCATAATGCTAGCGCTGGCGCCTAACTTCATACCCACATAAATACTGCCAAAATGACCTATATGCAGAAATAGTCCTGTACCCATAAGGGCATATGACTTTCGAAAGTTTGGAATAGGCAAACGCAATAAGAAAACCAAGGGAGTAAGCACTAAAAATGCACCGGCAAATCGAAAGGCCAGCAAGTTCAAGGGTTCAGTATAAACCAAAGCCAGCTTGCCCATGGCATAACCTGCACTCCAAACAAGTAAAAACATTAGGGGATAAAATGGCTTGAGGGTTGAAAGCACAAGTGTCTTGATATTAGAAAATAATAGTTAGATGCTATCACGCAATTAAATCTCGTCCCATGCCACTTAAGTCGTATATCCCTGCATTCATCTTTACTTTATTGTTAGCTCTAAATTCAGACGCAAACCATTGTTTCTAGCGCTGGCAGCGACAGCCATTTAAAAAGGTAAATAGTTATGTCTTATGCAACAGAATATCAAGCATCAATTGATGCTCCCGAGACGTTTTGGGCTGAAAAAGCAAAACAACTACCTTGGTTTAAAGCGCCCCAAAAAATACTATCTGATGATGAAAACGGCATCAAAAGATGGTTTGCCGATGGTGAAATGAACACCTGCTATATGGCATTAGATCACCACGTTGCGCAGGGCCGTGGTGAGCAAGTCGCGTTAATTTATGATTCGCCGGTTACCGATACAAAAATGCAGTTTACCTACAATCAATTACTTGAAAAAGTCTCGCGCTTTGCGGGTTTATTGCAAGCCAATGACGTAGGTAAAGGTGACCGAGTGGTTGTTTACATGCCCATGATTAGCGAAGCCGTCATTGCGATGCTAGCGGCCGCTCGAATCGGTGCGGTGCATTCAGTGGTTTTTGGGGGGTTTTCTGCCCACGAACTTGCTTTGCGTATTGATGACGCAAAACCAAAAATGTTGATAACGGCATCATGTGGAATAGAAATAAACCGAATCATTGAATACAAACCCATGATTGATAAAGCTATTGAGCTTGCGATGTATAAACCAGCAAAAGTTGTCTTGTTGCAACGTAAGCAATGTCTTGCGAACATGCAAGAAGGTCGCGACATCGATTGGGCCCATGCCGCACAATCAGCAAAGCCGGCTGAATGCGTCAGCGTTAAAGGAACAGATCCTTTGTACGTATTATATACCTCTGGCACCACCGGCAAGCCCAAAGGCGTTGTGCGCGATAATGGCGGACATGCAGTTGCCTTAAAATACTCTATGTCGGCGGTTTATAATATGCAGCCTGGCGACGTATTTTGGGCCGCATCGGATGTGGGTTGGGTTGTTGGCCATTCCTACATCGTTTATGCTCCACTGTTACATGGTTGCGCAACGATAGTTTATGAAGGTAAACCGGTCAGAACGCCTGATGCAGGAGCTTTTTGGCGCGTCATTGAAGAATATAAAGTGAAAGCTATTTTTGCGGCCCCCACTGCATTTAGGGCAATTCGTAAAGAAGATCCCGACGCTAAATTACTCGAAAAATACGACTTATCCAGTTTAGAAAGCGTATTTATGGCAGGTGAGCGACTCGATCCGCCAACCTACGAATGGGCAAAACAAAAAACTGGTAAACCCGTTATTGACCATTGGTGGCAAACCGAAACGGGCTGGGCCATTGCGTCGAACTTAATAGGTATTGAAACACTATCGACCAAACCTGGCTCGGCAACCAAGCCTGTTCCTGGTTTTAACGTGCAGATCCTCAACGCTAGCGGCCAGCCAGTGCCGCCAAATACCCAAGGTGCGATTGCCATAAAATTACCTTTGCCGCCAAGTTGTCTAGCCACTATTTGGGGCAACTTTGACCGCTTTGCTGCCGGTTATTTAAGCGAATACCCCGGATATTATTGCTCTGGCGATGGCGGCTATATAGACGAAGACGGTTATTTATTTGTGATGGGGCGTACCGATGATGTTATTAACGTGGCTGGCCATCGTTTATCAACTGGGGAAATGGAAGAGATTTTAGCCGCCCATGATGCCGTAGCAGAATGCACCGTGATTGGTGTTTACGATAGCCTTAAAGGCCAAGTCCCTGTGGGTTTAGTGCTATTAAAAGATGGCGTGAACATAGCCGAAGCTGATCTGCAGGCAGAGTTAGTGGCCATGGTTCGCCAAGAAATAGGTGCTGTAGCCTGTTTGAAGCAAGTCATCGTCGTCCAGCGTTTACCAAAAACGCGCTCCGGAAAAATACTGCGTAAACTACTGCGCCAAATAGCAGAAGGGCAGGACTTTGTTGTGCCTTCAACCATCGACGACCCAGCAAGTATTGATGAAATTAAAGCGATTATGCTAAATAATGATCTCGTTAAACCAACAACGAAGAGCCTGTAACAGATTCTGTGTAACTGCCATTATTTAAGATGTTTCTCGAGGCGGTCCCCGAACTCGATAATAAAAC
>NZ_JBDYKM010000021.1:0-66895 GCF_040012495.1 Paraglaciecola sp. 25GB23A
ACGGAGGCGGCGACGCCGAACAGATTAGATTGATGTGTGTTGTAGGAGCGGCTTCAGCCGCGAACAGATTTAAAAGCACAAGCCTTTTCACAACAGAGCGCTGCGCTGCACAGGGGACACGGAGGCGGCTGCGCCGAACAGATTTAAAAGCCACAAGCTTTTTCACCACAGAGCGCTGCGCTACACAGAGGACACGGAGGCGGCTGCGCCAAACAGATTAGAACAATATTTGTTGTAGGAGCGGCTTTAGCCGAGAACAGACTTAAAATTACAAATATTCTCACAACTGGGCCCCCAACGGAGTTGCCACAACGGAGTTGCCCCAACGGGTTAACCGTGGTCAAGTGGGTTTTATCTTTATCCTGATTTTTGCATATTAATAAGAGGCGAGTATGTCATCACCAATAGTCACATTATTACGCGAGCACTTTGATGACCCTCAACTCCATAAGCAGGCGACATTGCAGCGTTTGTGGAGTGATTATGGTGAAATAGCACGTTATTACAGTCCGAGACTGGCCAAGTCTATAATAGTGAAACACGTTGCTCCACCTGCCAACGTGCATCATCCGCGTGGTTGGCACAGCGATATAGGTCATCAGCGTAAGGTGCAGTCTTATCAAAAGGAGGCGGCTTTCTATCAGTTGTTTGCCGCTCTTTGTGACGCGCAGTGTTACGTGCCCCAATTTATTGCGTTAATAAAAAACAGGGAACATGGCGAACAACAGACCCTTGTCATGGAAGATCTCGGCTCCATTGGTTTTACTCAGGTTTATCAATCAGTCAGTGAGTTACAGATTAAGGCTGTGCTCAATTGGTTGGCTCATTTCCATGCTCGGTTTCTAGCTATTGATACATCAGCTTTGTGGCCCATTGGCAGTTATTGGCACCTCGCGACGCGGCAGGCTGAATATAATATTATGCCCACAGGGGGCTTAAAAAAGAATGCCAAGATCATAGCGGATAGGCTCGAAGGTGCGCATTTTAGAACACTGATACATGGCGATGCTAAGTTGGCTAATTTTTGTTTTAGTACCAACGATGATGTAGCGGCAGTAGATTTTCAATATGTGGGCAGGGGAGTGGGCGTTAAAGATGTGATGTATTTTTTGGGAAGCTGTTTGAGTGATAGGCTGTTGTGGGAAAAACACGACGAGTATGTAGATTATTATTTTGAGGTGCTTAAAAACGTGCTGCTTCTGCCGCCTTTAGTCAGAGGGACCGCTCAGCAGACAATTGAACTGGAGCAAGAATGGCGCGCGTTAATACCCTTTGCTTGGGCAGATTTTAATCGATTTTTACAAGGCTGGAGCGCAGAGCACGTTAAAATTAATAACTTCATGCATGCACAAACGGCGCTGATTTTAACCGCATAGAAAAGTCCGCGGATTTTATAATAATAAACTGCAAGTATACTCGATTCATTCACTTATTCAGCGCTTTGCTATATCGTAAGGTGAATTTTTTCAGGACATTTAATCATTTGTCCTAATTCTATTAAAAGGTTGCCTGATGAGCCAAAACGATGCAAAGAAAATTTGGTTGGCAAAAGCCATAAATATTATTAGTGCTGACTTCAATCGCTCGTCTGATACCCATCTGATTAAAGTAGACTTACCTTGTTTTTCTGGTGTGTCACTTTATTTGAAAGATGAATCCACTCATCCAACGGGTAGTCTTAAACATCGTCTTGCCCGTTCATTGTTTTTGTATGGTTTATGTAATGGCCTAATCAAACAAGATAGTCCTATCATCGAATCCTCTTCAGGCAGTACTGCTATTTCTGAAGCTTATTTTGCGCGCTTATTAGGCTTGCGTTTTATCGCGGTAGTGCCTAAAAGCACCGCGGCAGAAAAAATCAAACAAATTGAGTTTTATGGCGGTGAGTGTTTTAAAGTCGAACCCAGCGAAATTTATGCAAAAGCTCAGCAATTGGCAGATGAGTTAAATGGCCATTATATGGATCAATTTACTTATGCCGAGCGGGCAACCGACTGGCGTGGAAACAATAATATAGCGGAAAGTATTTTTGCTCAGATGCAAATGGAACCTCACAGTATACCGTCATGGATTGTGGTAAGCGCGGGAACCGGCGGCACATCGGCCACTATTGGACGCTATTTACGGTATAACCCCGCTCTCCATTTAAACACCCGACTGGCCGTGGTTGATCCTGATAATTCGGTATTTTTTGACTACTTTCAGCAGCGTGATTGCAAACTCACTAGTAATAAAGGCTCGCGTATTGAGGGCATTGGTCGTCCGAGGGTTGAACCCTCTTTTTTACCTGATGTTGTCGATCATATGATCCAGGTACCTGATGCAGCCTCTATTGCGACTATGCGCTGGCTAGAAGGGATATTAGGACGTAAATGTGGTGGTTCTACTGGTACCAATGTTTATGGTGCACTGACTTTAATTGCACAGATGATTGAGGATAAACAACAAGGCAGTGTGGTCAGCATGATTTGTGATTCTGGCGAGCGCTATCTAAATAGTTACTACAATGATGATTGGCTTAAACAGCATAACCTTGATCTTGCACCTTATACCCATCAGCTTGAAGTATTTATGCAAACAGGTCGTATGGCTCTGCAATAAATCAAAGAGGCTAGAGTCATTAATATTTTTAGCGGTGATTTTAACCCTAGTGGATTGTGATTGTTTAGTCGCTAGAACTCTGCCATCTAGGTTAAATTTCGATTTAAATGACATATAGTGAAGTTAATAGTGTTGCTCGAGGCATTAAGGGTGTAAGCTACGCCTCAATAGTTTCTGGGTGTTCGGATTGGTGAGTTCGACCATCATTAAAATTAAATTTCACCAAATAATACGAGTAAAAATAAATGAGTAAAGGTACAGTTAAGTGGTTCAACGCAGATAAAGGTTTTGGCTTTATTACTCCTGAAGACGGTGGAAAGGATCTTTTCGTTCACCATTCTGAAATTCAAGCAGGCGGCCAGTTCGCATCTTTGAATGACGGCCAAGCGGTAGAATTTGAAGTTGGCCAGGGTCAAAAAGGCCCTTGTGCTAATAAAGTAGTTGCAATCTAATCTGAGTTTCAACGTGCCTTAGGGCTGTTGAAGCAGACAATCTAAACAATAGGCTTAGTTTATTGAATAGATTGTTGAGATAATAAAAGGTGTTGAGACCATCAAGTTACTCACGTTAAGTGAATAGTTTGACAGGTTCAGCGCCTTTTTTGTTTTCCGCCATAAGATAATATTTAAGCGTGATAGAAGACGCTATAATATTAAGCAGTGACTAACATTTTGCTATAAGGGAGATAAGTGGTTTAATCATCTCATGATTGTAAAAATGGAGTTAGCACTCATGCACCCTGATATTCAATCTAAGTTTGCTACTTATCCTGAGCATGTTAGACCTGCAATGCTTTATCTCAGGAGCCTAATGTTTAGTGTGGCTGAAGAGCATCAACTGGGAAAGGTTGTAGAAACCCTTAGTTGGGGTGAACCGAGTTATCGGGTAAAACTAGGCAGTGCAGTGCGAATGGACTGGAAGCCTAAAGATCCCAATCACTATTTTATGTTCTTTCATTGTCAAACTAAGCTAGTGGATACTTTTCGTGAATTATATAGTGATTCATTAGCCTTTCAAGGCAATCGCGCCATTGTATTAGCACTCAATAGAGAGTTGCCGGACGATATTATCCGTCATTGTCTTGAAATGGCATTTACTTATAAGAATCGTAAATATTTACCCTTACTCGGAATGTAGCACTGGCGTGCGTTTCCGATTTAGTTAGATGCAAAAGGTATCAATATCTTTGGGCTACAAAAGCTCACTTCAGCATCAACAGCATTTATACTAATGGTGATGTTTTTCAGTTTACTGTTTCGTGATGGCGCTGATAACTGCATGAAGCCTGATGTGGAAAGTGTGGGATACCCGAATGTGAAGCGATGGACGCTAATACTTTCCCTTCATTAATAAATAGTTTTAGCTCTTTATCAATAATAGATTTTATCTCAATAAGTTCTGGTCGAATGATTAGATGCAAATTAATCACACTAGTTGGTTGTGGACTTTGATAAATTGTAAAATTGCAGTATGAAGATTCTGAAAAAATCGCCGCAGCGTTATAGTTATTCATGACTAAATAGTCACAGCGTTTGTTTGTTAGCATTGTTGCCATTGTAGCTTGGTCGCTGGCATCCACACGCTCCAATTGATGCGCATCAAAATAGCCTTGTAATCCCGAGTATTTATAAGTGTGGTGAGTACAAATTCGTTTATTGATAAGTTTATCTAAAGAAAAATTTGCCTCGAAGGGCATTAAACCATAAAGATAAGTGGCATGTTCAATAATGGGTATGCTGGTTAGTACATTAGACGGCTCATTCAGCCATTTAGGGTTAGCTAAATAAATATCGGCCTTGCCCTCCATTAAAAATTGTTCGCTACGAACTTGATTTGAATCGATAAATGTAGGGATAAACAGGCCTTTTTGCTGTAGTTCCTGAAAAGAATCAACCACTAAACCTGAATATTGTTGAGTCTTAGCATCAAAAAATAAATAGGGTAGAGAGCCTGGTGAGTTGACAGTAATGATAATATTTTTGGCATTAGAGGTCTGTGCATAGCTTATGCAAGAAATCAACGCGCTTAATACCAGCCCAATTTTTAGTAAACGCCTGCTTAACACTCTTCCTGTAACCTATGGTCATTGTATTGTTCTAACATTATATAAGCATAGAGATTAGCTACAATCATTGATTTTCATTTTGCGGTAACATGTCTATATTCTCACTTTTTAAAGTTTGCAAATGAACATTGAATATAGTGTTTTACCCGATCCACAAATAAGCTGTGCAAACTGCGAGGCATGCTGTTGTCGACTCGAAGTGAGATTACTCACTGATACCGGGGTTCCTCATCGATACATTGGTGAAAACGCTCACCAAATTGAAGTCATGAAACGATTAGATGATGGCTGGTGTGCTGCCTTAGATCGTAATACTTTGATGTGTTCAATTTACGCTAATAGACCATTAGTTTGCCGAGAGTTTGAGATGGGCTCATACGAGTGTAAGGTTGAACGTGAAGACATCTTGGGAATTAAAGCATAAAAAAATACTATTATAATCTGTTAACGAGCTGATATTTTATACTTTCAATTTTGCTTTAATTAAAATATTGCGCGGTGTTATGTCTTTTGAACAAAAAGTGTTAACACTAACCTCATAGCCTTTTTCTTCTAATAGCAGAGCACGATCGAGTGCTAGCCACACCTCTAAAGGCCGTCTAAATAAAAAGCGCACTAGATCTAATGCTGAAACTTGTTTAAAGCGTTTGTGCCCTTGTTGTAAATAGTATGGCCAATCAATGTTAGCCGGCAGATTAATATCTTTTAGCTTTGCACAGTGGCGACAAAAATCACTGAAATCAGCTTTAGCCCAACTGGTAGGTAAAGAGGGGATAGCCAAAAAATCTTCTTGCCCCCGTATTTCTCTTTGCAAGCAATCAAAGCCTAAGCGCATTATTTGCAGCTGTTTTCGTTGGCGTTGCAGTGTTGCCCCTGCGGTTACCGTTTCCATTACAGCAGTATGCAACTCAGCTTTATTCAGTTTTAGGTCCAAGCTACGTCCTAGGCTCGATAACGGCTGGTAGTCGTTTTTTTGGCGCTTGTGATAACAACAGGGGGCTAATTGCAATTGTTGAACTTTGACATCGACACTGAGTTGCAACAAACGTTCGTGTAATTCACCACATGCATGTAGGGCAACCACCTGCTGAGAATGCCGTAAATATGGCGGCGCAGCGGGACTCAGTACGTCAATACAGTGTGAATGCAAGGGAATATGGTGTTTTTTAGCCCGTATATTGGCTTGTTCGACTAAGTGATCGTCCCATTCCAAGGCAATTACATTGCTTTGGTGTAGTTGCTGTAGGTAAAAACCCAAATAAGATTTTCCTGCGCACCATTCGAGTATATCAGTGGGTGTAGGAGTGAAGCTGCGTGCAAAAGCGTGAACCTGTTGCCACTTTCTCCCTGGCATACCGGCATAAAAATGAGGGGATACCTCGGGTAATATAGATACTGCAGCATCCTCGAGTTGGCATAGGCCACTGAGTGCCTCAGCCACAGGAAATTCCACGGCTAAAAACTGACTCAATGAATCGGAACATGCGGCGAGCTGGTCTATTTCTTCGAGTGATAATGCATAGAAACGGTCGACTAAAAGGGGATGTTGCTCCATCCACGGTAGCTGTTTTTGATGAAAGGCAACCGGACGCCAATAGTGTTGGCTTTGGTTTAATAGCTCACTGAGTTGGCTAAATAAACGAGCGAGTTGACTTGCCATTGCTTATTGTTCACTCTTGGCTTTTCGCCCACGAAAGGCTGAAAAGAAGCTGGCAAGTACCACACAAAATACCGAAATATAAAGCGATAACGAAATAGTGTGTAATAAAGCCGGATATTGTTGTTCAGTGATATGGGCATCGCCCAGGAAGATATGCACCAATAAGTTAACCAAACTCATACCCACAAGGTTACCAATGGTGCGCGCTAAATTCATGCTAGCAGAGGCTACGCCAAGCTCGCGGCTATTAACCGCCCCCATTATGGCATTGTTGTTAGGCGTCGAGAATAAGCCAAATCCAACACCTATCAGTAGTAATGAAGCTCCAATGTAGCTGGCTGTCGTCTCTATGCCGATTTGACTCAGAATAATAAAGCCCAAGGCGACGATGGCACAGCCTACGGATGCAATAATACGGGGTTGTACTCGATCAGATAAACGCCCTGCCAACGGTGCCATAATTGCCATTGATAAGGCTTGTAAAAGAATGATCTGGCCAGCATGAGCAGGGCTAAAGCCTTTAACATATTGCAGATATAGACTGAGTAAAAAAGTCAGCGGATAGACACTCGCATACATTAATAAAGATGTTGTGAGCGACATTGAAAAAACCCTGCTTTCAAGAAACATTTGCACGCGGATCAAGGGTTCTGTGTGACGACTTTGTTGGAATACAAAGAGGACCATGCTGGCAAGTGCGATGGCGAGTAATACAAAACCCAGCAAACTGGGTAGCAAACTTAAGCCAAATACTAAGGCACTGGTAGAAATGGCAAATATGATCGTGCCTCGCCAATCAAATTTAGAATGGCGTTCTGATTTCCATTCCCCTTTCAGGCCCAGTTTGATCAAGGTGATAAGCGCGATGACTAATGGTATTTGAAATAAAAATACCGCACGCCAGCCCCATATTTCTGTTAACCACCCCCCAATAGCGGGTGCCACCGTCAAACCTACATAAACACAGGTAGCGGCCAAACCCAAGGCAAAGCCTCGTTTATTAGCGGGTGTCACCGAGCTTAAAATAGCCACTCCAGTGCCAAATATCATGGCAGATGCAGCACCTTGTACAAAACGCCAAAACAACACCCACTCTATTACATCGGCCCACGCACACATCAAAGATGAAAGTGCATTTAACATAAGACCATAGGTATAAATGCGTTTACGACCATAGTTATCAGCCAGTTTACCAAAGGGCAACATCAGCGCCACGCTACTCAGCAAAAAAATGGTCGGCAACCACCCCACCAATTTAGCATTAGCTTGCAGATCAGCGGCGAGATTAGGAATGGCAATGTTCACTGAGGCCATACCTAAGGGACCGATAAAAGAACCGATACATACAACGATTAGCGCGATAGTCGTAGCGGGGAGTTTTTTGAATAAAATAACACTGACCTAAGTAACTCGAATCGGACGACTAATGATACCTAAGCTGGCGTGGTGATACACATTTAATATTCATAGATTAAACGCAAGTAGTAAAAGCCACCACTCAGTCCTTGCGGAGAGGTCGCAGGGTATTGAGCGCCTGCAATGTCAGCATAAGGATTGGTATCTGCGCGATTATCAAAAATATTTTTAGCACCGACGGCTAGGCGCAAGTTGTAGTAAAGATAATAACTCACATCAACATCTAAGGTTATTTCGGAACCGGCTACAATGTCATACCCAGCAGCAGCATTGAGATGGTCCTCATAGTAACCCGCGTAATAGTTCAACCTTAAATTACTGCTGAATCGGTTAAATGTTTGTTCAAGACTTAAGTTGGCCCGCTGACTAGGTAGGTTGTCTTCCAACATTCTAATGCGCTGAGGACTTAAATTGCTGGACTGAATTATTTCACCGTTTGCAGCCGTAAAAGGGTAAGTATTAACGTGATCTATTTGGGTATCTGTCCAATTATAAGTAAACACAATACGACTTCGTGTACTGAGTATGCTTGTATCGTAATGCATCACTAGGTCTATGCCTTGGGTCGTACTATCAAAATCGTTGGTAAAAAACTTTGCACTACCGTAATTACTTGCCTCTATTACGCCCTTAGCTAATAAGGTATTAATATCGTCAAGGCTTAAAAATAGAGGTGAAGTGGTACTAATTCTGTCGCTTAAACTGATGTTAAAATAGTCTAGGGTAATGAACAGCTTATCTGTGGGTTGACTGACCAAACCTAAACTCATATTAACCGACTTTTCGGGTTTTAAAGGCAGGGCGCCAAGTTGAATAGAAATGGGGTGAGTAGGTGGCAAAGTAGATTGGTCTTCTAAGCCTCTTGGCGAAAATGCCGTCGTCACATTCACCACGTTACTTTGACCCACAGTAGGCGCCTTAAAGCCGCTACTCAAAGACGCTCTGACTTTTACCTTATCGTGGATGGGCGTGAGTAGTGAGATCTTGCCATCTAAAGTACTACCAAAATCGGTAAAGTCCTCATAACGAATCGCTAAACCTAACAGTGTGTGCTGATATTTAAGTTCAGCGTCGTTATAAATAGCCCAGTTGCTGCGTTGCCAGCTTCCGGCAGATTGAGGATTATATCCGGGGAAGCCGTTAGATCCTGCACTGAACCCCTGAGATAAACCAGAGATAGGATCATAAGCAAACTCACCTATAATATAAGAGGCTTCGTCGCCGGCTTGTTGTCGATATGTTTCCCGTCGCCACTCTATGCCAGAAGCTAAATTCAAGGTGACATCTTGACCAAACTCGAATGGCTTGAACAAATCAATATTGACGGTACGCTCATATTGCGCGGCTAATCCGGGCGAGAAATGCGTAGGCGAATAAATAGCAAGAGAGGGATTAACAGTCTGGCTGATGCGGTAATCAATTTCTGAATAGCCCAATCCCAGACTCATATCGTAGGACCAATTGCCTAATGTTTGGCCCCTAAGACCGGTAACCATGGCTCCATCTCGCACAATGCCGCCGAATTGAGGTGTGAAACCACCAGGATATAGTTCATTGAAAGCAAAACAGTTTTGTCCCAATGATGTTGAGTTATCGGCAATCAGCAAATAATTAGGATCATCCAGAACATTATCGTCCAGCAAATCAACACTGGGACACTGTATACCTTGACCAAGGCCATCTAAGTCGGCGACGAGGAGTTGATGTTTGCCATTGCTATCAGACTCGCCTTCGTATACCCCTCTGCGAGTTTGCGGGTTACGAAAATAAAAACCGCCTTCTATGCTCCGCTGAGATAAGTTTGAAAAGAGATACAGTTCTTTTTCATCTAGTCGATAGCCTAAATTTGCGGCTAACTTTATATCGTAGTGTAGGGTGGGAATACCCCACTGTTGGGCCGGTTCGCTCACTGCACTATTACCAGCATGAATAAGAGTCGCTGCGTCTGCTCTTTGTACACTGTTATCTGTGGCTTCTTGTTGCTTATATTCAGCGCTTACATGGGCAAAGCCTTGTTGATTCAAAGAAAAGCCTGCATCACCTAGTACTTGGAAAAGTTCACCATCACCTTGGCCATAGGAACCAACCCGAGCTTCTACTTTGCCACCTTTATCACTATCGTTTAACTCAAAATTAATCACCCCCGCAATCGCATCTGAACCGTATTGCGCCGCTGCGCCGTCACGCAGAATTTCAACCTGTTTGACTGAAGAGGCTGGAATAGTCGATAAATCGACGCCCTGTGCTCCATCTGATAAGGCGCCGCCTAAAAAGGTGATAGCGGCTGAACGATGCCTGCGTTTACCATTGATAAGCACAAGTGTGTGATCAGAGGCCATACCGCGTAAATTAGAGGGGCGCACTAAGGTTGAAGCATCATTGATAGGTTGGTCATTGACATTAAAAGAAGGAATGAGGGCTGCAAGCATAGAATTAATGTCAGTTGCTCCTTGTCGAGTAAATTTTTCAACACTCAATATATCTAGAGGAACGGGCGAGTCGATAACGGATCGAGGTGATGAGCGACTACCCAAAATAGCAATTTTTTCAATTTCATTTTGCACAACAAAATCGGCTTCTTTACTATCATCGGCTATCTCTTTAACTTGGGCACTAACGAAGCGAATGGGTTTAACACTAAAGCTACCGTCGTCTTCTCTAACTGGATATAGCCCGGTACCTTCGAGTAATTTAACGATACCAAGTGTAATACTATACTGGCCCTGTAGGGCATTGGTGGTTTCTTGTTCTGCTAACTCTATGGGGAACAATAAGGTGGTATCAGTCTGCATTGCAAACAAAGTAAGTGCCTTGTCAGCTGGTTGAGACGCGATATTAAACTGGTATAAGCCTTCTGCAGATACATAAGATGACAATAATAGAAATGTATAAAAAACAAGGCGCATATTCACACAGGAATGAATTTAAGTTCGAAATTTCCAGCAGTTTAGCACGCTTAGGTAAATTTGGAATATCTAACAAGAGCGAGCAACTCGCTCTTGTTATTGCGTTCTGATTGAAGAAATTGTTAGATGGCTGAGAACAATAAAATCGTATTCTCGTCGACCTTTTTGTAGCGGATATTAAAGTTATTACTTAAGGCAGCTAGTAGTCCATCAAGATCACCTGCTTTGAAATAGCCGGCTACCCGTTGCTCTTTTAGTTTTTCATCTTCGAAATCAAAATGTACCGCTACATAGCGACTTATTTCTGTTAAGGCATTTATTAGGGGTTCTCCATCAAACACCACAACACCTTGGCGCCACGCCAGTTCATTTTGTATTTGCTCTATACTTAGGGTAGCCGATTGGGCAGAGTCCTGTGCAACTAAGGCTTTTTGCCCTGCTGTTAATAAGGTTCCACCCTGTTTAGCATCAAGTGGATTTTGTCCGACTGGCTGCTCAATGGTTTGATTTTCCTGCATGTTTTGAAGTAGTACTTTGCCTTCTGTTACTAGCAATTCAAAATGCTCATCATCTATAAGTTGCACATTAAATGCCGTGCCTACCGCGGTTACTGTATTACCCGCTGCGGATACAATAAATGGCCGCTCTTTATCATGGGCTACTTCAAATAAGGCTTCGCCTCGCAGGAGATTAATCTGCCTAGTGCGACTCGAGAAATTAACCCTGAGTTCTGAATTCGTATTTAGATAAACCACTGAACCGTCTTGCAATGTGACAGGCTTTTGTTCTCCTACACTCGTAACGAGTTGGCTTATCATTATATCGTTGTCGTCAACTTGATTGGGGTTGAACATTAACCAACTCATCACTGAAAACAGCATAAAAGCCACACTAGCGGCCAAAGCTAAGTGCACAGAACGTTTATTTTTTTGTGTTACTGTGGCTAATTTATTGAGTGGCATCAGCCCCTTAAGTTCATTTAGGGCACTCATATCATCCCAGGTCTGTGCCAAGTCAAATAATATTTGTCGATGGGACTCACTATTGTTTGCCCACAATGCTAATTGTTGCGTTTCATCTGGGCTTAAACCCCGGTCGATACGGCTGATCCATACACTCGCTTGTTGCTGAATCGATTCTTTGCTGTTAAACACTCTAATATTTGTCATTTATTTGTTCGCTGACCTTGAGGCATCTTTCGTGGTGTTGCTGTGCCGGTTTGTGGTTTGGCTGAGTTATTGAGTGATTGCAAATATTGTGAGCATTGCAGAAGCCCTTTAGCCACGTGTTTTTCAACCGTACTTTCACTAAGTACACAATGTTGGGCGATATCTTTTTGGCTCATGCCGTAGACTTTTTTCATTAAAAATACACGTTTTACCTCGGGCGATAATCTATCAGTTGCACGATAAAAATCCAGAAACCGCTGTTTACTTTCTATCTGTTTTTCGAGACTTTGGCTGGTTAAACTAGGTGGTAATGTTTCAATTTCGTCTAATGATTGATTATGCTTTTCACTAGCTCTAGACACATGGTTAAGTGCCAAATTTCGTGCTGTTTTAAACATATAAGTGCGCTCGAAAGTAATTTCGTGTTGCAGCTCTGCCTCATAACTTTTGATAAACGTTTCTTGCACGATATCTTCAATATCATCACGGTTAACAATACGGCCAATCACTCTCTCAAGCTGACTTCGGCATTTTAAATAAGTTGCCTCAAGGGTGGAGGGTTTTCTATCCATTTATTCCACTCCTTAACGGTGTAGTCGAGGGCAAAAATGCCTGTAAATACCTCTGGTAAGGCGCCCAATCTTTTTTGACGGAAGACAGAATGGGTGATCTTGCTTCTATATTACTTAAGGTAGTGATAGGGCTCTGCACCTGTTTATCGCTGAGGCAAACATTATCCCAGTCAATGCCACAAAAGGCCAGTAAGCTTTGCATTGTTTGCTCAGGGGCCTTGACCAGTTGTTCATAACTAACATCCATCACAAATCCGGGAATAACACTGTGCCAATGGCTCATCAAATCAAGGTAGTAAGTCTGATATTGTTTGAACTCAGCTAAAGAACAAAAATAAGGTTCACTCAACTCAAAATAATTACGAAATATTGAAAAGGCCACTGCGGCTGGCTCACGCTTGAGATGAATGACTTTAGCCTTGGGAAATAACTTATGTATCAGACCAATAGATTGAAAGTTTGCGGGTAATTTATCAGTTACAAAAGGCTTGTTGCGGCCATGAGGGCGCAGCGCGTGTAAATAAATTAGTGCTGCCTGGTCGAGCTGCTCTGTTGTTAAGTTCTGCATCGAATGAGGATAATGATAGCCGGTTTGTGTAAATAGATACTGGTCTACATCACGGCTTAAATAAGGTAACTCGCCACCTGCACTAATATGAGAATGTCTGGCTAACATTTGCTCTAACAAGGTTGAACCTGAGCGCGGTAATCCAAGGATAAAAATAGGTGTGATTTCTTCAGCCACATCTGCTCTTTGCTGGATAAGTAGGGGGCGTGTACTAACCGCCTTGGTCTGCGCATAAAAAGTGTGCATTTGGCTAGTCGCAAAATCACAGTTTTGCCGTTGCAGATCATTGGCCTGACTAAAATGTTGCCAAGCACTCTGATAATCTTGTGAGTCGTGATAAACATTACCCAAGGCATAATGTAATACGGTTTGTTCGGTATTATCTGCAATCCGCTTATCAAGTCGTTGCTGCAGGATTTCGACATCTTGCACGGTATAACGTTTACAGCGCACCAATTCGAATAAGACATGGGACAACATTGGTCCAGAATCTAAGCTGAATATTGCACGCAGGGTTTGCTCTGCTTGGGTAAACTCTCCCAGCATAAGGTGTTGTTGAGCAAGTTGATAATGCACTTGAGCCGATTGTGGAAAAGTAGTCTGTGCATAATTGAGTACCGTCAAGGCATCTTGTTCAGAGCACACTGCATTGAATGCCGTGGCCAATTTTAGTAAGGGGGTAGTCGATTCAGGTAGTAAGTGACAAGCCTGGTTAAGCAGCGAGATGGCTTTATCGAATTGATTCAAAATTAAAGCGATATTGCCCAAACCTAAATAAGCAGCTCCTCTGGTAATATTATTGTTTAACAGCTCCTTATACATAGCTTCGGCCGCGAAAAATTGACCTTGCTGAATGAAGTTATCTGCTTGTTGTAAGGGTGACAACATATCTAACCTGAGAAAAGAGTGTGGTGCGATAAAACAAAATAGCCTTGTCGTAATGACAAGGCTATTGATTATGATTAAGCAGACTTAGAAATTATAAGTGGCTTTAACATAGTAAAATCCGCCATTAAAACCAAAGGGCGAGGTTTCATAATAAACACCACCCCAGTTATTATTGGGGATACCTTGTGATGCAGGAATATTGATGCGAGTTGCCTCTTGATCAAAAATATTCTGCGCACCAGCGGACAGTGTTATGGCGTCATTAACAAAGTAATTGGCCTCAAAGTCCACGGTCACGGCTGAATCAGCAGTAATGGCAGTCGCATCATAATCAACGTGCACACCTTGATATTCGCCGTAATAATTAACTCGGGTAAAAAATGAGAAATCATCATAAGACTGAGCCCAAGTCAACGTTGCACGGTGATTGGGTAAGTCTTCCTCTAAGCGTTTAACTTTAAACTCGCCGGTGATATCAGTGAACTTAGTGACTTCAGTTTCGTTCCAATTATAAGCCAAGCTGAATTTTGAACTACCAGCAAACAAGTCGGTAGAATAGTTAGCGACTACGTCAACACCCTGGGTGGTGGTATCAAAGTCATTAGTGAAGAAACTAACTTGTTGCAAGCTATCAACGTTAGGTACGCCCTCGGCTCGGAGTATATCTTTGTCGTTTTGGGTTAAGTCTTTTTTATCTGACTGACTGATGCGGTCTGATACTTCAATGTGGTAATAATCGATGGTTAAGAAAAAGTCATCATAGGTATAGATACCGCCAAAAGTGTAACTCTTTGATTCTTCAGGTCGCAAGGGTTTCGCTAATAACTGCTTCGCAATAGGGTTAGTTGGCGGTAATAAAGCCGAGTCAACCAACACTCCACTAGATAGGTTAGTTTGCACGTTACTAACATTGGCTTGGCCAACAGTCGGGGCGCGGAAACCGGTGCTTAATGAACTACGTAAGGAAATATCCTCAGTAACATGCCATTGCGCCGATAACTTATAGTTGGTGGTGGAGTCGAAGCTATCATAGTCTTCAAAGCGTAAGGCTGCACCAACCAAGAAATCTTCAGTAACAGGGGCTTCTAAATCGATGTAAGCGGCATAGTTACGACGAGTGTAAACACCGCCATCAGCAGGTTTAAAGCCAGGGAATCCATTAGAGCCAATACCAAAACCTTGAGAGGTTAACGGGCCGGCAGTAAAAGAAGCTTCATCGCCTACAACAACTTCAAAGGACTCTTCATGCCATTCCAAACCGCCTGCAACGTTTAGGGCGTCATACATGCCCATATCAACTGACTTGACTAAGTCAAAGTTAAAGTTTTTCTCTAACTGAATGTATCTGCCCGGCTGAAAATCACGAGGAGTATCCGCTCCTAGTGATGCATTGATGGTACTAAATATCGCAAATGTAGATTCACTGCGGCCCACAGTTCCACTAACATCGTAGAAAACACCATCGGCAAAACCACCTTTAAACTCGCCTTTGGTACCAATAACTAAGGATGTATCGGTGATATTGCCACCAAAATTAGGTGTGAAGCCCTCTGGGATCAGCTCGTTAAAGGCAAAACAATTTGCATTGTTCTGTACACCATCAATATAGTTTTGTTGAGTGGTGACGTTATCAGTAGTAATGGGGATGACTGGGCACGGAATACCATCACCAAGGCCTAATCCATCATTCTGTTGACCTACTGGCCCTGGCGTTAAGTCGCCGACTAGGAGAGTCGCACCGCCATCCAACGAATAAACTGTGCCACGTGTATGGGGGTTTCTGTAATAAAAACCGCCTCTTACATCACGTTCAGAATAGTTACCGAACATATAAAATTCTTTGTCATCGCCTAAATCCAAACCAACATTACCGAAAATAGAGATATCATCGTTGATTTCAGGTGAACCCCAGATTTGAGCTGGGTTAGCAACGTTTAAGCCAGCAGCACCAAAAGCCTCTGCATCAGGGCGTTGCACACTGCGGCTGGTGGCATCAGCATTTTTATACTGAAAACTTAAGTTAGCAAAGCCGTCTTTAGTTAACGGTAGGCCAATATTGCCTGAAATTTCGGTGGTGGCACCATCGCCTTCATAATATTCACCATGGCGAGCCGTTAATGAGCCACCTTCTGCATTATCTTTTAAAACAAAGTTCATTACCCCAGCTATGGCATCAGAGCCATATTGTGCTGCTGCGCCGTCACGTAATACTTCGACCTGTTTTAGTGCAATGCTTGGAATAACTGAAATATCTGGACCTTGAGCACCATCGTTAATACCACCACCTAAAAAGGCAATAACTGATGAGCGATGTCTTCTTTTGCCATTTAATAAAATTAATGTGCTGTCGGCCGATAAACCACGTAAGTTGGCTGGCCGAACTAATGATGCTGCATCACTAATAGGGTTAGCATGTACGTTTAATGAAGGTACAGTGCCTTTAAGAATCTCTAACATATCAGTGTTACCTGACTTAGATAATTCCTCTGCTCCAATAATATCAATGGGCACAGGGGAATCAGCAATAGAGCGAGGGGCTGCTCGTGAACCTACGACTGCTATTTTTTCGACATTAGCTTCGTCTTTTTGGCTTTGTTGCGCATTTACTGAACCAACTACAGTGGCACTGAGCGCGGCAGACGTTGCAATAATAAAGCGAATATTTTTCGCTAATGTGGATATTTTAGTTTTCATATGTGCATCCGGATTTTTTATGTTTTTTTATTCAAACTAGTTGCGAGCAATAAACCAATTTTCAACTGTCGATTTACCGTGCAAATAGGCGATTTTGTGTGTTGCCTGTAACTAAAAATTAATTTAGTATGGCTATGTATACAACTCTAAGTGTATGAAAACAATGGTTTTTATAAAAATAAAAAATATATTTATTTTGATAGAGGATTTGTGTTTTAGACTTGTCTATATAGGGTCGTATTGATTTGATTTTGGCACAATTTAGTTCTGTTTACTGCGTGGTGAAAAGCGTTTTGCTTTAATCAGCAAGCTGTTTTCGCGGAGAATATAACTATTTGCTATGGAGTTAGTATTAGCTCTGATTTAATCAAAGCGTGACTCGCTAAAATTATGCGTTTAAAAAATACACTGAAAATCCCCATACCATTCTAGGCTTATCGCAGGCTTGAATAAGTTAATGCTAATACAAGCTGGGTACTATGGTAGTATCATCAAAAGAAAAGCGATCACCTAGCCGCATTGTTCTTCAAATATTATCAACTCCCAGTCCCAGAGAATAACTATGGCGTTAAAACCAACGATTTATAAATTTAAAATCGCTTTAGCAGATTTGAATCATGATCACTTTGATAATCTTAATTTGACCCTTGCCCAGCATCCTTCTGAAACAATGGAGCGCATGATAGTGCGCTTGCTAGCATTTTGTTTACATGCCCATGATGATCAAGAGCAGCTTATGGCTTTTACCAAGGGCTTGAGTGCGGCAGATGAACCTGATATCTGGTTAAAAGGTCTGGACGACCAATTGCATTGTTGGATTGATGTTGGGGAGCCTGCTTTTGAACGTTTAAAAAAAGCCAGCCGCCTAGCAAAGCGAACCCTAGTTTACAGCTTTAATTCTAAATCAGATGTGTGGTGGAAACAAAGCCAACCCTTATTGCAAAACTTAAAAATGGAAATTAGACGTTTTTATTGGCCAGAAATACAGCAGGTGAGTGCGCAAGTTGCACGTACTGTTGATTGGACGATTACCTTAAGCGGTGAATCTATCTATGTTGCAACACAAGATGCCCAGTTCGAAATTAATTGGCTAATATTGCAGTAGTCTAATTAGGACCTAGTTTTTATACTGCTCTGATTAGTTGAAAATTAAGGTAAAGAATTTGCTGTTGGACTAAATAATCGGCAAAATGCGCAGCTATTTTATGTATGGGATATTTTGAGTTATATGAAAGCTAAATTTGATGCAATCAGACCATTCGATGATACTGATTTGCCTCGAGTCCTTACTCAGTTATGCAATAATGATGAGTTTATTCGTACCCTAGTGGCATTTAAATTTGCGGCTTGGCCAAAGCGTTTAAGGCCTCTACTGGGATATATAACGCGTCGATTTATTCTTTCAAAAAGCAAAAAAATTTCCAGCTTACGGGGTTTTCAACGATTAGTTGAACCCTATGTGCAAAAAATGATTGACACCACAACCAGTGGACTGACTGTGAGTGGTTTAGATCAATTAGATCTCACCCAGACTTGCTTGTTTGTGAGTAACCATCGCGATATCGCTTTAGATCCGGCTTTTGTTAATTGGGTCTTGCATATTAATAAGCAGGATACTGTGCGGATAGCGGTAGGCGACAATCTGCTGAAAAAAGAATGGGTAGCCGATTTAATTCGCTTAAATAAGTGTTTTATTGTGCGTCGTTCTGCCCCCGATAGACGAGAAAAATTAGCGGCGGCTAAATTACTCAGCGAATACATTTATTACACCCTAAATGTTGATCAACAGCATATTTGGATAGCCCAGCGTGAAGGGCGTGCCAAGGATGGTAACGATAGTACCAATCCTGCCATCATCTCAATGTTGACGATTAATAAACCCAAAGACGTTGAATTTTCGGATTATCTGCGCCAACTACGTATCGTACCCGTCTCTATTTCCTATGAATTTGATCCCTGTGATATGAGCAAAGCTAAGGAGTTACATCAACTTGACTTACTTGGCACTTATGACAAACCAGACAATGAGGATATGCGCAGTATTGTAAATGGTATAACAGGGCAAAAGGGGCGCGTACATGTGCACTTTGGCAAGGTACTCGCAGCGGGTTTTGAAAGTCCCAAACAAGTAGCAGAGCATTTAGACAGTGAAATTCTGGCCGGTTATCGGTGTTTTTCTACCGGCCAAGCCGCGTTGTCTCTACTTCAGCAGCAAGGGACAGAAGCTTCTATTTCATCGGTGTCAGCAAACACTGAGTTGGACCAAGCCCTACAATATCTGCAAACACGTTTATCAAGCCTCAATGCTGCAGAGCAAGAGAAAATGTTATTGATGTACGCAAACCCCTTCCAAAAAAAGTTAAGCAAGCCACACTAGACAGGTAATTAATATTGCCCTATGTATAAAGGTGATTAAAAAAAATACAAAAAAGTAGCAATTAATGGTGTAATTTTTTTTTAAAATACTTATATACTTGCACTATTGTGAATTTTTGGGTTGAAAAACATGGACTGCCAACCAAGCCCGCAATTTGAGCGCAAATATCTATTTGCATTGGGGCTAATGTTCACTTTGCTGCTTCCCAATGCCTTTGCAACTTCGTCAACAATACCTCAAGAAATCACCGCATTACTTAATCAACAAAAAACCGAGCAAGCCTTTAGTTTGGCTGCTGAGAATCAAGCCAACCTTGAAGGGGAGCCTGATTTTGACCTTGCTTTTGGTATAGCAGCAAAAGCAACAAATAATTGTAATTTGGCTGTTTATGCCTTGGAGCGGGTAGTGCAAATACTCCCGCAAAAGGTCGTTGCAAGATATGCACTTGCTGGATGTTATTTTGAATTGGGTAACTTTGCTGCTGCCAAGATTGAATTCAATCAGCTGGCACAACAAAATTTGTCAGCTGAAATGCAAAGTATTGTAGAACAACACCTTAACGTTATCGAACGGAGTCAAGAGCGAAATACTGCTGGGTGGCATAATGCAATTGAACTTGTTGTTGGCCAAGATTCAAATCCTAACAATGGTGTTGAAAACGAGTTTATTGATGTGCCCTTATTAGGACAGGTAAAACTATTTGAACAAAGTCAGGCACACAGTAGCAGTTTTTATGATCTCAATGGCCAGTTTAGTTACATCGCTCCGCTTGACCAAAGATCTGCTTGGTTTTCTTCACTAGGAGTTAGTCATAGTGAATATTCCCACGAGTTGGCGCAATCTAGGTCAAATTTGAATGCGGTGCTGGGATATACCACTAAAATGGTGGGTAAGGATATTAGTGCACGTTTGTTTTATCGTCCGCTGTGGTTAGATCAAGAAGCCTTTTTAGATTATTACGGTGTGGTAGCTGAAGTGGGGCAGGGAGTGCTAAACCAGTCAGCAGTGGGAGCTGAATTAACTTTGGCCCGCTTAGATTATAGCGACTTGGATGAACTGAGTAGAAATCAACATTGGTTGAACTTGTGGTTTGAAACCCCAACTTTTTCCGGAGTAAGCCGTCTGTCAATTAAACTAGGCGACGAGCAAAGTCAGGATAAAGCGGTTGATTTTAATTCGAGGCGCTTATTAGGTGCTAGCTACAGTTTTGCTCAGCAACTTGATGTTAGTTGGTATTACAAAATTTCCTTGGATTATCTTAAAGCAGAGCATGAGCAAACTCATCCCCTGTTTTTGCTCACCCGAGAAGATAAATATGTGCAGTTGGTGTTTGATTTACAATATCAATGGCAGGCAAATTGGTTGTTAACTGCCCAAGCGAGTGTGGTAAATAACCACAGTAACTTAAGTTTATACGATTACAAAAGGAGCAATGTATGGCTTGGTGCTCGTTATCAGTTTTAGCTAAGTGCAAAATAACGTTATTTTTCTTTTGCAGTATCTTGTACTTAAGCTTAAGTAGTGCTCTTTTCGCACAAGAGCAAGAAGTTGCGACTGCGGGCAAGGCCATCATGGCGCAAGGCGAGGTCGAAGCCAGCAGTTCTGAACAAGCACGCGTTCTGGTAAGACGTTCGCCGGTATATGCACAAGATTTGGTTTCCACAGGTCAGCAGAGCGCGACTCAATTGCGTATGATCGATGGTGGCCTGCTGTCAATGCAGGCATCTAGTGAGTTGTCCATAAGCGATTATCAGTTCGACACGCAAACTCAGCAGGGCAATATTAATATGTCTCTGTTAAAAGGAGGTTTAAAAACAATTACCGGTGCTCTGCAGCAAAAACCAGATAATTACCAACTGTTGACTCCAGTTGCCAGTATAGGGGTGCGAGGCACCCATTATGAAGCCGAATTAATTGACGGTGATTTATATTTAGCAGGTTGGAAAGGCATTATTGATATTGCGGTTACAGCAGGGACCTTGGGACAACAATTTTCTTTAGGGCCCAACATGGCTTATAAATTTGCCATTGTTAGAGCCGATGGCAGTGTTGAGTTTTTATTGCAAACCCCTCTCGCATTTTCGCAGGGCTACAGTCGTGATTTATACCAGCAGTCGAGTGAACAATTTGCTGATATTGAATATGCATTATTACCCCAGGTCACAGAGAGGGCAATGGACACCATTTATCTGGCTAAATTAAACAGTCAAAAATATATTAACAATGAGCGTGTCAGTGCTTCTTGGTTACCAAGTGAAGTTAGCAGGCAAGGGACTGTTATTTTTGATCAAGTCGACCAACTCTCCGTTGCAAGTAGTCTTGGGGCTATAAGCGATTTTAGCATGTCGATGTCGATTAATTTTGATAGTGCAAGTATACCCACAGGTAACTTGGCTTTTTCTGATCAAGGTGGTGAATGGTTTGCTGCTTTTAACGGCATTATTAATCAGCAAGTATTGGACCTGTCAGTTAATTTCGCCTCTCACAACAATAATTTGGCTACGGGTATAGTTGAGGGTTTGTTAATTGATCAATCCAGAGGCGTGCTAGGTAATATTTCATTACGGGAGCTTGCTGGCAACGGCGTTGAGGCCTCTGGTTCATTTTTATTGCGTCAGGCTAAGCCATAAGGAAGGGATATGAAAACTTTGCTACACAAGTTGGCCTTGAGTATTTTAGCCCTGAATATCCTTGCTTGTGGCGGTGGTGACGAGCAAACAAGCAGCAAGTCTCCTTCCAACTTAGCAAGGTCAACTAGTGACAGTGTTGGTCAATTTTTGCTACCAGTTAATGATGAAGTAATTAGCGGTAACTTACTGCTTAACATTAGCGTAAGCGATCTGGATGGTTTGAAGTCGGTTTACCTTGCTTTTGGTCAGGACGTTGCTCGCCATGTTTTGTGTACTTCCCAAGATAGTTGCTCGGGTACTGCGCATCGAGAGTTATACAGTGGAATATACCCTGGTGCTTATGGGATTAACCCCGGTCCCTTGGTACTTTCTTTGTGGGTTGTCGATCAAACTGATACTGAACAGTTAGTGGATAATGTGACAGTGAACTGGCAACCTCAACAAATAACGGGATTGCAATATACTCGCAGCGCCGATGGTGCCAGCATTGAATTAAATTGGAACAACAATCCGCAATTATTGCGTTACAACCTCTACCTTGCTGCACAAAGTGGGGTTAACCAACAGAATTACACTGAATTGAGCGAGGGACAGGCAAAATTAGCCTTAGCAGCAAACTCTGGATCATTCGATAGCCTGCTGGCTAGTCAAACTTATTATGTTTTGCTCACGGGCATAGATGGCAGTGGTGAAAGTGTTTTTGTGCAAGAGTTGACTATTATTCCTAACAGTAATACCCCCAATAATTCTCCCCAAGCTCAGAATGATTCGGAAACGATGTTAGAAGATACACAAGCGAGTTTTACTCCTCTGGACAATGATTCTGACCCAGATGGAGATACGTTATTTTTGCAGTCTGCTGTTGCTAATTCTGGGCAGGCGACTGTGCAAGGGCAAACAGTTAATTATCAACCGTTGACTGATTTTAATGGTCAAGTTGTTATAGATTACGTGATACGAGATCCTGCTGGTTTGACTGATACTGCACAAATTATTATACAAGTAGAACCAGTAAACGATCCTCCGCTTGTGACGGATGAATTTGAATCTACACTGATGAATACTCCGATTAATATTGATGTATTAGCCAATGATACCGATCCTGACGGAGATAATCTGTTGGTGTCTAGCGCCATTGCACAAAATGGAACAGTGGATATCCAGAACGATCAGAGCTTAACCTACAGCCCAGACAATAATTATGCAGGCCAAGATCAGATTGATTATGAAGTTACGGATAGTAATGGTGGTAATTCTAGTGGCATCGTTATAGTTAATGTTTCTAGCGTTAATTTGGCACCCGAAGCTAATGATGATAGCTATGCCATCTATCAAAATACGCAAAATTTCTTTGACAAAAGCAGTGGTTTATCGATTAACGACAGTGATCCAAATGGTGATGCTATTACCGTTTCAACGCAACCATTTTCAGGACCCAGTAGTGGCACCCTTACACTTAATGCAGACGGCAGTTTTGTGTATACACCATTAAATAACTTTGTTGGGCTAGCAACGTTTACTTATGAAATATCAGATCCCTTTGGTGAAACTTCGACAGCCCTTGTAAGTATTGATGTACAAGCAGTACCCGCTGACCTAATGGGAGATTCACTAAATATAACTGGAGAATTTTTATACATTGGTTTAGGTGAAACTGCACCCGGCAATGGCATTGGCTCTGGTCTATATCGGATTGGCGATTGCTTACAAATAATCGACACACAATGTTCAATGTTTGGAGATTATGTCGAGAGTGGCGCCAGTGGCAATCAACCGGGACAAGGAGGAACTTATACATTTGTTTTGACTTATTCTGGTGTGGGGGATTCACCTGTTGTTGCACGCTCCGTTAGTGCAAACAGTAATTCTCTGACTTTTACCAATGTTGGTGATGCACTGTTTGAATTAAATCTATTTCCAAACAGCGGTGGTGTCATCAATTCCTCTTTCCCAACACCAGGATTTGCAAGCTTAAATAACTTTGGTGCATTTATTACAAATCCTCAGGTCTGTCAGGGTTTAGCAGCAAATCAGACCTGTGATATTGCTAATGTAGGTTTGACTGTAGGTGCGACAGATACCGCACCGCTGGACAGATTAAATTTTACTGTTTCAGGTTTCGCCACTGTCGACCTAAACGGCGAACCAGTTGCTTTAGATGATCAGTATCAAGTGAATAGCGGCCAGACGTTAACCGTAAATGCACCAGGCGTATTGAGTAATGACAATGACTCAGATATCCCCACTGTTGGTGACGTTTTAAATACACGACTACAAGTGGCAACTACTCTGTCTCAACCTATTGCCTTAGCGGTAAATGAGTATCGACAGCTCATTTACGTTTATTCTGGTTTTGATAACAGTATTTCCATACTTAATCGTGCCGCTCAGGTAATAGGCTCGCTCGATTGGCCAGGTGAGGGGGCAAATGACGCTGATATGGACGTGGCTCCTGAAGCATTCACCTTGGCAAATGTGGCAGTGCCCCAAGGCAGTTTATTAGTATTTAATGGCGAAACCGCAGAAACTGAAATCTATGCACTTGACCCTGATACTAATACTGTAATTGCGCAGTTAAATACTCAATTTGGCGTGAGTCATGTGGTTGGAGGAGCGTATAATCCTCGAACTAAGACGATTTTCTTATTGCAGGATAATGTTCCAAGTTTAGGCGAAAGGAATCGAGTGGCTGAGATCGATCCTGACACGGGGCAGATATTGTCGAGTTTTTTGTTAAGTGAAGCAACTGATCAATTTAGCGTTAGTTTTGGCGATTTAGATGTTAATAATGTGACAGGTAACTTGTACTTGGTTAGCAGTATTGCAAATGATATTGCAGAGTTTAAAACCAATGGCCAATTAGTCAGGCGTATTGCGCTGCCTGCAGGTGCGAATAGCACAAGTGGTATGGCTTTAAATAATGATGGTGACCGCCTCTGGTTTGTTAATAATTCCGCTTCATCGCCAGTGCTTGAGGCCGAATTTGTTAATAAAGGACAATTGCCTGGTATGATTGCTAACTTGGTAAGCGATGTGCAACATGGCACACTGACCTTAAATCTAGATGGCAGTTTTGTTTACGTACCAAACAATGGCTATATGGGGCAAGACCAATTTATTTACCAAGTCAGTGATCAAGCAGGAAAAATTGCTCAAGCGACTGTTATTTTAACGGTGCAATAGTCATTATCAGGGGCAGTGCTTGTTGCACAAACGTTTAACAAAAATAGCTAAAAATCCAATACGTTTCAGTCTGCCCCTACTGCTTGTTATGGCTGTGTTGCTATTTCAATTTTTAGCGGTGTCAGTATTTCAACTTCCTCGAGAACGCTTAGATGGCTTGATTTATGATATAAAAATCAAACATCTGCCGCCTTGGTCTGAAAGTGTCACTAATATACAAATCGTCGATATTGACGAATACAGCTTAGCCACCGTCGGCCGCATGCCTTGGCCTCGTGATATTTTTGCTCAATTAACGCAAAAGTTGACAGAGTTGGGTGCGATAGTCATTACTTATGATGTGCTATTTTCAGAACCACAAATCAATCCAGCAATTTCGATCTTGAGCCAGCTAGAACATTTAACTACCCTGAAAAAAGAACAACGTGAAGCCTTGATTACCCAGTTTGACTATGACCAACAATTTGCCAGTATTATGGCGACCAATGAAGTGGTTCTGTCAGTGCTTTTGCACCAAGATAATGACACTCAAACGAAGATGCCTTTGCGAGTAGGAGCCATAACTAACCTTGGTCTTACCCAAAATCAAAGCGGTTTAATAGTCGATATTCCTCAGTACACTGGTTACGCGGGGGTTTTACAACCATTTGCTGACGTGATAGCGGGTCAGGGGTTTTTGAATTCCTTTGAAGACGCTGATGGCTTTGTAAGACGTGTGGCCTTGTTAGCCCAATTGGATGGTCAGCTTTACCCCTCACTGGCCTTGGAAACCTTTAGGGTATACAGTTTAATTGATAAGGTCGATCCAGTTTGGCAAACACATCAAAACAAGGCCTATTTACGTGGCTTAAATATTGGTAATACTTGGGTTGCCACTGACAATGAGGGAAAGATTTTTGTACCTTACCGAGGTAAACCTCGCACGTATTCATATACATCGGCAGCAGATATTATTCGAGGTGAAATACGGGACAAGCGCTTCGAACAAGCGGTTGTGTTTGTGGGGACTTCAGCCACTGGCCTTGCCGACTTAAGAGCTACACCTGTTGCATTAGGATTTCCGGGGGTTGAAATTCAGGCTACCGTGTTTGATGCTCTTATTGCTCCACAGATAATTCCTTATCGACCTGATTGGTGGGCGGAAGCGATGTTGTTGCAACTGCTGCTTGTAGGTTTATTATGTATAGTATTTTTAAGCCAGCGTAGTCCCTTATTAACCGGTTTATTTAGTGTTTTAATTACCACTAGTATTATCAGTATTAATCTTATTTTGTGGTATCAGTTTTATATATATTTACCGCTGTTTAGTGTCTTATTATTGATACTGATGTTGACTGTTTTCTATATTAGTCGTGGTTTTTTCCAAGAGAACAAGAAACGTCGTCAGGTTAAAGCCATTTTTGATCAATATGTACCTCCCGCCCATATTGACCGAATATTACTTGATCCCGCATCTGTTACGCTAGATGGAGAAAAGAAAGAACTCTCTGTCATGTTCAGCGATATAAGAGGTTTCACTTCTATTTCAGAAACAATGACAGCTGGTGAACTTAAACAATGGCTAAATCAATTCTTTTCGCCCATTACCCGCAGTATATTGCAAGCTGATGGCACCATAGATAAATACGTCGGTGATATGGTAATGGCGTTTTGGGGGGCACCTCTAGACGAGCCTCAGCATGCTAATAAGGCGGTGAAAGCAGCTTTTAGTATGTTGCAGCAATTGGATGAATTGAATCGTTTATTCAAACAACAAAATAAACCTGAAGCGCAAATAGGCATAGGTATTAATAGCGGTGAGATGAATGTCGGTGATATGGGTTCAGACTTTCGCCGTAGCTATACTGTAATAGGTGACGCTGTGAATCTGGGGTCACGATTAGAAGGATTAACTAAATTTTATGGGGTAGATATCTTAGTCAGTGAGAGCACGCGATTACAGGCGCAAGATTTTAGCTATTTGTTGATTGATAAGGTTAAGGTGAAAGGTAAAGCGGAACCTGTGACCATATACGCGCCCCTAGCAGCCAGTCTATCAAAGGAAACTCAAAACGCTTGTGAACAATTTAATCGTATTTTAACTTACTATTTTGCCAGACAGTTCAATGAGGCATTGGCTGAGCTAGGTAAACTGAACCCCGCCTTTAATAATCAGCATTTAGTCGAGTTATATAAAAAACGATTCGAGTATTTTTTACAACACCCGCCGTCCGATAATTGGGACGGCAGTTTCATCCACACAAGCAAATAATCCACAAGTTAATTGAGGGTGAATCCGGGTATTTTAGTTAAATCTATTTCATCCATTTGTTCTGGTTTAAGAAATTTTTGTGCGTATTGTTCATATACTTTTTCTTTAATAAACACATCAAATAGATCGGGATCGATATGGTTGTCTTTTTTCATAAACCCCATGATTTTTAAACACTCACTAATTTTTTTAGCGTCTTTATATGGGCGATCTGCAGCCGTCAGCGCTTCAAAAATATCGGCAATAGCCATTATTCGGGCAGGGACTGACATTTCCTCACGTTTTAGTTTTTTGGGATAACCGGTACCGTCCATTTTTTCATGGTGACCACCGGCAAATTCAGGCACACGTTTAAGATGTTTCGGGAATGGCAGGGTATCTAACATTTCAACGGTAATATCCATATGTCGATTGATAATGGTACGTTCTTCTGGATTTAAGGTACCTCGAGCGGTGCGCAAATTGTATATTTCGTTGTCACTTAAAAGTGCTATTTTGTTACCTTGTAAGGTAACCGTATAGGACTGCGCAATCTGGCTTAAATATTCTTGATCTTCAGGCTTCATAAATTCGCCACCAGTATTGGCGTTGACGACAAATTGTAGATCGCTATCTAATCGAGCGAGCTTTGAGTCAAGTTCTGTTTGCAGTGCTTGTTTTAATTCAACATCTTGCTCTGCTAGTAGCTTTTTCATATAAGATAATTCTGTTTCGCGCTTAGCTAATTCAAATCTTGTTTCAACTAAGGAAATTCGGTCAAATACTGTTTCGAGCTTTTTAGACTTATCCATGACATATTCTGGAGTAGCAACCTTGCCACAGTCATGGATCCAGCCAGCTAAATTCAACTCATGACGGTCGGCATCATTCATTTTAAATTCTGCCATCGGACCCTGATCATGGCGATGTACAGCTTCAGCTATCATCATAGTTAACTCTGGCACGCGACGACAATGCCCCCCTGTATAAGGTGACTTTTCATCAATGGCTTTTGCAATTAAACGGGTAAATGCCTGAAATAACTCCTCCATATTATCGATCAATTGTCGGTTAGTTAAGGCGACCGATGCCAGAGATGCCAGCGCTTCAACAGTGCGTGATAAGTCTTTACTAAAGGGAATAATTGCTTTGCTATTATCAGCCCGTGCGTTAACTAGTTGAAGCACACCACTGAGATCTCCCTCATGGTTTTTCATGGGGATCGTTAAAATAGATTGAGTATGATAATTGTATTGTTGGTCAACGGTTTTTGAACGAATTTGATGCAGTTCACTGGCCTTGGACACATCATCAATGTTGATAACCTGACCCGTTGCCGCTGCCTGCGCAACAATGGCGCCCATATTGGTTTCGCCATCAATATAGATAGGGATCGGTTTTAAGCTCGTGATGCTGTTTGATGAGCCGCCCAAATGGAGTTTTAAGGTATCATTAAACAGAGTATCAAAAACCAGCTCATTTTTTTCATTGACCGAATAAATGGTACCTCCATCAGCATTGGCCAACTTTTTAGCTGACAGTAAGATAGATTCCAATAATTTGCTGGTATTCTTCTCACCAGACAACGCGACACTAACGTTAAGAAACTCATTTAAAATATGGCTTACGTGCATCCTACTGTCCTCGCTAATTTATCCTCCTTATTTATCGCTTCTTAACCTCAAAAATTCAATAGTAAAGACAATTTAAAACCATCAAAAACTGAAAAACGCCTCTCAAGGCGCTTTTAACTACTTTTAATTTGCTTAAGACTCGTGCAATGTTTTACATTGAGCAAAGACACTTAGCCACGGTTGATGCTTCAGCATCTCTCGCCATACCTAAGCGACGCGGTCTTTTTTCAATTCGTTAAATTGACGATTAAGATCGTACTTTTCATCGGTGACAATTCTTTCTAGCGTCTCAACCCGTTCCTTTAGAGTGACTAATTGCTGTTGCAACTCAGTATTCTTAAGGTCGTCCTTTTTATTGGTTTTTTTACTACGAGTGCCGTTAACCAACTCTACAATGGCCCAACAAACGATTGCCACTATTGCGATTGCAGTCATATTCATTTCCCTTCCTCTTTTGCTTGTCTCTATGATTAAAAAGTTTATGCTTATGTCTTATTCAAAGCAAATAATTGACCAAAATTTTATTATTGATATATTTCAATAGCTTAACCTTTTATGTTGGTGTTTTCCGAAATTTAATTTGGTCAATATCACCAACTAACTAATCAAATACACCACATTTTAGATTGTAATAAAACGATGACGACAAAAAATGACGAACAAGATGCTTATTGGATGGCTCATGCACTATCGTTAGCCGATAAAGCACAAGCCTTAGGCGAAGTCCCAGTGGGTGCAGTGCTGGTTTTGAACGAGAAAATTATTGCTGAAGGTTGGAACCAATCAATTACCTTACATGATCCCTCGGCTCACGCTGAAATGATGGCTATTCGTCAAGCGGGTCAAATATTAAAAAATTATCGTATGCTTGGAGCGACGCTGTATGTCACCTTGGAACCTTGTCCTATGTGCGCCGGACTATTGGTGCACAGTCGAATTTCGAGATTAGTCTATGGGGCTGCTGATTACAAAACAGGCGCGGCAGGTAGCGTAATGAACTTAGTGCTTAATCCACAGTTAAATCATCAAATTGAGGTGCTAGGCGGGGTGCTTGGGGCAACTTGTGCTGAAAAGATATCGGATTTTTTTAGATTACGCCGGGCACAGAAGAAAGCGATAAAGCTGAATGTTGATTAACAGGCTTCAGCCAGATCGCTGTTGAATTCACAAATTTGAAATTGTTGACGGCGAATCGTTACCTTTTGATGCAAACGTTTCAGTAATTGCCGTCTGCGACTGGTGTTGGTAAGTCGAGTTCTACTCACCATGTTGTGACGTTTTTTCATTTATTCTCCTTATTAGTTTTTTATAACGGTATTTAATTATTTATATATAGACACTTATACTTAAAAAAGTTCAATTACGACTTTACAAGCACAATATTGCTGGAATATGACACTATCTAGAAGATTGAAATAATTCAACTATTTTCCATTTAGTGAGATAGAAAAGGCGGTAAGTGTTCACCAAGGAGATAAATTACAGTGATGTCGGCTTATTTCTAGCGTGTACATAATGCAGTATTAATATGCAGACTGCAGGTCTGTCAATTTCAAATATCTTGTATTGCTTAGTCGCTTAATTGGCTGACTGTTTAAATACAATAAATACCAAGCTCAGCGGGGGATTACTCGATGGAATTTGTTAAGGACGGGTCTTCTTGTTCGTTGCCAGTAGCTAAATTAGCTTCTACTGCTATATCTGGCTGCTGTTCATCTAACCACACTAAACTATCGTAATAACGACGAATATTATCAACATAAATGACCGCTTCATTGCCCCGAGCATAACCATAATTTGTTGTTTTATAATATATTTTCTGTCTAAGTTGCAGTAGGCGAATCTTAACATCTATCCATAAATCTGGATTCGCTCCTTGGCGGTCAGTTAATACTCTTGCATCCTCCAAGTGACCTAATCCTATGTTATAGGCGGCTAAAGCAAACCACAGTCTGTCAGGGTATTCAATGCGATCGGGAATGCGTTGGTTCAAATTAGACAAATATGTCGCACCACCTTTGATGCTTTGTTCAGGATCAAGTCTGGATTCAATTCCTAAGTCTTTTGCAGTATCCAAGGTTAACATCATCATGCCACGAACGCCGGTTACGGATACAGCATCGGGTTGCCAATGACTTTCTTGGTAGCTCATAGCTGCAATAAGTCGCCAATCCAGATCGTTTGCATAAGCTTGAAACCAAGGACGATAGGTCGGTAATGTTTGTTTGGCAGCCTTGATAAATTCTACGGTATCGACGTAATTAAATTGGCGCAAGTGTCCAAAGTATTTATCTTCTAATGTGGCCAAAACACCGTTGCTTTGAATGATACCCTTATATTCTATGAGGGCTGCGAGCAATGAATCATCCTGTTCTTTATTCACTGCCCAAGCAATATCCTGCTCGGGGCTAACCGAAAACCCAATAGAAAGTTCGGGATAACGACGGCGCATCAAAGCCAATATATTAGAATCAGCAATGGTGTAATCCAATTCTTCACTCAGTACCATTTCGAGTAGTTCTTCGACATCTTTATCATCGGTTTCTTGCCACGTTAGTTGTTCATTGAGTTGTTGATAAGCCCTGAGTGATTCGCTGTGACTGCTGCCCGACACCACCAAAAGGTTGCCATTTAAAGTACTAATATCGCGAGGCCAAATTTTACCTTGTTTAAACACCAATTTTTCACTTACCCGCTGATAACCCGGGCCAAATTTAAATTTTCTGGCTCTTTCAGGACTGACACTAATGCCCGCGGCAATAAGGTCTAAGTGTTGGTTTTGCAGCTGTGGAAACAATTCGTTGAGGGTGTAGTAGGGAAAAACTTCTAATTTGACACCGAGATATTGGGCAAAGCCATCGGCTAATTCGTATTCAAAGCCAACCGGGCCGGTTGCTCCATTATAATAAGTGGTTAAACCATAGGTTGTGCCTACCTTTAAAACACCAGAATCAAGTACGTCATTCAGACTATTTGATTGTCTGTCGTCCTTACACGCGCACAACATCAACAGCAGAAACCCAATATTACAAAATCGAACTAGAATAGCCGTTTCTCCGACATCTTTGAAAGAATACCTATTGTGTACAAAATATTGCTTTTCATCCAGCTTTAGTTTTTATCGGATTTTTAGCCGAGAAAAGACTGCTTTATAGTCATCAAGCGCTTATCAATTGATGCGAATTACCCTATAATCCGCGCCTTAAAAAATTCCTTCTCACCTGATTGAACAATCTTATTGATTGTCAATCTTGCTAAATGGTAATGACCTTATGTTAGTGCTTCGTGGAACACCTGCTCTGTCTGATTTTCGTATTGATAAACTTGTAAGCCAATTTGCTTCTGCCCGTTTACCAATAAAGCAGCTCTACGCTGAATTTGTTCATTTTGTGCATCTTGAAGCAGGCAGCGATGCTTTAACCGAACAAGAACACAATGTACTTGAACAACTTTTGACTTATGGGCCTAAAATTCAACAACATGAACCCCAAGGCAGCTTATATTTGGTGACTCCCCGCCCAGGTACAATATCTCCTTGGTCTTCCAAAGCTAGTGATATTGCTCATAATTGTGGCTTAACAAAGGTTAATCGTATTGAACGAGGACTTGCTTATTATGTGGACGCTGAAGGTCTTAACGTTACGCAAGTAGCAGAGCTCAAGTCATTTATCCATGACCGTATGACAGAGTCAGTATTTAGTGAAATTGCACAAGCTAGCGTGTTATTTAAGCAGGAACAACCGCAAGTCTTATCATCGGTGGATATACTGATTGGTGGTAAACAAGCCTTAGTTGAGGCAAACAGTAACTTGGGGTTGGCCTTAGCTGACGACGAGATTGATTATCTTGTTGAAAATTTTGTGGCCTTAGGTCGTAACCCTAATGACATCGAATTATATATGTTTGCCCAAGCAAACTCTGAGCACTGTCGTCACAAAATATTTAATGCAGACTGGACAATTGATGGTGAAGTGCAGCCTAAATCATTGTTCAAAATGATTAAAAATACTTACGAGCAATGCGGCGCTAACGTTCACTCTGCCTACAAAGACAATGCGGCTGTGATGGAAGGTAATTTTGCAGGGCGCTTTTTCCCAGAAGCTAGCTCAAACGAATATCGTTATCACCATGAAGATATCGATATTCTGATGAAGGTTGAAACTCATAATCACCCTACGGCTATTTCACCTTTTTCAGGTGCTGCGACTGGCTCTGGTGGTGAAATTCGTGATGAAGGAGCAACGGGCCGCGGCTCTAAACCAAAAGCGGGTTTAATTGGTTTTTCCGTGTCTAACCTTAATATTCCGGGTTTTGCTCAACCTTGGGAGACCCATTATGGCAAACCCGAACGTATCGTCAGTGCTTTTGACATCATGATGGATGGCCCCTTAGGTGGTGCCGCTTTCAATAATGAGTTTGGTCGTCCAAGTATTTTGGGATATTTCCGAACATACGAACAAAAAGTGACTAGCTTTAATGGTGAAGAGGTCCGAGGTTATCATAAACCCATTATGTTGGCTGGTGGTTTAGGCAATATTCGTAAACAGCATATTCAAAAAGGTGAAATCACCGTCGGTGCTAAATTGATTGCACTGGGCGGACCGGCTATGAACATCGGTTTAGGTGGTGGAGCCGCTTCTTCAATGGCTTCCGGTCAGTCCACTGAAGATCTTGATTTTGCTTCTGTACAGCGCGGCAATCCTGAAATGGAACGTCGTTGTCAGGAAGTTATCGACAAATGTTGGCAGTTAGGAGAAAACAACCCCATTCAATTTATTCATGATGTTGGGGCTGGCGGATTGTCGAACGCCTTTCCTGAATTGATCAATGATGGGGGCCGCGGAGGCATATTCGACTTGCGTAAAGTGCACAATGATGAAGCGGGTATGACACCCATGGAGCTATGGTGTAATGAATCACAAGAGCGTTATGTGATGTCGGTCGCACCAGAAAATTTAGCACTGTTTGCGCAAATATGTGAGCGTGAACGTGCTCCTTTTGCGGTCGTCGGTGAAGCGACTGAGCAAGCACATTTGACCGTAACTGATCCCCATTTTGACAACAATCCTATCGATCTACCGCTAAATGTACTGTTGGGTAAAACCCCCAAGATGCATCGGGACGTAGTCACCACTAAGGCGGAGTCGACAAGCCTTAATACTAAATCTATGGTGCTTGCTGAAGCGGCTGAGCGGATTTTGAATTTACCCACCGTGGCTGAAAAAACCTTTTTAATCAGTATTGGTGATCGCTCGGTCACGGGCATGGTATGTCGAGACCAAATGGTAGGTCCTTGGCAAGTGCCGGTGGCTGATGTAGGTGTGACAGCCAGTGCTTTTGATACCTATCAAGGTGAAGCTATGTCGATGGGCGAACGCACACCCATTGCCTTACTTAATCCTGCCGCGTCTGCAAGAATGGCTGTGGGTGAGGCTTTAACCAATATTGCTGCCGCTGACATCGGTGATTTTAAACGTATTAATTTATCTGCAAATTGGATGGCAGCAGCAGGCCACCCCGGTGAAGATGCGGGGCTATATGCAGCGGTTAAGGCTATTGGTGAAGAGTTATGTCCCGCCTTGGACTTAACTATTCCTGTGGGCAAAGACTCCATGTCAATGAAGACCACATGGCAAGACAAGGGCGAAGCAAAAGCTGTTACATCACCCTTGTCTTTAGTGATCACCGCCTTTGGTGCCGTGCAAGATGTGCGTAAAACCCTGACTCCGCAATTAAATACCCAAGTTGACGATTCCGAGTTATTGCTAATCGATTTAGGCCAAGGTCAAAATCGTTTAGGGGCCTCTTGTTTGGCCCAAGTTTACCAACAACTAGGTGATGTTGCCCCTGATGTTGATTCAGCCGCATTACTGAAAGGTTTTTTCTTAGGTATTCAGCAACTGGTACATGAGAAAAAATTACTAGCCTACCATGACCGCTCAGATGGCGGATTGTTTGCCACTTTAGTGGAAATGGCCTTTGCGGGTCGGACCGGGATCGATATCGAATTAGACAGTTTGGTAGGTGAGCCATTGGCCAGTTTATTCAATGAAGAATTAGGCGCAGTTATTCAAGTAAGCCCAGCAGACAAGGCTCGTGTTATGAGTGTATTGGCAGAGCAGGGACTTGGCTCCTTAGTGCATAGCGTTGGTCGTTTAAATAGCACTGACCAAATTGTTATTCGTCACAATAGTCAGGTGATTTTAGCCAATAGCCGGGTGCATTATCGTCAAATCTGGGCGCAAACGACCTTGCACATGCAGCAATTACGTGACAATCCCCAGTGTGCCCAAGAAGAACATCAAGCAAAAGCGGATGCAAAGGATCCAGGTTTGCATGCCAAATTAAGCTTTAATGTTAACGAAGATGTGGCTGCCCCTTATATTGCTAAGGGTGTTGCGCCGAAAATTGCCATATTGCGTGAACAAGGCGTTAATTCACATGTTGAGATGGCTGCTGCATTTGACCGTGCCGGCTTTAAGGCTGTAGATGTGCATATGAGCGACCTTTTGACCAATCAACAATCCCTAGCTAACTTTCAAGGTTTAGTGGCCTGTGGCGGTTTTTCTTACGGTGACGTATTGGGCGCAGGAGAAGGATGGGCAAAATCTATTTTGTTTAATGAGCAAGTACGAGAGCAATTTGCCGCTTTTTTCTTGCGTCCTGATTCATTCTCTTTAGGGGTATGTAATGGCTGCCAAATGATGTCGAATTTGAAATCACTCATACCCGGCGCAGAATTATGGCCGCATTTTGTGACTAATCAGTCTGAACGTTTTGAAGCGCGAGTGGCAATGGTAGAAATTCAGAAAAATAACTCCATTTTCTTTGATGGCATGCAGGGCTCAAGAATGCCTATCGCCGTGTCACATGGTGAGGGACGAGCTGAGTTCAAGACTAACGCAGATTTATTGGCGGCCCAAAATAACCATGCGATCGCCTTACAGTATGTTGATAATTATGGGCAGGTTACTCAGCGTTACCCAGCCAATCCCAATGGCTCACCCTTTGGGATTGCCGGTTTAACTAGCAGTGACGGCCGTGCAACGATTATGATGCCGCATCCCGAGCGAGTTTTTAGAACCGTCGCTAACTCTTGGCACCCACAAGATTGGCAAGAAGATGGTGCATGGATGCGTATGTTTAGAAATGCCCGTGTTTATCTGGGCTAGTTAATACTGCAATTTTGCAGTTTAAAACGAATAAACCCCATCTAGATTAATGATATATGGTTTAGATGGGTAATTAAAATGGGCAAGTTGAAACAAAAAAGCATAAAAAAAATTATTTTTTACTTGATTAAATTAAAACCCTTGTAAATCAGTGAAATACCCTCTAATATTTCGGTCGCTATTGACAGGGAATGTGTTATCTGTTTGTTAAATTAATGTAAATGGAAGTTTGTGTCTGACGAGGTATTACATCAGTAGCGTGTAATACAAATATAATAATAAGAGACGGATATGAATCGTTCAAATAAAGGCTTTGGTTTAGCTGGGGTCTTTGCCACTGTAGTAGTTCTCATTGTTGCCGCAATTTTCAGTGCATCTGCTAATTCTGATCAAACCCAAGTTTCGCAAACTCAAGAGCAAAATCGTTAAGTAACTAGCATTTTAGATGGGGTGTGATAATGCAACAATTATCACACAACTAACAAATACTCTTAATTAACGCTTCTTCAAAGAGGACTATCGCTTACGGTATTGTTCTCGATTATCTGCTTTTTGCTCATCATTTTTCTTCAATAAAACATAAGTTGCACCGTTGCCACCGTGATGAGCCATCGCGGTATGAAAGGCAATGACCTGGGGCATCTCTGTTAGCCATTGATTAACATAACTTTTTAACATTGCAGGCAAAGGTTTGTTGTGTAAACCAATGCCATGTTTAATCAACAAGGTTCTGCTACCGCTTTTGTAAGCGTCAATAATGCGCTTAAATATTCCACTACGTGCTTGTTCAAATTTTTGATTCTGTAAATTAATAACCCCTTCAATATTGTATTTGCCCATTCTGAGGTTTTTAAACACGCCTTGCTGTACCCCTGATTTTTTAAAAGACAGATGATCGTAGGGATCAATGGGCTGTAAACATTCAACACTCAAATGATTGTTAGCTAACTGCATACTCAGTTCAATGTCTAGACGTCGTTGTTGCTTAGCTAAATTATCTTTTGCAGGCGGAACAAATTCAACGGTATTTTGGGCCAATGGCACGACATCACTAAATTGTGCATAAAAATCAATGTCATCGTTATCTTCATATTGTGACATGTTAAAAATCTCTTTATCGATTGACTCAGTAATGATTATTGTTTCAGCATCCTTGTATAAGGTTAGCCGAGAAAAATTCAAGCTAATACTGAAATTTGCAATTAGTATGCATTTGTTTGTTTAGATGTTGATACGAATGTGACAGAATTTATGGTTCAGTATTTTTATCAGGAATAACAATGACAACAAAATTGATAGTCAGTACTTTGATTTGCTGCTCTTTTTTAATGGGGTGTTCGCCCAGTGTTAAGAACGAACAAACAGAGCAAGCGAAACCAAGTGAAACGTTAGCGAATGAAATTCAAGTAGGTAAAGACTACCACTCATTTGCTAACCCAGATGAAGTAAAAGTGACTCATTTGCTTTTAGATTTAAACGTCGATTTCGAGCAAAAGATATTGAGTGGTAGTGTAGAGCTCGATTATAAAAAAATTGATCTCTCAGCCAAAACGTTAGTACTTGATACTCGCGATTTGACCATTTTAAATGTCACGGCAAATGGCAAAGACATTCCCTATGTACTGTCATCACAAGACTCATTTTTAGGAGCTGCACTGACAATTGAACTGCCTCTAGAGGGCAACACAGTAAAGGTTGAGTACCATACTTCACCGCAAGCCTCGGGTGTACAATGGTTAACGCCAGCGCAAACTGCCGGTAAAAAGCAGCCTTTTTTGTTTACGCAATCACAAGCTATTCATGCACGAAGCTTTATTCCACTGCAAGATTCACCTCAAGTACGAGTAACCTATGAGGCCAAGATCCATACCCCTAAAGCACTATTGGCTGTTATGAGTGCCGCAAACGATCCAAATACCCCAAGAGACGGTGAGTATGAGTTCTCCATGCCGCAACCGATTCCTTCCTACTTGATAGCTCTAGCTGTCGGGGATTTGCATTTCAAGGCCATGGGAGAGCGCACAGGAGTCTATTCGGAAGCGTCTATCTTAGATGCCGCAGCAGCGGAATTTGAAGATACAGAGTCTATGTTAATTGCCACTGAAGAAACCTTCGGCCCATATAGTTGGGATCGATATGATCTGCTCATTTTACCGCCGTCTTTTCCCTTCGGAGGTATGGAAAACCCCAGACTTTCGTTTATTACTCCCACGGTTATAGCGGGTGATAAAAGCTTAGTCTCTTTGATTGCCCATGAACTCGCGCATTCTTGGTCAGGCAATACAGTCACTAATGCTACCTGGCGTGATCTTTGGTTAAACGAAGGTTTTACCACCTATTTAACTTATCGCATTATGGAAATGGTCTACGGTGAAAAACGGTTTGCTATGGAAGCGGTATTAGGCAGACAAGATTTGCAAGCAGATATCGATACCCTACCGGCCGATGATCAAATCTTAGCTATCGATTTACGTGGCCGTGATCCTGACGATGTTTTCAGCAATATTCCCTATGAAAAAGGAGCCTTGTTTCTACGTGAGCTAGAGCAAAAAGTCGGTAGAGCCGAGTTTGATAAATTTTTACTTGCATACTTCAAGCACTTCAATTTTCAAAGTATTACCACTGATCAGTTTGTAGACTACTTAGAGCTTAACTTAGTTAAACCACACAGTGATGTGCTGTCTATGGCTAGAATTAATGAGTGGATACACGCGCCCGGGGTACCTGCAGGAGCACCAGAACCGCAATCAGATGCATTTACCGTAGTTGATCAAGCACGCAACGATTGGTTAGAGGGTAAGATTAGCGCCAAAGACATTCTGGTGACTGAATGGGCCACGCATCAATGGTTATATTTCCTGAACAACATGCCAGAAAAACTAACTCAAGAACAACTTACTGAACTTGATGCAGCCTTCTCTTTAACCCAGAGTCACAACAATGAAATCGCCCATAGTTGGTTGTTGATGGGCGTTAAAAACTGGTACGAGCCTGCGTTCCCGCGTTTACATGACTACTTAGTGTCTATTGGCCGTAACAAGTTAGTGAAACCTCTGTATAAGGCCTTATCAGAAACGCCTGAGGGTAAAAAGATGGCACAAAAAGCCTTTGCCGAAGCAAAAGATGCTTACCACCCACTAACGGTGAAAGCCAATGAAGGCTTTGTAGAATAAGTACTCATATTGGATATGTAGATAAGCAAAGCCTGACAGTAATGTCAGGCTTTTTACTTTTTAGACCAGCAAAAAATTATTGTTTAGTCGATGACAATAACGAAATACTAAAAGATTTTAGCCTTTGAGCTAGCGCCTTGCTCCAACCGCAGATTTATACCAAGCCAAGTTCACCTTAACCAATCCTTTAGCCTGTTTTGATTTTGTTAACAGGGATGTTATTAGGCGACAGTAAAGCGAATTATCTTCGAAGCACAATTCGTTTGGTTAGGCAAAAAAGTAAATAAAAATTACCCCTTTGCAAATGGCTCAATATATGGAAATATTGCACAGTTAAATTTTAGGCGGGTTAAATTCAACACTGTTTCATTAGCAATTGAAACAGAGCGTTACTGCATGAAATTAACCAGTCACTTAGGTTAATCAGCTCAATTATTGAGCTAAGGGTTACATTACTTTTGCTGGGTTAATAATGTCAGCAATCAAAAGGACTTCGTTTTATGGCAGTAAATCAGCTGAATTTAACTTTTCGATTTTTCTTGGTATTTTTAATCAATATATTGCTCACATCGCTAGTGTCGGCGACGCCTAAACTTGCTGATTTTACCGACTATGCTCAATTACCCACTATTGCCAATATGACGATTTCTCCCAGTGGAGAAAGGCTTGCTTATCGTAAAACTACCGACGATCAGGACCTGATTGTTATTTATTCTGTTGCACAGCACAAATTAGTGTCAGCGATAACACTGACCGAGACTAACCGACCGAGAAAACTGTATTTTATTAATGAAAATGAGCTGATTTTAGTTGTCTCTAATTTTGAGCGACTGGCTGGTTATGTTAACCAAACGACTGTTAGCAATGCTTATGTATTTAACATTGAGAAAAATCAACTTCGCGCATTGTTAACCAGAGGTGACAGAGTTTTTCCCGGGCAATCTTCTTTAGGCTCTATTATTGGGCTTACGCCAGATAGCAAAAATATTTTAATGAGTGCTTTTGCCGGAAGTGCCTTGAGTATTCACGACAAGGAAAAGCCCAAATATGCCTTATTCAATGTTCGTATTGCGTCACCGAGAATACCGCAATTTTCTGAATTTGGACTAGCTGAAACCATTGACTATTTTATTGATAGTCAGGGCAATGCCTTAGTTGAAGAGCGCTATAACAATACTAATAATGAACATACGATAGTGGCTAAAATAGGCGATGAATGGAAAACCATTTATCAAAAAGAAGTCGCCGTTAGAGACATAAATGTCGTTGGACTCAGTCCTGATTATCAGTTTCTGGTTTTTTTAGATGAAGACCCTCAAACCGGCCGCGTATCCTATTTCAATATGGCCCTAAAGGACGGTTCGATCAGCGTCTCTGAGTTTAATCGTGAGGATGCTGATATTGATGTTGTGATAACGGATATAAATCGAGTGGTGTATGGCGTGCGGTACGCTGGATTTAATCCAAGTTATCAGTTTTTTGACCCGCAAAAAACGGCTAGGGTTAAGGCTATTTTAGCTCGATTTCCTGATAACTCTGTATGGTTAAGCAGTTGGAGTCCTGATTGGAAGTATTTGGTCGTCTATGTTGAGGGCCCAAATGCACCAGGCGATTACTTTTATTTTCCACTTGATGATTCACCCTCTTTTATCGCCAGTGCCAGACCGCAAATTGCCATAGAGAACATTCATGCCATAGCTGAACTATCGATAAAAGCGCGTGATGGTCTGGTTATTCCTACTTTATTAACCATTCCGAATCAGTCTTTGCAGCATATGAAAAATTTACCGGCTGTAATGCTGCCACACGGAGGTCCTGAATCCTATGATCATATTGGCTTTAACTGGTTAGCGCAGGCGATAGCAAACGAAGGATATCTTGTTATACAGCCTCAATTCCGCGGTTCTATTGGTTTTGGCTTAAAACATCGACAAGCAGGATTTGGCGAGTGGGGTAAAAAAATGCAAGACGATCTCAATGACAGTTTGGCGTATTTAGTTGATAAACATATTGTTGACCCGCAAAGGATATGTATTGTAGGCGCCAGTTACGGGGGGTATGCGGCCCTTGCCGCCGGCGCTTTTAGTGGCGATATTTATCAATGTGTGGTGTCAGTAAACGGGGTCGCCGATATTAATCGCATGTTAAGTTCAGGTGCTTACAATTATGGCAGCAAGCATTGGGTCGTTTCATATTGGCAAATGTTAGTGGCAAAAGGGCAGGCGAGCAAAGCGAGTATGTCCGCTATATCGCCTGCAAATCATGCCACTAACTTTATTGCCCCCACCTTACTGATCCATGCTGAGAATGATCAGGTGGTAAAAATCAGTCAGTCTGAGCAGATGTTAGATGCATTACAAAGCGCTAAAAAAGACGTAAAGTTCGTCGAGTTAAAAAATGAAAATCACAACCTGTCGACGGCGACTGGACGTGCAAAAACATTAGAGGAAATTGTCACTTTCTTGCATGCACAGCTTTCTCAGGAAAAAAACTAGCTAGTTAAACTAAAGAGGCGCTTATTAATATCCAATGGTGTCAGCCGGCTTTTAGCGGAATATCATCGAGCCACTGTCGTATTTTAGTTCCAAAACAAGCTGCCCCTTACTGGTAAAAAAATAAGCGTTGACACTGGCTAACATCCCGGCAAAAAGCTGTTCCTGTGAGCCTTCACAGAACATACGTGTCGATGCTATGTTACTAAACTCGATTTGCTTATTTGTCACACTGTAGTCACCCTGCATCGAATTACAGTCAGTGCTCATTGTAACGTTGCCATTTTTTTCGAATTTGAGGCTAAATACCTTGGGTAAAGCAGGCCTGTGACTTGAATCATTATTATATTCAGTTTTTTCCCAATACCAGGTTTTCATGCCTAAGGTCATGATTGATGGGTCGGCCTCTCCTTCAAAATCTTGCTCAACATTAATGAGTTGCTTAGCCTTAGGATCATAAATCAGCAATTTCTCTTTCGGTATGGTGGGCAAGTTTGAGTAAGGCTCACTCAGCAAACGGTCCAAAAACTTCACAGTGATACGGTTATCTTCAATACGAATATCTTGGGGTTGAATACGGTCTCCCAATAAAAAAACTGCAGTGCCCTGATAATTATTGCCTTCACGGATCGCCACGGCCAGATAATAATATGTGCCACTGCCCCCGGTATTTTGAGTCAAGATTAAAACGGCATCTTGTTGACCGTCGGCATTTACATCAGCGATCTCCGCAGAACCCCATACTTGGCTTATAATTTTGCTCTTGGGATCGGACATCGCACTTTGCTCAGCATGGCCATTGATCAGCACGATTTTACGCAGCTCAATGCTAAAACTAGTATTCATTGGGCTCACGCCATGCTCTGAACTTTTGGCTTCATTGTTTACGCCATAATGACAAGATTGCATCAACAAGAGCAAAAGCAGTAAGCCAAGAAAGTTCAGTTGAAAATATCTTGAAGTCAGACAAAAATCTCTTATCTTCATTAGATTAACCCCGTGTCACATGGACTTTTTATTTCATAGTATTTCAAAACTCTGCCACGCTATGGTTCGCAGCTCGCAGCTCGCAGCTCAAATTTTGTGACTCATTTCTATTAAGCGACTAAAAGTACGGCGAAATTCAAATATCAATGCACCGTCTAAATAGAGCTCACTGAGTGGTACCTCTGTACTGATATATACCTTAACACCTTGGTCATATAACTCATCTATCAAGCTGATAAAACGCCGCGCAGCATCGTCGGTAGAGGAATAAATAACGGTTCTCTCGCCAGTGCTGGTAGCGTGGTTATCACCAATTCCATCTTCGGTACCTCGGGCTTTGATCCAGTTGCGCACCTTACCACCAAGGCGCGGAACGTCACTGATCATCACCGTACTAAATCGACTGGCAATTTCAATGTAGTCCAGTTGTGAGCGGGGGCCATCACATAAGGCATAAAAGTCGAACCAAGCTAAGGCATTTGGGGTATCGAGCTGTGCAGCGCGTATTAAGGCCAGAGGGCGGTGACAAATTGTCAATTCAGTGTCACAAAGTATCGAGCTTGCGCCCGCGCTAAGCTCGGCAAATATTTGCTTAAAGTTTAAAACAGTGTTTAAGCCAATATTGGTTGAGGTATTGAGTTGAGCTAGGTTGTCACTCAAACCATGCAAGCGATGATCCTGTTCACCGTCTAAATGCAGCACTTGAGTATGGGTTTGCAGTAAAGCAATGCAGGGTAAAAATTTATGTCGCGCTAAGCCGTTTTCATATAATCGTTGAATCGGAATATTGGAGGTAGCGACTAACACCACCCCGTTTTTAAATAGTGCATCGAACAAACCCGCTAAGATCATGGCATCCGCAATATCAGCGACAAAAAACTCATCGAAACAAATAATATAAGATTCACTGGCGAGTTTATTAGCGATGGTGATTAAGGGATCTTGTTGGCCTTGATAATGTTTGAGTTCTTGATGAACACGAGCCATAAAGCGATGGAAATGTAATCTAAGCTTTCCCTTGGTGGGTAAACAGCCATAAAACAAATCCATCAAGTAGGTTTTACCGCGGCCCACATCACCCCATAAATATAAACCTTGAGTCGTGCTGCGGGGCTGTATCTGAGAAGATAAGACCAGCTGATGATAAAGCTTATCAAGGGCTTCAATCGCTTGTTGCTGTGCCTTATCAGGCACTAATGTTTGACCTACTTTGGCTAGATAAGTCGACAGTGGGGAAGTATTACTTAATGCGGGGTAGGGGCTTGATACATGGCTTGAAGAGTCCGGCATTATTTTTAACTTAACAGCGATATTTTATACATGGGTGAGGCGCGCTTAAACTAAACAAAAACGGCATAATAATCCTACTGTACGATATATTACTCGCACAGTAAGAAAGTATTAGGCAATGTGTTAACTATCTTGAAAATTTTTGATCTTAGCTAAAATACCGACACTATCCATGCCTAGTTCAGCATACATTTCTTGCTGGGTGCCTTGCATAATAAATTCATCGGGCAGACCTACTGGCAATACCTTGCATTGATGTTTGATACTCATAACAAACTCCGCGACTGCACCACCTGCGCCGCCCATAATCGCCCCATCTTCAAGGGTAACAAACAAGCTGTGATCGGCGGCCAATTGTTCGATGATGGCTGTATCTAGGGGCTTCACAAAACGCATGTCGATTACGGTTGCATTGATCTGTTCAGCGGCGGCTTGGGCAAATGGCAATAATACGCCAAAATTTAGTATGGCTATCTTTTCGCCGCTTCTGATAGTGCGGCTCTTGCCGATGGGCAATGATTCCATTACTACACTCGGTTCAACGCCGGTGGCTGAGCCTCTAGGATAACGCACGGCAACCGGTTGATTGAGTTTATAGCCGGTATATAACATTTGGCGGCATTCATTTTCGTCTGCTGGCGCCATAATCACCATGTTGGGGATACAACGTAAAAACGGAATATCAAAAGCACCTTGGTGGGTTGGTCCGTCTGCACCCACTAATCCAGCGCGGTCTATTGCAAATAAAACCGGCAGATTTTGTAAGGCTACATCATGGATAAGTTGGTCGTAGGCGCGTTGTAAAAAAGTGGAGTAGATAGCGACGACAGGCTTAAGCCCTTCTTTGGCTAAACCTGCAGCAAAGGTGACGGCATGTTGCTCGGCGATAGCTACATCAAAATATTGGCTAGGAAATTTTTGTGAAAACTTGACCATACCAGAGCCTTCACGCATTGCAGGGGTAACCGCCATAAGTTTAGGATCTTGCGCTGCCATGTCACATAGCCAATTACCAAAAATAGCTGAAAATGTGGGGTTACTCGGTGGTGCTTTAGGCAATCCCGCTGCGTTGGGGTTAAATTTGGGTACAGCGTGGAATTTTATTGGATCGAGTTCAGCTAATTCGAAACCTTTGCCTTTTTTGGTAACCACGTGCAAAATTTGTGGGCCCTTAATTGATCGCATATTGCGTAGGGTTTCCACCACGCCCTTTACATCGTGTCCGTCAATAGGTCCAATATAATTAAATCCAAGCTCTTCAAATATGGTGCCGGGTACGACCATGCCTTTAATATGCTCTTCCGCACGGCTCGCGAATTCTTTAATCGGCGGCACAGAACTCAGAAGTTTTTTACCTCCGTCACGAATCGAATTGAACAAGCTACCCGTTAACAAACGAGCTAAATGACTATTTAATGCCCCGACATTTTCTGAAATCGACATTTCATTGTCATTCAGTATCACAAGCAAGTCTTTATCGATATCACCACCATGGTTAAGTGCTTCAAAAGCCATACCGGCTGTCATAGCACCATCACCGATGACCGCAACTATTTTGCGACCTTTGTTTTCTTTTTCAGCGGCAACAGCCATACCAAGCGCTGCACTGATGGAGGTAGATGAGTGACCTACGGCAAAGGTATCGTATTCGCTCTCTGGCGGCCAAGGAAATGGATGTAAACCGCCTTTTTGCCGAATGGTGGGCATACGATCTCGTCTACCTGTCAATATTTTATGCGGATACGCTTGATGACCCACATCCCAAAGGAGACGATCGAAAGGGGTATTATAGACATAATGTAAGGCGACAGTAAGTTCGACTGTACCTAGACCAGAGGCGAAATGGCCACTGCTTTGACTAACACAAGTGAGCAAATACTGCCGCAATTCGGCAGCCAATTGAAGCAACTTTTCTTGTGGCAAAGCGCGAAGCTCATCAGGTGTATTGGCTTGGGCCAATATCGGGTAGTTTGCAAGATCTAGGGTCATGTATGGCTAGTCAACTATCTGGTTATTATTTTTCATGCAAATAAGTGCATGTCTGGTTTTTCTATCAGTATTTACGCTGAATGATGAAATCGGTAAAAGATTCCAACATGGCTGTATTGTAGGGTAAAGCGTGCAAAGCTTGAAGCGCTTGTTGATGTAATTCACTGAGATAAGTTTGTGCTTGCCCTAGTCCGAGCAACGCAGGATATGTGCTTTTATTCAGTGCTTGGTCTGAACCCTGCGGTTTTCCTAGCGTTACTGAGTCACTAATGACGTCTAAGATGTCATCTTGTACTTGGAAAGCTAAGCCAATTATTGCGGAATATTGCGCTAGTATTTGGCGAATTTGGGGAGTGGTATCCTCAGCTAAGCTGACAGCCATAGCAACACAAGCATTAATTAAGGCGCCAGTCTTTTTACTATGTAAGGCTTCTAGTTGACTTTGATCAATCAGGTGATTGGTGGCCGCTAAGTCCATAGCTTGACCTCCACACATGCCCAAATAACCTGCCGACTGACTTAATATTTTGACTAATTCGATGCGTTTATTTTGTAAAGATGGACTTAATTCACAGTCACACAAAATTTCAAATGCTAGGGTTTGCAAGGCGTCCCCAGCTAAAATGGCGGTAGCTTCATCAAATTTTATATGACAAGTTGGGTGGCCGCGGCGCAACTCATCGTCATCCATGGCAGGCAAATCATCATGGACTAAAGAATAGGCGTGTATTGCTTCGATAGCACTCGCTGGACCGATTAAATCTTGTTTGGCAATACCCAACATTTCACCGGTAGCAAAGACTAAAAACGGTCGCATGCGTTTACCACCAATTAATAATGTGTAACGCATAGCTTGTTTTAATGTTTCAGCATGATTAGGCAAACCGTCGATCAATTGCACCAAATAGTGGTCGACTGTTTCTCGCACATCCTGTTGATATTCGCTGAGTATCATTCTTTGTCGGATAGTGGACTATCAAAGTCAAGTAAACTGGCTTGGCCATGTTGATTCATCAAAATTTGCACTTTTTGTTCAGCATCTTTCAATTTTTGTTGGCTAAGTCGTGCTAATTGAATACCACGTTCAAAATTTTGCAAGGCTTCTTCGAGAGGCAATTCACCTTGTTCCATCTTACTGACAATGGTTTCAAGCTCTTGCATCGATTGTTCAAAGGATAAGGTTTCAGTTTTTTTACGCGTGCTCATAATATCTTCAATTAAGTTGGCCTAAGTGCCAAGTTGAGCGCACCATACCTGAGCTCAAAAAAGGCGTCAAACACTTTTCCCCTAGGTACAGGGCCTAAAAGCGCTAGATTTATTACCACTTTGACATAATGCTAAAATTGCAGCTATAGAATATTCAAAGTAGGTCGATAAAATACTGAAATATGGTAGAAATTTTATCTTGGTAGTTTGTGTCTATAGTTGCAACAATTCATTGCAAACTAGGCTTTTAATACGGCACACTGAGGTTAATGGTTCTTTTGAATACAGTAATATCAGTAATAGGTGGGAGTAGATAGTGGATTTAGCAACTCTAATCGGCATGCTAGGATCGATCGGCTTTGTCATTATGGCGATGATACAAGGCGGCGATATCGCTATGTTTGTTAACGTGCCATCAATATTAATTGTATTTTGTGGCAGTCTTTTTGTGGTGTTATCGCAATATACACTGGGGCAATTTTTTGGCGCGGGTAAAATTGCTGGCAAAGCCTTTATGTTTAAAATTGACACCCCAGAATCACAAATAGAAAAAATTGTTGAAATGGCTGATGCGGCCCGAAAAGGTGGCTTTTTGGCCTTAGAGGAAGCTGAAATTGCTAACCCGTTTATGCAAAAAGGGGTAGACATGCTGGTTGATGGTCATGATGTTGATGTAGTCAGAGCCACCCTATCGAAAGATATTAGTATGACATCTGAACGCCATGAGTTTGGTAAAACTATTTTTAAAGGCCTAGGCGATGTAGCACCAGCAATGGGCATGATCGGTACACTGGTTGGGTTGGTGGCGATGTTGTCTAACATGGATGATCCGAAATCAATCGGCCCAGCCATGGCCGTTGCCCTGTTAACTACGTTATACGGTGCCATGTTAGCCAACTTAATTTGTATTCCTATCGCAATAAAATTAGGCAACCGTGCGGACGAAGAAAAGTTAAATCAGAGTCTAGTCTTAGATGGCATCATCGGTATTGCTGATGGCCAAAATCCACGGGTTATTGAAGGTATTCTTAAAAGCTATTTAGCCGCCAGCAAACGCGGTAAAGCCGCGGATACTGAATAGTCATGTCTGACGAACAAGAATGTCCAAAGTGTCCACCAGAAGGTCTTCCTGCGTGGATGGGCACATTTGCTGACTTGATGTCGTTGTTGATGTGCTTTTTTGTACTGCTATTGTCATTTTCTGAAATGGATGTACTTAAGTTCAAACAAATTGCCGGTTCGATGAAGTTTGCCTTTGGTGTACAAAACAAAATAGAAGTGAAAGATATTCCTAAGGGTACCAGTGTTATTGCTATGGAGTTTCGTCCAGGACGGCCTGATCCTACGCCAATTGATACCATTCAACAGCAAACCATTGAAATGACCCAACAGATGTTAGAATTTCAGGCGGGTAACGAAGACTCTGCGGGTGGTAGGCAAAAACAACGTGGTGAGCAACGTGGCGGTTCAGCCCAGCAAACTGCAACAGAGCAAAGTGCCTCAGCAAGCAGTCAAAGCTCACAAAGCCAAGAAACCAGTCAAGAACAAGTTAACGAGCGCTTGAAAAAAGTCACTCAGCAGCTAGAAAAAGAAATCATTGATGGGGCGATTGAGATGGAGTCTTTAGGGCAGCAAATAACGATCCGCATTCGTGAGAATGGTTCATTTTCGGCAGGCTCAGCCTTTTTACAGCCGCAGTTTAAGCCAATTCTGCGCAAAATAGGTGCTATTTTAGCTGATATGCCAGGGGATATTGAAATTTCGGGTCACAGTGACAGCCAACAAATATCCAACGAACTCTATCGTTCAAATTGGGATTTGTCATCACAAAGAGCGGTAGCGGTTGCTGAAGAAATGCGCCGCGCACCTGGTTTTGATGAAAGTCGTATGTCGGTAGTCGGAAAGGCAGATACATCGCCTCTAGTAGATGCAAGCGACCCACAAGCACGCAGTCGCAATCGACGTGTAGAAATAGCCATTAACCAAGGCAAAGCAAAAATATCTGAGCCTATATCAGTATTGCCTTAATCAGACAAGAAATGCCATCAAGCTAGACCCTATACCAAATGCTAGGGTCTTTAATCCCTCTCAGTCTGTCGTTTGACAACCACGTATAGGGGCTGTTTTGTCAAAAAAGATAGATATTTCCGCGACGGTAACCCCAAACTTGCTCATGTAAGAGCGGTTCATAACCCGATTTTCGTCTAATTTATACATCCAATCGTCGACAGCCAAGTCGTACTCGGTACCATCGACGGGAACGCGTAAGGTATATTTCCAATTAAACGCAGTACCGGTTTCACTTCCAGAAGCCTGACCAATAACATCACTAGCACTACCGCTGATCAGACCGTCATTGCCTTTTGTTAACTCCCAAACTCGTATTTGCTGCTCACCATCGTTGTAATAAAAGGTTTCATGTAGTTGGCCTTTGTTACCTTCCCACTTACCTACAATATCAACACAAAAACGGCGGCTTAGCTTTTGGGTGTAATCTTGCACTATGCCCCACGCAGTCACCTTACCATCAAAATATTGGCTGAGGTTGAAGGCAGGGCCAGTATCTTTATAGTCATCTAGTGAGCTGCTACAACTGGTCAAAAGTAATAAACTGGAGGCTATGGCGATACATTTAAGCTTCATTTTTTCTCTCCAATAAGTTGCTTTTGTAAATCAGGATAACTGGATTTTTCATCTAACCAAATACGTAAAAAGCTACTGCCAAATTCACTGTCTTTAATCGCTCCAATAGATTGCTGATTAAAGTAAAAATCACTGTCTCCCGACTTATTAACCAAAATCAGTAATTCATCACCTTTTTTAATGTTAGGCCACATCGTAGAAAGTTGTTTAATCCACGGCGCACTGATTTGCGAATTGACCCCGAGTTTTTGCCACTCTTCTTCCGTTCTTTCGACTAAATCTTTGGCTTTAATGTTGCGTAAATAGTGCACTTTGAGCGCCTGAGGGAAAACGTCTTGTTGATAGACGCCGTCCAAGGTGTAAAGCTCTGACTTATAGACGTCCCAAAACAAAATTTCGAGCTTGGCTTCGCCCACTTTTTTAAAATCTATTAAAGGATCAGCCATGGTATTAAGGCTCCAAGTCAGGAGTAAGGGCAGGCAATACCTCAGTAGTTTTTTTTGTAACATCGATTTTGCCACCTTATAAAATATTGCAAAATTATCGTGTCGGAATAGCCACGTATGCAGGTTTACTAATGACTAGTTGCACCGTGCTGATAGTACGTTCTAAAAAGCCGCCCTCACAATAACTAAAATAATAACGCCACATTTTCATAAAACGCTCGTCATACCCTTCGCTGGCTAATACGTCTTTGTTTTCTAACAATCGATGATGCCAATCTTGTAATGTTTTCGCGTAGTCCAAACCAATATCATGGAGATCCCGGATCATCAGATCGGTATAACGTTTTAAATGCTGGTTGATCAACAGTTGCGAAGGTAAGTAGCCACCAGGGAATATATGTTTTTGAATGAAATCTACATTTTTGCTATAACTTTCCAAGCGCTGGTCGTTGATGGTAATGGCCTGCAACAGCATTACCCCCTGCTTTTTAAGCAAACTTGAACATTTTTTGAAGAAAGTCGGTAAAAATTCTTTACCCACCGCTTCAATCATTTCAATAGAAACTAACTTGTCGTATTGTCCCTCTAAGAGGCGGTAATCTTTTTTCAGTAGGGTGACTTTATCTTGTAAGCCCTCTTTTATAATCCATTCACTTGCATAAGCGTGCTGTTCTTCAGATATAGTGGTCGTGGTAACTTTACAACCGTAATGTTTGGCAGCAAATACCGCAAGACCGCCCCAACCAGTACCTATTTCGAGTAAATGGTCTGATTCGGTTAATTGTAGCTTATCGCAAATGACCTTTAACTTATTGTGCTGAGCTTGTTCCAACGATGCGTCTGCTTGAGGGTAAATAGCCGACGAATACATCATGGTATGGTCTAAAAAGCGTGTATATAACTTGTTGCCCAGATCATAGTGAGCAGCAATGTTTTTCTTGGAACCAGTATGTGAGTTTTTATTAGCAAAGTGGCGTATTTTTCTTATAGGGAGTGCAAGCCATTCCATTTTGGCTTCCCATGCGTCGAGCATATCTAAATTACGAGCAAATATGCGAATAACGTTTGTCAGGTTTGGGGTTATCCAAAGTCCTTCCGTATAAGTTTCGCCCGATGCAACACTGCCACCGAATAACAATCGTTTGTATGTAGACAAGTCGATAATATTTATTTCAGCATGCAAGTCACTGTTTCTCTCACCGAAGCTGTCAATTAATACACCACTTTCTTTTATTACTAACTGGCCCTGGGGCAAACTAGCAAAGATTTTAAGCATAATATTGCGGCAAAGTTTGTCTGACCAAGTGAGTGTGCTCGGTGCATTAAGGGTTTGTTCTCCATTTACCATAACTACTGTTTACCTTGTGCTGGGTGCGAATAAATCGGCATGCCTTTGATAAATAATTTTAGCGCCTGCCAATATATTCCCACTACTGTTTTTATTGTCATAAAAGGAATCTTTCTTACTACGCGTTTTAGGTTCTGAGAGTTCAGTTCTTGACGCGATAAATTAAGATTAGCTACAAAATGTTTAGATTCTTGATGACATGCTAGGCTCAATTTTAGGTTTTGTGCTGGTTGTTCGATCTTCCACTTATATTGCATATCAATGGGATTAAATGGGGATACATGAAACACTTTCTGGCTGTCTTGTTGGTCTGCTAAATCGACCAAGTAGCAGTGTGTTTCATTCCACGGTGTGTTGCTTACTTCTGCCAATAAATAGCTGTAGTGACCAAGCGTATCTTGCAAATAATAGAAGTTGACCGGACTAAAATACAGGCCGAAGGTTCGTAGGGGACTGAGTAAAAATACTTTTCCCAAAACAGGTTTACCCGCAAGTTCAGACATTTTTTCCAAAACGCTATCCTGCAGTAAACTCGCAGGATCCCCCAAAAAATCACTACGCCTGAATTGAACAGGCGCAAACTTATGCATAGAAAACCAACAAAGCTTTGCTGCAGTTTCATTGAGTTTACTAAGATCTAACCAAAATAAATTGATACGATAACTAAAACGATGTTTTTTTGGCAGAAATCGCGCATGCATGACTTCACCACTGTATATCGCATCTTCGGTCAAAGACTTTCTCCAAAATCTGCACACACGTCTAAAGCGCTGCGTACGCCATCTTCATGAAAACCGTTATACCAATAAGCCCCACAAAAATGTAAACCGTGTTGCCCTGAAATAGCCTTGCGACGAGCTTGGGCTGAAATTGCCTCTTGGTCGAACTGTGGGTGGCTATAAACGTATTGGCCCAATATCTTACTCTTATCTATGCCAGTAGTATTATTTAGTGTGACACAAAATGTAGTAGATGATTGCAATCGTTGTAGGATATTCATGTTGTAACTCAACACTGCTGGCGCAGAAATTTCTCCGCTTGCGCCAGTTAATGAGTAGTTCCAACTTGCCCAAGCCAATTTACGCTTAGGCAATACACTGGTGTCAGTGTGCAGAACCACGTCATTTGTTGCATAACGAATACTGCCGAGTATCTCTTGCTGCAAGGCGCTGGGCTGAGCCAAAAGTGCTAAGGCTTGATCGCTGTGACAGGCAAAGATTACTTCATCAAAATGTTGTTCAGCTTGATTTACTGTCACTACAAAACCGGATTCACTCGCTCTGACTGATTGCACAGGGCTATTCAGATGTATTTGACCTTCATAGCCTTTAGTCAGCGGGGCTATGTAACTTCGTGACCCACCGATTATCGAATACCACTGCGGTCGGTCAGTAATATTCAATAAACCGTGATTATTAAAAAATTTAAGGAAAAACTGAAACGGAAAGGCTTTAATATCTTCCAGACTTGTAGACCAGATGGCAGCGCACATTGGCAATATATAGTTGAAAGCAAAATCATCGCTGAGTTTGTGCTGTTGAATAAACTCGAATAAGGTTAATTCACCAAAGTCAGTTGTTTTGATCGCATCACTTTTGCACAATTTATTAAACCGCAAAATATCTCTGACAATTCGCCAAAATCTAGGTCTTAATATATTTCTTCTTTGCGCAAATAAACTATTCAAAGTATTGCCATTATATTCTAGATTTTGTGCGAGGTTTTTGACGCTAAAACTCATTTCAGTTGCTTGCGATTTAACGCCTATTTTATCCATTAATTTAATGAAGTTAGGGTAAGTCCAATCGTTAAAAACAATGAAGCCTGTATCAATAGCGTGTGTTTCGCCATTAACCTCTACATCTTTAGTCGCGGTGTGGCCGCCGATATAATTGTTGGCTTCAAACACGCTGACACGATGTTTTTGATGCAAAAGGTGGGCGCAGGTTAGCCCCGATATACCTGAACCGATGATTGCAATTTTTTTGTCCATTAACCAAGTTCCTTCATTATTTTTCTTGTTCTTGCATTTTTTTGCACAAACCTACCTGCCAACTGTCTGGCAGCATGTTGAGAGAGCGTAAAATTAGACTGAACAACGTTGGGAAATAAATGCTACGTTTTCTTTTTTCTATGCCACGCAGCAAACTCTTTGCTGCTTGCTCGCTACTAATTTTCATTGGCATGTCGAAATCATTTTGTTGAGTCAGCGGGGTTTCAACAAAACCGGGTGACACACTTTGAAATGTGACGTCTCGACTTGCAAGATCAACCTCCAGACTTTTAGAGAAATAGTGTAACGCAGCCTTACTTGCGCCATAGGCTTGGCTACGTGTAAAAGGCAGTAATCTTGCCAAACTGTCAACTAATACAACTTGATTTCCAGCTTTAAGCTTGGGCAGGATAGCTTCAATACAATGCACAATACCAAAAAAGTTGGCGCTGAAAACCCGTTGAAATAAGGCCGACTCAAACGCTTTTACATTCACGTATTCACACACTCCTGCATTAAACACATAAATATCGGCTGTTACGCTTGCAAGGGCTTGTTTAGTTTGCTCAAGGTCAGTGACATCAAAAGTGAGCGTGGTGATTTTTTCGTGTGTGGCGAGCTCATCAAGCTTCTGCTGATTTCTTCCACAAGCAATCACCTGATAACCACTGTCAGCAGCATGCTTCGCTAGCATTTGACCAATGCCCGAACTCGCTCCAGTTATTAATATCGTTTTCATAATAATTGACTACTATTCCCAATCAAAATCAGTGAGGCTGTCTCCAGCCGAAATACGGTTTAATATACCTTTGAACAGATAATAGAGATCATATCGCGCAAACAGTGTTAAATACTAATAACGATCCATAATCATAACGCCAGCGTATCGATAGGCATTATTAAACGACTGAAACTTATTTTTACATGAATCTTACCATCCCACTGTTTCCATTGTCAGCCCACCTGTTGCCCGGCGGACGTTTGGCCCTGCGCATATTTGAACCACGCTATGTGCGGATGGTAAAAGAAGCCTGTGCCAACAACACGGGTTTTGGTATTTGCATGTTAGATGCCAAAGGGTCAACAGAACTGAATCAACATATATTCCCAATCGGAACTTACGCCAAGGTTATAGATTTTGATTTACTACCTGACGGAATGTTAGGAATTACGGTGGAAGGTGAACGATGCTTTAATGTTTTAAGTGTCTCCACTGAAAAGGATGAACTGCGCATAGGTGAATGTGAATGGGTGTCTGAATGGACTTTGCCAGAACACGAAAAATTATTAAGCCCTATCAATGAACGTCTAATTGAAGTATTTGAAAAGTATCAAGAGTTAAGAAACTTGTACGACAAACCGCATTTTGATGATCCTATTTGGGTTATTTATCGGTGGTTAGAATTACTGCCAGTGCATGCTGAGCAAAAGCAGCAATTGTTGCAAAATAAAGATTGTGTCAAAGCAATTAGTTTTCTGACACAATTGGTGGAGTGATCTTTTTTTATTTACCCACAGTATAATATTGAAACATTAACCTGCAGGTAACTTATGTTAGTCGGAATACCTTTGGAATCTAGGCCCTCTCACTCTGTAAAACCCATAGAATGTGCTGAAGAAATGTCAGCTTGTTTAAGTGCGGTGGCAAAAACACGCTGTGAGCGTTCTTTTGCTAATGTCTTTAATTATTTCGCACCGCGACTTTTGTCTTATTCACTCAAGCAAATGGGGAATGAGGCTTTAGCCATGGAACTTGTTCAAGACACCATGGCAAATGTGTGGCAAAAAGCGCATCTGTTTGACGCCTCGAAAGGGTCTCCGTCGACTTGGATTTTTACGATTGCCCGAAATATTCGTTTCGACCTATTGCGTAAATTACGCAACCGCAAAGAAGATATTTGTGCTGACGACTTATGGCCAATTCTGTGTGAGCAAACGGCAGACGTAAATGAAGTATCTCACGACCACCAAGTAACTATGGATGAAATTGGTGTTTTATTCGAGTCTTTGCCAGACAAGCAAAGAACAGTAATTGAAGCCATCTATATTGAGGGGAAATCTCAACAAGAGGTTGCTGATGAAATGGATATCCCCTTAGGAACAGTTAAGTCTAGAACACGACTTGCATTACAAAGACTAAAAGAGATGATTGATAACAATGATTAAGCACCATCCTAACGCACAACAATTAAATGCTTTTGTATCCGGTACTTGCGAGCCTACTGTTGCTCTTATGGTCTCTGCGCATGTTGATATGTGTTTAGATTGCCAAGCAAAGTGTATGAAATTGCAACAGGTTCAAACTATAGAAGCATTGAGCTCTCCTGTTGCTACACCTTCCCTTGATAGGATGTTTAGCCAGATTACGCAATTACCCCAGCAAAAGACGACTATACCTAGAGCAGCATCTGTTCCTGCTACTTTTGACATAGAATTAGAAGGGAAACGCTTTGTATTACCTCGAACGTTAAAGCGTTATGCCAAAAATACAGGGAACTGGTCACGCTTAGTAGGCAAATTATGGCAGGCCCCTGTCGACTTAGGCTATATGGGTAAGGCTAACTTCATCTATATGGAAAAGGGCGGTAAAGTCCCAGAACATACACACAAAGGTACAGAGATGACTTTGGTTATCGATGGCCAGTACGGTGATGGGGTGGCAAATTACGATTGTGGAGACTTTACTTTACTTGATGGTCAACATAATCATTTGCCTCACTCAGAAGCAGATGAAGGTTGTTTAGTGTTTACTATTGTCGATAAGCCCTTGTATTTTACTTCGGGCATAGCACGTTTATTAAACCCATTTAGCCATTTATTTTTCTAGTCTAAATTACATATAAAAAAAACGCGCTTCTTAAGCGCGTTTTTTTATAGTCGATAAAATATAATTATCTTTTACTTAGCCAATGAAGCTGCTATTTGGATAGTTTAATTTTAAGGTTTTCATCGCATTATTTTTTAATTCTTCAAGCTTCAGCTGATCATAACATTCAACCATAATTTCTAAGGCTTCTTGCACGTGAGAAGTGTCAGAATAGTACTCAAGTACATAACGACCACGGTTTGCAGCGGCAACAAATGCCTCGCGACGCATATAGAAGCGCGCGATCGAAATTTCATATTTAGCTAATCGGTTTTTAATATGTAGCATACGTTTTTGCGCGTCTGCCGCATATTTACTCTCTGGATATTTCTCGATTAAGCGTCTGAAATCTTCAAAAGCTTGGCGTGATTTGCTCGGATCCCGGTCTGAGCGATCTATTCCTACCAATTCTTGGAACAGATTTTTATCCGCTTCCATATTAGTAAGACCACGCATGTAAATTGCGTAATCAACATCGGAGTGATTTGGATTTAGGCGGGTAAAACGATCAATAGTGGCGATCGCTTCGGGCACCTTACCTGATTTGTAATAACTATAAATTAGGTCAAGTTGAATTTGATGAGAAAACGGACCAAAAGGGTATTTGGAGTCCAATGCACTCAAGGTTGTCGTAGCTGCATTAAAATTGCCCAATTTCATCTTTTCTTTAGCATCTTGATAAAGCGCTTGTTCGCTTCGATTACCAATGACGAGGTCTTGATCATCCGGAGATGAGGAACATCCAGCCATTAAAGCAAGCACGCTCCCCAGTATTAATGTATTTATTCGTGAACTATTGGTCATATTTTCTCTAATTACTCTTATTTATATAGGTGATACTTGATATGCCATTCATTGAGTATCAAAAATCCGTTAGAATAGATGTTTATCGATAATAGTTGCGCATTCTACCCCAGCACTTTGGGCTATGCACATATAAATCGTAATGTAACCTTATTGGATCCCTATTGTATGTCTACCCACAGTGAAAAAATTCATTTGCAAACCAGTGTACCGCAAAATTTATTCGGCAAACGCTTAGATCAAGCTTTGGCCGAAATGTTCCCTGATTATTCACGTTCTCGCTTAAAAGAATGGATTTTAAGTGATTGTGTCAAAGTAAATGAGCAAATTGCTAATATTCCACGTGAAAAATTGGTTGGTGAAGAGCTCGTTGAAATCAATGCCCTGATAGAAATGCAAGTTCAGCACGAAGGACAAGATATTCAGCTGAATATCGTTTATGAAGATGATGACATACTGGTTATCAATAAACCGGCAAATTTAGTTGTGCACCCTGGTGCGGGCAATGCCAATGGTACAGTACTTAATGCACTGATAAATCATGCACCACAAATAGCGAATGTACCTCGTGCGGGCATTGTGCATCGTTTAGACAAAGATACAACCGGATTGATGGTGGTGGCCAAAACCATCATCGCTCAAACCCAACTAGTTGAGCAATTGCAAGCCAGAGAAGTTAGCCGCGAATATGAAGCTATTGTTTATGGCACCATGGTGGCAGGTGGAACCGTTGATGCACCTATCGGTCGGCATGAAACCAAACGGACTAATATGGCTGTGCGAGAATCAGGTAAAGATGCGGTAACCCATTACCGGGTTAAAGAAAAATTTCGTGCCCATACATATTTGCGACTTAAACTCGAATCAGGCCGTACCCATCAAATTCGTGTGCACATGTCACATATCCGTTTCCCGCTGGTGGGCGACATAGCCTATGGTGGTCGTCCTCGTCCCCCTAAGGCTGCAACCCAAGAATTTATTGAAACCTTAAGGGCATTTCGCCGCCAAGCTCTGCATGCAGTTCAGCTGGAATTAGTGCATCCCGTCACAGGTGACTGGATGAGTTGGAAAGCCCCTTTACCAGATGACTTTGTGCACTTGCTGTCTGTGATTCGAGAAGACAAGACGATAAATGGTAGCGGAGATGTTTAAGCTTGGCTGAGCCAATTTTTATAAAACCCAAGTGGGCTGCGCCGAGTAATATTTACGCTTATACAAGTTGTCGTAGTGGAGGGGAGTCCCTCCCTCCTTTTGACACTTTTAATGTGGGGCAGCACGTTGGTGACGATCCTGTATTGGTCGAACGTAATCGCAACAAACTGCCCAATAGCGGCAGATTTCAATGGTTAGATCAAACCCACAGTAATGTGTGCATTGAATTACCCAAAAATGAGAGCCACCCACTCGTGGCTGACGCCTGTTTTTCTTATAAAGAAAATCAAGTTTGCGCAGTAATGACAGCAGATTGTTTGCCCATATTATTATGTAATACTCAAGGTACTCTGGTCGCTGCGATTCATGCAGGCTGGCGTGGTTTGGCCAATCGAGTTATCGAAAAAACGTTGGAGAGCATGGATTGCGATAATGCCTCAATCTTGGCGTGGCTTGGGCCTGCCATCAGTCAACAACATTTCGAGGTAGGTGAGGCAGTAAAGCAGGCTTTTATTGAATTCCCACATGCTTTTGTTAAGTCAGTCAATTACTCTCCTACAGAGCCTAAATACTTAGCCGATCTCTATGAAATTGCGCGTCAAAAATTAACCTCCCTAGGGGTATTAAATGTCAGCGGTGGTGAATATTGCAGCTATCAACAAAAATCTTTATTTTTTTCTCATCGCCGCGCCACTCATCAGGGGCTAAAAACAACAGGAAGAATGGTCAGTGCTATCTTTATTGGTTAAGCCAATATAAAGCTATGCCGCTGTGTTGGTTGGTAATGTCGAGATTTGATTAAGATCAAATATTGCTTATATTTAGTGTGTCATTTCAACTCAACTTTAATAACCCTACTTGTATTGCGGTCATTTTATACCCATAACTAGAACAACTTAGTTTTAGTGGTAACCAGAGTCTGGTTATCTTTTTTGGGAGTCATAATATGCAATTAGACCGTTTTACCAGCAAATTACAAATGGGCTTGTCAGAGGCTCAATCATTAGCATTAGGCCGAGACCATCAATATATTGAACCGGTGCATCTGCTCAGTGCTTTGTTGAACCAGCAAGGTGGCTCAGTTCGCTCTTTATTTGATCAAGCTCAACTGAACGTCAATGGCTTACGTTCGGCGCTAGGCGAGGCTCTGGACAAAATACCTCGAGTAGAAGGGGTTGGTGGCGATGTTCAACTGAGTAAAACCACCGTCGTTTTACTTAATCTGAGTGATAAAATAGCGCAAAAACGCAACGACCAGTATATTACCTCGGAAATTTTTGTACTTGCTGCACTAGAGGACAAGGGACGCTTAGGTGAAATCCTCAAACAATTTGGTGCTGACTCAGCTAAAATTGAAAAAGCCATTGAAAAAATGCGCGGCGGTCAAAAAGTCACTGATCAAAACGCAGAAGATGTGCGTCAAGCCTTAGATAAATTTACCACTGATTTAACTGAACGAGCTGAACAAGGCAAGTTAGATCCCGTTATTGGTCGCGATGATGAAATTCGTCGTACCATTCAAGTATTACAACGGCGTACCAAAAATAACCCGGTATTAATTGGTGAACCAGGAGTCGGCAAAACGGCAATAGCTGAAGGTTTAGCTCAGCGGATTATCAATGGCGAGGTGCCTGAAGGCTTGAAAAACAAGCGTGTTTTATCACTTGATATGGGAGCATTAATCGCAGGGGCTAAATTTCGGGGGGAATTTGAAGAGCGTTTAAAAGCGGTGCTCAATGAACTGGCCAAAGAAGAGGGCCGTGTGATCCTATTTATCGATGAACTACATACTATGGTCGGGGCCGGGAAAGGCGAAGGCGCCATGGACGCAGGTAATATGCTCAAACCCGCCTTGGCTCGCGGCGAACTGCATTGTGTCGGTGCCACAACGTTAAATGAATATCGCCAATACATCGAAAAAGACGCCGCGTTAGAGAGGCGTTTTCAAAAAGTACTGGTTGAACAACCGAGTGTTGAAGATACCATCGCTATATTACGAGGCTTGAAAGAGCGCTATGAATTGCATCACTCGGTTGAGATCACTGACCCTGCAATAGTAGCAGCTGCAACCTTGTCTCATCGCTATATTAGCGACCGTCAATTACCTGATAAAGCCATTGATTTAATTGATGAAGCTGCATCGAGTATCCGTTTGCAAATGGACTCAAAACCGGAAGAAATGGATAAATTAGAAAGGCGCATTATTCAGCTTAAGTTAGAAGAGCAGGCCTTGGCTAAAGAAAAAGATGAGGCTAGTCATAAACGCCTAGAGCTAATTGAAATTGAACGTGAACAAGCAGAACATAAATTTTCAGATTTAGAAACGGTTTGGTTGGCTGAAAAGCAGGCCATGCAGGGCACACAAAATATTCGCTCTGAATTAGAACAAGCCAAATTGGATTTGGAAATTGCTCGTCGTGCTTCTGATCTCAGTCGTATGTCAGAATTACAATATGGCAGAATACCAGAGCTGGAAAGTAAATTAGAGTTAGCCACTGAGTCTGAAGATGTCGAAACGACCTTATTGAAAAATAAAGTGACAGAGAATGAAATAGCCGATGTATTGTCGCGTTGGACCGGCATACCTGTGTCTAAAATGTTAGAGGGCGAGAAAGAGAAGTTACTCTCAATGGAAACTGCTTTGCATAAACGTGTTGTAGGTCAGGCAGAAGCTGTTGATGCGGTATCTAATGCCATACGCCGCTCGCGGGCAGGTTTATCTGATCCTAATCGTCCTATTGGTTCATTTTTGTTTTTAGGCCCAACAGGCGTGGGTAAAACGGAATTGTGTAAAACCCTAGCGAGCTTTTTGTTTGATACTGAAGATGCCATGATCCGCATCGACATGTCAGAATTTATGGAAAAACACTCGGTTGCACGCATGGTCGGTGCACCTCCCGGTTATGTCGGTTATGAAGAGGGCGGTTACTTAACTGAGGCCGTGCGCAGAAAACCTTACTCTGTCATTTTATTGGATGAAGTTGAAAAAGCCCATCCAGATGTGTTTAATATTTTACTCCAAGTCCTTGATGACGGGCGCCTAACTGACGGCCAAGGCAGAACCGTCGATTTTAAAAATACGGTGATCATCATGACGTCTAACTTGGGCTCTGACATCATTCAAGAGTCAAATCGGACCAATAACTATGAGCAGATGAAAGCCTTGGTGATGGGGGAAGTAGGGCAGCACTTTAGACCTGAATTCTTAAATCGTATTGATGACGCCGTGGTGTTCCATCCATTAGGGCGTGAGCAAATTAAGTCGATTGCAAAAATTCAGCTTCTATCCTTACGGGAAAGGCTGGCTGCCAAAGGTTATAAATTGGAATTGACCCTGGCCGCGTTAGATAAACTCGCGGATGCAGGCTTTGATCCCGTATTTGGTGCAAGGCCACTAAAACGCGCGATTCAAGTAGAACTTGAAAATCCATTAGCGCAAAAGCTCTTAGCGGGCACCTTGGGTGTTGATGGAGTGGTTAAGATTGATGCAAGTGAAAGTGGTTTTTCAATTAATTGACAATGCACTACTAACTTAATGAAAAAAGCCCAATTTAATTGGGCTTTTTTGTAGTTGGCGGTGTGACTAGGGCTAACCCATTTAAATTGATGCTAATAGTTTTTCTGCGTCACTGCGTTCACTAAAAACAACTGTTGATGCCAAGGCTTGTTGTAGTTCTTCTTTAGCTTCAGCGACGCGACCAAGTTTATGTAATGTGTAGGCAATATGATAACGAATTGCAGGATCATTAGAGTTGATTGCATAGGCCTGTCGAAGAGAAACAAGTCCATCTTCATAGCGCTCCATTTTAGTTAAGATCCAGCCATGAGTATCGAGTACTGCAGGCACGGTACTGGCACTTTCTAAAGCCCGTTTTGCATAAGCCAATGCTTTTGGCAGGTCATCTTGCATGTAAATATTAGCCAGATTATTCAATATTGAGAAGTCACGGCTTAATCGCTCTTTTTCAACTAATTTTAAATAATGCGGCTTAGCGTCTTGCCACTTATTTTGGTTCATAAATTGGTCCGCGAGCAACTTTCTACGCCAGTCATTTTCAGGTTGGTCTTTAACTAGCTGCTCTATTAGAGAAGCAAACTCTTGTACTTTTATGCTACGGCGAGCTAACTCATATAGACGAATCAAAGGCAACTGAAAATTATCTTCTAATCTAATAGCTTCTAAAAAGTTTCCGTGTGCTGTTGGAAAATCTTGTTTTGCGAGGGCGATGTCCCCTTTAAGTAAAAATATATTGGGGTTTTTACCATATTGTTGTTCCATTTTATTAGCAACATCTTGTGCAACGACAATTTCATTTAACTGCAGGTTTAATCTAGCGTATTCTAAATTGAGCAATAAATGCTGGGGTAAATAACTTAAGGCTTTAAGTAAGGTATTATTGGCACCATCATAATCACTTACGCTTTGTTGCATAGTACTTAAACGAAAGAGTTTTTGGGGGTTGTCTAGCCACAAATTATATAACTTTGATAGTTGTAATTTGGCATCATCCACATCTCTATTAGCAATAAGTACTTCGGCTCGTTTGATTGCAAATTCGGGTTCGAAAGGGAATTCTTTGACTAATTTGTTGATGAGTCTCAAGGCTACATCAGTTTGTTGGTTTTTGATGTACAAATCTAATAATAATAGATTGGCTTGTTTATTACGCGATTCAAGTAAAACAAGTTTTTCAAGCCTGGCAATGGCAGGAACTACATCATTGTCTTCTGATTCCACTAACGCTAATTGAAATTGTGATGCACTGTGACTGGGTTGTTCTTCAGCTAATATTTGTAGTAGTTTTTTTGCTTGAGCAAACTGATTAGTGCTTTTGAGCAACATAGCTTGATTGAATCGCCCAGCAAAATGAGTTGGCGATATAGCCATTACATTATCTATGGCAATTTGTGCTTCCTCGTAGCGGCCTAGTCTTAAAAGTGCAGCCGATTGCAGATTCCAATAATCAACGTTGCGACTATCAGCTTTAGTTAACGTTTTTGCCGCTTGCAAGGCTTTTTCAAAGTTACCATTTTGTATATAAAGAAATCCTCTTGCCATTAATAAAGAGGGGTTCTGAGAATTTTTATTGCTACTGTCTTCAATTAATTTAATCGCATCATCCATTTTTCCTCTTGCAATCAAAGCCTTCGAAGACATTAAGATCACTTTGATATTGTCCGGGTACAAACCTCTGAGCTTACTCAACCAATAATCAGCTTTGAAATCTTTGCCATTTTTTAAATATAAGTCAGCTAATTTTAAGGCTAATTCTAATTGGTCGCTCAATTTTTCCTCAACCCGCTCTAAAATATGCATCGCTGAGTCATTTTGTCCCATAGAAATATAGATTTCAGTTAGCATAGCTGTTGCATTGATATCTTGACGATTTTTATTGACGTACTTACCCAAGGTGACGCGTGCCTGCTCAAAGTTGCCTTGCACATATTCTGTCATGCCTTTTACAAAAAGTAGGGAATCTTGTTTTTCAAAAGTTGAATCGTTAACCAAAGTTAACTTACTACTGAGATCATCTAGTATATTATTAGCCAATTCACCTTGTTCATTCTTAGATAAAATCCAACTGCTTAATAACATAGCAAAGGGATCATCAGGGGTTTGTTTGATAATGCTATCAGCAATAACTTTTGCTTCTTCCAACTGACTGTTTGAAATTAAGGCATAGGCCAGAGAACGCCTAGTGACAGGATCCTCGGGTTCTATTTTCAACGCAGTGCGATAATATTCGATTGCTTTTGTAATGTTGCCTTGAGCTTCTGTAATTTTTCCCTTTAGATGCCAAGTGCGATGGTCACCAGGCGCTATCTTTAATGAACGGTTGGCTTCCAACTCAGCACTATCTAGTTTGTTTGCGCTTAAATCTAAAAAAGCCAAACTATTAATGGCTCTGGTGTTGTTTGGAAATAGGCGGATAGCGCGGTTATATTCGGCTCTGGCAAGTTCTGGTTGTCCCAAACTACTATAAGCGCTTGCAGATAGCATTTTCCATTCAAAATTGCTCTCGTCTGTAAGTTTATAACCTTTTCCCAATTCTATTACGTCTTGATACTGTTGATTAAATGTTAGTACGTTACCGAGCGGTTGTAGTACCAAATTCATATCTATTTTGTATTCAAGCGCTTGTCGAAATTCTTTGATAGCCTCATCATAATAGCCATTTCGCGTCATCAATTGACCCAGAAGAAGTTTCGCTGGTAAGTTTTTGGGGTTCGCCTGTAAAGCATTTTTTAAATAAATATAAGATGCATCAAATTCTTGATTTTGATAAGACTGTAAGGCCGATTCATAATAGTTATCAGCTGAATGAGCCGCCATTGCAATACTCAACAAAAAGAAAGTTATAATAATGGGCTTTAAAAAGAACTTCATGGCTTAAACCTTAAAATAAGTGAACGGAATAACTTAAACTTGATCGACCGAAATATTAACGCATTTATGTTGTGAAATGTTGAATAAGATTAAGCTGGCTTATAAAAAATAAGCACCTCAAATGTGATGGTAAAAAAAAGAGATGACTAAAGTCATCTCTTTTTTTGTCACGCTACTATTTTATTATGCAGTTTTTTTAGTTCTGCGGGCATAGATGCCTAAAGCACCCACTAATAATAACCCGAATGCAGAAGGCGCAGGGACATCAGTAGGAGGAGTTGTTGTTGTATTACCTTTAAAACCTTTAATTTTAAAGGCATCAATTGCACCAGTTCCTAAAGAGCCTTCGTCATTAAGAGTGTGCCCAAAGATGCTATTATATGCTCCTACCAACCAGTATTGCGAAGATATCTTACCTTGTGATATATCCCCTTGGTTTATAGAATAATATCCAGTTGAGTTTGCATCATAATTACCAACAGTAATCCAATCCCCAGATGTTGCTACATCAGACCATGTTGAGCGTGATGTGGTATTAATATTCGCTCCAGAAAAAGCTAATACTGTGAAGTCAGCATCATCATATATCCAGCCAAAATTAATTGATGTCAACTCAACGGATGTATCAAAACTAACTAAAGCCATGTCGTAATCTCGTCCATCACCTTCATTTTTATTATCGAAAGCATGTCCTGGGTAATCGTTCCTGTCTTCATCTTGATTGACTATACCCCAGCCATTTCCTGAATAATAATAGAAACCAGCGCTTTCTATACCTTCATCATTGCGGTTATTTGTATCAGCCCATGCTGACAAATCAGCATTTAATGTAGTGGCATTGTCTGTATTTGTACCGGTTGATGAAAGATTAGATGAGCCGTTTGAGCCCGCCCCTGCATTTAATTGCCATTCCCACGTTGTTGTTCCAGCAGTTGCATTAGCAGCAAATCCGATGGACGCTAAAACACATGCTTTTTTCAAAATCGATATTAACTTCATTTTTATTACCCCAATTACTAAAGTTCGAGTTAGTCCCTCTTTGATTTCGGTAAGCAAAAATAAAGCCAAAAATTTATTTTGTTTTAAAAACAGTTGCTTAACTCGTATCGTTGGTTTTTATTCTAATAATGTGTAAAAATACCTGACAGTATTGCCTTGAACTGTATACAACGGGACTCATTGTCTTTATTTAACGTCACTTGTTAAATATATTATTAGCCTGCTATGTATACATACTCATATGTAAGTGTTTATCAGCCAAGGGAGAAAGTGTCATTCACGGTTTATTACTATTAGTATCTTTATAATTTATTTGACTGTGATATCTTGCCAACACTAAATTTTGGAGTTTTAAAATGCCTGAACAAAGACGTAGAGGTATCTACCTACTACCTAACTTACTAACCACCGCTGGACTCTTTTCGGGTTTCTTCGCCATTGTCTCTTCTATGAACGGACGTTTTGAGGCCGCCGCGGTCGCTATTTTTGTTGCGATGATATTTGATGGGCTTGATGGTCGAGTGGCACGCATGACAAATACTCAAAGTGCTTTTGGTGCTGAATATGACTCAATGGCAGACATGGTGTCATTTGGTGTGGCGCCCGCATTAGTGGCGTATAACTGGGGTTTAACTGACCTAGGCAAGATTGGTTGGTTAGCCGCCTTTATATATGTATCTGGTGCAGCACTTCGATTAGCCAGGTTTAATACCCAAATAGGAATTGCTGACAGTCGCTACTTTCAGGGGCTAGCCAGTCCGGCCGCCGCTGCATTGGTTGCTGGTCTTGTATGGGTTGGTGTGGAATATCAGATTGATGGCAGCACTGTTGGTATAGTAGTGGCATTATTAACAGGTGTGGCAGGTTTATTAATGGTCAGCAACTTTAAATACAATTCTTTTAAAGAATTGAATTTACATGGCAAAGTCCCTTTTGTTGCCCTACTTATTATCATGTTGATATTTGTGGTGGTAGCAACAGAGCCGGCCTTAGTTCTGTTTATCTCTTTTGCCTTGTATGCGCTCGCTGGTCCAATCAACACCTTTAGAAGTGTTGACAAGGTGCGTCTAGAAGATGTGGTAGGGGATTCGCCTGAGGAAGATGCCGACTTTGTACGTGAGGACATTAAAGCAAAAACCAAAGAAAGTACCAAAGAAGAAGAGCCTAAGTAAGGCGACTTCTTCTAAAAGGTAAACAACAAAGGCAGCTAATACTGCCTTTGTTGCGTTTTAGGGATACAAAAAGCTTAAATGTGAGTTGATTGTTTGTTTTATAGACACTTAAACGATTATTTCAAAAAAGGTGTTGCAAGTGATGATGGCTTGTCTATAATGCGCCTCCTCGCTTCGGGACA
>NZ_JBDYKM010000022.1:0-62562 GCF_040012495.1 Paraglaciecola sp. 25GB23A
TTTTTAACCGCTAAACTTACTGAAAATGCACCTAATTCCATTTTACACTCCATAGTTTGATTACAACACTAACGCTTAATATAACTGGAAAACGCGAGCGCTTTTGGGCGAAGCCCAGCGAGTGATTTTCCAGTTGATGTTTTTGTTATTGCGCCAACCTAATGAACTATCGCGGCTTGCCGCCTACCCTGTTTGCACAACAACACGATTAAAAATATTACCCGTAGACTAAACCAACCTTGATCAAAACAACAAGTAATTTTTGCATGTTAGGTTGGACAGTTTTGACTAAAAGCGCTGGAAGTTTATAAAGGTTGTTGGATTAAGAAAAGAAACGAACGATTGCCCAAAAGAGCACTAGCTAACCACAACATTTTGAACCTAAAACTTACTACCGATACTAACCAACAAGTTGTAAGGCTGAAGCGCTATAACGCCCCAAGCAGCGGAAAGGGCGAACGTTTTGGCGCAGCCAGTGAGGGGTTTTCCGATGACTTGGTTTGTTAGGCATCTATTAATAAAACTGAAATTGTTTATTGTTTTTTAAGTTTGCAACATCCCAAAGATGTTCACCCAAATTATAAAGACCGCTTAAACCTCGCGATTCCGTATTACTCCCTGGAGTCCAAAAACAAGCCTTTAAATCGTTCATACCTCGATATGTTTTTATACACCATGTCGAGCCATCCAAACCATTGGCATTATCCAATGTGTTAAATGCTAAGGCCTCTTCGTACATAGCAACAATCTTATCGAAACTATCGCCTGTTAAATCTTTAATTTCCGTGACCTCGGTCATTACGCTTTTCTTATTATTCTCGTCATAAACGATGTTTAGGGTTTTCACTCTGAGGGTTTTACTTTCTTGAGATTCACAAAGTGAAAAAGTAACTTGTCCATGAAAGGAAGTAGAGATTTCAAGTGAAAATACATTGTCGTGACAAGAGCCAACCACCCTCATAGCGAATCCGTGGGTTGCAAAGCTGGATGTGAAAGCAATGAAACCAATAAAAAGTGCGAAAATTTTCAAACTGCCTCCTAGATGCTTAACGCCCCAATATGCCGACGAAACGAGCGCAGCGAGTTGAGGTCGGAATAATTGGATTGTTATACGCGATTATCACTGAACTTGTACATTAACCGATTCACGTACTAGCTTTGAAGAAACACCTTGTAACTCCATGAACTGCTTCATTTTATCAAGTTGGTCTTTGCCAAAAGCTAAAACACCAGCCTTTTGCGAAGCAGGCATTCTTAACTCGCTAGTTACTACGTAGGCTGAAGTGCCATCAACAACCACACGTTGATCGGTAAACGTACCAAACGGCTTACCGTGCTGCGTTGCACACATGATCCTTCCAACAGATGTTTTATGCCCATTAATATTTATTTCTTGAGGGCCGTTAAACAAAACGTCTGTACAACTTTGCCTTGAAAGTGAAAACATTTGCTTTTGAAATGCTTCAGCAGATATTTTTGAACCTAATGTGAGTTTTTGTTCGGTAATCAGCCAAGTTGCTGATAATGGGTTCTCTCCTTCTGGCACCCACTCTTTAATATACTGAAGATTATCGGAGCGATCCGATACAACACTCCATTCAATATTTTTAGGTAATTCAACATTTACAGCTACAACGTTCGTACTTGGTGTGGTTGAAGCACATGAAGCAAGGAATGCAGTTCCAATTGCTATTGAAATTAATTTACGCACGATATTCTCCTTTCGCGTATAACGCTTTTTATAAACGGCGCGCGTTTTTTGCGCGTCCAGTGAAGGCCGTTTTTTGGCCGTAACGATATTTAATAAACTTGTTAGCAATACTATAACCCAACCTTCTCGGAGCAATAATCTGCGAACTTCTTGCCCGCGACATGCGCGACAGATAAAGACTCTTCTGTTGCCAGCTCTAGCTTTTTCATTGAGTCATTTTCCGTAAACTTATTAATCTCTGTAACTTGTTTCTCAGATAATGAACTAGTTTCGATTTTACCTTTATGAAAATCAACCCAAAGCTGCCCTGACGCTGTTTTTAGCCAAGTGGATATGCCTTGCATATCTTCAATAGATAAATACTTTTTGAAGAAAGGAATGTACTCTTTTAAATAAATATGGCGCTCATTTAAGGCGCAATCTAAAAGTTTAGATTTTAAATTTGATTCAACATTAAGTTCATGAATTTCTTCGTATAGGTTTACGCTCGACTGAAATATTTCAGGTGCCGTTTCAACGAATAGATAAAACTCCTTTTCATAACTCGTAACATCTTCAGCAGTAACAGGGTTATTTATAAAAAGAAAAATTAAAAGAGCTACCAACTTTAAATTCATGCCAATGCTCCCTTGTATTGCTAACGCCCCAAGCAGGGGATTTTATGAGCGTTTTTCAGCGAGTAAAATTCCCGCTGGCTTGGCTTGTTATATCGATTTTTTTTCATTTTGCTCAATTGCTTTGAAATGTTCTTCCAATTCTTTTTTATACCGAGGATCTATTGAGATAGTCTGGTTAAATACATCCTTTGCTTTAGACCAGCGTTTTAGATGGAACAATGCTATTCCCTTATACCAATATAGGCCTGAGTTTTGAGGCTCTTTTTCTATCCGCGCATCAATAATACTTAACAGCTTTTCAAAATTGCCTTCTTCTATCAGATCACCTAAGTCTTTGTGGGTTTCTTTCCGTCTAGCATCCAATTGCTGACTGAATATTTTGATAACATCTCCTGAGCTAACTTGAACCCTATAATTCAAAATTTGCATTAGCAGGATTGCTGCAAGCAAAATCACTATCACGACTAATAAGATTTCAATACTCATTGGCTATCCATATTTCGATATAACGCTTAATATAACTGGAAAATATGAGCGTTTTTGCAACGAAGTTGCAGCGAGTAGTTTTCCAGTTGATGTTTTTGTTAGCTGTCATTTGCCTTGAACTTGTGCCACGTTTTCTTTTTATAACATGCAAAACCGATACAAAGTCCGAAAAAAATTAGCGGATAATTACTTGATACAACACCCCAAAACACAATTGGTGCTGAAGCGAATACCCCAGCAACAACCTTTTGATTATTGGTGTAGTTTACAGGAACAAGCTTCCCTTTCTGAATTGCGTAATATTGCCCAACCAAAGCGAGTATAATTATCAGCAGTATGATAATTTGGGATAAGTTGAAGTATTCCATTGTTTCCTCCATGACAGCTAACGCCCCAATAAGCCGACGCAAAGAGCGCAGCGAGTTGAGGTCGGATTAATTGGTTTGTTAAGTTGCGATTTACTCAACAACCTGCACCCACTTTACGCCTGATTTTAAAACCATTTTTGATTCTACTGAGTATACTGAACCATCACCATTTTCTTTGTTAAGCAAGATAGTTAAATCCATTTGAGCCACTTCAGATATTGGCAAGTTTAATTTAGATAAAATTTCTTCGAACTTTACCACTAATGCATTTACTGCAAGTGAAAATGGTTTTATATAATCCAACTCTGTGGGGTACGGTTCTTCGTCTAGGAGCCTGATAGTTACAGCAGTTAAACCTGCCTTTTGACAAAGCTCACCTACATATGGATATAAACAACTTAAGCCACTCTGGGCGTGATGAGCGATATTATACGCTGCACCTTTTAAAGGTTTGAGCGATGCCATAATTCCCTTAGCAACTTAACGCCCCAAGCAGGGGATTTTATGAGCGTTTTTCAGCGAGTAAAATTCCCGCTGACTTGGTTTGTTAGCTGACATGTTTATCCCTTTGATATTTCAGAAATGAAGATAACAAAGCATAAGTAACACTAGAAGATGCCATGACCAGTAATGTAAAAAAGAAATAACCCACCGCATTGAGTGCATCTGGTTCACACTTGGTTTGCAATACAGAACAATAGATAAAATCTACGATGACAGTGGTTAAGATGCTCAGTGCAATAATGACAGAGTAAGCAATTAAGTCTCTTTGTTTGATTAGAGTAACTAAGGCAACAATTAAAACGACGGGAATTGCGACCATTAAAAATGGGGTCATCTGTACTCTCCTTGTTTGATTTTGGCAGCTAACGCCCCGTTAACGGGCGAGCGTTGTTTGCGAGTCCTTGCCAGCGTAGTTTGCTGGCGTTTTCGTTAAACGGCTTGTTATATTGCATTACTCACCGCCTATCAATAAATAGATAAAAAAGATCGGAACGCCTATACCAATAGCTACTGCGACAAGTGATTCCAAGACATGCAAAAATTTAAAAAGAGGGTTGGACTTTTTATAGTCATGTATCCAAGTTTCCCTATACATCTTACTGAAGATGAACATCCAAAATCCAAGCACTAAACCTATTAAATCCATCTACGTTTAAAGTCCTTATTATTGCCTCAAATCGCTCAAAAATCTTGTGCAATATAACGCTTTGAATATGGGGATTTTAGGAGCGCTTTGGCCGAAGGCCAGCGAGTAAAATTCCCAGTGAGTTTACGAACGACATAATTCATTTGTTATGTTCCAATTCTTCCTCGATTGCTCTCTGAACCTTTGGCTCTTTCAACAAATTTTCATAGCCATCAAGCATTGAATCGACTTTTTCCTGCGGGATAAATTCAGAACTTGGTTTTGAATAAAACTTCATTGCAGCTTGAAACCTAGCCATCGAAATCCGCATGATCGAGGAAATTAATTCAGTGTTATCATGTATTTCTGCAACTTCAAAACAACCTTTCAACTTTGTTTTCTCTTTGCCGTCTTCACCTTCGTATTCGCTTACTGTTGTTTCCCAAGCTGTCCAATCAATTTTCTGGTCGGGAAACTCTTTCTTTAGATTCTCGAACAGTTGTGGGGCAAACACATTTTTAAGTATAAAGCGTCCTGTATCCTTATTAATTCGACTCATTTCATAAGACAGACAAGAACCCAAAGGTGCAGGCTGTTTAGCATTTGAATAGCTACAAAGAAGAAGCAAAAAAACAATGATTACCCGCAAGCTATCTCCTTGGAACATAACGCCCGCTTAAGCGGAAAAATATAACTGGCTAAAATGTTGAACAGAGTGAAAACAGCCAGCTGTATTTTTTCCGTTTGAAGCGCTTGTTATGTAACCATTACTCAACTAAATCAACTTCATACACTGTACTTATCCGATCTGATCTATGACAGGAGTGTTGAACTCTTCGTGATAAAACAGTTGATGATTTTGTACATGTGATATTTTGAGACTTCATTCCGTATCTTTTAATATACTCTTTAACTATTTCATCAATTTTCAATTGTTGTTCTGCCGTAGCAGTTGAATAAAAAGTTCTGTATTGATCAGACCACTCCTCAGTTTCCACCTCCGTGGCTACACCAAGCCATCCCATTCCCATTAAAGTAGATTGTTGAACATATTGTCCTTTCAAAAACATAAATGCAATAGCATATTGGGAGCCTTTATAACCCCATGCTGCTGGTGTTTTTAAAAGTTCAAAAGATTTTTCATATTCACCTTTTTGATAACTTTTAATTCCGTTAATCTCGTCCAATTCAAGTGAATTAATATGCTTTGTCTGAATTCCAGTAGATTGGCAGCCAGATGTTACGACTAGAGAAAATAATACAATAAATATACTTTTAAACAACATACGACTCCGATTGATAAGTTATCCGGTTACATAACGCTTATTAACGAGCATTTCGCATTTGCCTCTGCTCGTTTTAATTGTTTTTATCGTCATTATCTTAGCTTACCAATTGATTTTATTACGTATTTTTTACTTTATTTCAGCCAAAACTGCGGCAGTTCTAAAAAACAAAAGGAGCCTGACTTTAACGAGACTTTTTTCGCTTCCTATTAAAAACCATGAGCAAAATATTTTCCATAATTAAATTAATAACTTAGCGCTTTTCTGAAAAACAAAGTGAGACCCATTAAAATTATTTAATAGGAAGGGAAAAGGGGATTTTTAAGAAAACTTCATTATACCTGTATAAATAATCAGAGGGTCGTTGGGACAAATAAAATGTCTGCTTTGTCTATAAACTAGAGGTTTTGCATGAAGTGCTCGACTGTCTCCAATTGGCACAAAGGTGCTATTTGGCAACTATCTAAATTAGATTGTTCAAAGCCGCTATATAGCTTTAACATCTTGATCAGTAGCGGCTTTTTAAAACTTTAATTAACTTTTTACAATAGCTAACACTCGTTATTTAAAAACCCAAATGCTCCGTTTATCGAATCCCTCACCTGCTCCACTTTTGTGTGAGCATAGATCAACGTGTTTTTTAACGATGTATGGCACAGCGCTTTTGACACGATACTGATATCGGCACCGGATTGCAGTTGCCACGTTGCAAAGGTTCTGCGCAGGTCATGAGGTCGAGGCCGAATATTAGGGTTTTCATGAAATAAACCTGCCAATGTTATGGCCTCTTTCCATATAGGATCTCCACCGGTTATATACCCGTATTTTGATTTATTTTTAGAAGGGAAAACAAATTCACTTTGTTGAGTTGATATGCGTCGCTTATTAAGAATATTCAGCACTAAATCGTGCAAAGGTATTTCATAGTGTTGTTTAGTTTTAGTTTGCCCTGCCGGTATCAACCATACGCCTGAAGATAAGTTAATATCTGTCCAAATCATCTGTTTTACGTTCGATAACCTTGCCCCTGTAAACAAGGCTAAACGATATATATCTGCTACATCTTGATTGTCTACTTCATTCAATGCTTTTAATAGACGTGATGCCTCGACATGCGTCAGATACCTATTGCGACTCACACCAGTCATCTTTTTTATTCGATCAAATGGGTTGATTAGAAGATTGAGTTCATCTTCGTAGTCGATTACATAGTTAAATGCTGATTTTAAAACACTAACTAGCTTGTTGTGCACCGAGTAACCTTTCGCCTGCATTTTTTTAAAGAAATCACGTGCAAATTTTTTGTTTATGTCACTCACATAACAACTACCAATTTCAGGCTTTGCATGCAAATTATAAGCGATTTCTAGGCCGTGAGTGCGCCCTGCAATTGTTGAGCGATGATCTAATTCGTTAACTTTATAAAGTTCGAAAACTTGATCGACAGTAAGATACCTCTGTGGTTGTAAGGTGTTTTCTAGTGCGGGTATTTCTACTGGTTTGGTTTGCTCTTGAAAACAATTCGTTGCCAGTATTCTTGCTAAAACCAAACTTAGGGAATCAACACTACCCAGCTTTCGCTTTACCTCTTTACCTTCCACTCGTGCACGAAAGTAATACGTTTTCGCACCAGATGGCCTTACATAAAGTTTAAGATGTTTATTACTCGCGTCGACATAAGTGACGATAGCTTTTTGAGGGTTTATTGACTCAATAAATTTATCTGTAAATATTTTTTTAATTTCGGACATGTTCCACCTTTATTCCACTGATTATTAATTAAACGAAGTGGAACGCAGTGGCTCAGAACCAACATTCACAGGTATGTTGACGTTCCTAAAACACGACAAACCAAACAAAAAAGCCTTATAAATCAATTGCTTAGTCAGGGTTGGGCCACCATTTTTACCCTACAAATCATCGAGTTACCTCAGAGCCACCGACTTATAGATTTCGGGTCTCACTACTTTTTGATTAAAAACATCAACTGCGGCAATTTTCTGCTCAGTGGCCCGCTGCGTGATTTTGATCACTGCCCATCACAGACGTATACGGCCCGAGGATTTTTGGCGCAGGGCGAGACTGTGGAGCACCGGTGGTGAGGTTTGTTGTGGATTTTGGGCGGCGGCAAATCTGTCACTTTGCGGGCGTGGGGTCGTCTGGACTGTTTACATTTTGGGTGGGGCGGCGGAAAGCTGGAATTCTGAAATTCGAATGACAGGTGGGGCCGAATTGCCGATTGTCGGAATTCTTTACAGTATTTAGCTTATAACACGTTGGTGTCACCGAAATAATGGCATCGTAGCGTATTTACCAGCTAATCATTGCCAAGCTGATAAGGCATAGCCCACATACTTTTAACCACTGCAACCTCAGTAAATAGTGACATTTAATGACATACGAAGTGGTATCGAACGCTTACAATAAAGGTTTATTGTGTCAAGCTTATTTACAATTGTTTATTTCAAAAACATAACAAATTCAGTAACTTATTGTTTTGTTACAATAAAAATATAGTGGCTTTGATTATGCAGGCAAAAAACTCAATAGGCAGTAGCCTCTTCCCCTTTTAAGATCCTTAAGCACCGTCTGTGCTGACTTTTTCCTAATATGAAGTCCTTACCTCAGGAATAAAAATCCCCAGTTTTGGGTCAGTTTTAACTCCCCATTATGGAATGCTTGCAATGAAGGTAATAAAACCAACCTGCGCATTTTCTCATTTTAAATAGGGGAAACATTAGCCAATCAGCCATTTATGACTAAGGCAGTGCATAACTACTCAAAATGATAATTAACAAAGGAATAATTAATGAAAAGTACTATTGTTAAACTAGTCGGATTTACAGCATTGTTTGCTGCCTTTACGGCAACAGCAGAGACAGTTGAAGCTGGCGTATCATCACCACTGCAATGGAGTGATGCTGAAAACATCCTTACCAATCCCAAATATGATGATTTAGGGATCGGACCTATTATTTTGGATTGTGATGCTAATGCAGGTGGCCCTTTTGAATATGCTTGCAGGACAGCTTCCGCAAGAAGCTCTAGCGGTACATCTGTAAAAACGGCGATGACCTTAGTGGGAAGCGATGCATTTAATGCTTACATTCAAACGACAAAAATTTCAGCCAATTTTGACTTTGGCGGCTCTGATGGTTTTGGAAGAACAATACAGGCAAGCGTTTCTGGATTAATAAAGTCTTCAGGAACAATAGCTGCCGATATAAAGGCACTAGAAGGTTGGGTTGACTTTGGTGTGAAAGTAGAAATATACAAGATACCTGGAGATGGAACGATTAACCCAACATTAATCGCAGGGGCAGATGTCATATCAGAAAGCTGCGCCGGTGTTTTAGCTCAAGTAGGATTCATAGAACCTTGCCGCACTGTTTTCTCCAACGATATTCCGGTATCTATCCCTGTACTACTTACTGAAGGATCACAATATGAAATAGTAGTTACGTCTAGCTGTAGCGTTCAAGGACCAGGAGTAGGCTGTTACGGCCCTGTGTTTACTGACTTTTCTAAAGGCCTTGAGACTGAGCTAATAAACTTTATAGTTAGCGTATCTACAGACGAGGTTATTTCTGATTTAACACGAGCCAGTCAAATTAGTGCAGATGAACTGTTGGAAACAGTTAACGCGTTAAAAACCAGTGTGGCTGATAACAAAAGTCTTATCACTGAGTTACAAGCTAGCGTGACTGATAACAAAAGTCTCATTACTGAGTTACAAGCTAGCGTGGCTAATAACAATAGTCTCATCATTGAGTTACAAGCTAGCGTTAGCGCATTACTGAATAGAGTAGATAATAACCAAGCGACCAATCAAGCCAACTTTGATGAATTGATGCGTCTAGTGAAGTTACCACTGGGACAACGCAAAAAATAGGACGAATAACCGCTAAAAAAGCTTAGACTAAATGCTCAATTGCGACTAATGAGTTAAGCAAAAACAGTACTTGGCATACCCGCCCTCGCGGGTTTTTTATTGGGGATCGTGGCTTAGAAACCCATTTTTAAAAAATAGCAAAATAGGCGTTATGTTCTAAACTTTAGTTTACTCAAACAAGCACGGATGGTCTGTTATGTCTCGGTCACTTAAAAGTCAAATCCGTCTAATCGATACTCCTTAGTATCATTGTTTTTCACGCTGTGTTCGTTGATCTTTTCTATGCGACTCTCTGGGTATCTTATATAAATAAGCACAATCGTTGCTTATCGTAAACCTTAGAGGAACTTCTCATGACAAACTCCAATAAAGCAAAATCGACATCCTAAAAATCTCGACCTGCGGCAAAGTATCTGCACCCAGTGCCCCCACCCTGACCTACAACATCGGCTACGATACCGCCGCCAAAACCTTACTTGTGCGTATAACCGACAATGACACCGGTGGTCTGTTCTCAAGCGAATGGATAGCCCTGACCGACGTGCTGAGTGCCATAGAAAAACGCCCCAGCCCCGACACAAGCTTCAACGCAAAGATATTCACCTCGCTGTATAAATCCCAAAGTGCCAACAACGCCGGATTTCTGTCCGCAGCCCTGAAAGCGGAAAACATACTCGTACCGTTCAAAGACTCTAAACGCTTACATAATATTGGCGACGTTGAGGCTTTTACTGACAGTATGCAGCCACTCATAAAGGACAAGGTCAGTCTACCCGATGTGGTGGCCGAGCGTGATGCAATCAAAGCAAAAGTGCGTGCCGAAAACGAGCTGAAACTCAAAGCCACCCGCGCCAAATCCCTCTCTAAGTAGTCCGCCCATAACCCCGCTAAAAGGCCCTTTCACATCACGGAAAAGGTCCCTTTAGCGATATGCAAAATCAGGAGTTAAATATGTCCATAAAATACACATAAGACGCACAGGGCGCGTGGAATTTTGGCACATGGCGAGACTGTGGAGCAACAGCGGCGGGGTTCGCGGTGGATCTAGGTTCGATGCAAAACTATCACGTTTCGGCGGTGCTAGTCGGCTGGACTATTTTCATTTTGGGCGATGAAGCGGAAGGTTGAGAAACTGGAATTCTGAAATCCGAATGACAGGTGGGGCCGATCTAAAGACGTTCAGCCCCCAGTTCTTTGAAGTATTGAATGTCTAGCTGTGTTCAAAAAGATAGCTAGTTACCTGAATACAAAAAAGCAATATTCAAAACTGGTTTGCACATCAGTGGCAGGAGCTTGTTTTGAATTAGATAAAAACAGTTGAGTAATAGACGACAAATAGCAAAGTTTCACTGCTTCAAGAATCTAAAAGAGCGGAATACATGAGGCATCGTATATTTACATTTTATAAAAAATGACGTTTTATTTTACCTATACTCATAGCAGCCATACCGTTTAACTTTTATTAAATGATGCGCTCAAACGAAGTTATGCCAAGGTCGTTGAGCGCCATTTAATTTCTGCTATATTTGCGTTCTTAGCAACCGCCGATAGTCGCAGTAATCGGAGTGCCATCGCCTGTTGGTGGGGTATAAGTATAGGTAGCATCGCTAAAACTGAATGTTAAATTTTCGGTCAAACGATCTTCACCGCCTGAACCACCGGTCGATAAGCTTGTAATTCTTACATTGTTGAAATCAATTACGATGTACTCTATAGGTTGAGTGGTTATGCTTATGGTACTAACGGCCAATTGAGCGCTCGCATAAACTTTGCCATTCAGCTGTCCCATCAACAATACGGGTGAGGCTGAATCAACGTATTTAGTGATCGATACATCTTGAATATTGCACGAGGTTCCCTTTCCCTTTGCTACTGAAGATGATCCCCACGACCATGCAAGTATATCAATATCACCTTCATGTTTGGCGACCTGACTGTCGCCATCTACGCCATCAACCGTAAGAAACTGATCGACTGCGGCGGCAGAAGTAAAAGAAAAAGTACTCATTAGTATGAGGGTTATGCAGCTTGCGAAACTTGAAATTAATTTTTTCATTTGATGTCCTATTAGAAAAATTAGTAAGTTTTGTGTTTTTTGAAAATCACTCTTAACTTTGTTAGTCAAAAAACAGAGTTAAGCGAGAGCCCAAGATATGCATCAGCATTTAAGTATGTATACCAAATTCAGTCTATGAAGCTTATTTACAATGGTCAAGTTAATGAAAAGAATAAAGCACTTATATGATTATTCTATTTTACGATGTTCAGGACTATTTAACGGACCCATGACCGACGGCACAGAGACACGAAATTTTACAGCCGTACGCCGCTCCAGTGCAATCTCGGTGATTTTTGCGAAACAGCGCCCCCCCCTCAAATGCAGCTGTCACAGAGGCTAGTCTATAGCGTTAATTTGTCTTATGCTCATTCGATGACCACTGTTTTTACCGGGGTACCATCTCCCTAATAGACTAAGTTGCCAGTGCCCAGTTAGGTGTCAAACAAAAAGACCCAGGCAGCCTGTGCTGCTTGGGTCGGTTAATGGGCCGAGGTCAGTCCAATGTCGGAACTAAATGGGTTTAGTTCATCGCGCCGCGCAAGAAGTAATCGCGCCTGCCTGTTTACCAGTGATGAATCCGGCCTTCTTGGCCGCTTTTGTCACCTTTGTCATACAGCTCACGAAGTTTCCGTGGTTTTGCGCCCCTGCCTCGCAGGCTTCGACTTGGACCGGCAGCATGTCGCCATTAGGTAAAACGCTTGGGACACCCGTGTCGCAACCGGCAATCTTTAGCGTCTCGATCTTCCAGCCAACGTCCTGCATCAACGAGGGCGTCAGGTCGAGATTGGTGGCGCTGCGCAGATCCGAGTTGATGAACGGCTCCATCAGCAGGTTAGGTGATGCCACCGTATCGAAGTGCGAGATTGAGGACCCAAGCGCAACCTGCGTCGGAGCGTAAAGGCGCACGAAGCCCTGGTTGGTGCCAGCCTGGCGCGTTGGATCGGTGAAGAACTCCACCGACACACCGGGCGACGCTGCCTTGATCGCGTTACCATCGTTCAGCGAGACGCTGATCGTCGGCACCGTGACCGCTGGATCACTTCCGCCCAGGCCGATCGCTCCCGTGGTCTGGTTATTGGCGATAATCACACCGGACGCACCCGCTGCCTGCGCATTGGCCGCCTTGACGGTGAACGCGCAGGCACCGCGGTCTAGCATGACCACGTTACCGGCCACTTCGTCGAGGTTGCTCAGCGCCTCGCAGCCATCACCACTGGCACCGACACCGTCCTGACCAATCGCGATCGAACCGCCAAAGTTGTCGGCTGTTGCTGGGGCTCCAAACGATGCCGTGCCGAAGACAAGCTCCTGATTGAGCGATCCCGTGACGCGGATGCCCTGATAGGCACCCAACACCAGTGGTGCGTTCGCGGTGACCTCGGGACCCGTCCACACGACGTTGCCGTTGTTGACCGCGGAGAGTCGGACCAACAACTGGCTTATGCTGACGTCACCAAAGTCGAAGTTCCACGGGTAGCCATAGGACAAGTCATATGTGTTGGCCATGTAGACGTCTGGCAGGTTGGCAGGCGTCGCGCCTGTCACCTCGTTGGCGAAGTTCTGGAAGCCCAAGCCATGCGACACTTCGTGCATGAAGGTGTCCAGAAAATCGGTCTGCCCAGCGGGCGCATTGTTGTCCAAGCCGTAGTACCATCCAGGACCCGCGATGCAGTCGTCCTTGCCGACATCGCCGTTGAAGTTCGCGACGATGTCGTCATTAGACGGATCCAGATCAAAACCAGCTATCGAGTTGGCCAGCGCCGCCCCATACCAATGCCCCTCAAGCGGGGCGTCGGGGAAGTCCGCGAAGATCTGAAGCGCACCGGCTTGCGCCAGCGTGCCGCCGGTGGTCGTGCAATTCAGGCGTGCAAACGAGCCCCGCACGACGATGGTGGCGTCACTCGCAAGGGTATTACCCCAGAGATCGAGTGCTCTTCGGTATGCGATCAAACGCTGCTCGCCGACCGTTGTGCCCATGTTCCCGCCGACCGGCGTCGCCGGAGTTGGATCGTTGAAGCCGATGCCAGGGACATCGACGTTGTTGAGGACTAAGTTCGCACCGAAAGCTGGCATCACCATCACCGTCGCGGCAACGGCTGCCGCAATAATTTTTTTATTCATGTTCTGGTTACTCCTTTGGCAGTTCAGCTTGAGCACGATATTTAGGATTGCTGTGAGTCACGACGAGGTTGCCGTCAGCATCCCGGTGCGCCTCTAACGAAATGAGGTATTCCGGGCCGAGCACTGCGGACTTCATGCCGCTGTTATAGGTGCGCACTTCAACCTGCTGCGGTTCAGCCGAAGGTTCAGACTCCCCGCGTGCCTTGCGGGCAGCTTTCTCTGCATTGAGCATATCCTTCAGTTCCTGATTGTTTGGAGCTCGCAGTTGGCCTGTCTGCTTATCGCGTATGACGCGCAAAGCCTCGGTTGCAGCGGTAGGCTCTGCGGCAGGCGCACTCGGTGCTACCAACGTTGCAGCCAATGTCGCTACAGCAAAAATGTATATCATCTTCATCGTTTTTCTCTCCGTTTGATGTTTGTGAAGTAAAAATGTCCTGAGTTTCTATTCAATTCTGACCCTGGTTTTAGTTGGCTAACATTTCTACGTTTTTGAGTGTAGTTTATAAATTTCCATTTGGAATATAATGCAAATAAATATTTGCGGCGTTGTCGGACTGGTGTGATCCTAAAACGACAGCACGAATTGAGGCCTTCTCTGAATTAATACTAAATACCTCTGTAACACTCCCATTTATTGATCAAAATTCAAGATTACCAACTATGTTGAAATCAAAAAAAGAGGAAGTTTTTAAAAACAGACATACAAAAAAAAGATTTTTGCACGCTGCTGAGTATGAAAAGCTGCGTGAGCAAAAAAATGTAATGGCTCGATTGTGTTACCTTTACTGGGATCGTTCGAGATTTTAATGATTGCGCTGAAGTGCTAACAATTAAAATCGAGCACTATCCTAGAATGACTGAAAAATCCTTAGAAGAAATCTGCCAACAGGCTAGAGCGCATTGGTCATTAGGACAAATAAGAGTTATACATCGCGTCGGGAAAATAATGGCCTGTTAATTTATTATGGATTATTTAAAAACAAAGGCTCCATTGTGAAAAAAATAAGTGAAAATAAAAGTGAATTGGCCCAAGCTATACTAGCCAATTTAACTAATTTAAGTTTAGGGTTCGACTAAGCCTGACAGTCGTCTGCACGGCAATACAGAATTCCAGCTTTTCAGTTTGACGCCGACCCACCCCACTTAAAATCTCGCTTTTAAAATTTCATTTCGGAAAAAATTCGGTATAGCTCCGGTTATGCAACCAAGGGGGTTTGGTGCTGAAAAAAAGTTTTATTTTTTTATAGGCTTAGTCGCAAAATGAAGGACTCTCTCCTTGCCTCATAATCGGCAGCTCCCTGTTCAAGTCAGGGTTGTGTCACCATTTTTACACTAAAAATCAACTAGATACCTCATATCCACCGAATTATAGATTTCGAGTCTCATTACTTTTTCACTAAAATAATTCAACTGCGACAGTCTGGACTATTTTCATTTTGGGCGATGAAGCGGAAGGTTGAGAAACTGGGATGCTGAAATCAGAATGACAAGTGGGGGCGGTCTGCGGTCGACTACTTTCGCGGCTATTACTTGCTTACTGCAAAAGTGGTCATTGGCTGTTGAAAGTTTTGCGGTAAGTATGTCCTATTGACAGAACTTAATGATAACTAGTTGGACACGCAGTTCATGACGTGAACCGACCCTTGAAAGTTAACTGGCACGCAAGAATATTGCACTAACAAAAGTTTTACACGGTTTTCTAATGCCTACATTGACGCCTTGCTTAGTTTAATCGTCAACTAGGTGCGTTTATTGCTTACTCGTTTAAATAGACATAATCCACGCTTAAGTTTGTTTACTGGTCTTTATATTATTGACAACCGATAAAGTATTACTACACGACATCTTAGTGACTAAGAAAGAACAAAGTTCAACATACCAAACATAACTAAAGCCCAAACTGGGCTTAGAATCCAAATAGGAATTAAAATGAATAAAACGACTCTAGCCCTTATTTTTTCAGCAGTGTTAGTACAAGGCTGTGGCGGTGATTCCGACAACACAGCGCTAAATGCGCCTAGTTTTAGTTTATCAGTGAGCGATGCGCCGGTTGAAAACGCGGTCACCGTAGTGGCATGCTTCAGTCAAATAGAGCTTAAATCATCAGACAGCGCTAATAATAAAACGTTTCTTATAGGCGACACTTTAGGCACGGCAACCGCAAACGATCTATGTACCGACAGCAATGGTGCCATTGTTGCAAATACTCGAGGCATTGACCTCTTATCTTTTACTGGTGCTGATAGCACCGCGCTATTAAACAACATTGAGATAAATCCGGGCAACTACAATCAAATAAGATTAGTGATGAGTCCACTATCCTATGCCACCGTAGATTTAGATAAGAACGGTATTGAAGATGACAACGACCAGGATGGACGGGCCGATCGGATCCCTATTAGAGTGCCGTCAAACGAATTAAAATTAGATGGCTTTACCGCAACTTTAGGCGGTATAACGGATCTCACCGTTGAGTTCGACTTACGCAAAGGAATGACAAATCCTGTTGGTCAGGATGGTTATATTCTTAAACCCCGTGGTGTACGAATCGTCGATAACACAACGTCAGGGCACATTGAGGGTACGGTGAGCGAAGCACTTTTAATGAATAATATGTGTGATGTGATGCCCGAGGATTTAAGCGAGACGGTTGCCAGTATATACATATATCCAGGGATTGATTTAGTCCCCACTAATTTAGCTGACAATGGTGGTGCAGAAAGCATCGAATCCTTAACTAGTGCGCCTGTTCTTTTTGATGGCGCAATAACCTATAGCTTCGAGATAGGCTTTATACGCTCTGGTGATTATACCCTGGCGCTTACTTGCTCATCAGACACAGATCCAGAAGGTGATGATGATATTGAGTTCATAGCCATAATTGAAGCAAACGTTGGTGAAGACGGTGCAACGACTGAAGTTAGCTTTATTGTCCCAGAGTAAGAGGGTCTAAAAAGCAGCATGATGGTTTATTTAAATTAAAATTTTATGCTAAAGCTATTGTCTCTTTTGAGGTACATCTTTTTCAATATTGATATATGCGCTTAAAATCTAGTTAAAGAGCGTAAAGGAACAAAAATAATCCTTCGGTACTTGAGTCGCATCAGAATATGTTGCTTTTTTGTAACACATTCTAGTGCGACCACAAGACTGATTGCACGACAAATAGCCATCAAAGGTTAATTCCCCTCGTTGTCTTAAATTTACAGAAAACATTCTTACTGCGAAAACATCAGCAAGTTAAGTTTGTTTGAGAGCATCAAGTTCTTGTTGTCTTTTTATATATTATTTTGCACTCAGCTATGACTGCTTATTCCACAGATCAGCCCGACAGCTGACATTCCCTGCCTAACGAAATTTAGTGGCGGTTTATGCCACTGACTAACCTTAAATTATCCTCAGCTAACCTCGTGACTTGAAACTTTACGGCTAACTTTTGTTCCTCGTTCACAGAATTTCAGCTTTTCAGTTTTATGCCGACCTACCCTACCCACCGACACAAGTACTTTAAAATTTAAGTTCGGGGTTGCGGGAAGATCATACCTTTTGGCAGTAGGCTCGGCTGGACTATTTTCATTTTGGGCGACGATGTTGGATTGTATGAGACATTAATCCAACGTTGCATTGAAGAAGTGGTGGACTTAGTGGTTAGTGCAAGCCAAATTTTACGTCAATTCAAGTTGTTAATCGCGGATCAATATTTGATGCAAATAATATCCAAAACTGGTAAAAATTGGACTGCAAATTAACACCTACGATACCGAGAAGTAATTTTTTTTCTAAACTATGAACGGTATGACGCACCACGATTTTTGCTATTGCATTATTTGCTTCATCATCTTGTCGAGCCCCATAGATTCCATCATTTTTCTTTGTTCCGGGGTCATTTTTTCAAATGCTTCTTTAACTTCTGGCGGCATTTCAAATTTTACATCGCTTCCGTCTTGCATTTTCATGGGATCAACAAAATTATAATCTTTCGGAAATTTTCCACCCGAAATGTAAGCAGCCATTGAATCAGTCAGTGTTAATACTGTCACATCAGCAACTTGATTAGCCGTTATGCTTGGTAATAAAATTGGCGGTGACATTGGTGAGCTGGGGCCACTGGTTAATGAGAAGCGGGAATCATTCAATGGAAAACCAAGATTAATCATATCGCTCATACTGCGAGCAAAGCCGGCAATAGCAGTATTCATGAGGCTTTGATTATCATTTTCTGTACCGCTGGCAAATTTATCAAAAAATTCTTTGATTATGGAATAGCCGGGAATATCTTTAGATAACCAGGCAACCCCCGAAGTACGGCTTGAAATATCCGAATTTTTTGATCCGCCTCCTGGGTTTGTAAAAATATTACCTAGACTTAAGGGGCCCGCCATCGTTACCGAGAATGAATAGTTGTATTCTGAGGTATTCACTCCCAACATTTCATCGGAATTGCCCGTCGAAGAAGACTTGAAACCTGAATATTCAGCAGAAAGCATATTTAGTTCCCCTATATTCGTTAGGTTAGTCAATTCCGTCACCTCTTTTTTGGCGTGGTCTGCAAAGGCCATATAAGCCGTATTGCCATCATTGCTCAATTTCCACACCATTGAATGTTCGGGCGTATTCATGCGCATTGCTTGCTTTGTAAAATAAATAACATAAGGAACTGCTTTATTAGGAGTCGATAGTTGCTTGACTATTTGATCATGTTTTTTGAAAAACCAACCACTTTCTTCCGCCTCTTCAAGGGGGTAATCTTCTTCAGTAGGGAATAATATTTCATAAAATTCTTCAACCGCTTCCTGGCCAAAAATTTCTACGCTGACATACTCAGCGTATCTCAGAGCATCAGCTGCATCGCCGGCTAATCCTGCGGCTTCCTGTTCACTCATTTTTGAGCTGTCTACATCTAATTGATAGCCTTGGACCATAACAAACTCATCAGCCGCACTAGCAAAATTGGTAAAGCTCAACAAGCTACTTATAAAAAATATTTTGATTATTTGGTTGGTCATACAGTTTCTCCCTTTGGAAAACACAACTAATAATATTTAAATCATTGATGTAAATAACATCTAAAACTGACCCGCCTTAGGGTGTAAATTAACAACCATTGCAATAATCGAAAGTTTAGTTCAAAAATAGTAAGAATCAATTTGAGTTAGACCGGACATCTACTAGATGGTAAAAAATCTGATAAGTTGGTAGTCATGACCACGTTAACATAAGTATAAAAAAGGAATTATAAGCTTGTCATTGTGCCCTCATAATCGGCAGCCCCTTGTTCAAGCTAGGGCTGATTCACCATTTTTACCAAACAATAATAGTTTAAAAAATCTTCCTTGTGGGTGAAACTTTAGGTTTACATTAGCCAGTATAAATTCCTGCGCGCCAAAAGCAAAAAAGGCCGCTAGCGCAGGTTTAACCCAGGAATGTGCTATTAATTAATTCCCAAACCATCAATAAATTCAATCTTGGACTTAAAAGCCTCATTGATTTCAGCCTAATTAGTAATCACATTGGACTTCCCAGTTTTGTCGTTGCTTTAGTTGTAGATTCGTTTTTTGGGTATTTTAGTTTTATACTTGAAATCATACTTTATTTCAGAATCTGGTTAGCTTATCGTGTGTGTTATATCCTTTTCCAGACAGCTACTATTCACCTTAGCTTTGTTACTGTTGCTTAGTATTGTTGCCGGATGTTCCAAACCAAACAAAAAATTTAGTGAGCTAGATATATCTCAATACACCTCCATATTTGGTAAAAATGTCCTCGTATTTGACGATTCCATGGATTTGGAAGGCATTAAAATGACGCTTAAAGCGTTACACAACCAGCAGAGGTATAACGAATTTGGCTCAGAGCGATACGCTCTACTATTCAAACCGGGAACTTATAATATAGATGTAACGGTCGATTATTATGTTCAGGCCCTAGGTTTAGGAAGATATCCCGACGACGTTACCATCAACGGAACGGTGCAATCAGTCACAACTACCAGTAGCAACAATGTTTCGAACAAAGTTACAACCATGTTTTGGCGTGGTGCTGAGAATTTCAAAGTTGTGCCACAAGATGGTGAAATGATTTATTGGGCAGTATCACAAGCTGCTCCATACCGACGCATGCATGTAGCGGGTGATATTAATTTTGATAAAGGCAGTTGGGCAAGTGGCGGGGTTCTTGCCAATTCTGTTGTAGAAGGTAGGGCAGGATTAACATCCGGACAACAGTGGATGACAAGAAATTCAAGCATCGGATCGTGGGAAGGTGGAAACTGGAACAGGGTATTTGTTGGAGTGAAAGGCGCACCAACTGATTCATGGCCTGATAAACCGACAACCGTAATTGACAAAACACCGGTAGTGCGTGAAAAACCATTCCTAACCTATACTGAATCCGGAGATTACGCCGTTTTTGTTCCTGCACTTCGTCGGGAAACTTCTGGCCCTTCCTGGATAAATCGTGATGAGGAGGGTGAACTCATCGCGATAACTTCGTTCCATATTGCTTATCCTGATCAAGATAATGCGACTTCTCTTAATCACGCCCTAGCTGATGGTAAGCATATTCTCTTTACACCCGGGATCTACGAGATTGATGAAACGCTTACTATAACCAAACCCAATACCGTCATTCTGGGACTTGGATTACCAACGCTCATTCCTCAAAACGGACAGATTGCAGTTACTACTAATGATATCCCCGGGGTGAAATTAGCAGGTTTTATGGTAGATGCGGGACCAGAGCTATCTCCGACACTTATTCAAATCGGATCAAACGTTTCTGATTCTGACTATCCCGATAATCCTATCTCTCTGCATGATATCTATTGCAGAGTTGGAGGTGCGGTGGTTGGTCAAACGGAAACAACCGTGACTATCAACAGCAATTATGTGATTGGTGATCATTTTTGGTTATGGCGAGCCGATCACGGTGTAGGAACTGAATGGATGAATGGACAGAATAAACACGGACTTGTTGTGAATGGCGATCATGTGACGATCTACGGATTATTCAACGAGCACTTTCAAGCTTACCAAACGCTCTGGAAAGGTGAACACGGTAGAACTTATTTTTATCAATCTGAAATCCCCTATCACCCACCGAGTATTGAGGAATGGAATGATGACGGAAAGCCTGGCTATGCTTCTTATAAGGTTGCAGATAACGTTCAAAATCATCAAGCGTATGGACTGGGTATTTACAGCTTTTTTAGTGGTGAGCCAACTGTCTCAAATAATGTCAGACTAGAAAATGCCATGGAAGTCCCCGACAATTCAGGCATTGTAATCACACATATATCAACATTCGCTGGACTTAACGGAGGTATCAATCATTCAATTAATGGCTTGGGATCGCCAACAGAAGTTGGCGATCTGAAACATTATGATAAATTTGAAGGGAACAAGTAGCCTAGACTATCAATTTTGTTTGGAGTGACCACACGATTTCATTCCTTGCTTCAAAAAGGTCAATTTTACTTACCAGTGAAGAGTTATTGGATTATTGCAATCTTGTTAATCTATCAATTTTCAGTAGGAACTGCCTTGCTTACGATAATTTATATCCTCTCTAGTAATGGGCTAAGACGTTCAGATATGGCTATTAGCCAGCAGCTTATTTTAAGATTTGTGATTTCAAGAGAGAGTCAAATCGAACCCAAAATATAGTCGCGTAGCCGGAGGTTTCTGGGCTCAAGGTCGACCTTCACCGAAACAGTCTGCCCGATGTGATTGCCGAGCGTGAAATGGCGAAGGCGAAAGTAAGCGCCGAAAATGAGCTAAAACTCAAAGCCAGACGCGCAAAATTCACTGCTAAATCCCTCTCTAAGTAGTTCCCTCCACAACAGCTTTAAAAGGCCTTTTCACGTGACGCAAAAGGTCCCTTTTGCGATGTGCGATGTGCGATATGCGATATGCGATATGCGATATGCGATATGCGATATGCGATATTCACATTAGGAGTTAAATATGTTCATCAGATACGTAGCAATATGTATTTTCATTTGATGAAAAATAAGGTTTTATTTTGCCTTTTCTCAATTATACGAACGTAAAGTGAAGGAAATGCTTCGTACAAAATAGCAAATAGTGTCAACTTTATTTACACCAAGTCGGCTAAACATAATTCTATTTTTTGTAAACAATTGATTATTAGTTAATTTAAAAAATTGGCGTATAACATGCTTATTTCTTTAACGCCCTATTTACATCTAGTTTGCAAGCCACTAACAAACCATAATTTTTTCCATAGAAAAAAGGAATTAGAAACTAATGTTAAAAAATAAATCAATATTCCGTTGTGTAAATCACGCACTCTTCTTATTAATGGTCAGTGTTTTTTGTTTACCTGCATCGGCAAATTTACTGACAAACCCAGGCTTTGAACAGCCCGTAACAAACGATGGCTATCCTTTTATAGGATCTTGGGAAGCGTTTTTTGTTGATGGAAACTCTACTGCTGTAAATAGTTTATTGATGCCTCACTCTGGTTTACAGTCTGTTGAGATGGGTATTAACGGGGTAGCCAACGTGTTCGCAGGAGTATTTCAAGAAGTTGATGGCTTGTTAGCGGGGCAATCCGTTTTGTTTAGTGGTTGGCACAAGTCCTTACTAGAACAGGGGGGAATTGAAATCCGTATCGAATTTAGAGATTTGGTAAACGATGTAGAAATATCAAGAACCTCTAATTTAGTTCCCACGGTAGGAGCCGATTATTCACAATTTTTTGTTAACTCTTTAATACCATTGGGTGCCGACGGTGCACGGGTTGTCTATGCTATTCAGAGTTATGGCGGAGTCACTAGCCAATTGGTTTATGTTGATGACTTCTCGTTTGTTGTAACAGATGTGCCTGAACCATCTATTTTGGCCCTTCTCGGAATCGGCTTAGTCGGACTGGGTTTCGTACGTCGTAAATAGTGTTATTAAACTGAACGGCCGCTATCGCGGCCTTTGTCACTTCTAACATAACACCGATGTTAGCTTGCCTTGAATCAAACTGTACTACTGGGCATTGTTCTCCTAGCTCTGTTTAACCCATTTAACAGGACTTTGGGGCCAAAAGAAAACACCAAACCAAACTTACTCAACACTCCCCTTGATTTATTACTCATGCCTATTTTTTTTGATAAGACGCTCACTGATAGGAAGTTAACATTCATAGGAAAAAACCGGATATGCTCACGTTAGCTGGCTTCTGCTAACGCAAAGGCACCATTGTGGTGGTTCTTATTGCCGCGCACAAAGGGCGTAACATTAAGTTTCTTTGTCTACTTTTGTGACATGCAACCTAATAGATATTCATCGTATCCACAAACCTGTGGAGAACAAAGCTGACATTTCATCGGTTCGTCCCCGCACGACTTATTCCTAATACTAAATATCGAACAACCCACGCTTTTCAGTTTCATGTCAGCTTTGCTTGATATGGTGTATCTAACAACACTCAATAGAAAGGACAACATGCCATGAAAAATTCAAAGGTTCATACAATTAAAAGTACGCCAATGCCATATATATGGTCGACCTACCATCGCTTAATTCATTGGTTAGTTGCACTTAGTTTGGCTGGCGGAGCCAGTTTTACCCATCACGGTGACGCTGGGCATGCTGAACTTGGCTGGCTAACATTAGGGCTGTAATAGGGGCACAACTTTGGTTGAGACAGCCCGTCCCCTCTAATCCTACTTTGTGGTTTGTCGTATTGATTGTTTCAATTATTAATCTCAGTGGATTAATTATGCCAGCTCATTCTTTTCATTTATCGGTGACTTTGATCGGTGTTGTGCTTTCTGCTTTTTATATCGCTACGGTTTTGTTTGAATCACTGAACTATTTGAGTTCTAAATTCAGCAGCAACCTTGGGGCAAACAAGAATTAGCAGTTTAATAACAGGACATCCAAGATAATGGCTTTCCCACTAATGCATTTTTAAAATTCGGCCCTGAAGGACCTCCTACAAGTTGACGGTTCAGGTTAAATAACAGGCATCTACGATAATGGCTTTCCCACTATTGCATTTTTAAAATTCGGCCCTGAAGGACCTCCTACAAGTGGACGGTTCAGGATAAATAACAGGACATCTACGATAATAGCTTTCTCGCTAATGCATTTTTAAAATTCGGCCCTGAAGGACCTCCTACAAGTGGACGGTTCAGGGTAAGTAACAGGACATCCATGATAATGGCTTTCTCGCTATTGCATCTTTAGAATTCGGCCCTGAAGGACCTCCTACAAGTTGGCGGTTCAGGCAAAATAACAGGACGTTTACGATAATGGCTTTCTCGCTAATGCATCTTTAAAATTCGGCCCTGAAGGACCTATTACGAGTTAAAGGTTGAGGCTGTTAAAGAGGGGGCAACGGAATGCAAAATAAAGCCTTCTAATTTCGTGTTTTATGTCAAAAACAACTATTAACACTCATGTCGTGATCCACATCAATAAAAAATATATCTGTAGGTGTAGGATAAAATTTTCTTGAGGATCTTTGCATGCATGATATTGCCTTATTAGCGATTATTTGGGCGTCGGTTTTTGTTGCGTCCTACCTTGCTCATAAAACACGTTTGACGCCAGTTTTGTGGTACTTATTCTGCGGTGCATTGTTAGTCAATATCGGCATATTGCCGCAAATTATGCCGGTTTTTATTGTCGATTTTGCTGAATTAGGCATTATTATTATTATGTTTGCACTGGGCTTTGAAGAGAGCACCAGTAACTTTATAAAAGGCATAAAACGCAGTTGGGGAATTGCCCTTTTTGGCGCATTGGTGCCATTTGCTGTGGGTTATTTTTTTGCTGATGTAGTCTGGCAGGATACTAACACCTCTTTATTCGTTGGTTTGGCAATGACTGCCACTGCAGTGTCTCTCACCATGGTTTCGCTTAAAAGCGAGGGACTAAATAATACACCGGCGGCCACCGGTATTATGACTTCCGCAGTGCTTGACGATATAGCTTCGCTTGCATTAGTTGCTATCTTGGTGCCAATTGCTATCGGCGAAACAAGCGTTTCAGTTTTCGGAATATTCTTTATTCTGGGCAAAGCAATAGCATTTTTTATTATCGTTACCTTTCTGGGCGCCTGGTTGTTTCCTACAAGCAACGGCTTCGCTGCCAGAATTCCGTTTTTAGGTAAGCTTAATTTACGTTCTGTGTTATCCATGGCTAAAGGCGAATACACTGTACTTTCGCTATTGTTGATTGCTGTGTTGGTCGGCTTACTTGCACATGAGTTTGGCTTTCATCCCGCTGTGGGTGCATATATGGCAGGCCTTATTATACAAAAAGAATATTTCGACTTTCATCAAAATGATGAACGTGATCACTATAAACATGCGCGCGAAATCATCGACAATGTGGCCTTTTCTTGGATAGGCCCAGTATTTTTTGTCGCATTAGGCTCCAAACTCATTTTTGAAGCGAGCTTATTTTTGTCTGTCCTTCCTTACGCTCTGATCTTGTTCATCGGTTTATTTGTTGGTCAGGTTTTATCTGCAGCACTCGCTGCCCGCTACACGGGTAACTTTGATTGGCCATCGAGTTGGATGATAGGTTTTGGTATGTTAGGTCGCGCAGAACTGGCGTTTGTCGTGCTGGATATTGCTTATGTTCAGTACAACATTATATCAATGGAGGTGTTTTACACACTTATGTTGGTAACCTTTTTACTTAATCTATCAGTACCACTTTGCATTCATTGGCAAAAGAAAAATTTAAAAATGGAGAGTGAGTAAGAGGTAAATGAAGCATAAAATAGACATCCCTGAATTTAACTAACGCAGAACGCAATTCTTTGATTATCGCTTACAACCGTTCTGGAGTTGATTATTGATTGGAAGCGCAGGCTTTAAGCTGCAGTAACTCAGACTTGAACTGACAGTTAGCCATTTTTCAAATGGTGCTGTCAGTTTAGTTTTGAGCTACCGCGGCTCGTGGTACAACATATAATCCACCAGCAGGGCTTGCACTTTGAGCCATAATCAGTGCATCACACAACTCGAACAAAAGCATTTGCAACCAGAGCAACCTGATATTCATGGTGACAATCTTCACAAGGTAGTGGCAATAAGCGATATGCCAAACGTCCGTACTTTATGTCCTCATCAAACTCTGCTTATTCTAAGGTGTATATAGCAGTCTGTATCTTAATCTCTTGGTGGGCAGCCTTGTACGATAAGCGCAATATTGGCAGCAGCTTTTGCACTCTCATAATAGGAACTGGCTTCTGTTGCCGCTGTTGGTTTGACCTCTAGCCCAGATACCACTGCAATTTCCTTGAGTGCCATAAAAGACGTTTTATCCGCCTCATAAGCAGCAAATGCAGCGTTAATTTGTCCACAAGAATAGCTGTTAGCCAAACCTTTTGTCGACGCACTTTGCAACTCATAGGCGCTTTGGCATGCCGAAAGCGTGGCTATGGATAAAAATAACAGTAAATATTTCATTGTGAGTTATTGCGTGATTGGAAGTAGAGTAATTTCTACTCTTCTATTCAGCTCTTTACCTGCAGCAGTATCATTGCTGGCAACTGGCTGTGTTTCACCAAAACCAATTACTTCTAATCTATCAGTGATAACACCAGCGGAGTTGAGGTAATTAGAAACCGATTGTGCGCGGCTTACAGATAAATTTTGGTTAAGTGCCGTAGAGCCTGAGCTATCGGTATGACCAGAAACTACGACTAAAGTTTTGTCGAATTCTTTTAAAACTAAAACAACTGAATCTAAGATAGGTAAAAAACTTTGCTCTATATTACTATTACCTGAAGAAAACGTAATGTTACCAGGCATAATCAGGTTGATGTTATCACCCTCACGAACCACACTTACGCCAGAACCACGTAATTGTTTTCTTAATTTAGCTTCTTGGGTATCCATGTAGTAGCCGATGCCACCACCAATTGCAGCGCCCCCTGCGGCAGCTTTCAAAATTCTTTGGTTTCTTTTGCTTACATCGTCGACATTCTTGTTGGCTAAGTATGCCGCGACGACAGCAACACCCGCGCCTATACCGGCACCTTTGGCAGTGTTACTCACTTCTTTCTCACCAGTATAGGGGTCAAACGTCGTGCACGCACTTAACGTTAGACATGTGATTAACGAGATGGCCACATTAAATAATTTCATGTATATCCTTAAATTTTAGATTTATAAACTTGTTGGGGGTTGGCGGCATGTTTAGAATTACTGCAACCGTTTTTTCTAACTTTTTTACTTGCTTTGGACTGGTATCATCGACTGGTTTTTCTTGAGATTCCTGCCAGTCTATATTCATTTCATTTATGTGCAGTTATCTTATCAGCTTTATATTTTTTAGCTTTTTCCCAACTTTTTTAGATCCATTCTTTTTGCCTTTATTGTTGATTAATACGGACCTAATTGTATTTTGAGTAGTTTGTTTTTTGCTGATTCAGGAAATTTCGCAGATTCAAAATTAGCGATGAACAAAGTAGACTCAGAGAGTTGAGCACCTTGAACACTTGTGCGGTGTTTGTTTTCAACAGGCAGTTAATTATACACACCTATACTGAAACAAGTCTAGGTGTGTATAGTAATGATAAATCTCTAGCCATTATTAGTCTTGCAACTGTGGTTTCCGTCTGCGCAATACCGGCTTCTGGTTGAACAGTTTGGCATATTCATTAATGAGCAATATTCACCATTCAGCACGTTTGCTTTGCCCTGCACTAGGCCCACTTTTATCCACCGGAGTATCAAAAGTACTTTGCTGATTGTCCTTATCGTCCCAATTGCGCCAACCCGTCGGATGATTATGTTTTGCTAAGTCACTATTGGTAAAACGGCGTCACGCCCTAATGATAACTAAAGCATCATAGTAAGCATTGGAGTTTCTAATTATCAGCGTTCAAGGTGCCACGAATAGCAAGTGCTAGTTCCAGTTGGCTGTATGGTTTAGCTAGTAACTTGGATAAATACTCGTTGTTTTCAGACAAGGTGTCATCGCGTTTGTGAGCATAGCCACTGGTAAGCAAAATCTTAAGAGTAGGATATTGTTGATGCGCGACTATAGCGAGTTTATTACCGTCTAACTTACCCGGCATAACAATATCGCTAAACAGTAAATCGATCTTAATATCAGTTTCTAATATTTTTAAAGCCTCATCACCATTAGCAGCGGTTAATACCGTATATCCAAGTCCTGTTAATAATAGTTTTGCGAGGTCCCTCAAGGCCTCTTCATCGTCAACAATTAAGACTGTTTCATTCCCTTTAGGATATTCAATAGCAATCGATTGTGCAGCGTTAAAGTTAACCGCTTTTTTTATGCGAGGTAGAAATAAAGTAAACGTTGAACCTTCATTAATGACCGAATTAATTTCTATACGCCCACCAGAACGATTGACAAAGCCATGTACCATGCTAAGTCCAAGACCAGTGCCCTTACTCTTATCTTTAGTGGTGAAAAAAGGCTCCAGAACTTTAGCACATACCTCTTCACTCATTCCCTTGCCAGTGTCAGTGATAGAAATTTTGACAAAATCAGAGTTATCTTCAGAACTATTTGAACTCAATGAATTAACGAAATTAAAACTAGGCAAAACGTGATTGCTGGTAGTGATAGTTAACGTACCACCATCAGGCATAGCATCATGGGCATTTAACGCGATATTAAGCAATGCATCTTCAAAATCACCTTGATCAACTTCCGTTATCCACAAGTCCTTCGCAAGATTAGTTTCTATATGAATTGATGGTGTCAGTGATTTTTTAATCAATTCGATACTACTGACAACAAAATCATTGATGTTAGTAGGTTTAACATCTATTGCGTCATGCCTAGAAAAATTAAGCAGCTTTCGTGTAATTGAGACTCCTCGAGTTGTTCCCTTAAGGGCATTTTCAACTCGCTTATATTCTTTAGAATCTGTGGGTAACATTCTTTGCAGAAGTTCCAAGTTACCTGACACAATCGCCATAATGTTATTAAAGTCATGAGCGATCCCGCCCGTTAACTGACCAATAGTATCCATTTTTTGACTATGCCGTAACAGTTCATCTTTTAGTTTTAATTCAGTAATATCAGTGTGTACAGACAGCCAAACTTTTCCATACTCTGGATGGTCAAAAGTAGATACGGTTGCATAAGTCCAAAAAAGAGTGCCATCTTTCTTAATATTGTGCACTTCTCCTCGCCATACCCCCTTAGCCTCTAGTTCGCTGATGATATTTTGAGCCCTATTTTCTGGACTAACGTGGCCCGGAGCATTAAGGATAGAAATGTGTTTCCCTAACATTTCACCCGGTTCATAAGCAAAGGTTTTCTCGAAGGCAGGGTTGGTATAAACAATAGTTTGGTCACTGACACGGATCAAGTCGGCTCCCTCTTCCATTCTAGTGACGATTTGGCTTTGGGTAAGCAGTTCATCTTCTATTTGCTTGCGCTGTGTAATGTCTTGCGCCATGCCTAACATACGCTCTACTTCACCTTGACTATTACGCACAACATTACCTTGTGCTGCTATCCAATGCACCGATCCATCCGGCCAAACTATTCTGTGCTGAATATTATATTCTTCACCGCTGTCGATACATAAATTGACAGCGTCCTGAACAAATTGTCGATCATCTGGATGCAAGGCCAAGACAAAGTTTTCATGATTGGTAATAATATTAGTTTCGGGGCCTCCGTACATTTTCACAATCATTGGCGACCAATAAACATCACCAGTTTTGAAATTCCACTCCCAAGAGCCGGTGTTGGCAAATTTCTGGCTTGTTTCAATTCGTTCTTCGTATTCTTTTATGCTATCAATACTTTGGTTCGTGCCGATGATCTTTACCACCTGCCCTGCCGCATCCTCTATGGGGCAACCGGTGGCCGCAATCCAGTGCACACTGCCATCTGGATGAGGAACACTAAATTCAATTTTAAACGGTTTTTTATTTTTGATAGCCTCGCTTATTGCATGCGATGCTTTTCCCATATCCTGCGGGGATAAGGCTGTTTCCCAGAAAGAATGAGCAGCAGTGTGCTGGTTATCAGTGACGCCGTACAGCTCATACATACGCTTATCCCAGATAAGCGACTGCTCGAGTATATTATATTCCCACACCCCTAATTCGGCAGCATCTGTTGCAATCTGTAAACGCCGATGATTTTGCTCTATTTCTTTTTGTTGACTAACAGATTCTGAGACGTCGTGAAAGACGCCCGTAAGCTTACTTATCACTCCTTCATGGGCTGTTACCTTGCAAGTAACCCTAATATCGATTTTACGCCCAGTAGCCGTGTAAGTTTCGAGTTGTAAGTCAAAGCCAATGCCCTGAGTTAATGCGGCATCTGTGGCCGCCTGAAGCTTCTTTTTCGATTCAGGTAAAAAATAGTCAACGATTGCGCCCATAGTAGGATTAAATTCTGCGGGAGAAGTATCAAGGATGCGATAGGTTTCTGCTGTCCAGTAAAGTTTGCCGGAGAGAATATCAAGCTCCCATCCACCGATATTTGCCATTCGCTGGGTTTCTTCAAGCAAACGGAGGACAGTCGAAAGTTCTGGCTCGGTAGACGAATGCCGCATTTATTAACTCCTAAAACGCGCAAAACAATGAATATTTGTTATTTTAATTGTTGCATATGGATCACTGTAGCCACTCTTTGAGCACATCAGGCCAGACCTGCTAAGTCAAAAACTATTGGTGAGTCGTTTATCACTTTAATCCGAACTTGAACTGGAAAGCAAATAAACGTACAAAAAAATTAATAGGTCATCCAATGATATTTAGTCACCTATTATTGAATGAATCTACTATTTTGTAACTTTGTTTACCTGGCTAGTTACACTTAATAATTAAAGACCAAGATGGGTTTGTAATTAACTTCAAATTGAAGGGCATATAATCCCATTTATCTGTTGTTTATAATTTTTCGCTGGCTAAAATAACGTTCTTAACACCCTACCCTTAACTTAAGGAAAAGTTTATGAAAAACTCATTACTTGTTTTATGTATTTGCATTTTTTCAAGCACCGTTTTTGCTTCTACACCGCTAACAAGAACCATTGCACAGCAGTATTTTGATGCGATTAAAAATCTGGAACTTGTGGAAAAACAGTTTCCTGACCTTAAAGATAGTCTCAATAGCGCGCTGATTGCCGACCGCAGTACATTTTTAAAAATGGTTAAAAGTTTGCCGCAATATTCTGCTATCGAAAAAGCGGCCACCTCCACCGGTTTGCATGACTTTGAGCAATTTTACGACATTGGTATGCGAGTAATGGGTGGTATCATGGCCGTGCAAATGGAGCAAATGCCTATGGGTATGAGTGTCGATGGCATGCTTTCAGCTCAGGAAAAATCGATTAAACAAATGCAAGCCATGCAGATCCCCCAAACAGAAATTGACAGAATGATGTCTCAATTAGCAGAACAAAAACAAGCTATGCAGGGCATGTTGAAACTTGCAGAATCGGCATCAGCAACAGACAAAGCCTTTGCTAAGGAAAATATAAATTGGCTGATGAAAAACATGCCTGAAGATGCAAATCAAGATGATATGGCCGATTATTAATCCAAGCTAGGTTGCAAATTGTTATAGCACAAGCTGCGCTAAAAACAGGAAACGGCTGGTTCATTAAATGATGCTCGGTTTTAATATGCAATTTTTTGATAATATGACTATCAAAAGACTGACCCGAGTGTCACGCAATGCTGCACTTATTGCCGAAATCTTTAAAACTTCGCGACTACTTTAGTTGACTAACAACAAAGGTTCGCCTATCAAAAAACGAGCAGATGAACTAGCAGTAAATCGGCCATTTAATTTTGTTTTACCCCTGATTGATCTGCGTTTTAACATTAGTCTTCGGCAGCTTTCCCCAGTAATCACGCTCTTAAGTCGGAGCAAACAGTACAACAAAGGTATTTATGCACAACAAAGCTAAAATTATTGAACAAATAAACCAACATGGCCCGAAACTCATTGGCATGCTTGGTGGACAACTGATCAATTTCGATACTGACAAAACAGCTTGTACCTTTGAATTTGTTATCAGTAAAGACTTCTGTCATTCGATTGATATTGTGCAAGGTGGGTTTGTTACCGCCATGCTTGATGCAGCCATGAGCCATGCGGTTATAATCTGCGATCAAGAAATTACAAATGTTTCCTCCCTAGAAATAAAAACGTCTTATCTTGCGCCAACGCGGGCTGGGAAACTGCGTGTTGAAGGCTGGGTGATAAAAAAAAGCTACAAAACAGCGTTTATGGAAGGGCATGTTTACAACGAAGACAATGAACTTACCGCAACGGCCAGCTCAATCGCTAAATTATTAAGAGCGCCTAAGTTATAGCCACTACAACATTACTTTATATGTACTAGAGATCTTAACTAACTTAAATAATGACTTACTTTAACGAAGGGCGGATTCAAAAATGTTGTGCTATTTCCCATTTAAGCAATAAATTCATAAGCTGTTCAGTATATTGGTGTTTTGCGAGTCTGTACGCCTTAATGTGTTTTAGGCAAGTCAATATTCGTCAAGAGAACTCACGCTCTTCAACTACGTCAGTTTGTGGCCCAAAGCTAATTTGCAAAATGCTATATTTTTTGCAAAACAGAAATCTCGCATTATCAGTAAAAATAAAATAACGTTAATAATCAACAGTTTAATATTGGCTCACTCTTTGCTCTCCACTCTATAAATATACAAAAAGTTTTATTGATAGAGTGAGGTCGACAAGATGCAAAAGAATAATACTTATGTTGAGGCGGACAATAGGGCTAGTCTTAATACTGACACCTTAGCAGAAAGCATGATCATCTATGGCCATGGGCATCTGCGGCGTTTAGCGAGACAGCTCAATCCTTTGATATTAATCGCGCTGTTATCTTCTGCTCCAAGCGCGCAAGCAAGTATTCAACCTTTGTTGGATTCAGACCTTAACAACCAGTCACTTTATGCCAGTGGTTATATAACAATGGGCGCTCGTACCAAGGTTGGGGGGAATGTTCAAAGTGCTACCGCCATAACGCTGGCTGAGAACGCATCGGTTGGTGGTAATGTTCAGGCTGGTACGGCCACTACCCTCGGCGCCGATGCAAGTGTAGAGGGCTATATTCAAGCGGGAACGACTGTCACCTTAGGTGCAGCTGCAATTATTGACGGCTCGATTCAGGCAGGAACTACAGCAACCATAGGTGCCAGTGCTAAGATTAACGGTGAGCTTGTCGCGGGCACTACTGTAACGATTGATGCAACGGTAGAAGTAGGCGGCGATGTTTTAGCTGGTACTACCGTAACTGTCGGAGCGGGTTCAATTTTTCGTGGCGATGTTGATGCTGGAACGACCACAACCATCGGTGCTGGGGTGCAAATTGATGGGATCCTTAGCGCCAATTCTTTACAGCTTCCTCCTCCACCCCCTTTAGTCACTAATCAAGAAGTGCTCATTACCACCTTGCAAACCAGCTTGAAGAGCTTAGGAACAGGAACTGAATTAGTGTCTACCACGTTTGGCATAAACGATGAGACTCTGGAAGCCGGTATTTATAGCACCACAGATTATCTGACGATTGCCGGAGGCAGAACCCTCATACTTGATGGCAAAGGAGTTGACGGCACATGGGTTTTTAATATTGCAAACTACTTAAGTTTCGCGATTGATGCCAAGGTCATATTAAAAGACGTAACCGACAACAGCAGTATTATCTGGAATGTCCTTGGAGACAAAACGGGCGCCGCCGGCTATGCACAGTTAGGGGCGGGGGCAGAAGCAAGAGGTTATATTTTTGCTAAAGGCTTCGTGCAGACAGGTGCCAATGCTGTGATCTCAGGCCTAGGTAATGATTGTGGTGGTGCTTTTTCGGCGACTAATTTTATCGAGTTTGGCGCAGATAGCGTCATCGGCCAACAAGGCTGCACTAACGGGGTGGCCGCAGCACTAAGTCAAGCCATTGAGGGACACCCCTTTGCGGCGTGCCCTACAGATGCCTTTTTAATTCAAGACACCTCGGCAACCTTGTTTGGGGTGCAATTAGCCACAGGGCAATACCAACAACTGTCAAATACCATGGGCACCTCGAATAAACTGAATGCAATGGGCTTTAATTTTCACGATCAATATCTCTATGCCTGGAGTAATGAATTTGCACAACCCGTGCGCATTAACAATGCTTATAAAGTAACACCCTTGGCCACCTCTGGCTTACCGGATGTATCGTTCTATGTGGGTGATATTGCCATTGATAGCAATGTGTATTACGTCTATCGGCCGGGAGCTGATTACGGTTTATATGCCATTTCCTTAGATTCAGCAGCTGCTAACTATTTGCTTGCAGACCGAATTATAGATGGCCGTAATTTAAATTTAGCTATTTTTGATATGGCATTTCATCCATTTAATGGCTTTGCATATAGTGTAGATAACAAAGGGAACCTTTTTCGTATTGATGTGACCAATGGCAACGCCACTTTACTTAATAACATTGGTGAGTCTGGTACTTTTGGAGCAATTTATTTTGACGTAGATGAAAACCTTTATATTAGCCGTAACAACGATGGCAAAATATTTAGAATTGATACCAAGCAAGCCAATTCCCAGGCGGATTTATTTGCTTATGGCCCAAGCTCCAGTAACAACGATGGAGCACGTTGTGCATTGGCCCCAGTTATTGCCACCGATGCGGCAAGCATAGATTTTGGTGATGCACCTGCCTCATACGGCAGTTTAGCAAACGATAATGGGGCCCGTCATAGTACAGAAAATAACGCAATTTTTATGGGCTCAGGAGTTGATGCCGAATTTGATAGTTTTCAATTTCCACTAAGCGATGATGAAACAGACGGCAATGATGATGAAGATGGAGTAGCTTTTGTCACTGGAATTGAAGTCGGCAATGGGGCGGTACTGCAACTTGTCGCTTCGTCATCGGCCTTTGTGAATGCATGGATAGATTTTGACGGTAACGGTGTATTTGGTGATGATGAAAAAATTCTTGATGCTCGTTCTGTAGTCCAAGGGAATAATATCATTAGCTATGATGTGCCTGAGTGGGCTGAAGCGAACAGCACTTGGGCACGCTTTAGAATAAGCAGCACTGCTGAGCTGGGTCCAACTGGCGGCGTAAGTGATGGTGAAGTTGAAGATTATCAAATTGATATTTCAGAACCCAATGTCAGTATCCGCTATTATCCTAGTGCTTCTGGATGGGCAACGATAGCATTTGAAGATAATTGGCCAGCAATAGGTGATTATGATTTTAATGACTTAGTGATGAATTATCGTATCAGTGAATATAGACAAAATGGTCAGATCATCCGAGTTAAATTAGAAGGTCAAATAGCCGCTATTGGTGCATCCTATCACAATGGTTTTGCCTTTCATTTACCCGGTATTACGCGAGATACAATCAATGAAAATGCGATCCGCTACACCATCAACGACGTGCGACAAAATGCCTCTCCTTTAGAATCAGGCCGTGATAAGGCGATAGCGATTATAACCACTGATATGTGGGACTATGTCAGTGCCGGTGAAAACTGTAAGTACCATCGAAGTGAAGCGGGATGTGGCTCTAAAATTCAAATGCGTTTCTCAATGACACTTCCCATGCATGATGGGATCCCTGAGCAACAGATGCCTGAATTTCCTTACGACCCATTTTTATTTGCCACAGAGGGATTTGAACATGGCTACGCATTTGGTCTACCACCTGGCAGAGCGTATGAAATACATTTGCCCAATAAAGCTCCAACAGAAGCGTTTAGATCAGACTTTTTTGGACGCGGACAAGACAGCAGTGAGCCAGAAAATGAGCGCTACTTTGTCAATGAGAATGGCATGCCATGGGCGATCAATGTCGGTGCTGAATGGCAATATCCGTTGGAGTATATGGATGTGATTTATGCCTATCCCCAATTTCACAGTTTTATTGCCAATCAAGGGGCTGTGAATGCCGACTGGTACATAGTGGAAAATGCCAACATAAAAAATGTTTTTTCTGATTAAAGAGGTGAGCGATGAATAAGTTATATAGTTTTGTTTTATTAAGTACTTTGCTAACAGCGTGCGGAGGGGGTGGCTCAGAAACTAGCACCCCAGCGCCATCAGCGAATAATAGTCAGCCCGTCAATATTGTACCTGCCCCTATTGTAAGCCAAGCAACTATCACTGAGTTTAGCTTAGTAGACAGTATCCCTGCGCAGTCAGTTGAGCTGATAGAAAGCGCAGCACAAAATAGCAGTGAAATAAGTGTACCTGATGGTTTTGCCCTAAATAGCGAACGCTCATTAACCTTGCGCATCACTCTATCAGAAGAGGATAACCAGCCAGCCTATTTATCCTTGTGCAGTGATTATCAGCAACTCAGTGATGGGAGCTATAGCATTAATTATGCTAGCTGCTTACTTAGGACCTCACTAAATGACAGCCAATATGAAGCGGTTATTACCGTGACCAATGATACGCAAGGTTTAGTCGCTGCACTGTGGTTTATGGATGAAACTAAACAACCTCTTTTCACAGATTGGCGTTTTAATAACAATTAATTGACTTCAGATTCCCCTTAAATTTGGGGCAAAGTGACTATCACTTGAGTAAAGGACAACTGATAAAATGTATTGTATTGCGCAATGAACAAGAACATTAGAGCCTTGTGACAAGCCATGGTAACGCAAACTTACCATGGCATTGTCAATTGTATTAGCATTGTTACAAGCACAATCAAGATGGGAATACACTAACTTGAAATGGTCTATACCGCTTTCACAAAATAGACCATCACAATCGGATTATCAGGTAGCTAACTATTGGATTTCCAAAAGTTCAACTTCAAAAATAAGCAAAGAGCCAGGCGTTATTTTTCCAGTCGCTCTATTGCCATAGCCTAATTCAGCTGGAATAAAGAATTTAAATTTGTCACCAACAACCATTAACTGAACGCCTTCGGTCCAGCCGCTTATGACTTGGTTCAAAGGAAAACTAATGGGTGTATCCCGCTCTACTGAACTGTCAAAAACAGTGCCGTCTAACAACAAGCCATGATAATGCACTTTCACCGTTGAGCTACTACTTGGGTGAGCACTGCCCTCGCCTTTTTGCAATACTTGATATTGCAAACCAGACGCTGTTTCTATCACATCTTCGTTGGTTTTGTTTTTTGCTAAAAAATCTTTGCCTGTAGCAATATTTTCAAGTGCTACCTTTTTATTCGTTGAGTTTCTAGAGAAGTAGAATATCGCCAAGGCAATGACTACAGCTATAACAATAAATTTCATTACTCGTCCTATTAATATTGAGAGTTTTACATTCTAACACTCGATTCTTTTTAGCATAAAACTATATTCTTGTGCCTAGGCTTATTGATTTGCTGAACCTGCCTATTAAAAAAGGCAATTAAGAGCTTTAGTAGCAAAACTGGAGTGTCAATGACTCTTCTCCCAAAGGCTTTTGTTGGAATATTAATAAGGGGGTGCCCCCCATTAATAGCCCACTGTATATAAGCATATTTTAGAAAAACACCCAGCTATTTGCAGTGGGTGTCAAAGTCATAAGTTTAGATTAAGCTTATTGTTTTTCTATCTGTAAGTTAGTAATTAATTGCGATGTAGCACTACCTCGAATACCACCAGATACAGGCATGGTATTTTCAGGAATCGCACTGGATGCCAACGGGAAATGGGTATTGCCGGTCAAAATACCATGGCTAGGATCAAAACCTAACCAGCCGATACCGGGTATAAATACCTCAACCCAGGCGTGTAATTCATAGGTAGGATTTTCCATATCAAAATAGAAATAGCCGCTGACAAAACGTGAGGCAATACCATGATGCCGCAGCAAATTAATTTGCAGCCATGATAAATCACGGCATGAGCCTCTTTTAATTTGGTAGGTCGTATCGGGTGACAACGGTGGGCCATCTTCTCGATATTCTACGATATAATCTTGATGTATTTGGCTGGTCAGATTACTGATGAAGGCAATAGTATTAAAATTTGATGTCTCAAGTATGCCTTGAGCATAATCGATCAGTGCCTGTGAGAGTGGCGTTTTTTGTAAAGCGGCATACAATATTTGAAATTGATGTTCAGAATAAATAAAAGGGACGCTATTAAACGACCCTGGATGAATAATAAAATCAAATGGATTGTATGCTTTGGTTTGCAAGCTACTTTCGACACTGATGGTAAGACTGTTGGTTAGCTGCTCAAACCAACAAAAGTCTATGACATTATGTTCTTCATCTTCGATTACGCGATGACCTTCAGGTTCAGATTTTATGACAATCGAAAAACTTGTGACATCGATAAATGGAGTTTGTTTAGGACGAAACCTTAAAAAATGCGGCTCTAAAAAGACGTCGTCACTGAATAAGTACTTGGTCTCATGGATTATCTTAAAGTTCATGTGGCTCTCCATTGTAAAGTGAATATCTGTGTAATGTGTGGGCCAACTAAAACTGCTCAGCAATTAACCGTTTTATTTTTAATTTACCTTGCTTGCAAAAAAGCTAGGTATTAAGCATCGTTGCTCGATAGGCGCTACTCGGTAGGCGCTACCCGGTAGGCGCTACCCAGTAGGCGCTACCCGGAATATCTATAAATGTGCTTGGCGAAATTTTGCATACTTCTATGCCTAATTTTATCTAAGTCATTGCATACAATTATTCATGATCAAGGCACTTAAATTTTTAGTTTTTGTTATATCAGCTCTGTCAAAGCTCAAGATTGTGAACAACGAATTTGCTAAATACTAACATGGATACACTATGTGAACTTGTTTAGGTATTCAATATGCAGACAATATCCCTAGCGTCTGAATTATTTTCCCAGGGGTTTACGCCGAAATAAAAGACCTAATATTTGAATTGTAAAGCCCATAACTACCCAAACACAGACTGTATTGTTGAAAACAACATCTCAGGCATTTAGAGAGCAAAAAACCATAGTTTAAAGTTTGATGAGATGATTATTTGAATCAGTGTAGCGAGGAATATAATGGGCTTAATAGTTTCAGACAAGTTCCTTTAGGGCGAGACACCTAGTTACAGGTGTCTCGCGGAACTATTTATTTTTTTGCCATCTGATCCAATAAGGCATAAACCGTGGCTTCTACACCTGCGGTTACCGATGGTTCAGGAGAAATTTTAAATTGTGGACTGTGATGACTACCTACCGGCGCACCACCTGCAGCTGCCCGCTCGAAATCAGCTCGGGGGGTACCACCTACATTAAAATAGACACTGGGAATATAAGGGTCGGTAGTGAAAAAGCCAAAGTCCTCAGCACCCATGCCTTTTTCGTTGGGCTCGATTAATACATCCTCACCCATTTTATTGGCTAAAACACTTTTTAAACGCCTTGCTAAGGCTTTGTCATTAAAGGTGGGCGGATAAGCAAACTCACTCACTTTCAACTCTGGAAGCTTATCTTCAGCAATACCGGCAGTGCGAGCCGTACCCTCAGCAACCCGCTTAATCGCTGTCAATAATTGACTGCGCACTTGAGGATTTAAACTCCTAACCGTGAGCTGAAGATGGGCTTGATCGGAAATAATATTGTGCTTGGTACCAGAATGAAAGGCCCCCACCGTAATAACACCCGCGTCTCTGGGGGCTAATTCACGACTAATAATGGTTTGTAAATTCATCACTAACTGTGATCCAATAACAATAGGATCTTTACCTTGATGAGGCGAGGCGCCGTGGGCACCTACCCCGTGAATAATAATATCTACGCTATCTGAGCCAGCATAGGGCGACCCCTCATCTACTGTGATTTTTCCGGCGACAGAGTCTGCATCCACGTGAAAGGCAAAGGCAACATCTGGTTTGCCAAAACGCTGCCATAGATTATCGTCCATCATGGCTGAGGCGCCCGGTCCTCTTTCTTCGGCCGGTTGGCCAATCAGCATCAAGGTACCTGACCATTCTTTACGCCTTAGTGCCATTTGTCTGGCCGTACCCACGAGGCTAGTAATATGCACATCGTGTCCGCAAGCATGCATCACGCTGACAACATTGCCATCCCAGTCTTTCATCGTTACTTGTGAGGCGTTGCTTAAACCTGACTGTTCTTTAACCGGCAGACCATCCATATCTGCGCGTACCATTACAGTTGGGCCTGTACCGTTTTTCATAATAGCGACAATACCAGTACCACCGACATTTTCCGTAACCTCAAAGCCCACAGCTCGCAACTCTTTTGCTAGTCGTTTAGCCGTTTCTGTTTCCATCAATGAGAGTTCAGGATGTTGGTGAAAATGATCCCAAAGTGGCGCCAAGTAGTTAGTGTAATCTTGTTGAATTGCATCAGACAGTTCAGACGCCAAACAAGCGCTTGAGACATTTAATGATGAAACTAGCAGAATAACCTGAGTTATCTTGTTCATTTTTATATCCTCTTATTATTTTTAATCACTGTGATGTCAGCTTACCTTGAAGATTTTCAATATGCCTGTAAGCCCAATATTTAACAAAGGTTTTTTATACGAAAAAGTCCGAAATTGGAAGGCTTCAAACTATATTATTCTGCTGAATACTGATAGCTATCGCATGTTATTTAAGAGTAGATGATTAATATGTAGTTTGAAAATCAGTTAACAAATCATTAGGTTTCTCTCAGGAAAATTAGCGCTGCGGCCAAACAATGGAAGGTCAATATAGCTGCGCATCTCTAATTTTTCACTATGGTCTATCGGTTTCATTTTGGCGCTAGCTGTTTTGCCATTTTCTGGGTCGTACACATAATCTTCGTGCCAGTTGTTAGCTGTCAGATGATAGTTAGAACCCAATAGAATCCAAACTGAGCCAATGAATCTATTTTGGCTAGCTGCTCAATTATCACTATGTTTTATGCCAATCTTTGTAAATACCTAATTCAAATTATATTTATAACGATGAGAAGCACAAACAAGCGCGACCGCGCCCACACTTAATATAGACACCTCGCTCATTACTAACTTGGCCTGACGGTAATACCGTGCTGAAAGTTAAATTTGACAAAGTCTTAACACTCACTTAACTTATGTCTTATATAAGACACATCTTTATTCAATTAGGAAAATTTCTATGTCTAGCAATACCAAAATGATGCCAAAAGTAGGCTTTGGCTTATGGAAAATAGCCAAAGAAATTTGTGCCGACGCAGTATATAACGCAATTAAAGCAGGCTACCGCCATCTCGACAGCGCCAGTGATTATGGTAACGAAGTAGAAGTGGGCCAAGGTATAAAACGCGCTATTGCAGATGGTCTGTGCAGCCGAGAAGACTTATGGGTGACGTCTAAACTATGGAATACTTTTCATAAAAAAGAACATGTTGAACCGGCCATGCGCCGTAGTCTAAAGGACTTGCAATTAGACTATGTTGACTTATATCTAATTCACTTCCCTATCGCTCAGCCATATGTTGACTTTGACGACAGATATCCGCCCGAGTGGATTTTTGATCCAAAGGCTGCTGAGCCTCGCATGGAAACGGCTCCGGTGCCTTTATATGAAACTTGGCAAGCTATGGAAGCTTTAGTAGAAGCAGGTCTAAGCCACAAAATTGGTGTGTGTAATTACAACACCGGTTTGCTCAACGATTTAATGTCCTATGCCAAAATTAAACCCGCTGTATTGCAAGTTGAGTCACATCCCTATTTAACCCAGCAACGTTTGATGAAGTTGGCGCGCAGTTATGATATTCAGGTAACCGCGTTTTCTCCGCTGGGCGCCTTGTCGTATTTAGAACTCGATATGGCCGGAGCTAAAGAATCTGTGCTTGAACAAGCCGTCGTGAAAGATGCCGCGAAACGCTTAAACCGAACCCCAGCGCAAGTTGTTCTGCGCTGGGGCATTCAACGGGGTAATGCGATTATTCCAAAAACCTCACGCCCAGAGCGTTTGGCTGAAAACTTATCGATTTTTGACTTTGAATTATCCTCAGCAGAAATGACCGCAATTGATGAATTGAACTGCAACCGCAGATTTAATGATCCCGGACAATTCTGTGAAGCTGCCTTCAATAAATTTTATCCCATTTACGATTGAGGTACACCATGACTACATCAGCAATAAATTATGTCGACGTCGCCAAACAACTGCGCTGTGGCGACTCGGTATTTCCTAGTGTGATCGTAAATGATGGTAGTGTTACTACGTTGGCCCAATGCGATGCATGGATTAAACGCCACCTGCCCGAACTGGAAATAAAGTTGCGTGAGACCGGTGCGATACTGTTCCGCGGTTTTCCATTAGATTCAGCCGAAACCTTTGATGAATTTTCCAAAGCCTTTGCTTATCCGAATTTTACCTATAAAGAGTCTTTATCCAATGCGGTAAGAATTAATTTTACCGAACGGGTATTTACCGCTAACGAAGCGCCTAAAGAAGTTGAAATATTTTTGCATCATGAAATGGCGCAAACACCTATATCCCCCAGCAAACTATTTTTCTTCTGTAAAACCGCCGCCGAGCAAGGTGGTGCAACCCCTCTTTGCCGCTCAGATATGTTATTTGCTGAGTTTGCCCGTCAGCAACCCGAATGGGCCGAACAGTTTATTGCAAAAGGTTTAAAGTACACCACTCAAATGCCCGCTGAAAATGACGTCAATTCTGGTCAAGGGCGCAGCTGGAAAAGCACATTAAATGTCAGTGATACCGCACAAGCAGAAAAAAAATTACACGAACTGGGTTACAGTTGGACCTGGTTAGAAGATGGCAGCTTACGGGCTACCACACCTATTTTACCTGCGGTTATTGATATCGGACAGGGACAAAAAGTATTTTACAATCAGCTAATTGCAGCTTTTATGGGCTGGAAAGGCGTCAGAGAAAATCCATCCAAAGCGATTACTTTTGGCGACAACAGTCATATTCCAGTGGCGGCTCTTGAACTGATGGTTAGCTTGTCTGAGGACTATACCTTTGATTTGCCTTGGCAAGATGGTGATGTCGCGCTAGTAGATAATTATATTGCGATGCATGGCCGTCGTCCTTATTCTGGTGAACGTAAACGTCAAGTACTTGTCGTGCTCGCTATTGACTAAAATATTAGTGCTTTAAATCCCGCGTGATTTTATTGGGTGTTGATGTGGAAAAATTAAAAATATTAATGCCCGGTATCGTGGTTAGTATGATCACTGGGTTTGCAGCGCTATTTTTATCTGAGCATTACGGTGCACCTGCCATGCTCTTTGCTTTACTTTTGGGTATCGCCTTATCGTTTTTATATGAGGACACCAAATGCAAAGCAGGTATTGAATTTACCGCCTGCCATATCTTACGAATTGGTGTTGCCCTGCTGGGTTTACGTATTGCCTTTGGAGATTTAGCGGCTCTGGGCTGGAAAACGGGCTTAGTATTGATTATTGCCATTATGAGTACCATTGCTGTTGGTATGTTAGTAGCCAAAGCCTTTGGCTTGAGCAAGCGATTTGGAGTGCTAAGCGGCGGTGCTGTTGGTATTTGTGGCGCTTCTGCGGCCATGGCCATTTCGGCAGTTTTGCCCGATAGCCCGGAAAAGGAACGGGACACCATACTCACCATCGTTGGCGTCACGGCATTATCAACTATTGCCATGGTCGTTTACCCCATCATAGCAGGCCTGCTTGAACTCGACCCTACCAGTACCAGTATCTTTTTAGGTGGCACTATTCATGATGTTGCTCAGGTGGTTGGTGCGGGTTATTCGGTGTCTGAACAAACCGGCGACTTAGCTACCTTAACTAAATTAGTGCGTGTTGCTTATTTAATGCCAGTAGTTCTGTGCATTTTGCTGGTGATCAAATTAAACGTCAAAAAATCCAACGGCTCTGATTTAGTGAATGCCAAATCACCCGGCGTTCCGGGCTTCTTAATTGCTTTCGCCGTGCTGATGACCATCAATAGCTTGGTCGAACTGCCTGAATTAGTCACCAGCAGTGCCAGTGAGCTATCGCGCTTTGCCCTAGTGGTATCAATCACAGCCATCGGAATGAAATCGAATCTACGCAGACTGCTTACGGTCGGCATCAAACCTATCTTATTATTGGTTATTGAAACCTTATGGATTGCAGGCTTGATACTCTTGAGTTTGCCCTACTTGGCCTAACTACTAGCTGCTATGTGCTAGATTTTCTAGCCAAACAGAGTTTGAGCTGGAGGACTTAGGTCAGTGATTTTTGATATCTAACAGCTGTTTTATTGTCGGTTGATTTTTCGCAGTTAATAATAACCCTTTCGAACCGCACTGGTTAGCAGGTTCGCAGCTAACAACTCCGTTGGGGAGCAAACTTCTACAAAAAGCTCAATCAACTTTTAATGATAATTTCACGAGCAATATGCATCTTTAATTTGTGGTTGCTGGTTAGCGAGTTCGCAGGTTCGCAGGTTCGCAGCTAAAGCAGCTCCTACATAATAGAAAAAACAAGGGGGGGGGATTTTTACTCCATGAACGCTGTGTTAGCTAAGCGCAATCGTCAGCCCTTCAATCGATTCGGCTGTTTTATATTCCCTAAAAGGGTAGGTTAAAAATTCAACTCAGTTAATTTTATTTATTATCTCCTGCCGCAAGGAAGCAGATATACCTGGATTTAAATAGGTACAACAATGGTCCTATTTCGTCCCTGTCTTTTAGCCTCGTAGAGGGCTTGATCAGATGAATTTAACAACACTTCAAATTCTTTTTGCACATCTTTATGGCTGACCACCAAACCAATGCTCACCGTGATATTGAGATTGTCGATTGACTCACATTCGATTTTTTTTCTAAGCTTTTCTGCAAATCGAAAGGCATTTTCCTGATCCATGTTGGGCAATACTAATACAAACTCTTCACCGCCCACTCTGGCAACTAAATCATCGGTTCGGCGCTCCTGAGTAAGTATCTTCGCAAGGTTCTGCAGTACCTTATCGCCGGCTTGATGACCATGTGTATCATTAATACCTTTAAAAAAATCAACATCGATAGACAGCAAAGCAAATGTAGAAGAATTTCTGGCAACTAAGTGAGCAATTCTATCAGCTTGAACCAAGAGTTCGCGGCGGTTCAATAAACCCGTAAGCGGATCGGTTGTCGCTAGTAGAAATAAGGCTTGAGACTGTTCTTCTAGTTTATTTTTTGCATTGATCAATTCACTTTGAAGCTTATCGCGATTAGTACCTACCGCCAGTGACCAAAAAGATTTACCACCTTGACCTAGTTTAATGTTGGCAACAACAGGTATAGCCTTACCGTCTTTCCCTAGCCAATTCATCTGACTTTCTTGAACGACTGATTCGGTCAGTAAAAGTGGAAAAATATAACTATCAATGAAGATATTAGAGGCTTTTGTAAAACAATTAGCTAAGGGTGTATTGAGCAGTTGTTCATTAGGTAAGCCACTTAAGTCAGTGATATAAGTGTTGCAAAAAATAATGGTTCTATTTTGATTAACAATGAAATGCCCAGAACAAAAGTCATTTAAATCCACCCTGCTGTTGATGGTCATTGATTATACTCAAGGAAGCCCAGAATAATGGGTAGTATCTCCTTATGGTTAGTCATGTGCAGACAGTGGCCTTCGGCATTAATTACAACAAGTTCACTATTGACGATATTCTCAGCCATATATTGACCTACATGCAAATTTGCTAGTGCGTCAGAGGCGCTTTGTAGGATCAAAACAGAGCTTTTTATATCTTTTAAAATAGCTCGATAATCAGAAAAAAACGTCGCTTTGGCGAAGGTCTTTGCCACGATTGGATCGGTGCTACAAAAACTCCCCGATAGCTCACCTATAAGTTCTGGTGATTGCGAGCCACCCATCACTAGCGGTGCCAAATAATTTGCCCAACCAATATAGTTTTTATCCATTATGTCAAATAACTCTTCCAAGTCACTCTGTTCAAAACCACCTTGGTAATCCGGTGGTTTATTTAGGAAACAAGGTGAGGGGCAGACCATTATAATATTCTCAATTATTTCAGGCTGATGAAGAGAGGCAATTGAGGCAATAATTGAGCTCACAGAGTGTCCAATAATAGTCACCTTGCTTAACTGCAATGCGCCAATAATATCAACGATATCCTCTGCATAACCCTCTAGGCTTGAGTATTTGTCTATTGAATAATCGCTTAACACTGAATTTCCAGAACCGACATAATCAAATAAGACAACTTGAAAGTGTTTTTCCAATTCTGGCAGCATAAAACGCCACATATTCTGATCACAGCCGAAGCCATGAGCAAGCATCAAAGTTGTCGCATCTTTTCTACCCGACATTTTGACGTTATTGCGAAGTAATACCTTATCCATATCTGCTTTTAATAGTTCATTGCCCTTGAAACAATGCAGAAGTATATACCTAAAAGTAAAGCTTTTGACAGCTATTGACTGTCGACATTTTTTACATAGGGTTGAGTTTATTTTTAAGCCCGTTCTACATGCTATTGAAATCAATCAACATTATATTAATGGCGTAGAATATGCGTAAAATCATCCGTTACACAGCATGCCCAATTTGGGCACTTTTTTTAACTTAACTTGACTCAAGCGATAACCACTTGAAGACCTAAAAGCAGTACAGGTGATGTCTAAAATGAGTTTACCAGAGGCTAAACACGATGTTCAGATACGCTAAAATACCCAGCTTTTTACAGTTAATAGTTCTAATGGCTGTTATGACTATAGCTCCAGCTAAAGCAAGCTTAATTCCTTTTTCTGCCTATATAGACGGCGCCCAAGCAAATGCGGGAATAGGTACCGGCAGTGCAGCAACGGGCTCAGCTACCATGTGGCTTGACGACGTGACTAATGACTTTTCTTGGACGGTTAGTTGGAGTGGTTTGAATATTGTGACTGCTGCACACTTTCATGGCCCGGCAACATCTGCGCAGAATGCCGGAGTACAAGTACCGATTAATTTTGGGATAAACCCAGCCATAGGCAACGCGACATTAACGGCGGGACAAGCCTCAGATTTACTGGCCGGACTGTGGTACATCAACATCCATACAGCTGCTTTTCCCGGTGGCGAAATTCGAGGCCAAATTAGTCAGCAAGTATTGGTGTCGGCACCAGGAGCATTATTACTGTTATTGCTAACTGTACCCTCTTTATTATTGGCCCGCCGCCGCGCTTAACCCGCCCAAAGCCCATCGATTATTTCACCAAAAGCCATACTTATTTAGTATGGCTTTTTATTTTATGAACACCCTACTTTAGGGCACTGATTAATAAATCTGCGGCAATTATTTGATTGGATAGGTGACTATCCTTGGAAGTCCTTGGGCTAGAGATGTCCCCTTTTTATAAGGGATTTGGAATGCTAGTATTAATGACTGTGAAAAGGGTTTAAAATTAGCCGAAGACTACAACTGATAAAGATTCATGACTATTCAGCAATGTATCAAACGATATCGAAATATATTTACCTACAAGCTCTTAGTTAATTTAGCTTAACAAATTGATATTAATCACTTAATTTCAATTCAGTTTAAAGGTGTTAATTTATTTATTTAGGCCTATTATTAAGCTAAGGTCATTGAATTTTGGAACTCGCGTAATATGAAATCAAGCAAAGTTGATAATATGTTAATCCACCAATATGTTATCAATGATCCACTGCATCAATTGTTTGATGAGGTGAATGCCATTTCCGTGCAGGGTTATGATGAACAGCGGCGCGTTATCTATTGGAATGAAGGTAGCGAGTTACTTTATGGCTATAGTAAAGAAGAGGCAACAGGCCAAAAGCTCGAAGACCTTATCATACCTAAGCCTATCCGTGAGTTAGTTGTTGCGGCCCATTCTGACTGGATAAAGCACGACATAGAAATCCCAGCATCAGAAATCACCTTATGCGATAAACAGGGCAATGATGTAAGTGTATTTTCAAGCCATGTCATGTTCACCAATCAATTTAATACCAAACAAATGTACTGTATCGATGTTGATTTAACTGATGTAAGAAAAGCTCAAGCTCAAGCTATATTTAAACAGCACATGCTTGAAACTATATTCAAGGCGATACCCGATTTATTTTTCTTGATGGAAGTTGATGGAACAATCATCGATTATCATGCGGGTAATGAACAGAGCCTTTATGTTACACCAGAGCAATTCATTGGTAAAAATGTAGTTGATATACTGCCAGAGGAAGTGGCAAGTAAATTTAAAGTCCTGCTGGCTAAAATAGTGCAACAAACAGAGATGCTAAGTTTTGAATATCACCTGAATATGCCCCAAGGCTTGAAATATTTTGAGGCACGCATAAGCCATCTAACTAAATATAATCAAATAGTCACCATCATTCGTGATATTTCCGAGCAATACAAATCAGCTGAAATGATTCGCCATCAAGCTTATTTTGATAGCTTAACCTCCTTACCTAATCGTTTTCTAGCACTCGACCGTTTATCGCAAATGTTGATTGAAGCTAAAAGAAACAATGAGAAAAGCGCTGTATTTTTTCTTGATATAGACGATTTCAAAAAAGTTAATGACTCATTAGGCCATGAAATAGGCGATAACCTTTTAATAGAGGCCGCCAGTAGATTACAGCAAGTATTACGTCAAGAAGATACAGTTGGCCGATTGGGTGGGGATGAGTTTATTGTTTTGTTGAGTGGCCTAAGCGCTGATCAAAATGCCTTAGCCGTTGCTGAAAGTTTACTTAAAACGTTTAGAGAGCCTTTTAAAATTGATGGACGAGAATTAATACTTACCATCAGTATTGGCGTGGCTATCTTCCCCGAGGATGGCACTAGTGCTTCTGATTTATTACGAAATGCGGATACGGCGATGTATCAAGCAAAATCCTTAGGCCGTAATACCTATTCATTTTTTACTCAGGAAATGAATATCATTATGCAACGCCGTTTAGACATTGAAGAACAAATGCACGGTGCTTTGGCCCGAAACGAATTTGAAATATATTATCAGCCTCAATTTGATGTTAAAAACGGCAAAGTAATTGGCGCAGAAGCCTTATTACGTTGGCATAATGCTTCCCTAGGCAATGTCACGCCAGATGAGTTTATTCCGATTGCTGAGCATACTGGACTCATTGTACCCATTGGTAAATTTGTGATTGAACAAGCACTAAGCTTATTGAAGGAATGGCAAACAATCGGGCAACAACCTTACATAATTTCAGTCAATTTATCCCCCCGTCAATTTAGGGATGCGGAACTACTTAGTTTTATCAAAGATACTCTTAATGATACCGGTGTTTCCCCTGAAAATTTTCACCTCGAGATAACTGAGGGTTTATTAATGAGTGGACAGTCTTATGTACATGAAGCCCTAGCTGAAATTAATGAACTGGGCATAAAGTTAGCAATGGATGATTTTGGTACTGGTTATTCATCGCTGAGTTATTTAAGACAATATCCATTTGATATTTTGAAAATAGATCGAAGTTTTATTCATGGTATTACGTCCAACAAAGCAGATTGCAACTTAGTTAAAGCCACCATTGCCATGTCACATAGTTTAGGCTTATCGGTGGTTGCTGAAGGGGTTGAGACCAAAGAGCAACTTACTCTCCTTGCAGAATTAGACTGTAACTTTGTGCAAGGGTATTATCTAAGTAAACCTATACCTGCAAAACAACTATTGGATTTATCAGCTCATTTTTATAAATAGTTGCCTTTGTTGGTATCTATTCAGTTTTTGTTCGCAGCTAAAGCAGCTCCTACGAGAGGCCCTATTATTTGCCTAGCAACCACAAAGGGTAAATTTGACTGCAATACCCGTATCTCAACGTTTGCTTGATTCTAGAGCCTATAACTGCAATCTGACCTAGTTTTTTTTTTGCTAGTTGGCCTTTGTGGTGAAGTTGTTTTTGCTGGTATTTATTTGCTTTTTGTTCGCAGCTAAAGCAGCTCCTACGGAAGGCCCTATAATGCCTAGCAACCACAAAGGGTAAATTTGACTGCAATACCCGTATCTCAACGTTTGCTTGATTCTAGAGCCTATGACTGCAATCTGACCTAGTTTGTCTCTTACTAGTTGGCCTTTGGGGTGAAGTTGTTTTTGCTGGTATTTATTTGCTTTTTGTTCGCAGCTAAAGCAGCTCCTACGGAAGGCCCTATCATGCCTAGCAAACACAATGGGTAAATTTGACTTCAATGGCTTTTTTATCAACAAGGGGAATTTTTCCCGACTCACCGCTTCGTTGGGGGACAATACAGGTTACTTACAGTGCGACAAAAAATAGGTATTCGCCAATAAAAAAAGGCGCCTTACGGCGCCTAACAGGTTACACACAAAAAATTGTTTAGAAACGGGCTTTGAACTGCACACCGAAATAACGATCGGCATCACGGGGGATTTGATAACGGAAGCCGTCACCTGAATACGTTGTGATAAAGCTTTCGTCCGTCAAGTTTTTAGCAATCAGGGTCATACGATACGCATCATCGTCAAAGGAGAACGCTAAACTGGCGTTCAATATGCCATAGTCTGGCAATAAGGCCTCTGGGTTGCTCGCTGCAGTTGCACCGGGTGCACCAGCAAAGATTTCATCGGTGTATACGTAGGAGCTATTAAGAATGACGTTCATGTCAGCCAATTCCCAGATGTACTCACCTACTACTGAATATTTCAAATCAGGAGAGAACGGTAAGTCTGCACCAGAACGACCATCACAGGTGGCTGAGCCTACTGGACATAAAAACTCATCTACCTCAGCTTTTACGCTGGCAAAACCACCTGACAAGGTAAAACTCTCAGACACTTGCCATAATACATCGGCTTCAATACCTTGGGTAATCACTGAACCCGCATTCGTTAGTCGAGTAATAGTTACGCCATCCAACAATTCTGAGTTATTGGCTTGAAAACCGTCAATTTCAGTACGGAAAATAGCGGTTGTGACGATGATGTCACGACTGGCATATTTATACCCTAGCTCGTAAGCATCAGAAGATTCTTTGCCAATCGGTAAGGTATCGTTGTTATTCATATTGTAAAACACGTTAAACGCTGGTCCTTTATAACCTTGCGAGTAAGTGGCGTACACCATGCTGTCTTTACTTAAATCAAACTGCGCACCTAGCTTAATGGATACATTAGTTTCATCGGTTTTACCGTCAAAATTAGTCGCAAAATCACGTACACCAATCCCACCGCGACCGTATTCGTCATTATTATAACGATTGTGATCGAAGCTCACTTCATCATCGGTGTAACGCATGCCAAAGAGTAAGCGCAGGTCATCATTGACATGATACTTGCCGTCAGCAAACACGGCCCAGTTATTAAACTCAGTATTCATATAAGCGGTCGCGCTAACAATGTCGTTGCGGTTACAGGACAACAAATTGTCAGCAATGAATTGATTAGCCTGGTCTGCTGTGGCCGATGCTTGGCCAAGTTTGTCAACCATGTAATTTTGTATAGTACTGGTTAAATTACCAGAACAACTAGCGTCACGGGTAAAGTTACGCTCAGACTGTTGTTGCCACCAGAAAAAGCCCACTTGATATTCTAGATCGTTACCTGTTGGCGATGCGAAACGGAACTCTTGTGAGGTTTGTTTCCAATTTTGAATACCGGTATCGTGCAACAAAAAAGTGCCCGTTGGGATAGGCTGTGTGCCACCGATGGAGGTAAAATCACCTTCGCGTAATTCAGTGTTATCCCAGCTACGATAAGCCGTAATTGAGGTAAACTCATGAGTGCCGATTGGTTTACTTATTTGTAGTGAAAAGCCAGTTGTCTCGTCAATAGTGCGAGTTTCAAAATCATGATCAATTTGACGTTGTTCAAGATCAAAGTCTGCCGAGCCACTGCTATTTGGTAAGGCTTCAGAATTAGGATGACGGCCACTTGGAGTTAATTCTAAGTCAGCACAGCAATTATCATTGGATTTCATGTTTTCGAAAATAAACAACATTTCCGTATCGCCGGGGGCTTCATAGTTCAACATGGCACGAATGCCTTCTTTGTCATAACCGTTGGTCATTTCATTGGTGTGAACATTTTTAATATAGCCGTCAAATTGCGATTTTAAGACAGTGAGACTGCCCTGAGCATTATCGCTTAGTTCGCCTGAAACACTGGTTTTTAGGCGGTATTCATTATCTTGATATAAACTTATTTCGGCATTACCTTCAAAACCGACTGTTGGTTTTTTGGTGGTGATATTAACCACACCCGCTGAAGCATTTTTACCAAACAAGGTGCCTTGTGGACCACGTAATACTTCTATTCTTTCAAGGTCATATAAATCAACAAATGCTTGGCCAGAACGACCCAGAACTACGCCGTCGACAACCGTTGAAACGCTGGGTTCAGCGGCTACACTGAAGGAAATTGTACCAATACCACGAATAGTAATGGCTGAGTTACGGTTAGTATTACCTTTTCGAAAACTGACTGAAGGTACTAAGGCTTGCAAACCTTCGATATTAGAGGCAAAAGCCGCATTAATTTGATCTTCACGTAACACTGACACGGCTACGGGTACTTCGTTTAGATTCTCAACACGCTTTTGTGCTGTCACCGTGATTTTTTCTAGTAAGCCCTGATCTTCTTTAGGGGCTTCCTGGGCAACTGCCGCGGCGCTTAAAGCCACGTAGCTTGAAATGGCTAACGCAGCAGTAATGCTGCTATTTAATCTACTGAGTGTGAATCGCATAGTGTGCTCCAGACATTGTCTTTTTTGTTGTGTCGTGTTGTCCCGTTATCCCGCAGCAGCCCATCAGGTGAATGTCTCATGCATCTGGCCTTGGCTGAGATAGTTTTTAAACTGTATCTCTTATCTTTTGTCTTATATAAGACAAAAGATAAGCTAACCAATTTGTAAACTAATTGCAATTATTTTGTTAAGTTAATTATTACTTGGTATTAGTGGTGGAAGGACGATGTGTTTAGGAGGCGGAGTTAGCGGGACATTGAGCCACTGCTTTATCCAATAAATCTAACCAATTATTGCCAAAACGCTCGGCAAACCAAGGGCGCATATGGCTACTGGCATCGATAAAAGCTTGTTTTTCAGCCACCGAGGGGCGATAAATAGTACCGCCGGCCGCTTCAAAAAGCCGATAAGAATTATCCTGTTGATCTTTGACGTATTGGTTGGCGGCATTTACCTGTAACTGAAAACCATCAAGCACAATTTGTTGAATATCGGTTGGTAAACTTTGCCATACTGGTTCTGAAAACCACCATAATGTAGCCATATAAGAGTGACCATCTAATATGACGTATTTAAGATGCTCTTCTAATTTAGCGCCAATAATGTCTTGAATACCGTTTTTACTGCCTTCAACCACGCCTGTTGCCAATGCCGTATACAACTCTGCCCACGAAATCGGTGTTGGGTTTGCACCCAACTGCCGCACCAGCTCCTGCTGAATATCAGCTGGAGTCGTTCTTATCTTCAGCCCTTTTAAATCTTTGGGAGTATGGATCGCTTTATTCGTAGTGGCAAAATTTCGCCAGCCACCGGTATTTGATACACCCAGCAAACGTAAATTCAAACCTTGTTGTAAAACTTGTTGACGCATTTCATCCATTAATGGACCGGCTAACACGCACTCTGCCTGTTGATCATCACTAAAGACATAAGGCAAATCAATCACCTGGGCTGGACTGAAGAAATTACCTGTGCCACCGGCTGTACTAGGGAATAACTCCAGTACACCTTTTTGCAAATTACCAATACATTCAGGCACACTGCCACAAAACTGCCCAGAGGGATAAAGTTGTACTTCAACTCGCCCATTACTTTGCTGTTCAACATAGTGTTTTAGTGCAAGTAGGCCAATATAATCTTCATCTTGGGTGGAGGCTTGAATAGAGGCTTTGATAGTAAATTCTGCCCGGTTTGTGGTGCTATTAAATAAACCGATGGCACATACCACGACCACAGTGGCATACAAAAACAGGAGTACTTTGCGTTTCATTGGCATATCAAGCAAACCCAAACCAGCGTGGCAAGGTCATTGTCAGTACTGGAAAATACGTAATAAGGAAGATCACCAAGGCTTCTACCGCTAAAAACGGCAGCATTTCAATGGCGATGTTTTCGGTTTTTTCGCCCGACACCGAGGCTGCCACAAACAACACTAAACCCATAGGTGGCGTTGCTAAACCCACCGTTAAGTTGACACACATAATCACCGCGAAATGCAGTGGATCTATGCCTAAGGCGATAAAGATAGGCGCTAACACCGGCCCTAAAATTAAAATGGCGGGTCCAGCGTCGAGAAACATACCAATGGCAAACAAAAACAAGTTAATAATTAACAGTAATAACAACACGTTATCAGTTAATCCAATGATGTTTTGCGCCATAGTATCAGCCATACCGGAGACCGTAATAATCCAAGCAAAGGTCACTGCAGAACCAACCAATAATAAGATAGTGCCGGACTGAATCGCCGAGTTAACCAAGATACTAGGCAAACTTTTAGGGTTCAGCGTTTTAGTAAAAAATAAGGTGATAACTAGGGCATAGCCTGCAGCAACCGCGGCCGCTTCAGTTGGGGTAAATACCCCAAGTACAATACCACCCAATAGAATAACCGGGGTTAACAGGGGTAAAAACGAGCTTTTTAAGGCACTGCCACGCTCATACCAAGTGGCTTTTACATTGGCCACTGGATAGTTACGTTTTTTAGCAATACGACTGGTCACCATCATCAAGCCAATACAAATCATAATGCCCGGCACAATACCGGCTAAAAACATACCTGCCACAGACACATTCATAATAAAAGCATACAAAATCATAATGCCAGAAGGCGGAATGATTGGCCCGATAACGGAAGACGCGGCAGTAATCGCTGCGGCAAATCGCCGACTATAGCCATTTTGTTCCATGGCTGGGATCAGCATTTTGCCCAGTGCCGAGGTATCTGCCACTGCTGACCCCGACAAACCAGCAAACAACACCGACGACAATATATTTACTTGTGCCAAACCACCGCGGTAGTGGCCAATAAGAGTTTGGCTGAACCTAACGATGGACTGCGTGATCCCGCCTTGATTCATTAATTCGCCGGCTAAGATAAAAAACGGTACTGCCATCAGTGGGAACGAATTCATACCTGAATAAAGACGCGTCAATAAGGCCGAGAAAAACACTTCATTACCATCAATTAGCAAACTCACACCAGGGCCAATTAGCAGAGCAAACACCACAGGGGTGCCGGCGGTTAGTAATAAGATGAACACCCAAAAATAACTTAATGACATATTACATCTCGCGCTGGTTGGATGAATGAAATAGGCTGATTAGTTGCTCGAGCAATTTTTCTATTGCCACCAAACAGATTGAGCCAAAAACAAAAGGCGTACACAAGTAAAAATAAGCGAGTTTGATCGGCAAAGAAGAAGCATAAATTTGCCAACCACCTTGCACAAAATCGAGGCTTTGTAATAAAAAAATACTACTAATCAACAGCACTAATAGTGAAATGATGAGATTACTGATTTTGAGTAAGGCGCTAGGTAAGGCATCAGCAAACAATTCGATGGATACATTAAGATTTTCACGATAAGCCCAAGGTGCCACTAAACAAGCGATCCAGACCATAAAAAACTTAGCAAGCTCTTCGGTCCAGCCTAATGAATTATTAAAACCATAACGAAAAACAACTTGAGCAATGATCATCGCCAGCATCAAGGCCAGTAGCACACCGGCAATACTTTTTCCCACATGGCTTATACCATAGTTAAGTTTAGCCAAAGCTCCTTGCAGCGAGGCTAACAAGCAAAGGGCTCCGTTAAAATAGAAACTCGATTCACGCTTGGCTGCTCCAATAATGGCTAATAACCGGTTGGTTATCGAGTTGTTCGGTATGCTCTACTTCAGGTCCTATGGGTAGATCATGGCCTTGCTTAACAAATACGGCCACCTCGTTCCAGTCCAAAGTCAAGTGATGTATTTTACCACCAGCAAATACCTGCTTATCACTAAAACTTAACCATTCACCCTCGGGTAAATAAAACTCTACTTGGCCACCTGGTGTGACACAAGGTACCACCAGCAGACTGTCACCAAACATAAACTGTAATTCAAAGCCCCAACTTAAACGATCATTTGGAAAGGCTAAGGCCATGGCACGCATAAGGGGTAAACCCGTCTCACTGGCTTGTTGCATGGTTTGGTAAATATAAGGCAGCAGTTTATATCGGAGCTTTAAGGCAATATTGACCGCCTCTTCAGCTTGAGCACCATAACTCCAGGGTTCTCGTTGGCCAATGCCATGTAAACGCATGTGAGCGGAAAATACTGCCGTTTGTGACCAACGTACAAAGAGTTCTGGATCACGCTTATCTTTGTAAAAACCGCCGATATCAGTAGCAAAATACGGTGCACCAGACATGCCCCACGATAAAGCGCCGCGAATACTGCCCACTAATCCACCCCAATCAGCCTGTGGATCACCGCCCCATTGGCTGGGATATAATTGCGAACCTATCCACGCTGAGCGACTGAATAAAAAAGGTCCCGACTTGCAGTATTTTTGCGCTGCTTGATACACACAGCGGTTATACAATAAGCTGTAGATATTGTGCAGACGCAGTCCTGAATCACCGTTAGAAGCCAGCATATTGTCATCTTCTACCTGCTCACCAAAGTCGGCTTTGATCATATCAATACCCAGATCAAACAAGGGTTTGTGTGACTCTAACCAAAAGTCAAAGGCTTCTGGATGAGTAAAATCAACAATGCCGGATTCTGGTAAAGGTGTGAGAACCTCTGCAAAGGCGCTCATATCCCATTGATAGCGGTAGGCCTCGCCCGTGCGTTTATCTTTTAATAACCAGCCTTTGCTCGCCATTTCAGCAAACAAAGGATTGGCCACTGACACTAGAGGATATTCCCAGATACAAATTTTAAAATTCTGGGCTTTTAACTGGGCAATAACCGCCGCGGGGTCAGGATAACGTTTAGGATCCCACTCAAACGCAAAACGGGTATCCGTATCTTGCCAAGCACGGCCATCGAGGGTAATCACATCACAAGGCATGTGATGCTCACGCACTGCTTTAGCGGTAGCGAGTAACTCGGGCACATCACGATAATAGGCTTTAGATAATATCACTCCTAAGCTCCAAAATGGTGGCACTGGTGCCTTACCAGTAAGCTGAGTGTAATGTTCAATAATGCTTTGTGGCTGGTCGCCTTGCAAAATAAATAAGTCTAATTCACTGTCTTCGACCAATATGCTGTAACCACGATTCGACCAAGGCGCATAACCAACAGCATGGGTGACGGGTGATGGCGTATGGACAAAGGCTCCCCAGCCTTGTGGACTCCAGCAAAATGGCGTGTTTTTATATGAAATCTCTGCATTTACCCCAAGGGCATCATGGTTAAAAGAGCGCAGCAGTTGCCCACGTTTATTCAAACTACCCCATTTTTCTCCGAGGCCATAGACAGGCTCTTCTGGCGCCAAATCAAAACTAAACAACCAGCCCTTTGCCGTTTTTGCCATGGGTGGTAAACGGTACTGACGAACAAAGTGGCCATCATTGGGCGTGCGCTGAATTAACTTATCACCGTGATGCAAGGTAAAAGCAAAAGGCTGTTTTTGACAACGAAATTGCCACTGACCACTTTTAATCTCAATATGCTCATCTTGTTCAATGAGTTTGCAAGGCAGAGTGTCAGGTAAGGTTTGCAACATAGCGTAGTGATTATCGCTGGGTGCACCGATGCGTAAGCGCATACCAATGGCATAAAACTCAAGGCTTAATAATCCTTCAGAGGTAGAAAGAGTAACGCAATGTTCACTATGACTGACTAAAGCCTTGCCGCTTACTTCAAGTTGTTTTACGTAGTTCCAATTTGGGGCACTGTAGTCGAGCATCTCTATTACCTTTCTTTTAAATCGCTTGTGCCTGATTTAGTAAAATATTTTTACAGCTAGGGCGAAGCCATATAGCCAATCTTATATAAGACATAAGTTATAGCAGTGTTAAAAAATTGTCAACGAACTTCAGATGACAAAGTGAAATGACTTTGTTATACATTGAAGCTAAAACAAATATTGTATAAGACCTAATGAATAACTATCCTGAAGGTCTTGATTTCAAACGTGGTTAACCTAGCAGTTTAAAATATGAAAGAAATTCGTTTTGATAATAAACTTAGTAGCACAGGACCAGTTTTTAAACCACTTTACAAGCAGGTTGAGGAACACGTTAAACAATTAATTGTTGAACAACGCTGGAAACCGGGTGACATGTTGCCAAACGAATTTCAGTTAGCGGCAGAATTAAACGTCAGCCAAGGCACTATGCGTAAGGCCCTAAATAGTTTAACCGACACCAAAGTATTAATGCGCAAACAAGGTGTCGGTACCTTTGTTTCTGAGCATACCGCACAAAATGGTTTGTTTCGCTTTTTCCCCATCATTGCAGACGGTAAAAATCCAGAGCTGCCCAAGGCGGAACTTTTGTCAATCGAAACTCAAACCGCCGAGGCCTTAGTGAGCGTGGCCTTAGAATTAAATAAAAAAGATAAAGTGATCGTCATGCGCCGCAGGCGCATTCTTAATGGCGAATACTGTATTGCAGAAACCATTTATTTGCCCCATGTTTACTTTAAAGAGTTGTTGGACATGACGGATATCCCGCATACCCTGTACCACTTTTATCAAACTCACTTTAACTTAACGGTACACAGCACAGAAGATGCGATTAAAGCGGACATCGCCAATCAAAGTGATGTAGAGTTACTTGGTATTAAAAGAGGTGAGCCTGTTCTTAGTGTGCAACGCACGGCCCATTCACTGAATGGTAAAGCCATGGAATTTCGTATTAGCCGTTGTCGTAGCGACAAGTATCACTATTTAGTTAAACTCAATTAGGCTTATACCAATCCCATTAATTAAGCGTCTAAATACGGCGCTAATTGCCTTTGTTGACTGGCATAAATGTCGTGGGCTTGCTCTAGGCTCACTAAGCAGAAATTCACTTTATCTCCAGCGACCAGTTGGCCTAATGCAAATAAGTCAGCACTGATCACATTGGCGATGCGCGGATAGCCCCCAATAGTTTGGCCATCAACACTTGAAATAATGGGTAAGCCGGATGATGGTAACTGCACACTTCCTTGGCTTAAGCCACTAGATACCATCTCGTCCATATGCTTCATATCTAAAGGCTCAGCGTCAAAACGTAAGCCCATCCGATTTGAGTCACTGCGCAATAAATAGCTTGTTGCATAAAAGTCAGACAGTTGTTCTGAGCTAAAGTCAGTGGTTTCGACACTCGGGACACAGCGCAAAATATAATTACCACTGTATTGCTGGGTCATGTGAGAGGGTAAATTGCGAGTTTCTCTTACTTCACACTGACTGACAGATAGCTGATCACCTGCTTGCAATGCCCTGCCCTCAAGGCCTGCGAATTTAGCAGAGATATGCGTGGCACAACTGCCTAGCACGGCACTGTAATTAAAGGTCGCAGCTACGGCCATATAGGCTCTAGCACCTTGTAAACGCTTACCAAAAGCCAAGGTATCCCCTGAGTTCAGTTGAATCGTTTGGTTGACGTTTACTGCTGAGCGGACGCCTTCTTTGTTGTACACTTCAAGCTCAAATTTAGCACCGCTCACTGCCACTGATACCGCTTGTTCAAATCGCAAAGTAGGGCCCAATAAACATATTTCAAGCACAGGATTAGTTGGTGCATTGCCCACCAACCAGTTAGCCAGTGTCATTGATAAAGGATCCATGGCACCACCTTTGGCGACGCCCAAGTGCATGTAACCAGTGCGTCCTCTGTCTTGAATTGAAGATTGTAAACCCGGTTTAATCACCTCAATGCTCATGCATACGCCTCACTTAAGGCTAAAAATTCACTGCTATTGATGGGTTTAAAGCGCACTTTATCTAAAGGCTGCGCAATACAGGGGGAGGCCAAATTTGGATTAAACAAACTAATGGGCGTTCGACCAATAATATGCCAGCCACCGGGTGTTTCTTGGGGGTATATGCCCGTTTGATCACCACCAATACCGACGCTACCGGCCGGTACTCTTGCACTGGGGATCGCCTTACGCGGATAGACCAACAGTGGGTTTAGACCACCTAAATATAAAAAACCAGGAGAAAAACCTAACATATGCAGCAGATAATCGGTGTTGCTATGCAGTTCGATTACCTCTTGCCTACTCAAACCTTTAGCTGTTGCCAGAGCGTCCATATCAGGAGCATAGATCTTGTCATAGCATACAGGGATAGTAATTAACTGTGATTCATATTCATCTTGCGGTATGTCATTTTTGAATACCGTAGCAAGCACATCTAGCATTTGTTGATGATTGCCCTTAGTGGGCACATAACACAGGGTTAAACTTTGATAGGCCGGAATTATATCGGTGATAACCTCGGCCAGTTCCGTGCTAAGAAATCTGGCTAACCACTGGATTTGCCGCGATAATTCTTCATTTACTGGTGCAGTTAACAAGATACTGACAGCTGCATCGCCGTTAGCCACTATTTGATAACTTAATTTACTCACTGCAGGCTATCATCCAATTTTGCTCATTCAAATGCGTCTTTAAGCGGCGTGCAAGATCAACTGCAATGTTGCTGTCACCATGCAAACAAATACTATCAACTTGCAATTCTAATGGTTGATTGTCGAAGGTGATAAATGCGTCACCGTTTAACAGTGACATAACCTGAGCAATACATTGTTCAATATTTTCATATACGGATCCAACTTTAGAACGCGCGGCTAACTGTCCGTTAGCCAAATAAGCTCGGTCCATAAAACCTTCCCGTAAAAACACCAAGCCATGATGTTGAGCGGCACTTTGCATAGCTCCTTGCGGCAGGCCTAAAACCATCAAGTGTGGAAAAATCGACGCTAACATCTGGCAGATTTTAGAGGCCAGTTCCGGCGATTTTTCAGCATCATTGTAGAGCGCACCGTGCAATTTAATATGGCTTAAATTAACGGCAAGGTCATTGGCCTGCTGCTGTAGTTCAGATATTTGTACCACTAGGCTTTCGATTAGCTCTGATATAGAAATCGATAATGAAGTGCGTCCAAAATTTGCTTTATCTGCGTAGCCTGGATGCGCGCCACAAATAAGGCCATGAGACCGAGCATTGCGCAAGGTAGACTGCATCGTCAAGCGATTACCTGCATGTCCTCCACAGGCAATATTACAACGAGAAATATAAGGCATTATCAAGGCATCTTGCGCGCACGAAGCTAAACTTTGGCCTTCGCCTAGATCACAATTAATATCTACATATCGCTTAGTTTTTATTACGATGCTCCTTGATACTTGTTGCACATATTAAAAATATTCCCATGAAAGCAAAAAAAAACCAAGGTCGAGCTGTTTATTGCTGAACCTTATCAGTAGTTGAACAAACTTTTTACAAATGTATCTTAGTTCTGTGAATACTCGTTATACTTAGTCAGCTTCACTTTTGAGCGTTTAGCAAAAGACAATAAATAAGCTAGCCAGATAAAGGGTAATCAATGAATCGTAGCTTAACTGAATTAGTCAAACATATTGGCAAGTTTTTGGCCACGAGTACTGAAGGTTATGGCATTTTCAACCGTGATGACAATTTGCTTGGTTGTAACCAAGCCTTTGCGACATTATTTGGCAGTTCACCTAATAAATTCATCCATCTTCATTTCAGTGATATTATTAGACATGCCTTTTCAACCCAAAAAGGTATTAAAATTGATTCTGACGATATAGAAGAATGGCTAGCGATGGCCATGACTAAAAGACGAAGCCAAGAATTTAGAGTGTTTGAAATTGACTTGCTTGATGGTCGTTGGTTTTTAGTATCAGAGCAAATATTAGCCAGTGGCGAAATGTTGTTCCAAGCCAGAGACATCACTGCGCAAAAAAACATTGAATTTAAATTATCTGCTAAATCAAGCAAACTGCGGACGTTAGCCTTAACCGACGAACTTACGCAAATAGCAAATCGTCGCAGCTTTATCGAATCGGTCAATGCAGAAATAAGTCGTTGTAGCAGAATAAAGGCAAACATGGCCTTTCTCGTACTTGATATTGATTATTTTAAACACGTTAATGATACCTATGGACATCAAGCAGGTGACACCGTATTAATTTCTATGTCTCAACTAATCAAAACCCTACTTAGAGATTACGACACATTTGGTCGGCTGGGTGGTGAAGAATTTGGTATCTTTTTGTCAGAAACCGACAGCCAAACGGCAGTCGAGGTAGCCGAAAGAATTCGGACAAAAATAATGCAACACAAAATTGCAGTTGAAGGACACGACATCACAATTACCGTATCAATAGGTATCGCGATCCCTGCAGCCCTAGTTAAATTTGAATCAATATACAAACGCGCTGACGTTGCCCTCTACCAAGCCAAAAACTCTGGGCGCAATAAAGTTATTTTAGGGCAATAATGATTAACACAAGTTTAACTCAAAAAGCGACCTAAACCTCTGTAATAATTTATATTATTAACGCAGAAACAGGCTATTATCTAAGCCGCCTTACTAAGCCAGAGCATCCTATATCTCAAAACAACTTCGTTTCTACACTCCTCACGTTTGAACGTTAAAGCTTACAAGAAAGAGTAATCGACAGGTCGGAAAGAGGCAATTTATCTCACCGCACCGCCACTAGCCTACAAAACGGAAAATACGAAGAAACTTAGACAGCCATAATAAAAAGGCAGAGCGCATATTTTCTCCAAGATCTCACAAAATTAAAAAGAATTGGCCGGAATGCCCAGTTTGCGTATTAGAAAAGGCTGATTTGGTTTAAGAAATCGCAGGTAAGGCTAGATTTCGGGCTTTTGGGTAAATGTCGGACAGCCTTGTTGAACAACTTGGTGTTGCTATGCTTTTTGTAGGATGTTATTCAGCTTAGGCGCGTTTTAATAAGGCTTTAGCCTGACTCATGCCTCGTATGCGTTGATGGTGGATATTATTTTTGTATTGTTGCAGCATCTGCTCGCTACCCACTGCCCTGCTGAAGTGCTTTTCAAACTCTGTGGTTAAG
>NZ_JBDYKM010000023.1:0-61568 GCF_040012495.1 Paraglaciecola sp. 25GB23A
CTGTCCTGCTAATTACTAAAAATCATTTACTATGGCTGTCCTGTTAATTACAAAAACCAATTACCATGGCTGTCCTGTTAATTACAAAAACCAATTACCATGGCTGTCCTGTTAATTACTAAAAACCATTTACCATGGCTGTCCTAATAATTATTGGTCTCATTAATTTGTAACGTTGTTATTAATTAAAAATACCACGCGCCACTCACGTAAAACTCGCTGCTAACGTAACGACTAAAACCTAGGCGTAAATCAGCACTACTATTGGCAAATGCGCGCAATTCACAACGACTCTCAAGGCGTTTTTGGTAGGCTTGACCATCAAGTCGGACAGGGTAACTCGTTTGGCAAAGTCCCTTAACAGCATTATTTGACCATAGTACGCCAAAAGTTGGCGAGACTATCAAGCGGGTATTAAGGGAATCTGGCGTTTGCAACCTCGCCTCAGCTAAACCATATACAGTGACATTGTCAAAGCTTGCACCTTTACCCATGCCGCTCTCAATGAAAAACTCATTGCTCACCTCGGCTGGTCCTAGATAATTTCTTTCATTTCCCAGGCGTAACTTCCATGCAATACCGGTGTCGCCAGGCAAACCACTGGCCTGAGTGTCGATCGTTTCAATATTTAGCAAATCTAGTTTGCTGAGCCTGAGCTGATCATTTTCGAGTCGCAACGTAACAGCCGCCATCGATAGAGCTGAATTTGGTAGGACGCCGCCAGGTAACGATAGTAAATCATAATAAGCGGGCCGTAACATCACATCAACATAGTTGCCAAGCTCTTTGTTATGGCCACCGGTAAAGCGCACTGTTGTCGTTTTTTGCCCCGTATGTGGCAAAATATCAGACTGGGTAGGCCACTGCACTTTTTTAGCAGGTAGTGCAATCCGAGCGCGTTGTAAGTGCTTTTTTAGTTGGACAAAATGTTGGTTTTTTTTGTCTAATTCAAGGTTGAAATTAACGTAATCTAATAGCACATCAAACATCATGAGTTGATGTTCAACACTAAAGATTTTTTGCATGTTTTGAATATTAGCTGCAATATTTTGTCCTTCAGCAATATCAGATACCGCTACCTGCAGTGGCGAATCGAGATGGGCAAAATATTGTCTGAAGCGTGCCTGTCTAGATAAAGTATGCTCAATCGATAGCACAGCCGGATGACCAGAACTGGTTGTCGCCTCAGCTAGCGCTGAAAACACACTAATCGGCAGAATAAATGGCCGCGAATTAGACATCAAGTCTTCGTCTAGAATCAGTTCAAGCAACTTTGCAATATGATACGCACAATTACGATGCGTAAAATAATAGGTGTATTGGCTAAACAATAACTCCCAAGCGTGCGCCACCAGCAGGGCTTTTTCTTGTTCGTTTAGATTTAAGGTGTATTGCCATAAATCACGCATTTCCACTTCGGCGTAATTAATATTGTAACGGTAGTAATGATTGCTACTGTATTTGGCCTTATAACCACCAACTAAACCTTTGAGTATGTAGGTAACAGGGTTTTCATTATCAGGTACCTTTGCACCAAAATTTAAACTATTACTCAACAGATCGGTGGAATGGCTCTCGCTTTTTAATTTAAATAACAAATGACCATAAAAAGACGCAGGGTTACCCAAGTACCCGTCTGCATAAACAATACTGACCTGTTGTTTACTTAACTCACCTTGCCACTGGTTAAAATCATCACACAAACTAGCGATATCGACGACTTTATAACCCAAGGAAAGTAGATATATCGCTCTTGCGGGGTAGCGACAAGCTCGTTCTTTGTCATGGTTTTCGTCACTGGTTAACAAGGCTACTGTGGCTAAAAACTCAGACTCAGCGTTAGATTTTCCTACAGGAGAAATAAAAAAATCGGCGTTTTCTATCTCACTTATTTCACTATCAGCAGCGTAATGCAGGAGTTTTTGCCAGGTACGAGATTGCCACGGCTCTTGAGCGTAAGACAAGCTGCAACAAGCCAAGGATAAAACGCTGACAAAAAATAATTTAACATTCATAGGCAATTAGAAACCGGGCATGAAACATGCCCGTAAAAACGAGGAAAAAGGAATTAACTAGCTGAACAAGCAGCTTCAGCGATATTAAATAATTGCTCTGCTTTAACGGTATTTACCGCATCACTACCAAGTACTTTGTCAGCGACTTCAGTACGAATAGTGTGTTTAGCAGAAGTATCACAGCTCATCATAGACATCATTGCAGTCAAATGAGCGCCTTCACCTTGAACGATTTCATCTTCAAGCTGTTTGTAGGTTTCATTGATGAAAAGAGCCGTTGCAGTGCGCTGTCCTTTACAGGTGTCTTCTGAAACACTGGCAGAAGTCACAGCAGTAGTACCCAAATCCCAAATAATATTTGAGATAGCTGCGCCAATCGGCGTTTCAGGGAAAATCATCGCCCCGATACCACATTGTTGCCACGGATTTAATTTAGCGTCAGCAGCTTGCACTGAAGATGCGGCGATTAATAAAAGTGCTGCTGCACCTAAGATTTTTTTCATATTTTTAGTTTCCATTCTTGGTATGTTTTTCCTCGTTTTCACGATATTTACATAACTTTTCAGGACAAACAATTAATTCATACCAAATTGCAGATAATTGGCCATTTTTCAATCAACATCAAAAGACAACAATAGAATACACTCGCGAAAGCATTATGGTTGAGGCTGCTTACCTCGGAGGAACTGACTATTGGCAACTAATAGTATCCGTGCCGGATTAGCTACTTAACACGTGAGGCAAATTTGTAGGTAACACCCCCGAAAGCATTATTCTTAAAATAATTAGGGGCGTAACAAAATCAACTCGGATTTGGCAAAGCCCTGCGACTGCGAAGGGCTTTTGTTTTTGAAGAGCTGCTTTGCTATTACTGCTGTTAGCGCTCACCTGTAATAATATAAGCTCATTGGTAGTTGAATAAAAAGCTTATAGTTTATCATCAGTAGGTAGGGAGCCACTCTCAGACTCAACTAATACTTCAATTTCTTGTTGAATTTCGATGATTTCATCATCCTTGAAATCGAGCTTAAATGCGCTGGGCAATACATTGACTCCTATTCTTTCCCCCAACTTAACAATAAACGGCAAGGTGATTGGTGAAAAGGGTAAGACCACAAGAACACCCAACCCAAGCCCTCGAATGACATCAACAAATTGTTTATTAGCTTCTTCCATTTCCTGCTTACTCGCTTGGCCCTTGGTGAATCGCTGGTAAGTCCTCAACATGACTTTCGTCTCGCGAGTTTCTTGGGCTAGCCCTCTTTTAACCGTTAATAAACCAAGTTTGAGCGGAATAAGCGCCTTGTTTTTTACCACAGAATTCTGGCGCTTAATGGATTGGCTTATCCTAATAATGTAGTGCTTCAAAACGTATTACCTATGAAACTGAATTGTTTGATGATGAGCGGCTGCAGGACCAAAATTTTTAGCATCCCATTCTTAATTATAAAAAAAGATTAAGTGAGTTAAAACTAAGGAGATAATTTTTGTTAGTTGAAGAATTTAATACTTAAATTGCCTCAATTCTACAATGTTCGTAAGGCCAACTTATTTCTAGCTAGGATAGAGACTAAGCCAAGCCTATACAACTGACAAAATAACTAAGGCCGCAACAAAATAAAATCGTTCTTGCCAAAAACCCAACAACTAGCTTAATTGGACAGCCACGTTATTGAGATTGAATTAGTATTAGCGGGAGGATTGAAATCGCTTGTTGATTTGTTCCGCACTGAATAAGACTGGTTACAGTGGACTCCTACACAACTGTTAGCTGGGCAAATTTTGAATGTGTCCCGTTTTAGTTGAAGACATCAATGACAATATTCGCAATTCATACTTTTTTCTTAAAACCCCCTCTGCGTTTCCCCCACCCTTTCTTACCCGCAGGTTGGCTACTCTTCAAGCCGGCAAACTGGCTAGTATCCAACTGTTGGCTGTTATTTATCAACTGGGTAATAGACTCTGTTAGTGGCAACATAAAGGCTTCATAGCGCATTTGCTTGTGAGCAATTTTATCTAAGTTGGCCTCCCAGATGGCTGTCATGTCGGGATGAGTGGTTTCACTGGGTAAGGCGTTTATTAAGGCTTTACCGGTATCCGTGGCGTGGATTTCTTTGCCGACTTTTTGCATAAACTGGCGTTTAAATAATAAGTCGATAATCGAGGCACGGGTGGCTTCTGTGCCCAGACCGTCGGTATCTTTGAGGATTTTTTTGATCTCGCTGTTGTGCACATAGCGGGCGATGCCGGTCATGGCTGCCAGTAAGGTCGCTTCAGTGAAATGTTTAGGCGGTGAAGTTTGTTTTTCGACCAGTTGCGAGTCTGTGCATTGTAGCGGCTGACCTTTTGTTAAGCTTGGCAATACCACTTCGGCTTTGTTGTTATCGTTTTTAGTCAGCGCTAACCAGCCTAGTTCTTTTGTGGTTTTGCCCTTAGCAATAAATTCACCACCGGCAATATCAACCTTAGCGCCTTGCTCTTGATAAAGATGTGGGCCATAAAACTGCATCACATACTGGGTGGCAATAAGCTGATAAATCTTGGCTTCATCTGCCGATAACCTCGCTAAGGCTTTAGTGCGATTAGTGGGAATAATCGCGTGGTGGGCATCCACCTTGCTGTCATCCCAAGCTTTGGATTTTAATTTTGGGTTGGCGTTGTCAACGTCACTAATAAAACTCGGTACATTTGACTTAATAGCACTAAGTACTTTGGCGGCTTGGGCAAACTGTTCTTTAGGCAAGTAGCGCGAATCAGAACGTGGATACGTAATCAGTTGGTGTTTTTCATACAATGACTGACAAATATCCAAGACCATCTTGGGCGATAAGTTAAAACGTTTGGAGGCATCTATTTGCAGCACTGACAGGCTATAAGGCAAAGGCGGAGGGCTTTGTTTGTTACTTACTTTATAGTCGGTGACAGTGGCTTTTTGGCCTTGAGTTTTGCTAACCACGGTTTGTGCTAGTTTGCGTGACAGCACGCGGCCTTCTTCGTCTTGATAAGGTTCGCAGGCTTTGCTGGGTTGCCATTTAGCCGTAAAACTAGTTTTATTGGCGGTTTCTAAGGTAGCGATGACTTCAAAAAAAGGTTTAGATACAAAATGACTAATCTCTTGATCGCGCCTAACCACTAAACCCAACACTGGGGTTTGCACTCGCCCCACCGACAATACGCCTTGATATCCACCCCGTTGTCCTAACAAGGTATAGGCGCGAGTTAGGTTTAGCCCATACAACCAATCAGCACGAGAGCGGGCTAAGGCTGATATAGACAAGCCTAAAAACTCTCGATTGGCGCGCATGTTTTGTAAAGCTTTTTTCACCGCAGAGGTGTTTAAATCATTAATCAGCAAACGACCAGCGTTTTCAATAATCGCCGCTTTTACTCCGCAGAAGGTGATCACTTCATCTACCAACAACTGCCCTTCCCGGTCAGGATCGCCTGCATTGACGATATGAGTAGCGCTTTTTAATAGGCGCTTGACTACAGTAAGTTGTTTTTGCGTATTCTTTTTAGGTACCAGTTGCCACTTGTCAGGCACAATCGGCAGGTGTTGCAGCGACCACTTGCTGTAAGCGGCATCATATTTATCTGGCTCAGCTTGCTCTAACAGATGACCGATACACCACGTCACGCAATCGCCATTATCGAGTTCGATATAGCCGTCGCGCTTTTGTTGGCGCCCCTCAAATCCAGTGGCTATGGCACGACCTAAACTGGGTTTCTCAGCAATATAAACAATCATAAAAAAATAACTGGATGAAAAAACAGTATTCTAGCAAGTTTTAGGGTTTTTGGTTAGCTTACTGCAAGCTAGTTTAGTTACGGACTTTAGCGTATAAAAAGGCATCAAAGATTTTGTCGTCTTTATACACCGCTTTTTTAAGGCGGCCCTCGAGTTCGTAGCCATTTTTTTCGAGTACCTTTAACGAGCCTTTATTACCTTCGAAGACTTGAGAAAACAAACGCACTAAATCCGTTGACTCAAATAAATTGTCGGTAAAAGTACTTAAGGCCTGAGTCGCTATGCCTTTACCCCAATAAGGCGTTGCCAACCAATACCCGACTTCGGCCGACTTGCTGCGTTCAAATTCTTCACGTACCGCGCCAATAGTGCCAACAAACACGCCATTGTATTCAATGGCACGAATGTATTTATTCAATGTGCCGTCTTTAATCCACCAGCCTGCGGCTTTTTCGGTGAATGGCTGAGGAATACTGCTGGTTAAATATCGCGTGACTTTAGGGTTATTGAGGTATTCAACAAGCATAGGGGCATCTGATTTTTGATAATCGCGAAGTATGATCACTGGGTGGGTTCCTTGTTGAAGCCTTAACTAAAATCTTGTGGGTCAATGTCTAAAGCCCAGCGCACTTTGTGCCCTAAACCTAGATTTTCTATTTGATTTATATGGCGGTTTATCGCTTGCTGTAAGGAGCTACGATGCTGACTTTGTAATAACAACTGCATACGATACTGTCCTTGGCGTTTTTCCATTAAAGCCGGAATAGGCCCCAAACAAGCAAGCCCTGCCTCATGATTAAATAGATCAGCAATTTGTTGTAAAAACTCGTGGGCATCGCGGGCACTCAAGGCTTGTGCTTTAAATAAGGCCTGATACGTATAGGGCGGCAAATTGGCTTGTTGTCTTTCTAATAAAGCATAACGCGCAAAGTGGCCATAACCATTGTTAATTAAGTCTTGCAGCAAAGGGTGGGCGGGATCGTGGGTTTGTAACCACATTTCTCCGGGCTTTTCAGCGCGACCTGCCCTACCGGCTAATTGGGTAATGAGCTGGGCCAAATGCTCGGCTGCACGGTAGTCAGCACTAAATAAAGCGCCGTCGACATCCATAATGACCACCAAGGTAACATTAGGAAAATGATGGCCTTTCGACAGGATTTGCGTACCGATCAATATTTGATATTCGTTGTTATTGATTTTATTAAGCATGGTATCAAGCTTATTTTTACCCCGAGTAGTGTCACTGTCGATACGTACACTGGCGTAATCAGGGAAATACTCCACCAGCCCCTGTTCAAGCTGCTCAGTGCCCACTCCTTGTGAGCTTATCTCGCTCGATTGGCAGTTATTGCAGGCCTTAGGAATAGGCTTTGCCGCACCACAATGGTGGCATTGCAATTTGTACAAACTCTTGTGCAAGGTAAAGGGTTTATTACAGCTGTGACATTGCTCAACATGGCCACAGGTATGGCACATCAGTGCAGGGGCATAACCACGGCGATTAATAAATAACATCACCTGACTGCCCTGCTTTAAATGCAGGGCAATGCGCTCCAACATGCCCTTGGCTAAACCAAATTCTAGGGGCTGCTGGCGAATATCAAATACTTGCTGCTTTGCCACCACCGCATTACCAGCCCTAAGGGGCAAGTGTAAATGGTGGTATTTGCCTGTTAAGGCATTGTTGAGGGTTTCGAGGGCGGGAGTGGCCGTACCTAATACCAGCGGAATATTTTCAGTATGGGCGCGCATCACCGCTAGGTCACGAGCATGATAACGCAAGCCATCTTGCTGTTTATAGGAGGCATCATGCTCTTCATCCACAATCAATAGCCCCGGATTGAGCATGGGGGTAAAAATGGCTGAGCGAGTACCAATAATTAAACCCAATTGACCAGCCGCACTTTGTTGCCAGACTTGCAGTCTCTCATTATCGGTTAGGGCTGAATGCAATACCCCCACTTCAATGCCAAAACGGTGTTTAAAGCGAAACACGGTTTGCGGCGTTAAACCAATCTCAGGTACTAAAATTAAAACTTGCTGACCACGCAGTAAAACCGACTCTATAGCTTGTAAATACACTTCGGTTTTACCGCTGCCGGTAATACCTTCTAGTAAAAAACAAGCAAATTTCCCAATACTGGCCTCTATGCAACTAATGGCTAAAGCTTGTTGAGTATTGGCTTGCGGTTTATCACTAATCTGAATTTGCTGTGTCCAAGGCTCACGGTCGGCCATGGTATATTCTTTGCTCTGAACTAGTTCTTTTGTCAATAAGGCTTTGAGGGTTGCAGCACCAAAATCGCGATTTGCTGATGATTTTTCTAATGCAGCTACTTTTAGTTGAGTGAGACAGGCTTGTTGTTTGGGCGCACGGGACAATTCACTGATATCGGTTTGTTGGCCTTTATCAGTCAGCGCCCAATAATGGATTATTTTAGGCTCATTCGAGCCCCCTTTGCGCAAAGCAACCGGCAGAGCGGTTTGTATTGCATCGCCAAGAGGGTGTTTATAATAGGTGGCGAGCCAGTTGCACAACTTAATTTGAGTAGCGTTAAAAACCGGTTGTTCGTCTAGTACTTGAATAACCGCTTTGAGTTTATCTTCTGGCCACTGTGAACTGTCGGCGATTTCCCACAACAGCCCTATCATCGTTCTTGGCCCAAAGGGCACTTGCACCCTCACGCCAAGCTTTGGAGGCGGGCCTTGATAGCTATAATCAAATAATTGCCGTTTAGGAATAGGCAGAGCAATACGCAGTATGGTCATCTAACTTGTTACTAACTCACTTTAAAACGCTAAAAAAGCGGGGTTTACCGGCAAAAGTGCTGATAAAAACAGCAAAACCCTTGATCACTTGAGGCAGGTACATTAATATGCGCGCCACTTTGCGGCAAGCCACAAAGCTTCCTAATTTAATTTAATTTTCGTATGGTGTTCAACTACGGGTTGGATAGCGGTACGGCCTTACTAAGAGGTAACCCCATGAAAGAAGGTATACATCCCGATTATCAAGAAATGACTGCAACTTGTGCTTGCGGAAACGTAATCAAAGTGCGTTCTACTGTTAAGAAACCAATCAGTCTTGACGTATGTTCTGCTTGCCACCCTTTTTATACTGGCAAACAGCGTAACGTAGATACCGGTGGTCGTATCGAGAAATTCAACAAACGTTTCACTGCTTTGTCTAAAAAGCCAGCTGTTGAAGAATAGTTTGTAAAGAATATCAATAAGGCGCTAATTTAGCGCCTTTTTTGTGCCCGCAGACTTGCCAATCAATCTATATCTATCTAAATACCGTAATCTTTTGTTAGGCTATCTCATCTAGCCAAGTCGTCTCTGTTTCTGTCAACACTAAGGCATGCATGTTATCTATCAACAACCTGTGTAAAAGTTATCAAGATGTCAAAGAGACTCGGCTTATTCTCAAGGATCTCAGTGTAGAGGTGGCTCAGGGCAGCAGCATTTCGATCAAAGGTGAGTCCGGCTCTGGCAAGTCGACACTCTTGCATCTACTCGCTACCCTAGATAAAGCCGATAGTGGTGACATCGTATTGCAATCAGCCACACAGACCCTAGATTTGCTTAAGTTTAGTGAGTCAGAGGCAAATGAATACCGTAAATGCCAATTGGGTATTATTTTTCAAAAATATAATCTAATTGATTGTATTACTGTTATGGAAAATCTGTTGCTGCCGGCACAACTGAGCCGAACCCTAGACCAAGCCTATTTAGATAAACTGCTAAGCACCTTAGGTATGGAGCGGCACAAAAACAAACTACCCAATCAATTATCCGGCGGTGAACAACAGCGTATTGCTATTGCCCGCGCACTGGCACACAAACCTCAGTTAGTATTGGCTGATGAACCAACCGGTAATTTAGACAGTAAAAATTCAGCTTTAGTCAGCCAATTATTAGTGGATACCTGTAAACAATTAAACACCACCTTAATTTTGGTTACCCACAGTCAAAAAGTCGCAAACTTAACGCAGCGCCAATATGTATTGCAAGACGGAAGGTTGCAGATGACCGGCAGCACACTGTAAACATGTTCATAAACTCCAGCTATTTTTACTTTGCGCGCATGTTATTGCAAAGTTATCGACACACTAAGTTTAGCCTAGTGATGCTGTTTAGCGCTCTACTTATTGCCACCAGTGGCTTATCTGCGGTGCTTGTGATCAATCACAGCGCCAAGCAAAGCTATGCACAAGAAACCACCTATTTACTACCCAATGTTAGCCATCAGATTGTGGCTAAAAACCAGCACCAAACACTCAGCAAAGATGATTATGCAAGGCTTAAAAAACTGGGTTTCGATGAATTAGTGGCCTATGCCACCAGCAAACATCGACTTTACCAAGGTGACAGGCTAGTCAATCAAGGGCGCATATCACTCACCGGCATAGACCTTGTCAGTGCCATCGCCTTACCGACTTTTCAGCAACAAATGCGCAATAACAAAAATGCGCAACAAGACAATACCTTACTGGCGCTAGCCTTTTCGCCCAATGTCGCTTTTGGTCATCCTAGTTTGATTAGCAACTTAACTCAGGCTGATAGTTCGCCAGATGCAAAGTTTAGTCTAGATAGCCCTGCGGGCAAGCTCTTACCTACTCTGCAAGACATAGATGAAGCCAGTTTAGGCAATGATATTGTGCTGGATATTACCAGCTATTTTAGACTTCTACCTAACAGCGAAATAAGCGGTTTGCTGTGGCTTGGTCAATCAGGCAATAACAATGAGGCCAGACTGCAATCGTTAGCAGCACAACTTCCTGCACATCTAAGACTTATTGCCATGGCATCTGGCGACCAGCAAGGAGAGTTAACCAAAAGCTTCCACCTAAACCTATTGGCTATGGCCTTGCTGATGTTTGTGGTGTGTTTATTTATTGTACTGAATGCCGTTAATCTTTTACTCAACGCAAGAATGCCGTGGCTCAAGATTAGCCGTCAACTGGGCATTAGCCGTAGCGCCATATTCTTTATTCAAGGGGCAGAATTACTGCTGTTTAATCTGTTGGCTTGTGCTGTCGGTATTGTGCTTGGCATGTATCTAGCCAACCTAGTCTCGCCCACAGTGCAGGCCACGCTTGAGAACCTATACAATGTGGAAGTAGGCTTTGGCCAGGTGTCGTTTTTATCTTTGTTCATGCAGGTATGTAGTATCAGCTTAGTCGGCTCAGTATTAGCTCTTATGCTACCTTTTAGGCAGATAAATCTAGCCTTGAACCACACTAAAACCCTAGCGCCTAATAACAATCAGCATAGGCGCTGGCAGATCTTGCTTTTATGCATTGCCAGCAGTTTAGCGTTGTTTACCCTACTGATACTCAACCTTGCCACCCAACTATGGTTGTTATTAATGGCCGTGGCTTGCCTGATTTTATGTGGTTGCGCCCTACTCTTACTGAGTTACTCAAGTGTGCTGGCCTTAATCTGTCGCTTAATACCTGCACGCTTACTATTACTCAAGGTCAGTGTTAAACAAAGCATTGCGCTGTCATCAAAATCAAAAATTGCCTGTTGTGCTTTTTTTATTGCCGCTACTAGCAATATTGGTATGAACCTCATGGTTGATAGCTTTCGCGGTGCCACCTTAAATTGGCTAGATACACGCTTAGCGGCCGATTATTATTTATATTATCAAGGCGAGCAGGACTTAACAGACATTGCCAAACAGCAAGGAATTGTTCTGAGTAAACGATTTGAAAACTATATTGACTACCAAGGCTTAACGATTCAGCAATATAGCTACCCAAACACTGAGACCTTCAAAAATGCCATGGTCTACTATCAAGTACAGGATAAAGAACAAGCTTGGCAAGCATTTACTGCAAGCCAAGGCATCTTTGTTAATCAACAGTTTGCCTTTCATTTTAATGCTGCATTAGGCGATAGCATCACCCTGCCTGATCCCAGTACCGAGATCATGACGGCCTATAACATTGTCGGTATTGTTTACGATTTTGGCAGCCCTAGCAAACAGGTGTTGTTGCCGATACAAGCTTTTGACCCAGCACGTTCAGCGTCGTCAGTTTATGCCCTTGAAGGCAGTGAAGAGCAGGTTCAGGCCTTTAAAAAGCAATTGGCCATACTGGATATTGATATGAGCAATAGCCTATTTAAAACGGCTGATTTATTGGCCATGTCGATGCAAACCTTTGATCGCACTTTTTTGATCACCGATGGCTTAAATGTAGTCACCTTATTAGTGGCGGCATTGTCGTTGGCCTGCGCCATTATTGTATTAAGTAAAGACATGAAACCGCAGAACATGTTGCTCAGAAGCTTAGGCGTATCCCGCCTGACGAGCCAGTTACTGGCCTTATTTCAATATTTGTTATTGTGTATTGTGGCCCTCGTTTTTGCCACCCCTTTTGGCATTTTGCTCAGCTGGATTTTGATTAACGATATCAATTATCACGCCTTTCAGTGGACCTATCCGTTGCAGATCAATCTATTCACCTTACTGCAAAATTATGCCGTCAGTTTAAGTGTGGTATTGCTGATTATTTTTATTCCTACTTTTAGGGCCAGCCGCAAGCCCCTTATCGAGGACATACGATGGCTAAATTAAATAAGGCCACTTACTTGGTCATAGTCTTGTTGTTAGCGCTAAGTAGTTTTTTAGCCATCAAAGCTAACTTTTTTGACGGCTCTGAGGCGCAAGTACAAAACACTGGTAGAGTAAATCGACTGGGGTCTGGTTCAAGTAATCAAGCTACCGTTGGCCAACAGGTGCTGGTTAATTACCCCATCAGTTTCCCCGCTGACCATGGCGAACACCCAGCATTTGATATTGAATGGTGGTACCTGACAGCCAATTTGGAAGATGAGCAAGGTAATATCTATGGCTTACAATGGACGCTGTTTCGCTTTAGAACCCCTACTCAACTGGCAGACAAAACAAGCTGGTCGAATGATCAGCTGTATATGGCCCATGCGTCTGTTAATAGCCTTGATTCACATTGGTTCTCCGAAAAATTTGCTCGCGGTGAGGTGGGTAATGCGGGCGTGGAATTAAACCCATTGCATCTGTATATAGACGATTGGAACTGGCTAAATACCGCCGTTCCCTCAAAAAGTGATGCAAGTGCAAGAGAGCAACTATTACCTGCAAATTTAGTTTTTCAAATCCCCCTTATTAATACCACAAAAGCGCAAGAACACAGCTTATTACAGGTATCTGTGGCACTGCAACAACAGGGTCCTTTTGTATTGCAAGGTGACAAGGGTTACAGCATCAAATCGGCAGATGGGGCATATGCTTCCTACTATTATTCAAATCCAAGCATAGACATTGAAGGTCAGTTTACTTTTGGCCAAGATAAGCCAGATCAGGCATCTTCATCCATAGCCGTTAAGGGACAAGCTTGGTTTGATCATGAGTGGACATCACAATTAGTTGATAGGCAAACATTGGGTTGGGATTGGTTGTCATTGCACTTAGACGACGGCAGCAAATTAATGGCCTTTAGAATGCGTATTGAAGGTCAAGCGGATTATATAACGGGTACCTTAGTGCAAGCCAATGGCACCCAGACTCTACTCACTGAGGAAAACTTATCACTTGAACCCAGCGCTTGGATTGAAGTAAACCAACGCAAACTGCCGCTTAATTGGCAGCTTAATATTCCTCAATTCGATATAAATATAGCGGTTAAGACCCTAAAAAATGAGCAATGGAACCCTGCTCTTATTGCGTATTACGAAGGCATGGTTGACGTTTCTGGCAGTCATAGCGGTAAAGGGTTTTTAGAACTTACCGGATATTAAACATTACTGAATGAAATTTTGAATATACGCTTTGTGATAGATATTTAAAAATTAACTTGTTGTTTTAAAGTGCCAAAGTGGTAATTCAGAAGCCGGTAACGGGCGGCTAAAATAATAACCTTGGAAGCCTTCACAGCCCATTTTTATAAGCAATTCCACTTGTTCAATACTTTCTGTTCCTTCAGCAATAATGTCAATTGAGAGATGATGAGCAATGCCTATAATAGTTTTAATCAATTCAGCTGAACTCTCATCATTAATTTTGTCGACAAAGGATTTATCGATTTTTAATACATTTAAAGGGAGTTCTCGCAAGTAAGATAAGGAAGAGTAACCTGTACCAAAATCGTCTAATGCTATAGTGATGCCCTTAGCTTGGATTTTTTTCAATACCTGAACTGCATTATTAATATCATTTAGCAAACCAGATTCAGTAATTTCTAGCTCTATCAAATTAGGCGATATTTGATAGTTTTCTAACTGAGAAAAAAGAAAGTCAACAAAGTCAGTTTTTAATAGTTGTACTGGTGACATATTAATTGCCACCTTGCAGTTAAAATTATCTTTTTGCCACTTAGACAACTGAATACAAACGTGCTCAATGACCCAATCACCTACGTCAATAATTAGGTCACTCAGTTCTGCTATAGGAATAAACTCAGCTGGAGAAACAAAGCCCAGTGTTTTATGCTGCCACCTAAGCAAGGCTTCGGCACCGATAAGCGTACCGTTTTGGTCAGTTTTAGGTTGGTAGACTAGGCTCAATTGGCCCGGTGTTTTTAAGGCAATACGTAATTGATGATCGATATACTGGCGACGCTCTAAGACTTCCAGAAGTTCGGGTTCAAATAAGGATGCGCATCCTCTGCCTTTTGATTTTGATTGTGAAAGCGCACTCTCAGCGCATTGAACGACATCATATTTACGCCCTGTTTGTTGCGGAAATATCACCGCCCCCATACTAAAATCTAAACTGACTAGTTGCGCACCAATTTGCACGGGACGACGCAGAATCGCTCTGAGCGCCTCCCACTGAACATTCATAAATGCGGTAGGCTGGACGCCAATACGTGGAAATACCACAGCAAATTCATCACCGCCATTGCGAGCGAAGAAGATATCACCGGTTTGATATTGCATTAAACGGTTGCCAATTTCACGCAGAACCTGTTCACCTGCGTCGTAGCCGAGATCACGGTTGATATTGGTGAACCGATCAATATCAATTAACATCAGTAAGGCGTCATGCTTATCTGTTTCTCGACGACTAAAAGTCTCGTTGACGACTTCAAATAGACGAGCCTTGTTAGCTAGACCTGTGGTGTAGTCAACATAAGCCATTGTGCGCAGTTTGGTTTCCACTTTATCTCGACGAATTTCAGCAGATGCTCGTGCTGCAAAGACCTGAATGGCCTCAAGTAATTGTGGAGATGGAGCAATAGGTTTTGGATCTAATAAGGTTAATAAACCAATAAGTTCATCGTTTTCGCCAATCAAAGGAATACCGATGTAAGATTGGACATGCATATCAACAAGTAGCCGATCTTTTGGAAAAATCTGAGTCACATCAGACGTATAAATACAGGTTTTATTATTCAGTACTTTTTCACATGGCGTATCGGCTAAGCTATAAGAAAAGTTTTCAGCCACTTCTCCATCAGCAACAAATATTTTTGTAGTGACTTTTTTTTCTGTAGTGTCACTATTTTCAGTCAAACCAATAAAAATGTAAGCACAGCCAGTAATGTCATAAAGGCTTTTTAGCATTTGATAATAAAAGTCATCACTTGCTGATTGGTTGGCTACCTTGGCCAACTCAGAAAATGACCGCTCAAGTTGTTGGGTTTTGAAATTAAGTTTGGACATGAGGCTGGTCTGAGAGCGAATAGAAAATGCCCCAAAAACGCAAATTCCCACATTCATAAACATCATTGGTAAAGCAGCAATATAAACAAATGCGAGTCTGCCAATATCTATCGCGTAACCTACGCCGACAGCAACAAGTTGCAGAAAAACAGCTGCTAGCAAAAGCATTGCAAGTTGACGTTGCTGAGTTTGATATAGGCGTTTCACTATCACTAACAATGCCAATAACATACATAAACCGGTAGCGTGAGCTAACAGTCCGGTTAGCGCAAACTTACCCGTTAGCAATGTAATGCTCTCACCTGTCCAGATTTGCATAACTTTCAGTTCATCAATCGAAGTGAATCTTAGTGAATATTCAGCGAAACTATTAATTAAAAGTAAAACGATTGATAAGGCAATAAAAAAGTAGGTACCTAACACTGCCTTCGGATGCTTAGCCAAAGTTGCGAAAGCATAAAAATAGGTCGACATCGCAAAAAGGCTTGCTGAAGTTTGAATTTTTAACCAAAAAACCGCTTCATTCACATCATGACTGGAGTGATAGTTTAATGTGGCATATTGGTAGACCACTAGCAACAAACACAAGCCAGCAAGCGCTAACAAACCGGGGAGCTTTTGGCGGAGCCCACTGACCAAAATAAGTAATGCAGTTAACAAGCTTATAGATATTGTTGTCGAAAAATAAATAGGAATAAAATTGGCTGAGAACAACACTTACACCACCCAGAGCATAACAATTTTGATCAGTATACACATTAGCTCAATAAACGGTCTAGAACATATAATCACTGCTTAAAGTAGCAAAGGCATTAACTCCTTAGGTCTAACACATCTCGCAAAATAAGATTAATAAGTACGGATGGTGATATGCACTAATTTGCTAGATTCAACTTTTACAAATGTTCGAGTAGTCCATGAGTGGCAATCGTTAAAGCCACCGTTAACAGCAAAAACATGACGACCAAAAAAAGATAAACAGATGCTGTAAAAAAAACCTTGGCGACAAAACCTACCTCAGGATCATTCTCTAATATATGTCGATGTTGTTAGCTTGCTGATAGTGCTAGAGGGGGGTTACGAAACATTGCATATATTCGTTTACTAACTGCGCTTGGCCAGTGTGTCGTATGCATTCTAAATACGCTTTGCTTTAAATTACTTAAGCTATCAATGAAAAGTCATTCTATCAAGAGGATGACTTTTAACTTTAAACCAATCTATTTAATAATCTCATGACAAGATATACCCACAATCTAATTTTTTTAAGCTGAGAGCTAATTTTTTTTGTAAAAAGAGGTTAAGGTCTATAAAACAAGAATTTTAAACACCACGCCAAGGAATCATTACCCTATGCAAATCACATCCATTATTAGACGCGCAGCGCAAATTAATCCCCAAGGGATTGCCACCATCTATGAGGGCAGGCAACAAACTTGGACCCAAATGCTGGAGCGGGTCGCGCGCTTGGCTGGCGGTTTGCAGCAACTAGGTATGAAACCAGGGGATAGAGTGGCCTTGTTGTCACTAAATTCCGACCGTTTTATTGAATACTACTTTGCCGTTGTCTGGGGTGGTGGAGCGATGATGCCGATGAACATTCGCTGGGCGGCAGCTGAATGTGCCTATGCATTGAATGATGCGCAGGCTGAGATACTCATCGTGGATGAAACGTTCAAAGGGGTCGCCGCTGAGCTTAGAGCTGATGTTAAGGGCCTTAAGACTATAATCTATTGCGGCGATGGTGAGACCCCTGATGGCATGGAAAATTACGAAAACATTGTGGCATGCAATGCACCTGCAGAGGATGCAGGTCGAGGCAGCGATGATCTAGCGGGCATATTTTATACCGGTGGTACAACGGGTTTCCCTAAGGGCGTCATGTTGTCGCATACCAACTTTTATGTAGGCGGTGTGGCTAATGCTCATGAGCTAAACATGGTTGAAGGTACCGTCTATCTGCACGCTGCTCCGATGTTTCATATTGCTGATTTAATTTGGTTTAGTGCAGTCAGTTTTATGGCCGGAACCCATGTGATTATTCCGATGTTCACACCTGATGGCACACTAGCGGCCATCGAAAAACACAAACCCAGTCAAGTGTTGCTGGTGCCTGTTATGCTGCAGTTGGTTATGCAAAGTGACAAACTGGCACAGACCGATGTATCGTCCTTGCGTCAGATAGCCTATGGCGCTTCACCGATTACCCAGGCCGTCCTCGTTAATGCGTTTAAAAAGTTTCCTAACAGCTCTTTCATACAAGCGTTTGGTCAAACTGAGCTAAGCCCCATCGCATCTGTGCTGTCTGCAGACTATCATGTTTTAGAAGGGCCAAAAGCGGGCAAATTGCGTTCAGCAGGGCGTGCAACGCGAGTCTGCGAGATCAAGGTGGTCGACGCCGACATGCAGGAATTGCCACGCGGCGATGTAGGGCAAATCGCAGTTAAAGGGCCAACCACCATGTTGGGTTATTGGAACAAACCCGAAGTTACTGCCGAAACAATCCGCGACGGTTGGTTACTAACAGGGGATGCAGGCTATATGGATGAGGACGGCTTTATTTTCCTCATGGACCGCGTAAAAGACATGATTGTAACCGGCGGCGAGAACGTCTATTCGGCCGAGGTTGAAAACGCCCTGGGCCAGCATCCGGCCGTAGCTACTAGTGCCGTGATTGGAATTCCAAGCGAGCAATGGGGTGAAAGCGTGCATGCTTTGGTCATACTGCACCCCGGTGCTGAGATAAGCGCACAAGCCTTAAAAAAGCACTGCCATACCCTGATTGCTGGATACAAGTGCCCACACAGCATTGAATTTAGAACGACACCGTTTCCGCTATCGGGTGCGAATAAAGTACTTAAGACCGAATTGCGTAAGCCCTACTGGGAGGGACAAGAAAGACAAATTTCTTAAAACGATTATTGTGTCGGCAGATACCTCGCCGTTTAATGATGCAGTCAAACGCTATTTACAACATCACTTGGTCGAATAAGGCAGCTTTATAACAAAAAACACCTATAAAATGAGTAGGTGTTTTTTATTGAAGATTAACAACATGTGAAGGGTCGAAGATGGCAGCGTCATCGATTAATTGCGCTGCCATCGAACCTATATTAAGAGTTTTTCTTATTTCGACGAGAAGCCAAGCCAATCATTCCTAAGGCAAAAAGGGCAAGCGCGGCTGGTTCAGGTACATCAACAGCTGAAAGTGCTGGCTCTGGTGCATCAACAATTGAAAACGAAACTAAAGCAACTTCTTGACCATTGGCAGAGTTGGTTCCGCCTCCTTGCCAGCGAAATTGTATTTGGTCGCCAATATTGGCCGCTGGTGATGCAAAACGAAACTCATTATAAACCCAGTTTCTAGCACCTAAATTAGGATTCAATAAACCTGATATAGACGTATTTGCAGTCAAATTGAAGATTTCAACGCTTGCACCATTTGCATTGCCACCTCTGACTCCGCCAAAAAACGAAAGAATTCCAGTTTGATTTGACGCTATGATTGAATCGAGCGTAAAAGTAGCGGTGAGCAGAACATTACCGCTATCGTCGTTAACTTCAAGAGCACCGGGTAAGCTAATGTTAGGTGTGCTTGGGTTATTGTCATGATCGTAGGTGCCAATCATACCGCGCGGACCTGAACTAGTAGAACCATAAACTTCAAATCCACCACCATCGGAGTCTACCCAAGAAACAAAAGAAGAGTTTTTTAGTGCTGAGCTGCCACCACTAAAATCTTCCGCGAATATGATGGTTGCGTTGGCATTGACTGCAAGGCAGCTAAAAGACAAAATCATTGCGTGTAAAGCTGTGGTAATAAGTTTAAATTTCATAGTCATTTTCCAAATTAATGCCAATTGATGTGTGGATAATACCGAGCGAAAAGAAATGGAAATATGGCTAAACTGTCCAATTTATAGAAAACCAACATATTGATATTATTTAGCGACTGTTGACTCACAACCGTAAGCGGATTAAGCAAAAATGAAAGCCCAAAATAATGACAGCGCAGTTATCATTTTCAAAAAGCTAAGCTTTGTGATGATACTCAAACTAAAGATTAATGCTGATGAATAAGCCCCAACCTACTTTTTTACTGACTGAAGCGGTTAATCGCTTACTGAGCGAAAGTGATTTACCTGCCTCATTGACTATTGAGCAGTGTGCTTCGGCTTTGGCCATGAGCATGACCTCGTTTAGGCGTAAACTCACTCTAGAAGAAACGAGTTATAAACTGATTCAAAGTAAATTTTTAAATGAACTATGCGTTACAGCATTGCTGACCATGCAAAGCAAGATTGATGACTTGGCCATTAAGTTGGGGTATTCAGAACGGGCAACATTTGAACGGGCATTTCGACAAAAGTTTGGCATTACCCCCTCGCAGTTTCGTGAATTATCCTTAATGACTAGCGTAGAAAATAACTATCTAAAGCTAACAGAAATAGCTGAAAATATGCCGCCAATGCCCGGCAGCTGTAAGCAACTACTGCAAGAGAAAGATCAAGGTAATCTTGACCTGCAAAGGGTACTTAATATTGTTGGTAAGGACGTGGTTTTTTCAGGTCGTATTATGGGCCAAGCAAGTAAAGCCATTTATGGTAGAACCCCAAAAACACTGCAAGAAGCCATTAGCCGAAATCTAGGTATTGGGACTGTGGTTAATTTTGCTATTGTCTATGCAGTCAAAGATGCACTGCAAGAGCACGTAGAGAAGGTCATTATTGAGCAATACAGCCAAGCTTTTCTATTGGCGCCAAAATTATTTCAACGTTTACGCAAGTTGTTGAGCGCAGATATTAAGTTCGACATAGCCCTGACTGAGCAAGTGTTAGTGTTTTCATTGTTAGGGATATTTTTATTAAGTCATAAAAGTACCTATAAACATGAGTTGGTGCTGTATTCATTACAAGGTATCGAAGATCTGCAATCACTGAATGAGCATATCCGAGAATCTATGGCGATCAGTCTTTATGGCGCTTCGTCTCTGATGTTGTCGTTATGGCATCTTGACGCGAGTTTAGTAAAACACATTGGTCATTTAGATAAAGTTAGCCATTCAGGTACAAAAGGTAGCGAACAAGATGAATTAATACTGTTTATGCTGTCGTGTTTATATTTCGCCGCCGCGGGTCATAACGATTTTAGTGTTTTAGAACAAAAAGCCGAGTTGCTGCACATTCAAAATTTTTCAGAAATAAAGCAGTTATTAGCTGATTTAAATTAATTGATTGAAGTGCTATTACACTCGCTATGTCAGTAATTTGTGTAAGTTCTTTAATGAGTAATTAAAGCCATAAAACTGAAAACCCTCTAACAATAATTTTGTGTTAGAGGGCCAAAAATATTGTCTGCCTATCTAATGTGAACTGCAGACAAGCTGCGACACTTATTATTTAACTTAAGATTTTGTTAAACCGACGTATCACTAAACCCATCATTCCTATTGCGAAAAGCGCAAAGGTAGACGTGGCTGGCACCGGTACGTTAGCTTCAGCGCTGATAGGAAAACGCACGTCTTGTACGTTAGCAACAATGCTTTCAGTCGAATAAAATCGCGAATTATTTAATGTAGCGCCGTCTCCGATAATAAACGTGCGTCCAGATGATAAAAACGTACCACTGATATTAGCACCGCCCAGTTCAAAACTTTGAGCGACCGGGTTTGCCACAAAATTGAAAATAACATTTTCAGCAGCAACACCGCCTGACAGTAGGATGTTTGCACCTGAGCCTAACTTGGCCTGTCCAAAAATATTAAACACAAAATAATCTTCCACACTACCCAAAACAGTCAAGGTATCACCACCAGCAAGCAGTAAGTCATTGATTACAAAAGACTGAAATCCATTACCTATAAATTGTGAATTCCCTGACACATTACCCAAATTGGCGCCGATAAACGTTTGAGCTTGAGCTGCCGCGCTACTAATATCATTGGCCAGTTGCGTAAAGTCTGTACAAGCACCTGCCGCACCTGCAACAGTCGCTCCCCAATTATTAGTGATACCCGCGCAAGCATCACCGTCAACAATAACTCCCGCACCTAGTTCCAATGTCTTTGAAGCGGCAACACTACCAAAAATATGCGCTTCTGAGCCCAGCAGTAAATTACCACTCCATTGCTCAGTGCTCGCTGTAGCAAATATATAGTTGTCGGCATCACCGAAATTAATGATTCCTGCTGTGGCAAGGAATGGCAGGTTTGCCGTGCATAAAAACACAAACGCTAAAAAGTTTTTCACTGAATACAGCCTTATTTACAATTGATGAGAGGTAACAAGTTCTGAGCTTGTTAGATTGAGTTCATGATATCTAGGAGCAGAAAATGAAAATATGGCTAAAGTGTCCAACGACCAATAAATAAACAAATTAAAACTTACAGCTCGATTTTTATTCGTTTTGCTTGTGGCAGCGAACTTGATTTAGTTGTGCTCAAATGGCTACTTAATTAACGAAAAATCGATTTGCTTAGCAACTCATCGAGTAAGGGCGGACGAATACTGCGTTTTACGGTTATGGCATAAAAATGCTCAAAAGCCTTAGGTAAACTCAAGTATTCGATTAATACACCGGCAGCTAGTTCATCCTTAACAACAACTTTAGGCAACACGGCCAGTGAACCACTGTCACGAGCAAGTAGGCGCAACATGGCCATGTCATCAACTTGGGCATGGATATTAGGTTCAAACTGAAAGTGGCTACAGAATGCATCGAAGCTGGCACGAATTTCACTTTGTTTGCCTGGTACTACCCAGCGAAAATCTTGGTATCCAGCAGGGAAATCCCTTTGTGGTTTTAGTGTAGGTGGACCGACAATTGACAGCGGTTGGCGTCCCAGTAATTGCACTTGCCATAAATTACCGGCATCTACCGCCACATTCACATTAGATAGCACCACATCGAGCTGATGATTTGACAGGTCATGCAACAGGTTGGTAATGCCTTTGGAAACCAAGGTAAATTGCACATCTTGTCGCTGTAACAGCGGCGAAATAAAGGCTTCAATAAAATTTCGCGACATAATCGACATCACACCAATACGCAGTGGTTGAACTGCCGACTGTAAATCTCCCTTTAACAATGACTCGAGTTCTTCACCTTTACTAAAGATGTCTTGTGCCAAAATAAGGGCCTGCTGTCCGGCTTGACTGAGGATCAATTTACGCCCGCGTCGCTCAAACAATGTCACATCCATAGCGTGCTCTAACTGCTTGATTTGGCTAGATAATGCAGATTGAGAAGTATGCAACTCTTGGGCTGATTGCGTTAAGTTGCCACTTTTAGCAACATGCCAAAAATAGTATAGATGGTGATAATTTAAACGGCTCATAGTTCTCTAATTCAGAACGGTTACATAATATTTATCTATTTTACTGAATGAAATTGAATTTGCATACTACTGCCACTTATAAATGTGGAATTCAATGGTTATGCAAATTCTCCTCTCCGTACTCATACTTTCAGTCGGTTGCTGTTTTGCCCTAGCATCGGTAAAAAGCGAAGTAGCACGACAGTGGCGCAACATGACTTGGTGTTACAGCCTGGCGTTAATATTATCACTCACTTACGGCGTAATTAAATTCTTCAGCGATGACCTTCCTGCCCTGTGGTTTAACCCTTCAATCTTAACTGACCTATTAATGCCACTGGTTGCGTTTCTCGCTTTAATATTAACTCGTTATGCCCGCAGCTATCTTGCCGGTCAATCACGAGTAAGCTATTACCAACGTTGGTTTGCCTTAAGCCTATTAAGTGTGTGGGGAGTACTGACGAGTAACCATATGGCACTGTTTTTTGCGGCTTGGGTCGCCATTAGTTTATGTTTTCATCGTTTACTTATGATCTTCCCAGACCGACCGCGCGCCGCTCTTGCCGCCCATAAAAAATTCATTTTTGCCCGTTGCGCCGAACTCAGTTTGTTTATCGCCTTTTTACTGCTGTATACACATTGGCAAAGTCCTTGGATAAGCGACTGGACAAGCAACATCGCTCAGCTGCAAGGTCTGCCTGTCTCATTGATTTTGGCTAGCTTATTGTTAGTGATTACCGCCATGATTAAATGCGCGCAACTGCCTATTCATGGTTGGTTGATTCAGGTAGTTGAGTCGCCTACCCCGGTTTCAGCCTTGCTGCACGCCGGCATCGTTAATTTGGGGGGATTTTTGATCATTTTATTCGCCCCCCTCATCAGTTTGTCGCAAGTGGCTATTTGGACCTTACTCATTTGGGCTGGACTCAGTGTGGTGATTGCCGCGTTGGTGGTGCATACCCGTATTAGTGTCAAAGTGCGTTTGGCTTGGTCAACCAGTGCCCAAATGGGCTTTATGCTGATTGAATGCGCGCTAGGGTATTATGAGTTAGCGGTATTGCATTTGTTGGCTCACTCCCTTTACAAAGCTTACGCCTTTTTAGCAGCTAGCTCAGAAGTGAATAAATACCTACAAGATCAAATGAGTGGACCCAGCCCAGTTAGCTTTCAAAGGGTTGCAGTTAGCCTTTTGCTAGCAACATTGATGGTAGGGCTGTGGCACAGCATTTTGCCCATCCATCCGGCTATGGCTGCGCTGTATATTGTGATGTTCTCCTTGCTATTTAATCAACTCCTTAGCCGTCAATATTGGTACGTCAGCATCCCCCTCGGTTCAATGCTTTTTGTGGCGGTCTATGGCGCCCAACAATTAGGTTTATCTCACCTAATTGCCTTACCTGAGTTTAGCTTGTCGCTGTGGCAGTTAGTGTGGGTATCGATGCTATTCGTCTTGTTAGGTAGTCTCTACTGGTTATTAAAACTCACAGCAAACCATCCTATTGGTCATGGTCTATACCGCTGGTTGTATGCAGGATTTTATTTAGATGAATGGTCAACTCGACTCACGTTGGCCGTATGGCCCACTGAGTTACCCAAAAACCAAGTTGTTAGCATAAAAAGTAATCAACAGGAGATGTTTAAATGAGCCATGTAGCCAGTGCAGCGAAGAGCCTAAGTGAACAGCAAATACAACGCCTGCAGGTGGCTTGTCAAAAAATAGCACCCAGTTGGCCCTTAGATAATTGGATTGCCGTTAACCCTTGGTGGCGAATGCATGATCAGCCTTTGACCGAGGTTAGCGCTAAACTCAAGGTTTTGGCTGGAGCCAAGTGCACCATGCCAAAGTCATATTTTTTAAGTCGCTGGCAACGGCAAATAAGCTCAGCGCATTTAAGCCAAGCAATCGCTGAATCTGAGCTAAGCGTTGAGCTTAGTGATGTGGTAGCGCATTTAAGCACTGCGGACAGTCAGCATGACTTTATGGCATTTAGCCGCTTACTTGATTTACAGCGCAATCCGCAGCGCCAAATCAGTTGGCATGATGAAATCATTCATCAAATATCACAAACCGTTGCCAGTTATGCCTTACAAATGGAGCAGGGTGAAACCCAACAACAGACTCTTTATCAATATTGGTGGGATCATGTGATCCACGATAAGGGCATCGGCATCGTGATGGCTGCGCCAAAACTCAGCAAAATATTTGCTAGTTTACCGCGCGACCCCCAGCAGATATTAGCCATGACCTTAACTGAACTCGATATTGCCGCGGGTTACCAATCAGAGTTTGCCCACGCGATGTTACTAGATATAAACGGTTGGGCGTCATGGGCTGCGCATCAGCAATGGCTTAAAACCGATATTGAACTTGAGCAGGATCAACTGTGGCAGTTACTGGCCATCAGAATGGCGTGGGAATGGGTATTGTACCGTTATATTACTCAGCAAGAAGCCGATGAACACCGGGCTTTAATTCACCGTTGGCATCAACAATTTGTGGTTCTACCTTTACTTATCACTCACGTCAAAAGCCAACAAGAACTGGATTGGCTGTGGCAACGAGCAGCAGAAATTGCTTATCAGCAAAGTTTGTTTGCAACTCTGCGTCAGCGCAGCAATAAAGAGTCGCAGACGATTGCGACTCCTGTGATGCAAGCGGCTTTTTGTATTGATGTACGCTCAGAGGTTTACCGACGGTCACTAGAAGCACAGCATTCACATATCGAAACCCTTGGATTTGCTGGTTTTTTTGGTTTGCCCTTATCTTTTTCGCCCATCAACAAGGGCTATCAACGGCCGCAACTGCCGGGTTTACTCAGTTCCAGCATAGAAGTAAGACAAAATACACCGACTAGAGGCTTTTCCCGTAACTTTGGTCAATCTTGGGATACCTTTTCGTCGTCGTCTGTTTCCATGTTCAATGCAGTGGAAGCCAGTGGATGGTTTTACGGTCTGAAAATGATCAAAAACACTTGGTTTGCTGGCGCGCCAAGCCATCCAGTCAATGACAGTCTCAATAGCGCCCAATGGCAATTATACAAAGAAGGTCAACTATTAACTACAGGAGATAAAGTCACTTTAGCCCATGGTGTTTTAACTGCCATGGGACTGACCAAAAAGTTAGCCCCGGTCGTATTGCTCGTTGGCCACGGAAGTCAAAGTTGCAATAACCATATGCAAGCCGCGCTAGACTGCGGCGCTTGTTGCGGCCAAACCGGTGAGGTCAATGTGCGGGTGCTGGCAGCTTTGCTCAATGACCCTGAGGTGCGCTTAGGCTTAGCGCAGCAAGGCTTAACTATCCCTGAGCTTACCCAATTTGTTGCCGCCTTGCATAACACTACAACAGATGACATCGCCTTGGTGGCTAATGGTGATGCCTTGTCACACGAGCAACAGCAATGGTTACAACAAGCATCGGTACAAACCCGTAATGAGCGAGCTAGCCGCTTGACCACTGAGGCTGAACCGTCCACAACTACACTATTACAACGCAGTCGTGACTGGGCTGAACTACGGCCAGAATGGGGCTTAGCCAACAACGCCAGTTTTATCGTGGCCAAACGCCAGCACACCCGTGGCTGCAATTTGCAGGGGCGCAGTTTTTTACACGACTATGACTGGCAAAGTGACAAAGGCTATCGCACTTTAGAGTTGATTTTGACTGCACCTATGATCGTCACGCACTGGATCAACTTTCAATACTATGCCTCAGTCACTGACAATAATGTCTATGGCTGTGGCGATAAAACCTTGCATAACGTAGTGGCCGGCCACCTTGGTGTGTTTGAGGGAAATGGCGGTGACTTAAGAGTCGGTTTGCCCATGCAGTCACTGCATAATGGTCAACAATGGATGCACGAACCGCTGCGTTTAAGCGTGGTTATCGATGCACCACAAGATATTATTCAAACCCTCGTTGAGCGCCACGAATCGGTGCGTCAGTTGGTCGATAACCAATGGTTGTATCTGTATGCTTGGCAACCAGAAAATGGCCAGATACAGCGTTTATTTCAAGGAGTGTGGCACCATGCATGAGCGTATTAGTCATTTACGTCAATTAGAAGCCGAAAGTATTCATATTATCCGTGAAGTGGCTGCCTGCTTCGATAATCCCTGTTTGTTTTATTCTATCGGTAAAGATTCAACCGTGTTGTTACATTTGGCACGCAAAGCCTTTTACCCAGGCAAGGTACCCTTTCCCCTTTTGCATGTGGATACCACATGGGAATTTGCTGAAATGGGGCGTTTTCGCGATAAACTGGCCAAAGAACAAGAACTAGATATGCGAGTGCACATCAATCAAGAAGCCTTAGACTTAGGTATTCATCCAATAAGTTCAGGCTCTATTGCGTACAACGACCACATGAAAACCAAGGCCTTAAAACAAGCCATGGCCCAGTATGGGTTCGATGCTGCTTTAGGCGGAGCCAGACGAGACGAAGAAAAATCTAGAGCCAAAGAACGGATTTTTTCAGTGCGTGATGCGTTTCAAGGCTGGGATCCTAAACAACAGCGTCCTGAATTATGGCAACTTTATAACACCCAACTGAGTCACCAAGAATCAGTGCGGGTTTTCCCTCTATCTAATTGGACTGAACTGGATATTTGGCTGTATATCCACTTGGAAAATATCAAAATAGTTCCGCTGTATTTTGCCAAACCACGACTCAGTTGGATAGACAATCACAGTCAGGCAATTTTAGCCCTTGATGACGAGCGTTTACTGCCGTTTTTAAATGAGCAGGAAAAAAACAGTATTGCCACTCGCAATATCCGTTTTAGGACCTTAGGTTGTTATCCGCAAACAGGTGCAGTATTGAGCCAGGCAACTACGGTTACCGACATAATTCAAGAAATGCTGACGTGTAAGACCAGTGAACGACAAGGCCGTTTGCTCGACCAAGACCAACCCGGCTCGATGGAGCAAAAAAAGCGTGAAGGCTATTTTTGATGCTATTGTTACCTAAACCCAAGCCTGTTGCTCTGCTCACGCGCCACGCAAAAGGAGGCGTTATTGCGCCGGTGTTATTCAAGGCGCTTAACTGGCAAGTCGTCAGCACTGATGCATTTGATACCGACCAACTTGGTACTTTCAGTGGCGAAACAAGCAGAACATTAAGCCCATCAGATTGCGCTGCACGCAAGGCCCACTTGGCCTGTGAATTAACCGGCTTGTCCATGGGCTTGGGCAGCGAAGGTTCTTTTAATGCCGGCCCTTATGGCGCCTTGTTACCTTGGAATCAAGAATTAGTGACCTTGCTTGACTTAGATAACAACTGGCAGGTCACTGGTATTGCCCATGGTCCCTCTTTTCATCAACACAGCCAAGTAGCAACTGTAGAAGAGCTTATCGTCTTTATTGATGAAATCCCCAACAACCAAGCATTGATACTCTATCCACAATCACGCCCAGCAGACTGCTTATTTAAAGGCATCTTGGGTAAAGACAATATAATAAAGACATTTCATCAATGCCAAATTCGTTACAATGAAGAGGTCGTAGTTGAGTTTGACTTACGCGCCATGCATTGCCCAGAGCGTCTTATTCGAATTGGTCAAGCAACAGAGAATCTGGTGGCTCGCTGGCAATGTTGTTGCCCGGCATGTCAACAGCCTGGCTTTTGGCCCGACCAATTGGTTGACGGTTTACCTTGTCAGGTCTGCCAATTTCCCACAAATTCAATTGCCAAGCGTATTGCAATTTGCCACGGTTGCCACCATCAACAGTCTTTTGTTGTCGACGCAACCTTTGCTGACCCAGTTAACTGCCCATACTGTAATCCTTAAATGACCATAGAAACCATATTATTATCTCTCGAACTTGAGTCTGACCTCGAGCATGCAGCCGCGCTACTAAAGGCTGGCAAGTTAGTGGCCATTCCTACCGAAACAGTTTATGGGCTTGCCGCCAGTGCACATAACGAAAGCGCTATTAAAGCGGTGTTTGCTGCTAAAAAACGTCCTAGTGATCACCCTTTAATAGTGCACATCGGTCAAATCGAACAACTTTCTGCTTGGGTGGCCGACATACCGCCTGTCGCAGAACAATTGGCCCAACAATGCTGGCCCGGCCCCTTGACTATGATCTTTGCCAAGGCCCCTGGGGTTAGCTCTTTGATTACCGGCGGCCGCGATACCATTGCGGTGCGCATGCCTGACAATGCTCGGGTCCGCCAATTATTAAGTATTAGTGGCCCTGTGGTTGCGCCTTCGGCTAACTTGCATAAAAAGATTAGCCCAACCTGTGCCCAACAAGTCATGGATGGTCTAAACGGACGCATTGATGCCGTGCTCGACGGCGGCGATTGCCAATTAGGCTTAGAATCAACGATTATTGATTTAACCCGCCAACCCGTGCAAATTTTACGTGCGGGGCCATTTTATCCTCAGCATCTTGCTGAGATTATTGGTCAAGATGTTTTATTGCCTAGCCAGCATAACATCGCAGTAGCTGGCAACATGCCAGCCCACTATCAACCAGAGACTAAGGCAAGCCTATTTACCAGCAATGAGCTTATGGAAAAATTATCGAAAACTGAGCAAAAAATAAGCTCAGTAGTGGTATTACATTTTAGTGAGCTGGCGATTAATCAACCCATGCAAGCCATCAAAATGGCCAATCAACGGCAACAATATACCAGTCAACTTTATCAAGCACTGGCACAAGCAGATCGTTTACACTGCACAGAAATATGGATTGAACAGCCACCAGCAGACTGGCATGAGGTAATAGACCGCTTAAGTCGAGCTTGTTTCAGATAAAAGCGCTGCTTAAAGATGATTGTATTAAGCAATCAAATTTAGCCAGCGCAAAAGCAAGTTAATTTAATAAATTTAGCTGAGTTAAGTCGGCTAATTGATCGTTTTTAATCATACGTTTAGCCGCTTCAATATCAGGTGCAAAATAACGGTCTTTATCGTAAAAGCTAACCTTTTCACGCAATAAAGCTTTAATTTTTTCGAGCTTTTCACTGGTCAGTAAGGGCGCTCTGAAGTCCACCCCTTGAGCGGCAGCTAACCATTCAATCGCTAATATGCCTGCCACATTGTCATAAATATCACGTAAGCGACGCGCGGCAAAGGTGGCCATGGAAACATGGTCTTCCTGATTAGCTGATGTGGGCAATGAATCAATCGAAGCTGGGTGGGCATAGGTTTTATTTTCGCTGGCTAAAGCCGCACTGGTCACTTGGGCGATCATAAAACCCGAATTGACCCCACCATTATTGACTAAAAATGGTGGTAATTTGCTTAAACTGGGATCAATCAATAAAGCCATGCGCCGTTCAGATAAAGCGCCAATTTCACACAAGGCAATTGCCAGCATATCGGCTGTCATAGCTACCGCTTCGGCATGAAAGTTACCACCAGAGAGAATGTCGCCACTATCAGCAAACACCAAGGGGTTGTCTGATACACCATTAGCTTCAGTCACCAAGGTTTCAGTAGCAAAACGGATTTGCTGCAAACAGGCACCCATCACTTGTGGCTGACAACGCAAAGAGTAGGGGTCTTGGACCTTTTCACAGCCCACATGAGAAGAGCCAATTTGTGAAACATCTAACAGTCCTCGGTAAGCACTGGCAATGTCAATTTGGCTTTTGTGCCCTCTGGCTTGCTGAATTCTGTCGTCGAAAGGTACCCGAGAACCCTGAGCGGCATCCACACTTAATGCACCAATAGCGATGGCACTATGCAATGCGGTTTCGGCATAAAACAAACCTTGTAAGGCAAAAGCGGTTGACGCTTGGGTGCCGTTTAATAAGGCCAGTCCTTCTTTGGGCGCCAAAGTGATAGTGCTTAATCCAGCTATGGCTAAGCCTTGCTGGGCTGATAAACGTTGCCCTTGATGAAATACTTCACCTTCACCCAGCAAAACCACACTCATGTGCGCTAAGGGAGCTAAGTCACCCGATGCGCCTACCGAGCCTTTTTCTGGAATAGCGGGATAAATTTGTGCGTTGTATAAGGCAATTAGCGCATTAATAACCTCTAGACGAATACCTGAGTAGCCGCGCGATAAAGAATTAATTTTAAGCAGCATAAGCAAACGTACTGTGCCTTCAGACATAAAATCACCGGTACCCGCAGCATGAGATAATACAATGCTGCGCTGCAATAACTCCAGTTCATCAACATTAATACGGGTATTAGCCAATAGGCCAAAGCCGGTGTTAATTCCGTAAACAGTGCGACCTTGTTTTATGACGTCTAGCACCACTTGTTCAGCCGCATTGATGCCAGGTTCGGCATCTTTAGATAGTTCGAGGGGAATGTGCTTGCGGTAAACCTGACGGAGTATGTTCAAATCTAACTGACCGGGTTGTAGTATCAACTTATTCATTATCTTATTCCGCCTCTAACATGGGTAAATCGAGATGGTGCTGACGTGCACAATCCTTGGCAATATCGTAACCTGCATCTGCGTGGCGCATCACTCCAGTCGCGGGGTCGTTATGCAGGACTCGGGCAATACGCGCTGCGGCATCATCAGTTCCGTCGCACACAATGACCATGCCAGAATGCTGACTAAAACCCATGCCAACGCCACCACCATGATGCAAACTGACCCATGTCGCGCCACTCGCCGTGTTGAGCAGGGCATTCAATAGTGGCCAATCTGACACTGCATCCGAGCCATCTAACATGCTTTCTGTTTCACGATTAGGTGAGGCCACTGAGCCTGAATCTAGATGGTCACGACCAATAACAATAGGCGCAGATAACTCGCCGCTTCTGACCATTTCATTAAAAGCTAAACCGAGTTTTTGCCTTTCACCCAAACCGACCCAACAAATACGCGCGGGCAAACCTTGGAATTGAATACGCTCCTTAGCCATATCTAACCAGTTGTGTAAATGTTTATTGTCTGGGATGAGCTCTTTGACCTTGGCATCGGTCTTATAGATATCTTGTGGGTCGCCAGAGAGAGCCGCCCAGCGAAATGGCCCGATACCTTGACAGAATAAAGGACGAATATAAGCAGGCACAAAACCAGGAAAATCAAAGGCATTAGTCACCCCTGTCTCTAAAGCCATTTGACGAATATTGTTACCATAATCTACTGTAGCAGCACCAAGTTGTTGTAGACCTAACATGGCTTTTACCTGTACCGCCATAGACTGTTTAGCCGCATTAACGACTGATTTTTCATCTGTTAGGCGCAACTCAGCGGCTTGTTGCATAGTCCAGCCTTGGGGTAAATAACCGTTCAAAGGATCATGGGCGCTGGTTTGATCGGTCACCACATCAGGTACGATTTGCAGCTCAAGTATTTGACTAAAAATATCTGCTGCATTACCTAGCAGGCCCACGGAAACCGCTTCGCCTGTCATCTTAGCTTGATTAATTAAGGCCAGTGCTTGCTCTAAAGAGGTTGCTTTTTTGTCGAGATAGCCAGATTTGAGACGAAAATCAATACGACTTTCATCTACTTCAACCGCCAGCATTGAAAAACCTGCCATGGTTGCGGCCAAAGGCTGCGCTCCACCCATGCCACCCAAACCACCAGTAAGTACCCACTTACCTTTGGCTTCACCCTCAAAATGCGTGTTGGCAATGCTCACAAATGTCTCGTAAGTGCCCTGTACTATGCCCTGCGAGCCGATATAGATCCAAGAACCTGCGGTCATCTGCCCGTACATCATCAAACCTTGTTTATCTAACTCGTTAAAGTGTTCCCAGTTAGCCCAATGAGGCACCAGATTCGAGTTGGCAATCAAAACACGCGGGGCATTTGCATGAGTAGGAAAAACACCTACCGGTTTACCACTTTGCACTAACAGGGTTTCATCGTCATTGAGACGGGTAAGCACCTCAACAATTTTGTCATAACAAGCCCAGTTTCGCGCAGCACGGCCAATGCCCCCGTACACCACAAGATCTTGCGGATGTTCGGCAACTTCAGCATCTAGGTTATTCATTAACATGCGCATAGCCGCTTCTGTTTGCCAACTTTTTGCAGTGAGCTGTGTGCCGCGCGCGGCGCGAATTATGCGTTTTGGATCGTGTCGGTTCATAACGACTCCTAATTTGTAGGGTTAAATTCGAGGTGGCTACCTAAGCGGTAACGATTGCCTGGATGATAAAGTAAGGCATAACTGACTATGCCTTTGGCGGAATAGGTGCGACGACAGACTTTGAGACAGGGCTGATTAAGGTCGATTTTCAATAACTCAGCCATTTGCGCATTGGGCAGGATGGCTTCAACAATATGATCTGCTTGAGTCAGAGGTGCGACATTATTAAGGTATTTATTGGCCGATGTGAGTGCAAAGTTTTGCTGTAAATAGTCAGGTGCCCATGCTGGATTAACTAGTCGGTCTTCAACTTGCACCGGCAAATCATTTTCTAGATGCACAATTTGGGTATGAAAGATTTCGCTCTTATGCTCGACACCTAGCCAGGCACTTTGTTGCTCCGTGGCCAAAATAGTTTGTTTAATGAACTGCAGATTACTGTATCTGTGTCCACGTTGTTTAATCTCGTCTTGAATACTGCGAATTTCTAACATTGAGCTCATGGGGCGGTGATCGGCTACAAATGTTCCTAAACCTTGAGAGCGAGCCAATATGCCTTCATCGACCAACTCAGTGAGGGCCCGACGAGCCGTCATCCTACTGACTTTATATTGCTCGGCTAGTTGATTTTCAGAAGGCACGCGATCGCCTGACTGCATTTCACCATGGCTAATTTTATCCAGTAATACTGACTTAATATGTTGAAAACGTGGCTGCATATTGTTCATTCTGTTTAGCGCGATGGCCAACGAATTTATACCAACTAGCTTGTATATACAAGTATGTACAAGTAAAGTAACTGCACGCTAGTAAAAATGAAACAAAACCATGGCTCAGCAAAACGATATTTTGATACGCAACGTAAGGCTTGCTTCTATGCAAGATAACGGCAAGCCCTATGGACTGATAGAAAACGCCAGTGTTGCTATTAGTGGCAGCAAGATTGTCGGCATTTTTGGCGAGAATGACACCCTGCCTGAAGGCTATGATGTTATAGATGGACAAGGTCAATGTCTGTTACCCGGTTTTATCGATTGTCATACTCATTTGGTTTATGGCGGCGATCGGGCAACAGAATTTGAACAACGCTTACTCGGCCAAAGTTATGCTGACATTGCCAAACAAGGCGGCGGTATACGCAGCACGGTAAGCGCCACCAGAGCCGCGAGTACGCAAGAATTATTACAAAGTGCCCTAAGTCGCGCTAGACGTTTAGCTGCAGAAGGCGTAACCACCATTGAAGTTAAATCGGGTTATGGTCTGGATTTCGACACAGAAATCAGAATGTTACAGGTGGCTAAACAACTTGAACAACACCTCGATGTGGACATTATGACCACTTATCTTGGTGCTCATGCCGTGCCCGTGGAATACGCACAGCGCGCTGATGACTATATTCAATATGTGTGTGAAACCGTAATGCCGGAAATCGCCAGACTAGGACTGGCTGACGCAGTGGATGTATTTTGTGAAAGCATCGGGTTTTCACTGGAGCAGTGCACCAAGGTGTTTAATGCTGCAGCCCTGCATGGTTTGAGAGTTAAGGCTCATGTTGAACAACTGTCAGACCAAAAAGGGGCAAAATTAGCAGCACAGTTTAATGCCTTGTCAGTCGATCATATCGAATATATGGCAGCAGAGGATGTGGCTTGTTTAAAACAGTCAGGCACGGTAGCGGTAATGTTACCCGGCGCATTTTACTTTTTAAATGAAAGCCAATTACCGCCTATTGCGGCATTGCGTCAGCATGGTGTTCCGATGGCGGTAGCAACCGATTTGAATCCGGGTAGCTCGCCACTAAGTTCGATTTTGACCGCCATGAATATGGCCTGTGTATTATTCAAATTAACGCCGGAAGAAGCCATTCGAGGCACCACCATTCATGCCGCCAGAGCACTGGGTTTGGCAGAGTGCAAAGGTAAAATTGCAGTGGGCTTCGATGCGGATCTTTGTTTGTGGAATATCAATCATCCTGTTGAATTAGTCTACGGAATCAATCAACATCGTCCGCTTAAGAAATGGTACAAAGGTCGTTTGAGTACATTATGATAAAAGCAAAACACTATTTTAATTGGCAAGGACGCATTGACACCGAAGATGCAGAAAGAGGATTCCGTTGGCATCAGGTAGTCAATAACGACAGTGTGTTTGCCACTCGTTGCTCACTTATCGGTTTCGCATGTGATTTAGGAGTCAAAGCCAATAAAGGCAGAGAAGGCGCTGCCTTAGGGCCAACTGCTATCCGTTCTGCTTTGGCAAATATGGCCTGGCATGCGCCAAGCGCTTTACTGGATAAAGGGGATATTATTGCCCAAGATAAGCTCGGCTCCGCTCAGCAAGAATTTGCCGATTTATTAAATGAAACATTAGACGAATCTAGTTTTGTTGTGGGACTAGGCGGCGGTCATGAAATTGCGTGGGCAAGTTATCTGGGTCTGCGCCAACATCTTGATAACCACACTACGGCTAAAAAAATCGGTATTATTAATTTTGATGCTCACTTCGATTTACGCAAACCCGCACCCAAAACAAGTTCAGGCACTCCTTTTTGGCAAATTGCCCAACACTGTAAACAACAAGGTCAGCCCTTTCATTATGCCTGTTTAGGCGTATCTACTGCGGCCAATACACCCGCATTGTTTGATATGGCGAAGGCAACAAACACCAGATATTTAAGTGATGTGGATTGTGATGAACAAACTGCTAAATCCCTTTTAACGCCCATGTTACAAGATATAGATGAGTTATATGTGACCATTTGTTTGGACGCTTTCCCTGCAGGTATTTCACCCGGGGTGAGTGCCCCTAGCGCCTTAGGTATCTCGCCACTGTTTGTCATTAATCTACTGCATTGGTTAAGCAAGGCACAAACAGAATTTGCTTATAATTGGCGCTTAGCTGATATAGCTGAAATGAACCCTACCTACGACAATAGTAATCAAACGGCAAAATTAGCAGCAAGGTTGGCCTTTGAATTAGTCCAAGCAAAATATTGCTAATCTATCTCAGTAGACAAGTTCATACCCTAGCGGTTTTGCTATATTTGGCCAATAAATCACTTATTCAAGCGACTCCTCTCAAGCCCAATGTGTCAATTTGGCAGAGAATTTACTGCTTGGTAGTATTGTCATAACACATACCGTCTTGCAAAAAGACGATATGTGCCTAAAACATTAGGGAGTGTTTTTGCGCTTAGGTAAGAGCTCTTTGCGGCGCAAAACCAAAAATGCTATGCCAAACAAAATCAGCATAATGGTGTGAGGCTCAGGTACATTAGTGTTGGGCGACCAACTATCATCTTCAAATATATCTACCGCAAATCCACCGTTAACATCATCCCAAACCACTGCCCAATCGAACTGCTCGCTTAGGCCAGTAACCAGAAAACTGGTGATACTTAGTAAATCAAAGTTAATAAAATCATTAACAAATGAGAAATCAAAATCTAAACCATTAAGTGGGTTGTAATCAGAGGCAAACATCAATTCAAACTTCGTTGAAGAATCCACAGTAACATCACCGCGAACATCCAACATAGAAAACAAACCTGACTGACTCACATCGATTTCAAGCGTGCCATATAGGTCGAGGTCTTGCATTAAAATCAGACTACCACGGCCTATTTTGCCCTCTGCATTAACAGTCACATCGGCATCCACCATGCCACTTCCACTTAAACTACCTTTGTCGATCGTGACGTTGTTAGCCACCAAGGTGCCATCAACCTGCAGTTGTCCTGCTTTTTGTGTGAGTTCACTCTGGACGGTAAGTGACGATTGAACATTGACGATGCCATTGTTGACTACTTCGTTATCGAGTATTTGCATACCGCCAGCACCGGTTATATCTACCTCACCATTGTTAGTAAACAAATCACCTTTAAGGTCAAAAATTAAGGCTTTACTGCCATCGGCATGAATCTTACCTTGGTTAAGCATGGCTAGTTCATCGACTCTACCCTCACCTTTAAATGTGCCACCGGCAGCAATATTTAATTGCCCGTCAGTCACTACAGACTCAAACGTAACACTACCATCAGGATGAGTAATGGTTTTCAAAGTATTGGCCGTCAGAAGTGCATTGTGCAATACGATTTCGCCGCCGTTTAAAGCGGTAAGTGAAGACGTGTTGATAATTGTGCCGAATAAATTAAATTCTCCGCCATTTGCCACTTCGGTATTAGCGTTGATACTCATGTCAGTAAAATCACTCGAACCTAAGTCGATAATTTTACCATCACCAATGGTTTCTAACCTGCCACCGTTCATGGAGATGTTTTTAATCTCTACCACTGATCCTTCTCTGGCTTGAATTAAAGTGCCACCGCCATTATCAAAATCACCACTGGTTAACAGTAAAATGCCGCCGTTTTCGGCCCGCAAAGTGGCGCGCATCAACTGAGCTGCATCACCTGGATCAAGGGTTAAACGCTGACCATTAACATTGGCTGTGACCGTACCATCAAAGATTTGCAGAGCGATATTATCTAAAGTGCCATAGCCACTTAATACTGAACCATTTCCGACAACATCAATAGCACCACCAAGCACAGTGATGCCTTGTAGTTTCAATTCGCTGTTGGCTCTGGCGGTCAGTAATCCACCAGTGTTTTGTAAGCTATCACCTTGCAGGGCAAGCACACCCGAAGTGACTTCAATTAAACCACTATTACTTGAGCCAGAAGCAAGGTTCATACTTAAGCCAGTAGCATCCGCAGAAATAGTACCTTCGTTGTCGAGCAGCACATTTTGTAAAGCACCATCACCGTTAAGTAGCGTATTTTGGCCTACAGTTACATTACCACCGTTGATGGTGGCAGAATTTAAATGCAGTACATCGCCATATTGCTCACCAGTTTGAATACTACCGCTGTTGGTAATGGTATTGCTCAGGTTAAGCTGGCCACCTGACGCACTAATAACACCACTGTTTTGTATGCTGGTAGTGGCAAGGTTGCCATGGCCGCTTATAGTGCCGCTATTGTCGAGATTAATGACTGTTAAGTCAGCGGCTTGCAGTTTAATTTGACCTTGGTTATTAAGGTCGTTGCTGGCCACAAAATGCTGGCCATTAGCCAATTCCAATGCCGCAGTTGCATTGATGTCTTGCAAAGATTCTTGCAGATTGATGATCTTAGTTGGGCCATCCGTTGGATATTGCGCTTCTAGTTTGGCATAAGCACCACTGAGTTTTACGGTGACATTATCGAGTTTGGTCATACCATCTTCGCCTAAGTCTGTGGTGCTAAAGTTATTCAGCGCAATAGTGGCCTCAGCCGTTTCGCCATAAGCCGCCCAAGTGCCCCCGGTGCCATTAAATACATTGTAGGTATAGCCACCAAAATATAAGTTTGAACCACCCATCACTTCCACTGTGCCGCGGTTAATAAAGGTGCTAGGCACACTATTATCAAGGTTACTAATCGCTAAGTACCCACCGTCGGAACGAATGGTGCCTTCGTTAATCAGTTGTCTTACGCCAGTAGAGGCATCAGTTGTGTGATTTATATAAACTTGCCCATGGCCCTGCACTAAACCGCCAGTTTGGTTTTCAAGGCCTTTAACTGTGGCATTGGCTAAATTAATCGTTCCAGAATTTTGTAGTTTGGTAGAGTCGAACGACGCACCATTGCTGAGGCTTAATGAACCATCTTGCTGGTTATTAAATAACACATAGTTTTCGATTGATTTACCGACTTTAATCTCTGCGGTAGCGCCATCTAAACGAAGATCAGCACTGTTGTTAAAGGTGGTGTAATTACTTGCGGCCGATGCACGGCCAAGATCAATCTGGCCTCCATTGCTCGCTTCCCATTGTCCACCGCTTAAACTGACACTAATACCACTAACCGTTAAATTACTAATATTAGTGTCGCCTTCAGCGAGCAAAATGTCATTTTTTACAAGGCCAGTACCTTCAGCAAATACACGACCATTATTGCTCCAAGCGCTTGTGGTATATAAGGTACCACCAGCTTCTGCGCCCAAATTGCCATTGTTAGTTAGCGAAGTGTTGGCCAAATATAACTCGTCGCCTTGTGCAACAATGGTGCCTTGGTTATCAATGCTAGCAAATCCGACAATTGCCCCATTACCACGAATAGTATGTTCAGCACCATTGACTAAATCGATGCCAGCCCCTGCGGCTCGGATTGCAGCGCCCTCACCCATGCGGTTTACGCTATCCTGCGCCCCCCAAAGGGTAACTGTGCCATCACCTACCAAGGTAAAATCTTTTTTAACTGTTAATGACGATTGATTGGCGATGCCAAAGCTATTAATCACCTTACCTTCATTATCTGAAGAAATAATAATATCGCCATTGTTGACTAGAACATTAGTCTGCTCACTTCCATCTAAAATCAGAGCTTTAACATTGGCAGGAACGCCACTTCCACCGAAGCTGAATACTTCCATACTACCTTCAAGCGCTAGGACACCAGAGGAGCCGGCTTTCCAGGTAACATTATTGATATTTTGCACCAGATAACAGCCAGCCTCAGGATCGTAATATACACACTGAGTATTGTTTTTATCACCTACATAAAACTCACCATTTAAGTTGACGCTATCAAGTATGGCTGAGTTGAAAGCCATAGACCCATAGTTAGTTGTGCTAAGTGTGGTGTAGCCATCACCTTTTATTGAGGAGTCATTGATATTTAAGCGGCTGTTATTGGCGGTGATTGTGCTGTCGTTACTCAGTTCCAGTGCAATATTACTGATAGTAGTGTTACCGCTCAAAGAATTGATTTTAGCGCCTTGTAACTTAACATTAGCGGGCAACGAACCAAGTGAAGTGAGATTGGCCGTATCAGTCAACTGAATAACGCCATCTCCGATAATATCCATACTGCTTAATTTTAGCTGGCCATTGCCCATCAGATTGAGTGTGCTCTTGACAGACTCTAGTTGAATAAAATCGCCACCAACTGACAATACACCGCCATTTTCAATCGAGACAGCACTTGCACCCAAAATACTTAAGGCGCCACTTTGCGCATTATTTGTTACCAGTGCGACAGTGTCCCAGGAGGCATTGTTGTTGTGATTTCGAATCGTCACATCATTAATTAGGGGAACGCTACCACTTTCCCAACTACCAGCGTTATTCCAATTATTCCAACCCGCTTTTAATTCAATATTGTCGGTACTAAATAGAAACTTATTGCCTTTAGTGGGATCAAAGCCCCCTAAAGCAAAGGTGTTATTGAATAACGGAGGAAGCTCGATACTGCCTAAATCAAAGGGTATTGACGCCAATGGACCAAAGTTTTTTGAGCCCATATCAATACCAAACACTTCACCTGAAATGCTGCCTTTGATTAAATCAATGTCAAAGGTGGTATCAATACGCAAGCCGGTTTTATTGGTCAAACTCACATCGATACTATAAATGGGGGTGACACCCAAGTTTTTACCGTCGGTCCAGGTTACATCGATTTGCTGATTTAAATTCAGATTATCAAGGCGCGTCACGCTGCTTAATGGCCCACCACTTACGCCAGCAAATACCGCTTCATCAAAAGCATAGCTGATACCTATCTTGCCAATAGACAAGCTAAAATCTTGAGTTAAGGCTAAAGAAGGTGTGAGGGTTAAATCAATTAAATCCACTGCTGCCGATACACTACCAATACCAAAATCCACATCTGCGGTTACACCTAAAGGCGGCAAGATCCCTAAACTGGTGCCCAGTTGATCCACATCTAAACTGATATCTAAAAAGTTATCTGATCCGCTAGTCGACAACACATTTAATGCGCCACTGGCTCCAACATTGAGACCAGCACCCCCTAAATATTCTTTTTCAATGATATCGGGCAAACGCACATCCACTTCAACTAAGGGCGAACCACCGATACTGACCTTAGGTTTTAAATCAATTGAGACCTTTTTCTTCTTTTTGCCTTCAGGATCATCGGGATCCGTTTCTTCCGTCACTTCAACTACACTGGCTACCGAGTCACCCACGGCAAACAAGGTACTAAAACCATCTAACACTCTTACTTCGCCATCTTTATCCCGATTAAGGGATAACAACTCAAAACTTTCGTCAATATTAAATAAGGTTTTCTTTTTACTGCCACAATCTGTGCTTACCCAAACGTCATAACAACCTGTTGCGGTAACCGAGGCATTAGCTTCAACGATAAAATCAACATAGGTTTGAATAGTCGGCGAGATGGTTTGTAAAAAAGCATTGCTCAACAAGGTGGAGTTAGTGACACCCATGGAAAACGTTTGATTGTCTTGCAACTCATTGAAATCAGGCAAGTCAAAGGTAAATTCAAAAGGCAAACTGGTATTTACTGTACCGCTGTCTATCTCCCAGCCTGTTTCTAAGCCAATTCTGCCACTTGTCGCCGCATCAACCTTTAAACCATTGCTGCCGTAAGTTGCATTACCCACACTAAAAATATTGCCACTTTTGTCCCATTCGGCGCCTAAAAATAAGGGATTATCCAGATTAGAAAAAGCCACAGAACTGCCGGTGCCCCACATACTTTGACCACTGCTTGCCAAGGTAACTTTCTGTGATATTTCAGCCGATAGCGCGCTTGGAATAACCCCAGCACCAAGGGCAAGTGAAATAGATAGAGCTAAAACAGTTTTACATGGCAGGGTTTTAATGGGAAATAGTGATAATGTCTTTGAGTTCATAATAGTCCTTCGAACCTTATTAAGCTTAGGTTGTTCTGAGGCATTAGCGTGCTTGTTGACGGAATTATGGTAGTTTCAGGCAAACTATTGACAATTTAGGGGTGAGAATACTCCTTATAGTGCCAGTATGTAAGTAGCCATTAGTCTGTAGACTACCAACTAAAGTATGGGGTCATAACACACAAGAGTGCAGGCAGCAGAAAGGCTTAAAATCACGTATTGAGCTAATGCCAAGATAGACGAGACTATCGAAATACCTCAATATGTAATGGAACTCATTAACCTAGTAGTATTTTTAAAAAGGACGACGTTTGCACACAGAATCAGATAATCACATTAACGATAAAATTAATACTGAACAGATCAAAATGTTACATGATGCTATTCCATCACTTTTATTGGTAAATGTTCTGGTTGGCCTTGCCTTGGCCTATGGGTTTTGGGATGTCGTCTCTCACCAATCAATCTTAATATGTTTAGCTCTATTGCTCGTAATGGTGATAACACGTGGCGCATTTTTCCTTAGTTATAAAAAATATTTCAAGCCGAGTAATAAAAAGCTTTATCGCCATTCACTTATTATTGGCAGTGCATGCGCGGGTATTATTTGGGGCTTAATTGGTGTTTTATTTCTGCCTACAGGCGAACAAAATTATCAGCTTTTTATTCTCTTGGCCTTGATGGCAATGACAGGGGGGTCGGCGTTCACCTTGGCAATTTATTTACCCTGTTATTTTGCGTATGTGCCTGTCACCTTACTTCCTATCATCATTCAACTTTTCATATTAGGTGAAAAATTTCATATTGCTTTAGCCGTAGCCACTTCCGCGTTCTTTTTGGTGCTTACCTCATTCAATATCAGGGTGAACAAAAACTTTAAAACTTCTTTAACTTTACGTTTCGAAAATTTAGATTTAATAGAGCAACTAAAACAACAAAAAGACGAAGCTGAGAGGGCTAATAGAGCTAAGTCGAAGTTTCTTGCCGCAGCCAGCCATGACCTGCGTCAGCCTTTATACTCTTTGGGTTTATTTACGTCCGTATTAGATGAGTTAATACAATTTCCCAAAGTAAAAAAGGTGGTTGAGCAAATAAACTCATCGGTTAGTGCACTTACCAATCTTTTTGACAAACTATTAGATATATCTCAACTTGATGCTGGTGTGATAGAGGTTAAAAAGCAAGATTTTTGCCTAAAGATAATTTTCGATAAATTGCAGGATAGTTTTGATTCTCAGGCTAGAGAAAAAAATATTACTATTAATTGGCCAGCTAAATATCCAGCAGTACATAGTGAACCCGACTTATTAGAACAAATAATTAGAAACTATCTAACTAATGCCATCAAATATACTCTGAAAGGTGAAATCACGATTGAATGCGAAGTTGATGACAGTGAAGTGAATAAGGGAATGGTAAGCATTCATGTATCAGATTCGGGCATAGGTATTAGTGAAGTCAATCTAGCAGACATTTATGAAGAATTTTACCAAATCAGCAATCCAGAAAGAGATAGAGAAAAAGGGCTCGGGCTTGGTTTGTCCATAGTAAAGCGAACGGCTATGCTGCTTGAGCACGACATTGCCGTCTCATCTGAAGTAGACAAAGGATCTAGATTTTCTATCTTCGTCGATCAATCTCAACTTGTGGTTGATACCCTAGGTTTTACAACAAAAGAAGATAATCACGACATTGCTGATAATTCAGGTCTAATCGTTGTTATTGATGATGAAAAAGGTATTCGAGAGGGCCTTGATAGTATTCTGCAAATTTGGGGTTACAGTGTTATTGTTGCCTGCGACCTTGATGATGCCTTGCTACAACTTAAATCAAGCAACAGATACCCTGACATTATTATTTCTGATTATCGTTTAAAGGAAGGTAAAACAGGGATTGATGCTATTAAGGCAATTCATTCCGCTTACAATAGAAACATACCAGCGCTTATCATTACCGGAGATATTGCAAGTGATAGATTGGTTGAAATGAGTAGCAGTAATTTTCAAGTATTGTTTAAACCCGTGCCACCGATGAAACTCAGGGCATTTTTGCGCAGTGCTCGTGTATAGGCATTCGCAAAAAAGAAAGTTATTTGATGATTTAGCATTTATCTTACTCGATAAATCCCAAGGTTCGGGCCGCCAAAGCAGCCTCAGTACGATTGTTCACCTCCAAACGTTTAAAAATAGCGGTAACATGCATTTTAATAGTGGCCTCAGAAATACCCATTTCTAAGGCTATTTTTTTATTAGAAAACCCTTTGATCATCATAGGTATTATTTCTAGCTGTCTGGGAGTAAACGAGTTTGCTAGTTCTTCATCTTCATCTGGGACATTCATGGCCATTGACTGAGGTACATAAATATCACCGGTCATAATTAAGCGTATCGCACCCAACATTACGTTACTGGTGGTATCTTTAGGAATAAATCCCATCGCTCCGGCCTCAAGAGCACGATTCATGTCACTGCGCTTCTTGGACGCTGATAAAACAACGATTGAAATTAAAGGATAATGTTCTCTGCAAAAGTCTAATACTGAGAAACCATCTTTATCGGGCATATTCAGGTCTAATAAAACCATGTCTATATCAATGTTTGTGTTTAGTTGTGTCACAGCATCATTGAAATTATTGGCCTCCAAAATAGACACGTTATTATCTAACTTTTCCAGCACATAACATAAACCTTCACAAAAAAGCGCATGATCGTCTACAACAAGAATTTTCATCTAATTACGCCTTCACTTTAAGATTATGGTTCAATAAAAAAATAACAAGTTATTAGTTGCTAGTCTACTGGACCTAAACAAATTTAGATTGGATTTATTTAAAGTGGATATGCATGCCTGCTTAAATCCATTGAAAGGCAAGCCCCAAAGGCAATTAGCTATTAAATCCTGAAAACACTCTAAATTCCCGCTCAAAAAACAAGCAGTTGTCGGCAAAATTCATTAACTTTGCTTACATTGGGATAAATAAAGTGGCATATTCGTCAATATGAAATTTATTAAATCAACATTGATAATATAGTAGAAGCTTATAAACCCTAGATGCGGCTTTTGGCTCTATTTATTGCAAAAAGTTTTTGTATTGGCTTAGAAATTTATACAGTCTAATACAGCTAGTAAACCGTTTGATTTTGCCCAAGATTTACTCATGGAATAAACAAGATAATAAGGAAAATACATGACAACGGATAATCTCTATCAAGCCCCTGAAGCCCCCTTACTAAGCCAAGACGAACCAGAAGAGGCCTTGCAGTTGTTTACGACTCAGCGCCGTAAGATGATTATTTTAAGTGTCTGTACTCTAAATATGTACAGCGTTTATTGGTTTTACAAACATTGGACTGCACAGAGGATAAATGGCGGGCGTGACTGCATTCCTGTATTGCGCGCAATTTTTCAGATATTTTTTGTTTTTTCACTATTTTCTACGATTAAATATGACGCTGAGTTTAAAAAACTGGCCGTGGCTTGGAGTGCTGGCTGGTTAGCGGCTTTTTATATTCTTTGCACTATTGCAGGCTCTATAATTGAACGCTTTGGCGACAATACTCAAAACTTGTCAAGTTATAGCTTAATTTCTCTAGTCTGCTATTTACTGCCTATTATCCCTTTGGTTTTGGTACAACAAACGGCAAATGAGCTCAATGGTGATCCCAAAGGGCTAAAAAACGCCACACTCTCTTGGCAAAACTGGATTTTTATTATTCTAGGCATTTTATGGTGGCTACTTGTCATGGTTGGGCTTTTTCTGCCATCAGCTTAATTAAACCAATAACCTCATTTTCGATTTGATAAACATGATAGATAATCGCTTTGCCTTCGAAACACCGGAAGGAACTGACATATTGCTTACCCCAGCAGGGCTGGGCGCGCGTACGATGGCATTTGTAATTGATTTATTGATCCGCGGATGCATTATTGCAGCTGCAGCCACAGTGCTTAATTTAATCGGCGATTTTGGTACCGGTGTTTATTTTCTAATCTTGTTTATTGTTGAATGGTTTTATCCTGTTTTATTCGAAATTTATAAAGGTTCTTCTCCTGGTAAATCGATGTATGGTTTAGTGGTGGTTTATGACAATGGCCTGCCCATAAGTCTGCCAGGCTCATTGTTGCGCAACCTGTTTCGTTCTATCGATATTTTACCTTTTGCCTATCTAACTGGTTTAATTAGCATACTTTGCTCTAAACGATTTAAACGTCTCGGTGATTATGTGGCGGGGACGATGGTGGTGTATCACGAAAAACCGCTTAAAATAGATGAGCTACAACTATCGGCCGCACCAACCCTTGCTTTGAACATGTCTCTTGCTGAGCAACAAGCCGTTATTGCTTTTGCAGAACGTAGCAATCAGTTAAGCCAAGATAGACAACGAGAGTTAGCCAATAATTTAAGTGAATTTTTGGGATGTAAGGATGATGAAGCCATCACCAAACTTAAATCAATGGCCGCAAATTTGTTGGGTAAAGCATGAAACAAGCTGAATTTACCAAACAAAAACAAAACCAGTGGCAATTACTTAAAGAGGTATTGACTGATCCGGAATTGGCCAAAGACCACGATTTACCCAAAATGGTCCGCCAACTGAGCCATGATTTGGCTATTGCTAAAAGTCGCTTATATAGCCCATCTTTAGTTAATTATCTTAACCAACTGATGTTGATGGGCCACCAACAGCTCTACAAACCGACGAATCGCTTTATTGCACCGCTTTGGAAGTTTATCAAATATGATTTGCCACAATCACTCAGCGAATTGCGCCTTTATGTAGTTTGGGCCCATATATTATTTTACGGCGTCAGCATTATCGCTTTTGCAATTACCCTGATTGACCCCGATTTTGTCCGCAATGTGATTAGCAATGCACAGGTGGTCAATATTGAAGAAATGTATGATCCGCTATCTAAGCACTATGCCAAAGAGCGCGAATCTGACAGTGACTTTTTGATGTTCGGTTATTATATTTTCAATAATATTTCTATCGCGTTTCAATCCTTTGTGGGTGGGATTATTTTGGGCTTTGGCGCTTTGTATGTGTTGTTATTTAACGCACTTTATTTAGGCGTAATCAGCGGGCATATTGTAAATATAGACTATGGCTCGACCTTCTTTTCTTTTGTCATTACCCATGGCGCTTTTGAATTAACCGCTATTGTATTATCCGCTGCCGCAGGCAGTGTCATCGGCGTTAATTTGCTGGCGCCTGGTCGTTATTCACGCTTAGATGCTTTAAAAGTATCGGGCAAGAAGGCCCTTCCACTTATGTTTGCGGCATTTCTGATGTTAGTTATTGCTGCGTTTGTTGAGGCATTTTGGTCATCGAGTCAAACCATTCCCCACCTCGTGAAATATGGGGTTGGTGGATTTTGTTGGTTTTGGGTATTGATGTATATTTTTCGCCGAGTGTCACATGAAAATTGATCAATTAGTCATTTCTACTCAAGCGCGCAACAGTTGGAAGTCCTTTGACTTGGGATGCCGAATGGCGATGACTTGGTGGCGCCAACTTTATGGTTTTTTGCTGGTTGTTACCTTTCCAGTGTTTGTCTTATGTCAACTTGTCAGTGTTGAATTTGGCATTTTTATCTTGTGGTGGTGTAAGCCTTTATTTGAACGGGGGCTACTGTATATTTTTAGTCGTCAGGTTTTTGGTCAACAAATCAGCGCCTCAAACGCGATAAAAGCCTGGCCTAGCCAACTTAAACTTAATTGGTTTCAAAGTATCACTTGGCGGCGATTTTCACCCAGCCGAGGCTTTGATCTGGCGGTAACACAACTTGAGCAACTCACTGGCGAAAAACGGGCTTCGCGTTTAGCGGTTTTACACCGAACTGCAGATAATAATAACGCTTGGTGGCTTATTATCTGTGTGCACTGGGAATTATTTATCCTTATGGGACTTTTTGTCTTGATGGATATGCTCGTACCCTCGGGAGTCGAGTTTGACTTTTTTAAGGTACTCAGTAGTGAAACATTGGCTATTGAACTGGGTACCAACTTGTTTACTTACTTAGCGATTTTACTCATTGCTCCCATCTATATTGGTGGCAGTTTTGCTGCTTATCTCAATCGACGTATTATTCTCGAGGGATGGGACATTGAGTTAAGTTTTAAAAAAATACAACAAAATAGTCTGCAGAAATTTGCTTCGGTAATAGTCATGGTCTTCACTTTGGGTCTGAGTTTTAACATGCCTGAAACTGCCGCGCAGCAAAGCGATGAAACATTACAAACCCCAAGCAACACCGAATTTGAGCAAGCAGCCCTATTAGCTCCAGAGGCAGAAAGTATTGAGCGCCATGTAGAGATAAACCAAAACTTACAAGAAGTCTTGCAAGCACCACCTTTTAATCAAAACGAAATGGTAAGGACTTGGCGCTGGACAGGCTGGCAGTGGGAATCCAAAAGTGACGAACAACCCGACCTGAGCGTATTTGCCACAATATTTGCATTTATCGCAAAGTTTTTAGAAGTCATTTTGTGGGTAGTTTTTATCAGCTTATTGCTTTGGTTGTTATGGTTAAGTCGTTTTCGTATAGCGAGTCTAGCTAATATAAAACTCCCGACTAAAACGCTAATAGACATGCCAAGTTTTGGTCAACATCGTACGCATAAAGACCTGCCTAAAGATATCCCCTCTGAGCTAAGGCTACTAATGAGTCAACAGGCATATAGACAAGCCCTGTCGTTAATGTTGGTCAGTAGTTTAATGAATTTACAAGTTCGTAAGCTGATTTCATTAAATAAAGCGATGACTGAGCAGCAATGCTTGACGGCCATCAATCGGTCTCTAGAGGGCGAAAGTAAAGTGTTTATGGTTGAACTTATCAATACTTGGATTCAGCTAGCGTGGGCTCACCGCTGGCCTCAGCCTGAAAAAATGCAGGCACTTTTTGTAACATGGACACAGCTTTATGCTACTCCAACCACAAAGAGTGACGTATGAAGACAGAAAAACTACAACAACTCATTTTATTGCTGCTGACTCTAATTGTCGGCATATATATCGTCGCCAGTGTTGAGTTTTATGATGAAACAAAGGATATGGGTGAGAGTAAAGAAGTGCGTCAACAACCCTATTTAGCGAGTAAATTGTTATTAGAGCGAATGGGGGTTGCTACAACCATAGAAGATGATTATCGCCGCCTATTTAGTGATACGCCTGATGCAGTCATACCGCAATTGGATGAAGCAATTATTTTAGTAGATGCAAACGCAGCGATTTCTCAGCGCTTAGGTGAAGAACTTCTGTCCTGGGTTGAAGGTGGAGGCTATTTAATCACCGCTGTTAATGCCGAAGCATTTCAAGATTCATTTAGGGCAAATGCCCTACTGGAAAAGTTAGGTGTGGGGGTGCATTGGTTAGTTGATGATCAATTAGCCTTAAGTAAGTTCGACCAAAAAGAAAGTATTTTAAATGATCCCAACTCTCATAAAATTGAAGCTGGCTTAGAGAGTTCTTATCGAATCACCTTGCCTGAAGATAGCGACATTTTTTATACAGTAAGTAATGAAGATGGCTATACCCTAATACAATTAGAACACGGCGAAGGCCTAATCACTTTTGTGACTGAAACCTTTATCTGGAATAACCAGCAATTAGCTCAACATGATAATGCGATATTATTAGTGAGCTTTTTGGAAAATATGTCTCATGTCTATGTATTTAATCCTAAAGAGCAAGCCCATTGGTTTATTTTGTTATATCACTATGCGGCAGAATTTGTTTGGTTGTTAGCTTTATTGATAGCCTTCAGCTTATGGCAACTAGCCAGTCGTTTTGGACCGACGATGTCCTTATTCGAAACCACACAGTCCTACTTTACTCAACACATTAAAGTGGCTGGTGACCATTATTGGGAACAAGGCAATCAACATCTTCTGCTAGCCGAAGTTAGAAATCATATTTTATTGATGGTTGGCAACAAGTGGCCAGGTGCTAAGGGCGCTGAAGCACAAAAAATCATTCTGCTATTACAAGAGCTTTCAGGCTGGTCCCCAGACACAATCAATAAACTTATGTTTGCAGATAATACGCTTAATCAAAGCCAATTTACTCAATGTATGAAAGGCTTACAACAACTCAGGAAAATGCTATGAGTGATTTAATATTGGACACTGAAGCGGTCGAATTGTGTCAGAAAAAAATAAAACTGCTACAAAGTAATGTGAGCCAACTATTGGTGGGTCAAGATGAAGTTCTTGAACAAATCATTATAGTGCTATTAGCCGGAGGACATGTTTTGTTAGAAGGTGTTCCCGGTTTGGGTAAAACGCTAATGATCAGGGCCCTAGCTGAATCCATTGATATTGATTATAAACGTGTACAGTTTACTCCAGATTTAATGCCAGCTGATGTAACTGGCCACTCGATGCTAAACATGTCGAGCGGAAAATTTGAAATCAGAAAAGGGCCAGCATTTACTCATTTACTGTTAGCTGACGAAATTAACCGTGCACCAGCTAAGACCCAAGCGGCTTTACTGGAAGTGATGCAAGAATATCAAATTACTATCGATGGCCAGAGCTATGCTCTTGATTTACCTTTTATGGTCATGGCGACTCAAAACCCGATTGACAATGAAGGTACTTACCCTTTGCCTGAGGCGGAACTTGACCGCTTTATGATGAAAGTCCAAGTCAATTACCCGTCATTTACAGACGAGATCAGTTTGACCCTTGCAAATACTACTAGTATTTCTCAATCAATCAAAAAGCCCTTGGCTAAAGTCTTGGATATTCAAGACATTCAATATTTAAGACAAGCAGCGGCGCAAGTCATTGTTGATGAAAAAATCGTTGAATATGCGGTTAGCATAGTGCGAGCCTCAAGAGAATGGAACGGTATCGCCCATGGCGCCGGCGTCCGAGCAAGTATTGCCTTAATTCAAACAGCCAAGGTGAAGGCACTAATGCAAGGCTATGACTTTGTTATGCCTGAGCAAATACAAAACATGGTGCTACCTGTTTTGCGTCATCGGATTATTTTGTCAGCAGAACAAGAGATATCGGGTGGCAGTATTGAGCAAGTGCTCACTGATATCATTAATAAAGTGCCTGTACCCAGACAATGATTAGAAACGGCTTTCGCCCATCCAGGCAATTATTACGGCACTTAGCGTGGCTCTGTGCATGGGCCTTGGTTTTGCCAGGCCTTGGTCAATGGTTTGAAATCCCCCAGTTACAACTCCTACCCTGGGTCGCTTTTGTGGTGTTATTGCTAATTAGCACAATTGATTGCTTATTTAGTCGTATTCAGCCAAAACTCAGTGCTGAGCGGACAGCTCCAAACAATCTGTCTATTTATGTTGAGCAACTTATTAGCCTTAAAGTAAGCAGCCATGCAGTAAGAGCATATGAATTTGAGCTTGAAGAGCACATTCCCAGCACTTGGAGTTTAGTTAAAAAACCTGAAGATTGTTTGTTGCAAGCGGGACAGGATATAACTCTGAGCTACAAGGTATTACCACAAAAACGCGGTCTAGCAGAAATTTTGGCCAGTGAGTTTAGAATTCGTTCGCAATTAGGCTATTGGCAATTCAACTGGTTGATTGAAAATAAACAAGAGATAAAGGTCTATCCTAACTTCAGTGTATTAAGTGATATGGCAGGCTTAAATGGCAGCGTAAACTTAAGCCAAGCGGGACTAAAGAAGATAAACCTGCGTGGCAGTGGTATGGATTTTCGTCAACTACGGGAATACCGCGAAGGGGAAAGTCTAAAACAAATTGATTGGCGGGCGACCAGCCGATTTAACAAACTTATATCCAAAGAGTTTCAAGAAGAAAAAAATCAACATGTAATTATTATGCTCGATGCGGGTAGACGAATGTTAGTTCAAGATGAGCACATGAGTTATTTTGATCATGCCCTTAATTCGCTAATTTTACTTGCCCATACTGCCCTTAAAAATGGCGACAAATTAAGTTTTCAAAGTTTCGGCAGTGACACCCGTTGGCTTGGCAACATGAAGGGCATACAAAGTGTTAGCAAAATAATGCATCACTTCTATGATTTATACCCTCATAAGATAGCCAGTGATTATTTACAAGCAGCCGAAAACCTATTGAGTAAACAGCCTAAGCGCTCATTAATTTTATTGGTAAGTTGTTTGCGCGACGAGGACTTTTCAGACCTTTTTGCCGCCGTAAAATTATTACAAAGAGTGCATCTAGTCGCAATTATCACAATTACTGAACCTATTTATCAACAGATAAACGACCAAGAAATTAAAGATTTTGAGCAAGCCTTATTATATAGCTCCGCGCAATTACTTAAGCGCTCAATCAACAACAATATCCAGCGCCTTAAAAAGTCTGGCGTCATTTGTATTAATTGCCCTGCAGGACAGCTTAACGCCAATATCATTAATACCTACTTAGGAGTTAAACGGGCAGGACTGCTTTAATTCACACATTATATTTTCGCTGTCAAACACAACTCAGTATCGACACTCAATGTGTAATTAAACGACTATCTCGGTCAATACAAAATGGATTAAAGAAAAGTTCAGATAGGCTGGTTTGATAGATGATATTTTAAACAAATTTCATACAGGCACTAGGCCCAACGAAACACAAAATGTTCGATAATATTCAAGGCTCTTGAATATTATCGAACTAGTAAGGTCACAAATTAAAACTGCATTATCCTGCCTATAAAATTATCGTGAAAGAATCACGTTTAACTCAATTTCACAGCCTGCAGGGTTGCCATCAGACGTGTAGGTGTCGGTCAACAAACTGTTGAAATCAAATGTGGTATAAGACTGTTGACTGATTTCTGCAAAACTCACTGTTCTTGAGAAACGTTTAGTACAACCTGAGTCAAATTGACTTACCGCACCTGCCGAACCAATTGGGCAAGAAGTAAGGCTTTCCTGATCATCAACTTTCATCAAGATACCCGACAACTGAATGTTTTCGCCTTTACGTACAACAAACGTCTGCTGCCCATAAAGCTGCTGATTTTTAAGTTGTTGATATAACATTCTGCCTGTTTTAGACAATTCGAAGAAACGTTTGCCATTAGCAGATTTAATCGATGCACTAGTAGTAACCGTTTGATTTTGCGCATCTGGACGAACCAACTTATCAATAATCTGACGAGATGCTGCTAAGTCAAGAGCCATCGCAATCAATTCCTGCGTTGTTTTGCCCAGCGCATCTTCTAAAAATAAACGAGAGTGAGGAGCATAATTAGTATCGCCCGTGTCCAATGCAACGATATCTCTAAATAACCTCAGTTCCGAGCCTTGCACACTACCGTAGTAAGGTTGATCAGGTAGGTATGAGTCAACTGGCGCAAAAGTATTGTCTAATTCGATTTCGCGATTAAGAGAAATGAAACTTGAACGGGTTGGATCTCGTTCTATACCGATACATGCAAAGGAGCCATTTCCTAATGGACGTCTAAAATATCCCTCGGGGATCACCTTTTTCTCAGTGTCGCTGGGTGTTGTCCATCTAAATGAAATATTTGACGGACCACCTTGGTCGTACAACTTAAGTTTAATGGTGTGCCATCCTTCGGTTAAAGTTTTAAGCTCGCCGCTGGCCTCTAGGGCACCATGGTCTCCCCATATTTGCTCATCAGTGGCTGTTGTACCGTTTAACATAGTCAACACCTGCTCTGTTGTATCTATAGTCAAGCGCACCCCATCATCAGAAACAATATAGAAGCTATAATCCCCAGTAGCAGGAATGTATATGTCACCACTCCAAGTAACCACAAAGTTATCCCAAAGTCCTTTAAAGCCACCCCACCCAAAATTGATATTGGCATTTGAACTGTAACCAGGGTCACCTAATTCAACATCAAAATTGTCTTGGCAGCCCAATTCTTCGCGCAAAGTATCGTGCGGACATTCCTTAGCTTGCTGTCTAAGACCATAAACTGATGCGGCAGATGTAGGAACCTCTCCCGCATTTAATCCAATTAAGGAATTTGAGCTAACTAAAGAGTAATGACCTGCAGCTGTTGGCCTTACTGTGCCTTCGGGCGTATAAGCAAATTCGTCAGAACTGGAAACCAAGTGATTACCTTTTTCAATACCGTCATCTCCGTTGGCATATAACCACCACAATACATTGGTTGCTGTTGGACACGGTATAGCATTACCCTGATCATCAATTTGTTCGCCTCCAATTGTACAGCTATCGAGATTGGCAAGGTACAAGGATTCATAATTAACAGTCACCAGTGCATCTTCCTGTAAAGGGTTAGTAAGACTATTTGGAACCATTTCAGCATTATCAGATGTGCCATCACCATCAGTATCGACATCAGTTGCATCAGTGATAAAACCAAAAACACCACTTGCTTCATCATAGTCCGTTAGACCGTCACCGTCTGAGTCAGCATTATTTGGATCTGTTAGAATAAGGTCGCCTGGATATAGTTCACCCACTAATGTCACCTTATAACCGGTTACGACTTCCGCATAGTCACTTAAAGTATCACCATCACTATCCGATAAAACAGGGTCGGTATTGATTGCATCTGGGTTGATGACTAGGTTAAAACCAGTAAATAATTGCGCTATTTTAGCGTAATCGTAAACGCTGAAATTGACTTTAGTACCATCCATAGCCTCTCTGGTGACGGAGCGAAATTCTTCATAATCATCCAGACCATCATAATCAGTGTCGCTATTATTTGGGTTTGAGCCAATATCACGTTCAACATAATCAGGTAATCCGTCGTAGTCAGAATCTGCAACAACAGAGCTAGGACGTACTAATACACCTAAGGCATTATTGACCGATACAATCCAGCCTCGAGCTTCTTGCATATCAGAGAGGCCATCAAAGTCACTATCTTTGAACTGCTCGCTATCATCTACGGTTGGGTCAGCACCAATAGCCACTTCAAAACCGTCTGGTATAGAGTCTCTATCGGTATCACGTCTCAGCGGGTCGGTAGTGACTATATGGCCATAAAGTTTTATGTCCTGACCACTTGCCACTGGCAACCAAGGTTCAACGTATTTAGTTGGATCTAAACCTACTGGGCTGCCTGCGGTATTCCACACAGCCGCTGCGTATGGGTCTAGAACAAGATTGTCTGTTGCGTAAACAACAATATTGTTGCCCGGAGCGGGATTTGAGACGTAATTGTAGGTACTCAAATCTATACTGTTTAATTGTCTATCAGGGCCGGCGGCTAAATACCACTCAGGGACCGTTGCATCACTGCCTTGAGGCTCGGTCTCTAAAATACCATTTGGGCCTGCCGTGATGATTACATCACCAATTTGAGTGCGACTGCCGAGGAAAATTCGCTGAATGTCATCACCCTGTGCTACGGTTTCGACAATTCCCCACCTGATACCGCTGCTATCACATACTTTATTAGCGCCAACTACTGTGTAGTTACATTCTGTTTCACCGGTTTCAACAATTGACATTCCAGCAGCAAAACCAAATAACTCGTCACCATCATTGACTCTGTCAGCATCTGTATCACTCAAAAGAGGGTCTGTGGCCGGCAGAATAAGACTAGAATTACTGTATTCATCAAGAGCACTAATATCTGTATCTATAATACCGTTATCGCCGGGTAAAATACCGACCGTAGCAAACATTAAAGCGCGGTTGAAGCTGTTCTCATCGGGTATTCCATCATTGTTATCATCACTTAAAGCAATAAATGCATAAACATCATCACCGCTAACGAGACTATCTAATTTACCATTCTTACCAACAATAATGGCACTGGCATCAGCTTTTGAAACAACTTGCGAAACACATAACGAGTCACTTCGTGGGTCATCTACTGTGCAGAACTCACGTAAATCTTGTTCCTGGATGTCCCACAAACCATCGTTATCTGAATCTTCAGTCGCAGGGCTTGAAAAGACACGTTTTAATTCTCCATTACGGCTAATCAACCAACCCAATTTAGCTTCAACTAAATCACTAATACCATCTCGGTCACTGTCCATTGAATCTGGCAAGCCATCTCCAATACCAACGTCAGTATAATCTCCAAGTGATTTCTTCAAATAACGATTATTAATGACCTTTGGTACAAACTCATCGTTTTTGTATATATCAGCACTGCTGTCGGTTGAACCAAATAGAAACTCTTCATGAGCAAACAAACCGTCTTTATCAAGATCTTGTAAGAATGCTAAACGAATTGACTGGCCTGCTTTTAAGGTAATCTTATCAAAATCGACAGATGTAGGCATATCCCCTTCGATACGCGCAAACCAATTAGCACCATAATCGCCATTTCGGAAGGTTTTTACACGAACTAATCCTGAAGGACCATTACAAGCGCAATTGTTGGTATCTGTTGCACAATATTCCCCAACTAAGCTTTGATCTAATGACGTTATCGAACACGTTTTTTGTAATTCATAGCCACTGATAAATTCCTGCTCATCACCAACGCTTTGAATAGAGTCCAGCACTCCATTGTCACCGGGACCGATAACTAGAGTTCGAGGCGCGACACCTGTTGTACCAAAGGGCACCAATTGCACGTCATCTCCCTGTGCATGGGTATCGACCTTTTTATTCACACCAGCAATGATGCCTGTGTATACGTTGTCATTCAGTTTCAAATCGCCATATCCTGGAACAGAACTTAGTACACCGTCTGCACCAACAGTTATTCTGCCATTTACTAAGACGTCATCTCCAGCAATAATCGAATTAAGTGCGCCGTCACTACCGGCATCAATATAGTCTGCTGCGGTATCATGTTTGGCGAGACCTAATACAGATTCAAGCAAATAGCCTAAGGGCAAACCTTTAGTTTTGCCTTTATCATCAAATCCACCTAAGTAGATTTTATTGTCGAGCACACCGTTGCTCGCTGCTTGGTAATTTTCATTTCCAAGCTCGCCGAAATCAAAACTAATACCCACTGTTCTGTCATGAACCAATTGACTACTAAAAGCAAAGTTACGCTCATATTCGTCAGCAATATCATAATTTACCACTTTGAACACTAAGCTTTTAGGGTCGCGCATTAACGCTTCAATCACGGAAGGATAAACATCGTTATTAGCAAATATAAATGGTCCTTTACTGCCATCAAATGGACCTATATTAACCTCTAAATCATTACCAGTAATTAAGGTAGAATCAGCAATTAAAGTAGCAATAGGCAAATAACGAGATGGGTTTTGAGGATCGACTTGTAACACTGATATTTCTAAATTTTTAACGGTAAAAGCTACATCCCCTTTATTTTGTACAATAATATTTGCACTAATTCTTGCCGCTGTAAGCTCACGGGTCACTTCCTGACCTTTAGCTTGCTCATTAAATTTAACTAACGAATTTTCCAATGCTTGCTGAGACTCGCGTGCACTTGCTGTATCTATCTGGGTATTAGTTCCTGTTTTAGTTTCGCTTCCACCACCCAAACCAACCTCAACGAAAAGTCGGTTAAATAGTGAAAAGCCTATTTCGGCTCCAAATGTAGTAGTTACTTCCGGGGTAGTTGCGGCTCCATCATCAGTTTGAGCATCACGAATACCAAAGCCTACATCCCAATTAAACGAACTGACGTTTTCACTAAAAGTCGTAGTACTATTTGCGAAAGAGGTATTTTGTGAATTACTAAGAGACGCACTGGTACTAGACTCGCTACTAACCGTTTGTCCATCGCTATTCACATAGGTATACCGTTCATCGATTTTTAAATTAATACCATTTACTTTGATATCTAAGGCAGGCATATCAGCCACTTTGGGATCACGATTTAAAGACGTTAGCTCCTCATCATCAGTAAATTGATCACCATCGGTATCAGCAAGCAGAGGAGACGTTAGGAAGAAAGTATGTTCTGCTCCGTCCGGTAACGAATCGCCATCGGTGTCTTGCTCTGCAGGCGCGCTGTATATAACGTTCCACTCGATATAATCGCTCAAACCATCGGCGTCGGTATCAGGTGAACGGGGATCCATACCAAATGCCCACTCTTCACCGTCCGATAAACCATCTTGGTCGGTATCTTTAGTGGTAGGGTCACTGGTGACTTCACGAAGAATAGTTTCACCACTAACTAGCCTAATCATCACGGTCGTGCCGCGCAATTCTTCATTATCTGCCAGACCATCACTATCACTGTCGACTAAACCAGAAACTGAATCACCACTATCTATCAGACCATTGTTGTTAGCATCGTCCCAATTGTCGACAGAACCATCTTGGTCTTTATCTATGAGTACTAGCGCATTGCCATCAACAATAACGGTGTCACCACCATCAATAATGCCATTGTCATCATTATCAATAAGTTGGTAATTACCGGTGGCTAAAGACCAATACTGGGCGATAGGAGGAGAGCCAGGGAAAACAGCACTTCTCGGGTCATAGTTAGGGTTAAAAGTGCCATCTTGGGTAGCCAGTGGATTGCCCTGTTTATCTTTAACATTCACCACAGTTGCACGGTAAGTGACTTCGTTTTGCGATGTTGTTTTAACATTGACTGCGGTGTGAGTGGCATCAAACCATTCTACTGCCATGGTAAATACGGTACCTACTTCGCCATTTACGTTTTCTTGAGTGAATACATAATTGCCTGGTAACAGCGCACTGTCGCCCATTACTGAACTAAAACTGATTGTCACAGCCGTATTACTGGTCGAAATAGCGCCAACCACTTTTGGCAACTTGGTTGGATCAGAAACACTTGTTGCACCTTCATAATAAGCTTCAATGCTATTGGCAGTAGCCAAAATAATATTGCCACTGGTGTCGGTAACACCATCCGTTATTTGCACATAATAAGTAGTGCCATCAACCAAGGTTTCGGTAGTTAAAGAAACCTGAGTATGACTGGGATTCAACTCTGCACCTAAAACTTGGACTTTTCCGTTAGCACAAGTTCCATTGACATCAAACGGTTGGGTACAGACTCGATAGTAAAGTGGGTTTGCCGCACCTGCGTTGACTTCTTCACTGAAGGTCAAGGTAATGCTATTGGTACTGGTAAAGGTAATATTGGCTACACCTGGTGCAACTTTATCGGCCAGTAACAGACCAAACGAACCAGAAGACAGTGTAGGCTCCATATTATTATGCGGCAGAGGCATTGCCTGGTCAGTTACCTGCACACTGACGTCGACCTTATGAGGAACTCGTGGGGCAATATTGTCTACTGTTAGTAGTACCTGTGTATCTGACTCAACTAGCTGTGCTGAAAGTACAGGTAAACTACTCAACGAGCTTAAAGTACAGGTTTGAAACTCTGGACAAAAGGTTATGGTGTAGAGATTGGGAGCAGCGGCTGACGCATCAAGTGGTTCACTAAAATATAAACGTACTCTGTTACTCGATTCAGCTATCGATGCAATAAGATAAGGCTTTTGAGTATCTTTAACGTCAAAGCCAACAAACAAAGATGGCACTGGCGGATTGGCCATTAACAAACCTTCTGCGCTGTGCATGTTGCTGGCTACGAGTTTATAATCTATACGTGCTTGGGGTGTGGTAGTCAAAATAACGTGCCAGCGATCATCACCAAAAACGGCATTGATGATATCTAACGACGGGTTTTCCACACGATAATTACTGAAAGTTAAAGCGTCAACATCCATTCTTTCAGTAAAGGTGACCAGTAAGTGGGTATTGTCAGTGGCTATTGTGCTAGCAATGGCTGGCGCACTGAGTCCACTACCAATAAACTTAGCAACAGTAGGAGTTGCTATTATATTTCCAGGTGCAGGTGAAGCACGATCAGTCACATCAGAAACTGACAAATAGTAACTAACGCCACTATCTTGTGGACCTGTGGCGATAGAAACCTGCGTATTAAATCCGACCAATTCACTGGAAACAACACTTAGCTGGTTTAATTCAGGGCATGCGCCGCTGTTGTCAAAAGCAACAGAACATATACGATAGTGTAGTGGTGCTGAAGCGGTATCCCATAGTGGCTCGCTGAAAGTTGCAATGATACTTGTATGAGATGTTGAAACAACGCTAAGGAGTAGAGGTGCTGTGACATCGGTGGGTGCAATACCAAAAAAGTATCCACCACTGCGATCGGGGTGAATGAGCTTGCTGCCCGCTTTAGTTATAATATTGGTAATCTGCAACACATATTGAATATTACTCATTGGAGTTGTAGTTAAGGTAATTCTGCGGGGATCCTGTCTACTGACTGATGCTGCAGTGACTTCAATTCGGCCCTCTTCAACATTTGGTACACTTCCGTTAGGAGCCAAAATTCTATAAGCAGTTACCAATTCAGCGACACTTGATTCCATGTCACGATCCATAGTGACTAACACCGAGGTATTTGACATAGCGGTAACTGACATAACAAAAGGTTCTGGCCCTGTGCTACCAATAAAGTTGTCGGCGTTAGTAAAAGTGATAATCGGGTCTACCTTCGTTGTCTTTGAGGCAGAACTGGACATTGCTTTGGCTTGCGTACTTGAACCTTGTGAATTCAACACTATGGTGTAAAGGATTGGGTCCTGGGCCTCTGTTTGTAATACAGCACCTAAACCGTCTGCATAAATTGATAACTTTTCTACCTCTAGTTTTTGGCCTGCTCCAGAAACTATACTGATATCACTTGCTTTGAGCAGCTCTGAGGTAACAACCTTGTCAAAGGTGAATTCTATAAAATGCTGACTGAGGGATTGTGTATTGGTTACTTGCGGCGGGGTTTCTGTCACCACTTCTGTGGGTGGTGCTGTAACAACTGGTGGTGTGGTGACAGCAGAAGGCGTGTCACCACCGCTCCCTCCGCAAGCACTTAGAAACAAAGCTGTAAGTAAAATAGTGCACTGTGCATGCATCTTAATCATGAGTAAATCCCTCTAATAACAGTACGACCAAACCAACAGTTAACTGGTTGGTTTGGCGTTCGAGTATTCCTTCACACAACACGAAGAAGCTTTTGTTAATAACTTAACGTAGAAAAGGGGTTCTTAGCGATACAATATAGGTAATAGAATTTCTTTGTCCAGTTATAGACTGTATTATTTTTAAACAAATTATGGGGTTAGAGAAGTTAACTTCTCTAATTAATAGTGCTTACATCTCCTCATATCAGAAATATCATTATCAAAAAGTGGTTTTAATTGAAAGTAGAGCAAGGCAAAACATTTTGTATTTTGAGATAGGGTACCGAAGGGAAGAATAGATATTTATTAATCTAGATAAAGAAGTGGTACTGAAGAGGGTAAATTGAGCTTACCGTGCTAATTCAGCCGAGTCTTTTTTCGGTGAATTAGCGCAAGGTGAGTCGAACTGTCTGCATGACGTGTCGCTCACCTAGCCTATCTTGTGCTCTTGCTCGAAACTCGTCGCTAGCAGCTCGCAGCTCTTGCTCGCAACTATCTGTCTTTAAAACGAAAAAAGCCCAACTCATCGAGTCGGGCTTTGTTCTTAATGGGAGCCTGCGGGGCAGGCCTTCCTGCGGTGTGCTACTCTCACATGGGGAGACCCCACACTACCATCGCCGCTAATGCGTTTCACTTCTGAGTTCGGAATGGGATCAGGTGGTACCGCATCGCTATGGCCCCCGTGCTAATTCAGCCGAGTCTCTTTTCGGTGAATTAGCGCAAGTTGAGTTCAACTGTCTAAGTGACGTGTCGCTCACCTAGCCTATCTTTTGCTGTTGCTCGAAACTCGTCGCTCGAAGCTCGAAGCTCAAAACAATCTACCTCTAAAACGAAAAAAGCCCAACTCATTGAGTCGGGCTTGTTTCTTAATGGGAGCCTGGCGGTGTGCTACTCTCACATGGGGAGACCCCACACTACCATCGCCGCTAATGCGTTTCACTTCTGAGTTCGGAATGGGATCAGGTGGTACCGCATCGCTATGGCCGCCAGGCATAAACTGGTGCTGATTTACCCGCGTCTTTTTGCGGTAAATCGGCGCAAGGTGAGTTCAACTGTCTAAGTGACCTGTCGTCTTCATCTTGCTTTAAAATCTTAACTTTCTAGAAAGCTGATGCACTTACGTGCTGTAATCGACGCTAAGAAGCCCTTAGTCTTACTCTGTCTGTCTTTGCTCTTCCTCGCGGCTCGACGCTCGCAACTCGAAGCTAATTTATACTTGTCTACATACTCGTCAACTTGTTGCGTATTACCGCTAAAGTTACTTGGGCGTTGTATGGTTAAGCCTCACGGGCAATTAGTACAGGTTAGCTTAATACATTGCTGCACT
>NZ_JBDYKM010000024.1:0-56526 GCF_040012495.1 Paraglaciecola sp. 25GB23A
CGGTCGGAGGTTCGAATCCTTCCACACGCGCCATTTCAATAACCTCCCCAAATTTAGTCTAAAGTTGTTTTAAGATATTTTTTATAGAAACTACTCCTATAGCTCATCACTCCGTGACGGGCAGAATAGAGTACCTGGCTACGAACCAGGCGGTCGGAGGTTCGAATCCTTCCACACGCGCCATTTCAATAACCTCCCCAAATTTAGTCTAAAGTTGTTTTAAGATAGTTTTTATAGAAACTACTCCTATAGCTCATCACTCAGTGACGCTCACCGCGTGACGCTCACCGCGTGACGCTCATTCAATTACCACCAGTAAATTAGTATTGTTTCTCAGTTATGCGCACAAGAGGCGTGCGGCGCAGTATTTATAGTTACCTTTCACTTCTTTCTAATTCCCATGTGCAAAATGTGTATCGGGTTCAGGCGCTTGACAGTCTCAAAGTCTTCTATAATCTTGTGCGGTCTGGAAAAATCAAAGGTAAATTACATGAATCAACACCCATCCAGCGTTGCTATTACTAAAGACAAACCTGAAGCAGGCCAAGTAGTAACGGAATTATCTAGAGCTTTTGACGCTCTGGAAGTGAAAGACTTTAGGCTGGTGATAGAGATTGCTAAAGGGTTACTGAAAACTAATAAAAAAATTCCGCAAGCCCATTATTTGATTGGCAGAGTAACAATAGAAACCAGGCAGTTAGATATCGCATTAAAAGCGCTTGAGACTGCGGTAGAACTTGATGGAACGGTAGCAGAATATTGGGCATTTTTAGCTTTGGTATATAGCCAAATCGGTAATATGGTCAAAGCAGAAAACGCCGTTGTGGCCGCCCAACAAATAGGCAGTGATAAGGCTTATATTTTACATCCCATTGCTCATGTATTAAGTGTTTTAGGACACGCTGAGGAGGCGGTCAAAAATCTACGTATTGCCGTTCAGAACTCACCTAATAATGGAATATATCACCATGCTCTTGGTGTCAGTTTGTTAGAATTAGGCGATTTTAGCGGCGCGCAGCAATCTCTCAAAAAAGCGGTGGCTCTTAATGAAAATGATGCGGAGTCTTGGTGGATTTTATCTTCACTTGTAAAAGCACAAAATAATGATTTGGCAGAGCAATTACTCGCGCTCATGAAAAAGACTGAAACAACTCCTAGAGCTCATGCTTTTCTGGGATATGCAGCAGGGAAATTATTTGAGGATACACAATGCTGGGATAAAGCCTTTGAAGTATTCGAACGTGGTGCCGCTGCAAAGCGTAAGATCGTTGATTATGATAGCTCAGAAGCCAAAAAGACCTTTGAAGTTATTAAATCTGTGTGTACAGAAAATTGGCTTAATACATCCGTTAATGAAACTAATGAGACTGCCCCAATATTTATTATTGGTCAGCCCCGCACGGGTACCACTCTTATCGACCGCATTATTTCTAGCCACAGTTTAGTGCATTCGGCTGGTGAACCGGTGCAATTGGCTATGTCACTTCGGGCGATAACAGGAGTGCGTACCAAAGAATTTATTTCAGCAGAATTAATCAATAAATCTCACTATGTTACCGGTGCCGAATTAGCTCAATCCTATCTTACTGGATTAGCTAGGCTTCGAGGCAAAACCCCATACTTCATTGATAAATTTCCAATGAATTTTATGTTAGTAGGTTTTATCGCAAAGGCCTTCCCTAAGGCTAAAATCATTCATGTTACTCGGAGCCCAGCAGATACTTGTTTTGCCGTTTTTAAACAGCTATTTGAAGAGGTCTATCAGCACAGTTATGCTCAAAGCGAAATGGCAGAACATTTTGTTATGTATCGGCAATTGATGGAGCACTGGCATACCATTATGCCTGGTAAGATTTTGGATATAGCGTATGAAGATGTTATTGCAGATAACGAAGTGCAAGCACGTAGGCTTATTCAGCATCTAGGTCTTGATTGGGAAGATACTTGCATTAATTTTGAAAAAAACAATACTGCCGTTGTGACCGCTAGTGCAGCGCAAGTACGTGAAAAGGCACATAACCGCTCGATTGGCCGATGGAAGAACTATAAGAATCAGTTATCTCCAACACTCGATATTCTCAAAGCTGCTGGAATCTCTCCATAATATAAAGCCTTTGAACCGTATAATAAAATATTACTAGATTATCTGGCCTCACACTGACGTCACTACAGGTCTAGCTATATCGGCTTATTACTGCCTAGTAGAAGAATACAAAAATTACTCCTTAGGTGAGTTTATTTAGGCTAGTTGAATATAAATTCAACTAAATTGAATTTATCTTTGTTTTTTAAGTGTTTTTGCTTTGGTGGTTTTGCTGTAATATGTTGGGCTCAATGGTAAGTAAAGGCTCAGTTTGGGCCTCAATAGGAATAGCATAATTATGCCTCATGATGTTGTCAGTTTGTTAATGGATGCGGCCAATTTAATGATGATTGGCATGTTCGTGGTTTTCCTGTTTCTAGCGGCCCTAATCGGGGCGGTAAATGTAATTGCGTGGCTTAATAAACGCTTTCCAGAATCTGCTGTTAGTTCAGGCCAACAACCTGCTAGTTCAAGTAAGTCAAATAACGCTCTACCATCTGGGTTAGTGGCTGCCATCACCGCTGCTATTCATCAACACCGTAGCAATAAATAGTTTTCAAACTTAAGAGAATATTATTATGTCAAAGCCGCTAGCTATCACTGATGTGGTATTACGTGACGCACACCAATCATTGCTTGCAACACGTTTGCGTTTAGAAGATATGCTTCCTATTGCTGAGAAGTTAGATCAAGTTGGTTATTGGTCTTTAGAAACCTGGGGCGGAGCAACATTTGATGCTTGTATTCGTTATTTAGGCGAAGATCCTTGGGAGCGAATCCGAGCCCTAAAAAAAGCCATGCCAAAGACCAAACAACAAATGTTATTGCGTGGTCAAAATTTGCTCGGTTATCGTCACTATGCTGACGATGTAGTAGAAAAGTTTATTGAACGAGCCCACACCAATGGTGTTGATGTCTTTCGTATTTTTGATGCTATGAATGATATCCGTAATTTACAAACAGCCGTTAAGGCGACGATTAAACAGGGAGCCCATGCCCAAGGTACGCTGTCTTATACCGTATCACCAGTGCACAATTTACAGACATGGTTAGACATGGCAGCCAGATTACAAGATATGGGCGTTCATTCTATCTGTATTAAAGATATGGCAGGTCTGCTAAAACCTTATGTCTGCGAGGAGCTTGTTAGTCGTTTGAAAGAAACGATTGAAGTGCCTATTGCAATGCATTGTCATGCGACCACAGGTTTAAGTACGGCCACTTATCAAAAAGCCATTGATGCAGGTATTGATATACTCGACACATCTATCTCATCTATGAGCATGACTTATGGCCACACCGCAACAGAAACCGTTGTGGCTATCGTTGAAGATACGGCGCGTGATACAGGCTTACAATTACCCTTGTTGGCCGATATAGCCAGTTATTTTAGGGATGTTAGAAAAAAATATAGCCAATTTGAAGGCAGTTTAAAAGGTGTTGATGCGCGCATTCTAATTGCTCAAGTTCCGGGTGGAATGCTAACTAATATGGAAAGCCAACTTAAGGAACAAGGTGCCTTAGATCGCATGGACGAAGTGCTGAAAGAAATTCCTCGTGTGCGAGAAGATCTTGGATTTATCCCACTAGTGACCCCCACTTCGCAGATTGTAGGTACACAGTCAGTCCTCAATGTCTTGACCGGCGAACGCTACAAAAGCATCACTAAAGAAACAGCTGGGGTATTAAAAGGTGAATATGGCGCCACAGCAGCACCGGTAAACGCGAGTTTGCAATTAAAAGTGCTAGCGGGTGAAGAGCCCATTACCTGTCGGCCAGCCGATCTTATTGGCGCTGAATTAGCTTCACTCACCAGTGAACTGGCAGACATAGCGAAGCAAGAAAACCTGCGTTTAGCGACTGACTCAGTAGATGATGTATTAACTTATGCATTATTTGCCCAAGTTGGATTGAAATTTTTACGAAATCGTCATGACCCATCTGCTTTTGAGCCCAGTCCGCAAGCTGCTGATAAAGTACAGAGTATTAAGCCTCAGACTGCTGATACTAACTCAGCCGGCCCTGCTAGCTATTCTGTTCGTGTTGATGGCAAAACTTATCAAGTTGAAGTAGGCGAGTCAGGTGCCTTGAGTAATATTCAAGCAGTGACTGAAAGCCCTGTTGCGAATAATAAAATTACCTCTGCGGCGACGGAGAGTTTGCAGTCACCTTTATCGGGAACCATCTTTAAGATTCTGGTTGCGGTTGATGAAGACGTCACTCAAGGACAAGTGGTATTGGTCATGGAAGCGATGAAAATGGAAACCGAAATTCGCTCTACTGTTAGCGGCAGGATAAGTAAGATATTAGTTAAAGACGGCGACTCAGTGCAAACTGGTCAATCTTTGTTGACGTTTAATTAAGGCATGACTTAGATGGAAAAAATTCAGCTGTTGTGGGATAGCACCGCGCTCGCTCACTTTCAACTTGGTCAAGTTGTGATGATGTTAGTGGGTGCCTTATTACTATATTTGGCAATTGTTAAGAAATTTGAGCCTTTACTACTATTACCCATTGGCTTTGGTGCGGTATTAACAAATATCCCCTTAGCTGGGTTTAGTGAGGCAGGAGGCTTGCTCTATTACATTTATCATGTTGGTATAGAAACTGGCGTCTTTCCTCTGTTAATTTTTATGGGGGTAGGCGCCATGACAGACTTTAGTGCCTTGATTGCTAATCCTCGTATGTTATTACTGGGGGCTGCGGCCCAATTTGGTATATTTGGTACATTGTTTGGCGCGATTGCGCTCAATTTCATTCCAGGTTTTGAATTCAGTATGAAAGATGCTGCCGCGATAGCTATTATTGGCGGTGCTGATGGGCCTACAGCCATATTTTTGGCTTCACGTTTGGCACCTGACTTACTCGGAGCTATTGCCGTTGCCGCCTATTCTTACATGGCATTGGTACCGATTATTCAACCCCCGATAATGCGCCTACTAACCAATGAGCAAGAGCGTAAAATCGAGATGGCGCAATTACGCCATGTATCAAAACGTGAAAAAATCATTTTCCCTTTAGCAGTACTGCTGATGACTATATTGTTTTTACCCAGTGCCACGCCATTAATCGGCATGTTCTGTTTGGGTAATTTAATGAAAGAATCTGGGGTAGTAGATAGATTAAGTAATAGTGCACAAAATGAATTAATTAACGTAGTGACTATTTTTCTGGGTTTGGCTGTGGGCTCAAAACTCTCCGCGGACAAGTTTTTGACTCTGGAAACTTTAGGGATATTAGCTCTTGGTGCTATTGCGTTCTCTGTCGGTACTGCTGCCGGTATTTTAATGGCTAAATTGATGGGCCGTTTTAGCTCACAAAAAATTAATCCCCTTATTGGTGCTGCTGGGGTATCTGCCGTACCTATGGCTGCGCGGGTGGTTAATAAGGTGGGTTTAGAATCGAATCATCATAACTTTTTACTGATGCATGCCATGGGTCCTAACGTAGCAGGTGTACTTGGCTCGGCCGTAGCCGCAGGCATCTTACTTGCCTTAGTCGGGTAGGTTTAGCATTTAATCATGTTCATCAAGTGTTTTGTCGGTTAATAAGCGCTTGATGAGCATGTACCAATTTTTGCGTATACTCTTCTTTTGGCCAATTAAAAATAACATCAGTCCGGCCTGATTCGATAATCTTACCATGGCGCATCACAATGACTTTGTCGCTGATGTGGCGGACAATGCCCAAATTGTGTGAAATAAAAATAAAACCCAGACCCAATTCGCGCTGTAGGTTCATCAATAGATTGACAATTTGAGAGCGTACAGAAGGGTCTAAGGCCGCAAATGGCTCATCTGCCACCAACACTTGTGGATTTAATATCAATGCTCTGGCAAGGGCTACACGCTGTCTCTGACCATCAGACAACATATGGCGATAAAAAAACTGGTGTTCTGGCATAAGTCCGACTTGAGCTAATGTTTGTTCAATTTTTGCGGCCCGCTGCATCATATTCAAATCGGTATTCAAACGTAAGGGCTCATCTAAAATCGACCCAAGCGTAATGCCAGGATTCAGCGATTCATTACTGTTTTGAAAAATCATCCTAATACTTAAACCACGTTGGCGCTGGTTGGATTTGTTTAAGGCTTCACCATGCAAAAAAATCTGCCCGCTTTCCGGTTTTTCCAAGCCTACAAGTAACTTGGCTAACAGCGATTTTCCTGAGCCGTTCGCGCCAATAACAGCTAAGGTTTCCCCCGCTTTGAGGTCAATATTAATTGGCCCAAGTTCAAAGGTTTTTTTTGTACTGAAAAAGTTAAGTTTGTCTTTATGATTAACAAATTTTAAATTTTCAACATGGATTAAATCAGTCATTTTTTATCCCAATGCAAGGGGAAGTGGCAACTATAATAATGTTCATGGACTCGTCTTACCGAAGGTACCACGACACACTCTCTGCGTGCTCGAGGACAGCGCGGACCGAGCCGACAGCCAATAGGTAAATGCTGTAAAGTTGGGATGGTGCCGTCCAAGGAGCTCAGTGCAGATTTTGGTGCTAAATCTTTACGAAAACTTGGCGCACTATCCAATAATGCTTGAGTGTAAGGATGTAAGGCGCGTTTTTTGAGTTGCAACATATTGCCGCTTTCTACGGTTTGACCACAATAGAGTACGGTCATGTAATGGGCCATACTGGAAATGGCAAGTAAGTCATGACTTACAAATAGTACACTCAGTTTTCTGACTTGATTAACTCGACTCAGTAATTTTAATATTTGCGATTTAGCCGTAACTTCCATTCCACGGGTTGGATCATCAGCAATGATAAGTTTTGGCTCCGACACTAAGGCCATGGCAATCATAAATTTTTGACAAACATCGTTAGAAATCTGGTGGGCATAACTTTGCATACATAGTTTATGATCCTTTATGCCGACCCGATGCAACAATTCGATAACGATTTTTTCTCTCTCTTTAGTGCGACGCCAAAACAAACGACTTTCGATACGGCTTTCAGGCACAATTTCTGTTAACTGCTCACCCAATGTTTGTAAGGGATCAAGAGAGTTTTTGGGATTTTGAAAAATAACCGAAATATCACTACGAATGACTTTGCGCCGGTCTTTGACCGACATAGTTAGTAAATCTTGCCCTCGCCACGTCATTCGATCTGCGGTAACTCGCCAACGTTGCGGTATGGCACCCACAATCGCTTTGATAATTAAACTCTTACCAGAGCCAGATTCACCTACTAGTGCATGAATTTGCCCTTCGTTAATGACCAGGTTAATTTTATCTAAAGCTTTGACCCACTCACCAGCGATATCAATTTCTAAGGTCAGGTTTTTAATATCAAGTAGACTCATTAATGTAGTAACCTATTTCTCAGCGCTGATCTCAGGCCATCGCCAACTAAATTAATAGATAACATCATTAAAAATATCGCACCGCCCGGTAAGGCTATACTCCAAGGCGCAATGTAAGCCACTTCAATTCCTTCTGAAAGCATAGCCCCGAGTTCCGGCGTTGGTGCTTGTGCCCCAAGGTTTAAAAAACCGAGGGCGCTAATGTCTAAGATGGCTATGGATAAGGCCATTGTTCCTTGTACTACCAATATTTCCCCCATATTCGGTAATATTGAACGAATAAAAATCTGATTGGGTGGAGCGCCATCTAACTTCGCTGCTTGCACATATTCTTTTTTGCATTCCTGTCGCACATAGTCGCGGGTTTGATGAATAAACTGGGGAGTGAGTGCCAGTGCAATTGCCCACATACTATTAACTAATCCAGTGCCAAGTATAGCAATAATAATGATAGCGATGAGTAAGGTTGGAATGGCCATAATAGAGTCTAACGTGTGGTTTACCACACTTGAGCGTACGCCTCTACTCATACCGGCAATGGCGCCGACGGAAACCCCAATCGACATGGCTATCAAGACCAACAATATGCTGATGCCAAACGTCATTTGACAGCCGTGCATTACTCTAGAGAGCAGATCGCGGCCAAGTGCATCGGTGCCAAAAACATTGACTATTCCTCCATTCGGCTGCCACGCGGGGGGGATCAAAATAGCATCTGCTTGCTGCAGTAAGGGATCAAAGGGGGCTAAAACCCCACAAAATAACACAATAACTAAAATAAAAAGCACGCAGCATAAGCCACCAACCGCAATATGGTTTTCTTTAAATTCCATCCACGTATGTTGCAATGGAGAGGGGTGGAACTCTTCCTGATATAGTTTAGATCGCGACACGTTCCACCTTACTTTTTTTAGGGTCAATCAGTCTTAGCAGCAGATCAATTGTCATAGTAAACATTACAACTAAGGTCGAAACAGCTAACATGCCTACTCTTATGGCTGGGTAATCACGTTGATATATAGCCTGAATAAGCCAATTACCAATGCCCGGCCATGAAAAGATCACTTCTACAATCATTGCGTTGGTTAATAATGTCGTAAATTGCATAGCGAGAATGGGCAATATTGGCATCAGTGCGTTTTTAAGCGCATGTTTCATAATGATTTGTCTTGAGGTAAGCCCTCTGGCAACCGCGGCTTGAATATACTCGCTATTTAAAGTCTCTATGATTGAACGGCGCATGATGCGCAATGTCACTGTTGTAGTAAATGCGGCTATCGATAGTGTTGGTAAAATAAGATGACGGAAGGCATCTAAAATAACCTCTGATTTATTGTCAATATCTGACCATATGATATCGAGAAACATGAATCCACTTATTCGCGGAACTTCATATAACAGACTAATGCGACCAGATAATGGAAACCAACCTAATTGCAAAGAAAATCCGAGAATTAACAACATTGCTAACCAGAAAACCGGAATAGAGTAGCCTAATACACTGGCTGACAGTAGGGCATAGTCAGTGGTTTTATGGTGACGAAGCCCAGCTAAAAACCCTAAGGGCAGGCCTATAATGAACGAGAGTATTAGGGCATAAGTACTGAGTTCTATGCTTGCGGGTAAAGTCCGTGCTACTTCATCGGCTAAAGACAAGCCTGAGCTAACACTCAGCCCCCAATTGCCACTAAATAAATCTATTAAGTAGTACCAATATTGGATTAAGAAGGCACTATCTCTGTGATAGGTTTGATTGAGAATTTCAAGTTGCTGTGGATTAGGATTAGCTATCCCGGATAAGTTGGTTAAAGGATCCCCAGGAAATAAATAGATCAAGATAAAAGAAAAAAAGCTCAAGGCGAGCAAAGTCAAAACGACGAGATTAAAAAATCGGAGTATCACTTTTAACATTATTCTTTTGTCACCCCAGCCAATTTTACTCCGCCATATGGATTGATTTCAAAGCCTACTAAGTTTTTGCGAAATGCTTGATACTTTGAGGCATGTGCAATGGGTACTAATGGTAATTGTTCAGCAATTAAAGCGTTAGCTTTAAAATAAAAATATTGGCGGTCTTCATTATTGGTGAAACGTAAGGCTTGGTCAATTAAGGCGTCATATTCTTCAGAGCACCAAAAAGCGCGATTAGTGCCTGATTTAATGGCTCCACAAGACAGTAAAGGACGATAAAAGTTATCCGGATCACCATTGTCTGCTGACCAACCGATTAAGACAGAATCGTGGTTGCCTTGTTTTAACTTCTCCCTAAACGTCGACCATTCATAACTGACGATCTCTACGTTGACCCCGACAGCTTGCAAATAACCCTGCATCAACTCAGCCATTTTGATTGCGTTCGGATTGTAAGGCCTTTCAACGGGCATGGCCCAAATACTCATAGTAAACCCGGGTTCAATACCATTCTCTCTAAGTAATTTTTGGGCGGCTGAGGGATTATAACTAATATTTTTTTGTTCAGTTTGAAATGCCCATGACGTGGGTGGCACGATATTCTTAGCTAAAATTGCACTATCAAAGTAAATGGCTTCTATTAGGGCATTTTTGTCTATTGCTAAGGATAAGGCACGCCTTACTTCGGGACGATCAAATGGTGGTTTAGAGGTATTAAAAGCCCAAAAGCCCACGTTCAATCCTGGTTTTTCGTCTAGGATTAAATCTTTTGATTGGCGAACGACTTCCAATTCACTGTGGGCGGGCAGTCCCATAGCATCACATTCACCGGTAATTAACTTGGCTAATCGCAGGGAGCTTGAGGGCGTAATATCAAAAATTAATTGTTCAGTTTGTATTGAGTCACCCCAATACTGATTGTGCTTTTTAAAGCGAATGAAACTGTCTTGTCGAAAGTTGGCAAATTTGAACGGACCTGTGCCGATGGGCTGACGATCAATCAGGTCTTTTTGATCGTTCTGTTCAAGTTGTTCCGCGTATTCCTTAGATAAAATAACTGCAAAGTCAGTGGCCAAATTAGATAAAAAAGAACTTTGGGGCTGTTTTAATACTATTTCAAGGCGATAGGTATTAATTCGTTCGACCCTTTCTATTAACTTGCCAAGTCCTAGACTGTCTGCATAAGGATAGGCGCCACCTGAAACATTGTGATAAACACTGTCTTTTAGCCGCCAACGGTCAAAACTAAAAATCACGTCATCAACATTAAATGCTCTGGTAGGGGTAAAGTAATCGGTTTGATGAAATTCAACGTTCTTTCGCAATTGGAAAGTGTAACGCAAGCCATTATCGCTGATAAGCCAACTGGTGGCTAAACCAGCAATGACGTTGCCGGTTTGCCCATCAAAATCGAGCAATCGATCGTATATTTGATGAGATGAAGCGTCCACTGTGGTGCCCGATGTATCTAATTGTGGGTTAAAACTTGTCGGGTTACCCTCTGAACAATAAATAACACCATCAGATTGGTTGTTGGCATTTAGCAGGGCATCACAGCCAAACAAACTGAGACAAAATAGAATAATAAAACTATTTTGTAATAGCCTTTTTTTGGAATTTAGCTTAAACCCGCAATAACTAAGCATCTTGCTCATCGGCATTTTCAAGAAGATTATACTTTTTTAAATAGCCTCGTAATTGATGATAGGTTAAACCTAATTTTTCTGCTGTTTTCTTTTGGTTAAATTGACTATCTGCCAGTGCTTTATTAATCAAGTCAATTTCAAAGTCTTGTGATAACTCCTTTAAATCAACAGGAAACTCAAACTGTGGCTCTAATTTAGCAGTGGTCGTTGGTAGCACGACAGACTGTTCGCTATTAATTGTGGTTTCTTCTGCTGGTAAGGGCGTAGACGTGGTAATCCGATCATGTGTTTTAATGCGTTTTTTCGGTCTAAATGGCGACTCAAAGGGGTCGAGTACAATTTGGTGCACAGGTAAATGTGGATTGTTACTACGATATACCGCACGTTCTACGGTATTTTTCAGCTCCCTAATATTACCCGGCCAATGATATTCAAGTAAAATGCGCTTGGCTTTTTCAGTAAAGCCACTAAACAATTCCATTTCTAACTCTCTTGCCATATTGATAGCAAAATTCTCGGCTAACATCATAATATCGTCCTTTCGCTCTCGTAATGGCGGCAGGGTGATAACATCAAAAGCAAGTCTGTCTAACAAATCAGCTCTAAATTCTCCTGAATCAGCTAAGCTCGGTAAATCCTCATTGGTTGCGGCGACCAAACGCACGTCTACCTTAATACTGCGTGAGCCACCGACACGTTCAAACTCCCCGTATTCTATGACTCTTAATAGTTTTTCTTGGATCATGCCAGAGGTATTTGCCAATTCATCTAAAAACAGGGTGCCGTTATGGGCTGTTTCAAATCTACCTTCACGTTTCTTGGCCGCCCCCGTAAACGCACCTGCTTCATAACCAAATAATTCACTTTCGAGTAAGTTTTCATTGAGCGCTGCGCAGTTCAATTTTAAATAGGTTTGCTCCCAACGCTTAGATAGAAAATGCAAGCGAGCGGCAACCAGTTCTTTACCTGTGCCACGTTCACCAATAATCAGAACGGGCTTGTTAAGGGGAGCTATTTGTGAAATTTGCTCTAGAACCTCTAAAAAACTATTAGACTGTCCTACCAAATTATCTTGTTGGCGAAAGCGGCTCATCAATATCCTTAAAAAGTGGTCGATTTAGCTAATAATTAGCGTAGATTGATACGATTGTAGATTGCACTCAAGTTAATGTAAATATTTATTGTTTAAAATCAGTATGTTAGTTTGTTGTCGAGGTTGGCCCATATATTGAATAAACTACAACATAAACAACGTTAAACAATAAAATTAGTTAACATTAAACAAAGAGGTAATAACTATGGGTATCTTCTCTCGTTTCACCGATATAGTGAACTCAAATATTAACGCCATTTTAGATAAGGCTGAAGATCCAGAAAAAATGGTTCGTCTAATTATCCAAGAAATGGAAGACACATTGGTTGAAGTGCGTTCTGCCTCAGCTAAAACCTTAGCTAATAAAAAGGAAATTAGCACACAGATTAATAAGCTTCAAAACGAAGCTTTGAATTGGAAAGCAAAGGCTGAACTTGCTATCAGTAAGGATAGAGAAGATTTAGCTAGAGCGGCTTTACAAGAAAAGAAAAAATGTGATGATCACGCTAATATATTAGTTAAAGAATTGGGCTTAGTTGACGAGCAAATTACTAAGTTGCAAAGTGAAGTAGGCCAATTGCAGGATAAATTAGCCGATGCTAAAACACGTCAAAAGGCCATCATACTGCGTCAGAATACAGTAAGTTCAAGACTTGAAGTTAAAAAGACCTTGGATAGCACTAAAGTTGATGCAGCCATGGGACGTTTCGAGCAGTATGAGCGTAAAATTGATGATTTAGAGTCTATGGTCGATGCTTATGATTTAGGCAAAAAAACCTTAGCCGATGAATTTGCAGAACTTGAAGCCGGACAAGATATCGATGATGAATTGGCCGCGCTAAAAAAGAAAGTTCAAAGTAAATCAACGGCAGCGAAAAAGTAAGTTCTGGGCAAAATAAGGAGGTAAATTGTGGAAGATATCGTAGGAATAATCATTGCTCCAATCATCATTTTCATGATTTTTGTGGCACCAATATGGCTTATTTTACACTACCGCAGTAAGAAGCAAATGAATCAAGGATTATCTCAGGATGAGTATGCTACGTTGCAGGAACTTGCTGATAGAGCAGAAAAAATGGCCGACCGCATTCATACTTTAGAGTCTATATTGGATGCCGAGGCACCTCAGTGGAGAAGCAAAGTATGACCTTAAAAAAAGATCTATATCGTGACCCTGACAAAGGCAAAATTGCTGGGGTATGCGCTGGCTTAGCTGAGTATTTTGGTTGGGAACTATGGTTGGTCAGAATTTTAGTGGTCAGTGCCTTTTTCCTATTTGCTGGTCCATTTATTTTCGTAAGTTACATTGCCGCCTGGTTTATTTTGGACAAGAAACCTGGTTCAAAAGGCAGTAAAACACCTTTTGTAGCTCATAGCAGTGTGACAAAAACGAGAGGCAAGGGCTGGCACAATCAAACTGATGATGAAGACAAAGTGGTGGTCAAGTCTAAAATCTGGCAGGCAGGTGAGCCACCTAAACAAGCATTTCAAGATATACAGCAACGATTTGCAAAAAATGAAATACGTTTAAGACAAGTGGAAACTTATGTCACATCATCTGAGTTTCAACTCAATAGAGAAATTAGCCAGTTATAGCGCTATATTTATAGACCAAGCATGTATCTAATTTAACTTGCTTGGTCTTTTTATTGGTAAAACCGCATTCACTCTAAGATTTTTAAGGGCCCATGGATAAAGCAAATTCCGCACAACGCTACGTTAATCAGGCAATGCATCATGCTAAATTAGCCGGTGCTCGCTTGGCCGATAAACACGTTAATTTGGCTGTCACTGGGCTAAGTAAAAGCGGTAAGACTGCATTTATTACCTCATTAATGAATCAACTTCTCGAAGTGAATGAAGATGCAGAGTTGCCGTTTTTCTCAACTAAACGGGAAGGTCGTATCATTGGTGTGAAACGCAGTAATCAAGTTGATTTAAGCGCTAGTCGTTTTGCTTATGAAGACGCCATTTTGGGCTTGTCGACAGAACCTCCAACTTGGCCACAATCCACCACTGGTATTTCTCAAATCAGGTTAGTGATCCGTTATAAGAAAAAAAGCGGGCTAAGTCGTTGGTTAAGTGAAGATGCAAAACTGACCTTGGATATTACCGATTATCCCGGTGAATGGTTGTTAGATTTGCCCTTGCTAGATATGGATTTTGTACAATGGTGTGAATACTCTAGTCGACAACTCATTAACGAGCAAAGAGCGAAACTTGCAGCGCCAATTCGCGCAGAAATTGAAGCCATTGATTTAAATGCCAAGGGCGATGAACTGCTCTTACAAAAAACAGCTGAATCTTATGCAAAGTACTTAAAACAATGTCAGCAGGCGGGATTTCAATTGTTGCTTCCTGGGCGTTTTCTATTGCCTGGTGAGTTGCTAGGAGCACCAGTATTGCATTTCTTTCCTGTCTCTCCCGAACAATTAATAGCACAAAATATCGATCTTGCTAAGCTCGTAAAGGGTAGTAATGCTGAGCTGTTAGTGAAACGTTTTGAATATTACAAACAGCATGTTGTTAGACCCTTTTACCAACAACATTTTAAACGTTTTGACAGACAAATTATTTTAGTTGATTGCCTTAGTGCGTTAAATAATGGTTTACACAGTTATCAGGATCTTCAGGCTGCTTTACAATGGATAATGCAAAGTTTTGCCTATGGCTCGTCTAATATACTCAAACGTTTATTTAAACCCAAAATAGATAAACTGGTCTTCGCTGCTAGCAAGGCTGATCATGTTACCCCTGATCAACAAGTCAATTTAGTTAAACTTCTTGATTCAATGTTGCGAGATGCTCGTAAACAGTTGCAATTTGATGGTGTCGTGACGGAATCGACACTTATTGCCGCTATAAAAGCCTCAACGAGTGGTAAAGCACAGATTAATGGAGAGTTTGTCCCTGTATTACAAGGCCGTACAGAGGATGGCCTAAATTTGACATTATTTCCTGGTGAAGTGCCAGCAACTTGCCCAAAAGCCGAATTTTGGCAAAAACAAGGATTTGCTTTCCCTCAATTTGCCGCGCCTTTGTTAAAGGATCAGCAAGCCTTGCCTCATATAAGAATGGATCAAGTACTTGATTTTATGCTGGCGGATAAATTGCTATGAAGGATAAAACCGAAAACAAGCATGAAAAAGAAGCATCCTTTATTAATAAAAACACTGACTCTTTTGAACCTGATGATGGGGATAAACCAATAAGAGCCTCGATAGTTGTGCAAGCGATACCGTTTAACAAAAAGCCTGAGGTAGAGGTCAATCAGCCTAGTTTGCAAAGCCAAACCATTTTTGACGAGCAGTTACATGTATCGCCAATAGAGGAAAAACCTGACGACACGCTCATTCAAGTAAAAAAACCGGCTTCGTCATCCAAACTAAGCAGGCTGTTGTGGTTAGCGACAACAGTGCTGGTTATTACCCTCAGTATGGCAGAGTTATATTCGGCTATTTCATTTGTAATTACCGACCAGAACTGGCTGGCTGGAGGCTGGTTAGTGCTGTTTAGTATAGTTTTGATTGCTGGCTGTAAGCTTGTTTTTAGTGAATTTAAGTCTTTAAAAAAGTTAAAGCAACAGAAGGAAATACAACAATACTCGGCTGATTTATTTAATACCCCAGCGATTGGTTTGGGACAGACCCATTGCGAAGTGATTGCCCGTCGTTTACCTAGCGAATATCAACCTTTAGTTAAAGTCTGGAGTGATGGTTTGCATAGCCATTACACGAACAAAGAGGTATTGAGTCTATTTGAACTCAAAGTATTAGGCCCTATTGATAAAATGGCGCTGAATAAAATCACCAGTAATGCCTCTGCTGCAGGGGTGATGATAGCGGTTAGCCCCTTTGCTATGTTGGATATGTTGATTGTATTGTGGCGCAACATAAAAATGATCAATCAGTTGAGTAGTTTATACGGTGTCCGCCTAGGTTATTGGGGGCGAGTAGCCCTTATTAAACAAATATTTCGCTCTATGTTATACGCCGGGGCTGCTGAAATATTAAGTGACGCTGGCAATTACGCATTGGGCGTTGGCCTGACAGGTAAAATATCCACTCGCGTTGCCCAAGGGTTAGGGGCAGGGGTACTTACTAGTCGTATCGGTTTAAAAGCATTAAATGAATGTAGACCGATGCCATGGCTGTCGGCCACTAGGCCCGGCTTAAGCAGTATGACCAATCAATTGCGTGAGGAACTAAGCCAATACTTAAAGTAAGTATTTTCGCTCTACAATGTTCGCTAAATTGAGAGTTTGTAGCATTATCTTTACATAAAATTAACTTGTTCTTGTTGCTGCCCCTCTGTAGATTTATGGCCGAGTCAGTAGACTATAGGCATCATTTATTAGTTAATTAAATTATGTCTAAACAAACAAAGTATATTTCAAATCAAGCCGATGCAAACGGCGTTATTCATTGGTCAGATGCAGAAAATACGACGTGGCGAGCGCTAGTAGAAAGACAATTAGATCTTCTTCAGGGGCGCGCTTGTGATGAATATTTGCAAGGCCTAGAGTTACTTGGTTTGACTGCTGATGTTATTCCTCAGCTTCATGATATCAATACTGTGCTCGAAAAAACCACCGGATGGCAAGTCACACAAGTGCCTTCACTGATTAATTTTGACAAGTTTTTCAACCTATTAGCCAATAAGCAATTTCCTGTTGCCACTTTTATCCGTTCAGCCGATGAATTTGATTATTTGCAGGAACCCGATATTTTTCATGAGATTTTTGGCCATTGTCCTTTATTAACCAACCCTGCCTTTGCTCACTTTACCCATACTTACGGAAAGTTAGGAGAACGGGCCAGTAAAGAAGATCGGGTTTATTTGGCTCGTTTATATTGGTTTACTATTGAATTTGGATTATTAAAAACCCCAGAGGGCATTCGAATTTATGGTGGAGGCATTCTTTCTTCACCAGGAGAAACGATACATGCCCTCGATACATCTGCCTGTGAGCATTTCATCATGCAGGCGATTGAAGCTCTGCGCACTCCTTATCGAATTGATATCATGCAACCCCTTTATTACTTGCTCAATTCTTTTGATGATTTGTTTGCGATTGCCGAACTTGATTTAATGGAGCTGGTACAGCAAGCAAAACGCTTAGGTTTGCATGAGCCGCGTTTCCCGCCTAAACAATCCATGGCAAGTTGATTTTCTATATCATTGAAAATCCTGTTCTAGCGCCTAGTTTTGTAATAATATCTTTACAAATTTTCCATATTTGATTATCAAAATGGAAGGCGTTTAGGCGTTTATTACTATGCGAGAAACTTAATGCGATTAGAAATTAGTTGTCAGGATAGGTTAGGTATTACCCAAGATGTACTTGATATATTAGTGAGCCATCAAATCGATCTCAGAGGGATTGAAATTGATGAAGTGGGCAAGATTTACTTGAATTTCCCCACTATTAAATTTGAAGATTTTCAACATCTTATGCCTAAAATACGCAAGATTGCGGGCATAGAAGATGTAAAAACAACTGCCTTTATGCCACTTGAGCGCGAACAGAATCAGTTGAAAGCCTTATTAAAAACGCTACCTGATCCGGTATTTTCAGTGGACCCTAAAGGACGCATCGTATTAGTGAACGAGGTCGTATTAAGCCAATTGGAAAAAACCAAAAACGAAGTTTTAGGCGAAGAGATTAGTGATTTAATTAAAGGTTTTAATATTAGCCGTTGGTTAGAGAGTAAAAACATTTGTGCCCAAGCACAAAAGATCCGCTTTTTAGAGCAAGATTATTTAGCCGATATTTTGCCAGTTATGATACCCGATGCGGATGGGGAAAATATCGTCGCGGGAGCGGTCATTATGCTTAAGTCAGAGTTGCGTCTTGGCCAACAACTCACCGTTTTCCATCAAGCAAGCTTTGATAGTTTTATCTCGATTCAGGCACAAAGTAAGGTCATGAAAAAGGTAATCCTTGAAGCTAAAAGAATGGCTGAGTTAGACGGACCCATGATTATATTTGGTGAGACAGGTACAGGAAAAGAACTGATAGCCAAGGCCTGCCATGAGGCAAGTAGACGTTGTGATGGGCAGTTTTTGGTGCTTAATTGTGGCTCTTTACCTGACAATGTTGCTGAAACAGAGCTGTTTGGTTATGCCCCTGGCGCCTTTGGTCAGAGCGAAGGAAAGGCTGGTTTATTAGAGTTAGCCCAAGGTGGCAGTTTATTTTTAGATGAAATAGCGGAAATGTCTGCTCAGTTACAAGTCAAATTGTTACGCGTTTTGCAAAATGGTAAATATAGACGGGTAGGTGATGTAAATGAAAAAGACGTTGACGTCAGAATTATTTGTACCACACAAAAAGACCTCGGAAAATTAGTCCAACAAGGTCTGTTTAGAGAAGACTTATATTACCGTCTTAACGTCTTAGGTTTAGTCTTACCCCCTTTAAGAGAGCGTAAACTAGACATATTGCCACTAGCAGAGCGCTTTTTAAAACAACACAGTGTTAAGTTAGGTAGACGCACCCCCAAGTTGAGTAAAAATTGTACTGATTATTTGTCTTCTTATCCTTGGCCGGGCAACGTCAGGCAATTAGAAAATGCACTTTATCGGGCAGTTTCTTTGTTGGAAGGTAATGAGTTAGAACAGGAGCATATCAGAGTGCCCAATTGCTCTGCGGTAACCAGTTTTGTGGCCGAAGACTTTACCGGTAATTTAGATGAAGAAGTTAAGCGTTATGAAAAAGATATATTAGCGCGTTTATATCCTAGTTTTCCCAGCACGCGACAACTGGCAAAAAAGCTTGGATTAAGTCATACCGCAGTAGCTAATAAACTGCGTGAATACGGTATCAATAAACACACTGTAAATCTTTAATTACACCTGTGTACCTAAATTTTGCCAATTTGATGAGATTTTAAGGCTACACAGGCCGTTAAACTCGATTGAAAACAATTTGTAAAATAAATATTACAAAATTGCTTTTTTACCATTCTAGGAGGCTAGGCTTAGCCTCTTCTCTTTCCCCGCTATTTGCTGTCTATTAGTCTGCATCTTGCGTTGATTAGAGAACTAACATGACAAATAACGATTCATTTAACCCTTTAAATACCGATGGTTTTGAGTTTGTGGAATACACCGCAGCAGACGAAGTTGGTATTGAACAATTAAAACAGCTGTTCCGTTCTTTAGGTTTTGCCGAAGTTGCAAAACATCGCTCCAAACGCGTGTGGTTATATAAGCAGGGTGATATTAATTTTATTGTAAACGCCGAACCGGCTTCTCAAGCAGAAGAGTTTGCGCGTTTAAGAGGGCCAAGTGTTTGTGGTATGGCCTTTAGAGTAAAAGACGCGGCCCAAGCATTACGTCATGCGGTTAGCAAAGGCGCTAAGCAATTCATCGGTAATTTAGGCGCAATGGAACTTAACATACCGGCAGTCTACGGTATCGGTGAAAGCACCTTGTATTTTGTTGACCGTTTTGGCGATGAATCGATCTATGAAGTTGATTTTCGTTTTTACCCTGATTGGCAACAACTTATGGCTGAAACCGACGTGGGGCTCTGTTCATTAGATCATCTTACTCATAATGTTAAACGCGGTAACATGGCCGTATGGGCTAATTTTTATGAGCGCCTAGGTAACTTTAGAGAGATACGCTACTTTGACATCGAAGGGAAATTGACTGGTTTGGTTAGTAAAGCGATGACTTCACCCTGTGGCAAAATCCGTATTCCGATTAACGAATCTTCTGACGATAAGTCGCAAATCGAAGAGTTTATCCGTGAATATAATGGCGAAGGTATTCAGCATATTGCTCTATCAACTGAGGATATTTATCAAACGGTACGGGATCTTAAAAAGGGTGGAGTAAAGTTCATGCAAACCCCAAATACCTATTATGAAAATGTCAACAAACGGGTTGAAGGACACAGCGAAGATTTAGCCATCCTGCAAGAACTCAATATCTTAATTGATGGCGCTCCGCTAAAAGACGGTATTTTATTACAAATCTTTACTGATACCGTGATTGGTCCGATCTTTTTCGAAATTATTCAACGTAAAGGCAATGAAGGTTTTGGTGAAGGCAATTTTAAAGCCTTATTTGAATCGATTGAACAAGACCAAATTAGACGCGGTGTGATCGAAGACACATCTATAAAGTCAGGAGTGAAACTTGATGCGTAAGTGGATAACGTTTCCGACTCAACAGGGGACGATTTCTCGCCAAGCCCATGCCGACTTACCTAAAGAAGGTATTTATGAGCGTGAAATTGGTCGCAATGGATTTTTTGGTCCAGCCACCCATATGCATCATAGTCACGCACCAACGGGCTGGATAGATTGGCAAGGAGAGCTGAAACCTCGTGCTTTTGATTTAAACAACTTAGTCAATACCGAGTATCAGCCTGCTACTAGCTCTCCTTGGTCAGCACCACTGATTTTATTTAATGATCATTGTAAGTATCGCATGTGGCACTGTGTAGAAAACATGGCTAAATTAGCCAGAAATGCTGACGGTGATGAGTTATTGTTTGTGCATCAAGGTAGCGCTGATTTCTTCAGTGACTATGGTCACATGGTTTTGCAAGAAGGAGATTATGTAGTTATTCCTCGCGCAACCATGTGGCGGATTGAGCCACAAAAGCCTCTGCAAATATTGATGATTGAAGCGACTAATGACAGTTATCAATTACCTGAGAAAGGTTTGTTAGGGGCCCATGCTATTTTTGATCCCGCTATGTTAGACACGCCTTTGTTAAATGAGACATTTAAGGCGCAACAAGGTGAAATTGAGTGGCAAGTTGAAGTAAAACGACACAATCAAATATCAACTATCACCTATCCTTTTAATCCTTTGGATGCCATTGGGTGGCATGGTGACTTAAGTGTTGTACGCATTAACTGGCGTGATATTCGGCCCCTCATGAGTCATCGTTATCATTTACCTCCCTCTGCACATACTACCTTTGTTGCCAATCGCTTTGTGATTTGCACCTTTGTTCCCAGACCGATTGAAAGTGATCCGCAGGCACTAAAAGTGCCTTTTTTCCATAATAACGATGATTATGATGAAGTGTTGTTTTATCACCAAGGTAACTTTTTTAGTCGGGATAATATCGAACAAGGAATGGTGACGTTTCATCCCGCTGGGTTTACCCATGGCCCGCATCCAAAGGCATTTGCCGCGGGTCAGCAAAGCCTTAAAACATTTACCGATGAAGTGGCCGTTATGTTGGATACCAGAGATGCTTTGCATATTGCCAGCGCGGCGACCAGTGTTGAAAATCCTAACTATGTTGATAGTTGGAAAACCAAATAAAGAGTTCTAACTTTAACGAAAGGCAAAGATAGCAAAATGAAATTAGCGTCATTAAAAACAGCAAAGCGAGATGGGCAACTAATAGTGGTTAGCCAGGATTTGAAATATGCAGTCAAAGTCGAACATATCGCTTTGACCTTGCAGCAAGCTCTTGATGATTGGGATACCAAAGCGCCATTGCTTGAGCAAGTATATCGCTCACTTTGTGCCGGTAAACAAGACAAGTGTTTTGAATTCAATGCTCAATTATGTAGCTCCCCTTTACCCCGTGCTTTTCAATGGGCTGATGGCAGCGCTTACGTCAATCATGTTGAGTTGGTTCGAAAAGCCCGCGGTGCAGAAATGCCTGAGTCTTTTTGGACAGACCCTTTGATGTACCAAGGAGGTTCTGATGATTTTATTGGCCCTTACGACGATATTGTTTTTGCTAACGACAATTGGGGCATTGATTTTGAGGCAGAGATAGCCGTCATTACTGATGATGTACCCATGGGCACAGAGGCCAGTAGTGCAGCCTCACATATTCGATTACTCATGTTAGTGAATGATGTGTCCTTACGTGGCTTAATTCCTGGAGAATTAGCCAAAGGTTTTGGTTTTTTCCAATCAAAACCTTCTTCGGCTTTTTCGCCTATTGCCGTTACACCGGATGAGCTGGGTGACAATTGGCAAGATAGCAAAGTACATTTGCCATTGCTGTCCTATTATAATGCCGCACTATTTGGTAAACCCAGTGCTGGCCAAGACATGACATTTAACTTTGCCCAGTTAGTTGCCCATGCTGCCAAAACACGAAATTTGGGCAGTGGCACTATTATTGGTTCAGGGACAGTGTCGAATAAACAAGGTACCGGACACGGCAGTGCGATCGCAGAGGGTGGGGTGGGTTATTCTTGTATCGCAGAATTAAGGATGATTGAAACAATCAGAGAAGGTAAGCCTTCAACCGCCTTTATGAGTTTTGGCGATACGATCAAGATTGAAATGTTGGATAAAGATAACCAGAGTATTTTTGGTGCTATTGAACAGAAAGTCTGCAAACTGGCCTAAATAACTGCGAAGGAGCACAAGGTGAGCATTAAACTCTATGGTTATTGGCGGTCATCGGCAACCTATCGCTTGAGGATTGTGTTAAATCTCAAAGATATTGAATATGAATATATTCCGGTGCATTTAGTGAAAAATGGCGGTGAGCAACACCAGCAAAACTATCAGAGTCTGAACCCAACAGAACTTGTACCGACCTTAATTGACGATGACTATGATCTTGTTTTAAATCAGAGTATGGCAATCATCGAATATTTAGATGAAAGATACCCGGCTATTAATCGATTATTGCCGGTCGATTCAGCCGATAAAGTCAGGGTGAGGGCGCTTTCACAAGATATCGCCTGTGATGTTCAACCGATTACCAATTTACGTATAGTGCAGTATTTAAAAAACGAACTGAGCCTGCCAGATGTTGAACAACAACGCTGGTTAGTGCATTGGATAGAAAAAGGTTTAAGGTCAGTAGAAAAGCGCCTGCGCTATACCGCAGGCCAATATTGCTTTGCCAATGATATCACTATGGCTGACGTATGTTTGATACCCCAAGTCTACAATGCACTGCGATACTCCATTGATTTAAATGCTTTTCCTTTAATCAAACAGATTTATCATAACTGCAACAAATTAAGCGTTTTTGACGCTGCAAAACCAGAAAATCAAATAGATGCAGAGTAATGCCGAGCCATGGTAAATATTAATCACTATGGCTCGGTATCAGTATAAGTTTTATAGATTTTTTATCGGCAATGCGGTGGTGTTTTTGACTTGTTTTAGCGCAAAGGTAGAGCTGAGATGATCAACTAAGGGCAGATGAGTTAATTTAGATTTTAATAAATGCTCATATTCTTCGATACTTTCTACAATCACTTTTAATAAATAATCTTTTTCACCACTGGTAGTATGACATTCTACGATTGCTTCAATACTTTGCACCGCTTTTTCAAAATCATTAAGTGATTCACCATCATGATTTTTTAAGGTAACGTAAATAAAAACTGATACACCTAAGTTAAGTTTTTTATTGTCTAACAGGGTCACCTTTTGCAGTATGATTTTTTCTGCTTCAAGCCTTTTTACTCTGCGCCAGCAGGGAGTGTGGGATAAACCTACTTTTTGGCTTAAATCAGCCATAGAAATGGTAGCGTCTCTTTGTAACACCCTTAGTATTTCGCGATCAAATTTGTCTAACTTTACCCGACTCATTGTTTATCTATTTTTATTGTTTTAACTGCAGGTAGCATGCTTAAAAAAACTATCTTTTTCAAGCGGAATTATGAGGATATACATCCTAAGTAAGTGAGTATTTTACTCATTGTGCTGCAACTTTTTTAATTGCAGCAACAAAGTTGGATAAGTCATCCTCACTAAAGTGCTATATCATTTGCCATCGATAACATCACATTTTAACCGCAAAAGAGATGATCCATGTCAGTATTTCAACATATCGAATTTGATAACCATGAACACGTAGCTTTTTGTCATGATCAAGAGACGGGGCTCAAAGCAATTATTGCTATTCATAATACGCAGCTTGGAGCATCACTGGGTGGTTGCAGAATGTGGCCTTATTCTTCTGATGATGAAGCCCTGAATGATGTATTACGTTTATCCAAAGGCATGACATATAAAGCCGCTATGGCTGGATTAAACCAAGGTGGTGGCAAGGCCGTGATTATCGGTGACCCACGTAAGGTTAAAACCGTCGGTTTACTGAGAGCAATGGGCCGTTTTGTTGAAAGTTTAGGTGGTCAATATATTAGTGCTGAAGACTCGGGTATGTCAGTAGCTGACTTAAAAATCATGGCTGAGCATTCTAATCATATCGCCGGTATTGAAGCAAAATATCATGTTAACGGTGAACAAGCGGATGGAAATCCAGCACCTTCAACCTCCTACGGCGTGTTTGTTGGTTTAAAAACAACAGTTGAGTTTGCCTTGAAGCGTGATTTACGTGGCGTTAAAGTAGCGATTCAAGGCCTAGGGCATGTAGGCTTGCGCTTGGCTGAGCATTTATACAAAGCAGGTGCAGAGCTTTATGTTACCGACATTTATCCTGAGAGTATCGATAAGGCCGTTAGTCTTTATGGTGCTAAGGCTGTAAGTTTAGAAGAAATTTATGACTTAGATGTTGATGTCTTCGCTCCCTGTGCTATGGGCGCTATTTTAAGTCCAGAAACGATTCAGAGGTTAAAAGTAAAGGTCGTAGCTGGGGCGGCAAATAATCAATTAGCCAAAGAAAGTTGTGGTCAGTTATTAAAAGATAAAGGCATATTGTATGCGCCTGATTATGTTATCAATGCGGGCGGTATTATTGATATATATCATCAAAAAATTCCTAGCTCTCATGAAGCTATGCGCGCTCATTTAGAAAGGATTGGTGCCACTTTAGTTGAAATTTATCAGCGCGCCAATGAGCTAGACCAAGCGACTAACATTGTAGCAAACCAAATAGCGGAAGAAAGGTTTACAAAAAAGGACTAGTTCACAATAAAAACGAAAAGTGGGTTGCACTTCACTATCCCTTTGTAGATAATGCGCCCGCTTTGTTGTTCAGCACTCTATAACGGAGTAATTTCAATGGTGGCCTTTCGGTCCCCTCGCAATGATAATTTGTGAACTCGGTCAGGCCTGGAAGGGAGCAGCCGCAGCAAAGGACTCATGTGCCGAGGTGTGGCTGAAAGGGCACCACCCAATGCCCTCATCGCACTCTCGCTTTATTCAGTTTTACTTTGTTCTTTATTATCTAAAAATGTCATGCCATGTTTGACTGCATTTATTGCATTCATTGACATTTGTTGACGTTCGCTTTGTGGTAAATAAAATGCCATATCAACTTCATAGCGAATATATCGAGTAGGCAATTGATTGAGTGCTAAGCAACATAAGTCCGCTAAATAATCTTCATTTTTTGTTTTGTTCAATTCAAGGCGTTCAATTTGTTCCAATACTAAATGTTCGTAATAGTTATGAATATCATCATCAAGTTTCATATAAAACCTCTAAGTGTAAAGAGCGTGCATCATTGTAAAAAGTCATTATGCTTTAACATAGCGTGTTTGTTAAAGAAAACAAAATACAAAATAGCCTAGATATTTGCGGTGCAACAAAATAGCTCTATGAGCAAAAAAATCTAGCCAAAGTCAATTGTGAACTACCTTGCCTTACCAAAATAGAAATATAAAAAATATTTAAGATTATCTGACAATTTCGCTGATTATGGCACGCTGTATTATAGCGGTAGTCTTAATAAATACTTAGAGATTAAAACTCTGAGTTCGCTTGTGTCACCAGTGATTGCTTCATATAGTTACTTCGGTTTATTTACTAACTACATCGTGAGCAACCTTTGGGTGATAGTTTTGATATAGACAATGTGTTTGATAAAAATTCTCCAGTTGTAGCTGGTGAAGCAGAAACAACACCTTTTCACAATGGTAATACCTTCCCCTGCACTTATGCATCACTTTGTCGTACTTGCAGAGACAATATTGTCTTTTCAATTTTAAGCTTCAGTGAAAATAAAAACGGCTGATTTACCAGCGTTTTTTTATTCTAAATCCTATTTCCAACTCACTTTTATTTTTTTCATGCACTAATCCCAATACTTTCGATAGGGCAAGTGAACCCCTGGCTTTTCAGCTTGGAGCGATTATTAGTTCTGTCTCTGTCTGATTCTCTGGCTAAACATCCTCTGCCTAACATGTATTAAGCCTTTTATTTAACTGGCTATTCACAACAGTTAGCCGAGGCTAAAAAATCTTAACACAGCGTATTTGTTGACATAGCCAGATTAACTTTGGATGTAGAGTTGGCCCTGGCGCTTATTAATTGAACAATAACTTTGATGAACGCGCTTAAGCAATTGTAAATAAATATGTCCAGCTAGAATTTAATCACCATAATCTTTATGCATTAATGGAAGATTTCAGTGGTTTGGGAGTTGACCCCTAGGCTAATTATTGTTTACTATCGGTGTGAGGTTCACTACCTTCTTTATAAAAAGTCGTTAAAACGACTACACAATCACACTATAAACTTAGTGGTCCAGGGAGACATACATGTTTACATTTAAGAAAAGTGCTGCTGCTCTGTCAGTAGCGGCTTGTTTGGGTTTGTCAATGCCCGCATTGGCGAACAATACTAACGGTTACATAACCGGTAACTCAGTTACTACGTCTGGAGCTGTGCTCTCTAACGTTACGGTTTCAATCGAAAACTTGGAAACAGGCTTGAAACGTTCTGTTGTTTCAAATGCTGAGGGTGACTTTCGTTTTCCTTTACTACCACCAGGGCCATACAAAATTGTTGCTGAAAAAGATGGTTTCAGAACAACGATTGAAGAAAGCGTCATAGTCGGTATCAGCGGTAAGGTAAATGTTAACTTAGCGCTTAGCGATGCAAGCATGGAGCGTATTGAAGTAACTGGTTCGGCTATTTCCTTAGTTGATGTGACTAGTAACAGTACTGGTATTGTTATTGACTCTGTTACTCTTTCACGAGTGCCTGTTTCTCGTGACTTGACCAGTGTTGCTTTGTTGGCGCCAGGCACAACTAAAGGCGACTCTGCTTTTGGTAATGTACCTTCAATTGGTGGTGCGTCTGCTGCAGAAAATGCTTATTACGTAAACGGCCTTAACCTAACCAACTTTAGAACGGGTGTGGGTTCAAGTAATCCTCCATTCGAAATGTTTGATACCTTTGAGGTTAAAACCGGTGGTTATTCAGCTGAATACGGTCGTGTAACCGGCGGTGTTGTTAACGCAAAAACCAAAAGCGGTACCAACGAGTTTCAATGGGGTGTTAACGCCTTCTACGAGCCTGATGCGCTACGTGAAGATAAGCCAGACTCATACTTTCCAGACGGAACATTGCGTATAGATAACTCATCTGATAGTAATACCTTCTGGGATGTTAACTTGTGGGCAAGCGGTGCGGTTATCGAAGATAAGTTGTTCTTTTATGTGCTGTATAACCCGCGTTCAGATGTCTTTGATGCTGACAGCGGCATAGTTCAAGACGGTGCCGATACTCGTCAAAGTCTTTTCAAAGCAGAAGATGAAGACGCCTTTTGGGGTGCCAAAATAGATTGGTATATCAATGAAAATAATATTTTAGAATTTACTGCTTTTTCTGATGAAAGTTCCACTGTTAACAGTCGTTTCACCAAGCTAAATGGTACTATATCTGGTACACCAGCTGTAGGCTTCACTGATGAAGGTGGTAAAAACTACATTGTAAAATACACCAGTATACTAAGTGATGATTTGTCTGTATCGGCTATGTACGGCCTGAATAAAGCAAATCGTACAACTTCAAGTGCTTTGGATGTTAACCCTGTTGTTTATCGTCGTTTTGACAGTACTGGCCAGTTTGTTCCAACTGGTGGCCATGCAAACTTCCTAGTGGATGTTGGCGATGATGAGCGCGAAGTCTTCAGAATTGATGCCGATTGGTATGTAGGCGACCACGAAATACGCGTCGGTGTGGATTCAGAAACACTAACGGCTAACGCAACGACTGTGTTATCTGGTGGTAACTACTATCTAATCTATGTGGATGATGAAACTGATCCTGCTAACCCTGCTCCTTACGAAGTGCGTCGTCGTACTTATTCAGCTGGTGGTGCATTTGAAAATAAAAACTTTGCTTATTACATTCAAGACCAATGGCAAGCAACTGACGATTTAATCATTAACGCGGGTTTGAGAAATGATTCTTTCGAAAACTTTAATGGTGCCGGTGAGTCATTTATTAAATTAAGCAATCAGTGGGCTCTTCGTTTAGGTGCTGTTTATGATTTAATGGGTGATGGCGAGTCTAAATTATGGGCAAGTTACGGACGTTATTTCCTTCCAGTAGCGGCTAATACTAACATTCGTTTGTCAGGTGCAGAAACCTACATTCATGATTTTAGAGCCTTTGAAGGTCTGGCTGATCCAGCTCTAGATATTCCTAACTTTAACGATGGTGGTACACCGACTCGAGCACAACAAGTGTTTTCAGACGGTGATGTGCCTAGTAAAGATTCAATCGTTGATACCAGCACTGATCCAATGTTCTCTGATGAGTTTATTGCCGGTTATCAGTTCCAGTTAACTGATGAGTGGAGCATGGCTGTTCAGGGTACTTACCGTGAACTTTCAACTACTATTGAAGACGTGGCGATTGACTTTGGCTTTAACAAGTATCTTGAGCGTGAGTTCGATAGATCATGTGAAGAGTGTAGCGGTTTCCATTATTACGTATTAACCAACCCAGGTACTGATTTAACGTTTACTGCTGATGATGGTGTACAGTATACCATCCCTGCTGACGACCTTAATTATCCTGAGTCTATTCGTAAGTATGCTGCAGTTGATGTCACGTTTGAAAAAGCGTGGGACGGAGTATGGTTGTTAAACGCTGCTTATACTTGGTCACACAGCTGGGGTAACAACGAAGGTTATATTCGTTCAGATAATGGTCAGGATGATGCAGGTTTAACGACCTTATTCGATCAGCCAGGATTGTTAGACGGCGCCAACGGTAATTTACCTAATGACAGACGTCATGCAGTGAAGGTATTCGGTTCGTATCAAGTAACTGAAAGCCTAAACGTGGGTGTTAATATGCAGTGGCAAACTGGCCGTCCGAAGAATGCTTTTGGATACCACCCAACGGATGTGTTTGCACGTGCATATGGCTCTGAATCGTTCTTTGCAAACGGTGAGTTAGTACCTCGTGGTTCTTTAGGTACTACTAGCAGCGTATTAAATATCGATGTTACTGCAAGTTATGATATTCAACTTAGTGAAGATTATGACTTAACCTTGCGTGCAGACATATTTAACGTGTTAAATAGCGATACAGTGACTGAAGTAGATGAGATTTATGACAATGATGATGCTGCCTATGTAGTTGGCGGTCCTCAGGAAATGAATCCAGGCTTCGGTGGAGCTACTAACTGGCAATCACCACGTTATGTTCGTTTCAGTGCATCTTTGAAATTCTAAGAATTTTAATCTCGCATTAATATGAGCCCCGCTTTTGCGGGGCTTTTTTATTAGAAAAGTAATTATTTAAAAGGTTTTAATCACATGTTGGATGTTAAACAGCTATTGGGTGAAGTAGTTCAATCTGTCAAACAGGCTAAATTTACCCTTGCCGCAACCCAGTTAGCCACCATAATTGAACATAAACCGGATTTGCATGAAGACTGGTTAGGTATCAGCAAACTAGCATTGTTGGCGGGTGAAGTAGAGCTTGCTAAAAAAGCACTCACGCTTTTCAAAAAAAGACCGAATAGCAAATTAAATATTGATATGGCCTATTTAGCTGCTCTGATAGAAGTTGGTGAGTTTAATAGTGCAGTTGAGAAAGCTGAAAATTTATTTAAGGACAATCAAACTAGTCCAGAAGTGAGTCATTTCTTAAGCACGGTATATTTGCAATTAGGGCAAAGAGAACGCGCTGCTGAATATGCGCAAATTACCTTATCTCAATGGCCTCTTGCCGGCGAAGCATGGCTATTACTAGTTAATGCAACTGATATGCAGCTGGAAAGTGACATATTCAAAAAAATGCTTGGCTATGAAAAAGAAATAGTCGCTAAAGCCAACAATCGTTCAAAATCGTCTTATTTAGCGGCACTGTGTAAAGTCTATGAAGATAACAAAAATCTCGAACTTGCTTTTACCTATGCGACAAAGTCTAAACAAGTTGCTCATCAAAACACAGACTATGATGCCACAAAGGAATTAGCTTACGTTGGCAACATTATAGCAAACACCTCTGAACAAGCCCTTGCAAATGAGATAAAGATACACAGCAGCAAGCAAAGTCCAATCTTCATCGTTGGTCTACCTAGAAGCGGTTCAACTCTATTAGAACAAATCTTATGTAGTCACAGTAAAATTGTAGACGGAGGAGAGTTTAATGGCATGGAGCGAGCTGCCAGAGCCTTAACGGGTGGAAGGCCAATTGGTGAGTCAGTAGAGCAGTTTAAATTCACCGCTGAACAGCTCGAAGATATAAAAAGAGTGTATCTAAATTATGCTCACAACCGCTTTGGCAGTGAAGGGATAATTGTTGATAAAAGCATAAATAATAACCGTTTTGTTTGGTTGATTCGTCAAATATTTCCTGATTCGCCGATCATTTTTCTGCATCGACAACCCATAGATTCAGCCTGGTCTTGTTTTAAAACACATTTTAGCCAAGGCTTAAAGTGGAGTGCAACACTAGCAGATATTGCTGACTATTTTGCTGGTGAATTTAGTTTGTATGAGCATTGGAACAAGCGTTTCGGCGCAACAATTCTGAATACTCAATACGAAAACTTGGTTAACAACACCGAGCATGAAATAACCCGAATTGTTGAATATTGTAATTTATCTTTTGAACCTGCAATGTTGGAGTTTTTCAACAATAGCCGACCAATATTTACTGCTAGTGCTGTTCAAGCCAAACGAAAAATGTATTCAACTTCAATAAGTTCAGGAAAGCTAGATGTTTTGTTAGCGCCATTTTTGGCTAAATTTAAATAGCCCTAACTGTCTATTGTTTAGACATAAAATGGAAACTAATGAAACACAAGAGCTGATTCAGGTATATATTAGTTAAATGTTAGTGATTCGATCAAACCGCTCCTTGACAATTCGCTTACATCCGTGTGAACATTCAACGGTCTTAGTTCTGAATTACTCAGAATCTAAGCCCCTTAAACAACAGAGCTTTATAGCCCCCTACTGACCCATACAGGCGTTCGGTAAGGATTCAAAAAAAGAAATTGGTTGGGAATTATGTCCAAAATGAGCAAGAGAAACCTTATTGCTTCTGCCGTCGTTGGTGCTTTAGCACTCGGTAGCAGCGCCGTTGTCTCTGCAGACACGTTAAACGATCTTCATTTAGAAGAATCAAAAATTCATGTGGCTGCAGCGAACTCCCAAGAGAAGATAAATAATCTTTATGAGCAATCTCAAGAGTTATTTGCAGAGTATCGTGCAGTCGTAGACGAAACTGAGAACCTTAAAGTTTATAACGATTACGTAGCCACCCTGGTTGCAGATCAACAACGTAGTGTTGATTCTTTACAGCGTCAGATTGATGGCATTGAGGGTGTTAAGCGCGGCGTTGTCCCGTTGATGTTCAGAATGATCGACAGTTTAGAGAAATTCATCGATTTGGATATTCCAATTAATTTGGAAGAGCGCAAAGACCGTGTTGAGCGTTTACGCGATATCATGGGTAACTCAAACGTTACAACATCTGAGCAATTCCGTCAGGTTATTGAAGCCTATCAAATCGAGAACCAATACGGCCGCGGTATTCGCTCGTATAAAGGTACGATTGACGTAAAAGGTACTGATATTACGGTAGACTTTTTCAATCTAGGTAGAACAGCTTTGATCGCTTTGTCATTGGATCAGAAAAATGCTTGGGTGTGGGATAATGATGCACGCGCATGGCAAGTGTTAGGTGACGAGTATCTTAGTTCTGTCGTCACGGCAGTGCGTATGGCCAACAAACTTGTGCCAGCTGATCTTATTAAGTTACCAATCAAAGCTGCGGAGTAATATTGATGAAACCTATATTTAAATCCATATTGGCAGCTGCAACTATCGCTATGATGGCATCTAGTGCATATGCTGCCAATTCGTTAGAAGATTTGTTAGAAGAAGTTAAGAAAAATCGTGTATCTGAAGCGCGTATTAATAAAGACCGTGAAGCAGAGTTTCAATCAGCACGTGCTGACAAACAAGCTTTGTTGAAAAAAGCCCAAGACACATTGAAAGCAGAAAAGTCTCGTGGTGATCGTCTTACTAAGCAGTTTGCTGATAACGAAACCCGATTAGCTGAGAAAGAAATCGAGTTAGACCAAGCCACCGGTACTTTGGGTGAAATGTTTGGTGTGGTTCGTCAAGCGTCTGCTGAAGCTTATGGTCAGATCTCTACTTCAATTGTAAGTGCTGAGTTCCCTGGTCGTGGTGAATTCTTAAAACGTATGTCAGAAGAGTCTAAAGGTCTGCCTAATATTCAAGAATTAGAAGACTTGTGGTTCGCTTTACAAACTGAGATGACAGAGTCTGGACAAGTTTCACGTTTCAGAACCCAAGTAATTAGTTTAGACGGTGGTTCGTTGGAGCAAGAAGTTGTTCGTGTAGGTACCTTTAACCTAGTGGGTGAACAAGGCTACCTAATCTATGACGATAAGGATGAGATTGTTCAGCCTTTGGGTCGCCAACCAGACGGTTATTTAGTTGATTCAGCCCAAGAAGTGCGTTCTGCAACTTCTGGTCTAATCCCATTTTATGCTGACCCTTCAAGCGGTGCCTTACTTGGTCTGTTGAAAGAAAAAGCAACCATGATGGAGCGCTACCATGCCGGTGGTGTTGTAGGTTATGTTATTACTGTGATGTTGGCCATTGGTCTACTTATCGGTTTATACAAAATCCTTACCTTGACATTGATTGCTGGAAAAATGCGTTCACAACTTAAAAATCCTGGTAATCCTTCAAGTTCTAATCCTCTAGGCAGAATATTGACAGTCTATAAAGACAACAAAAATGTCGATGCTGAAAACCTAGAACTTAAATTAGATGAAGCGATTTTACGTGAGCTTCCAAGTATTGAAAGTGGTATTAACATCATTAAAATATTCGCTGCCATTGCTCCTCTATTGGGTCTATTAGGTACGGTACTAGGTATGATCGCGACGTTCCAACAGATTACATTGTTTGGTACGGGTGACCCTAAATTGATGGCTGGCAGTATATCGATGGCGCTTGTTACTACAGCGCAAGGTATTATCGCTGCGTTACCATTGTTACTAATGCATAGCATTGTTGCTGGCCGTAGCAAATCTATCGTCCATATTTTGGATGAGCAAACTGCAGGCATTATTGCGGCCCACGCTGAGACGGAGAAAGCTTAAGATGTTATACCTGATTGGACTATGGGAGTCGGTCAGGGATTTTATCGCTGCCGGTGGCGACGTTCTATACGTCGTTGCCTTAGCGCTCTTTCTCATGTGGGTATTTATGATTGAGCGTTATTGGTATTTAACCTCTGTATTTCCAAAGCTAAGAAATGAAATCATAGCGAAATGGGATGCAAGAGAAGATACTACTTCATGGTATGCGCATAGAATCCGTGATACGTGGATTTCACAAGCGTCGGACGGGCTAAGCACAAGAATGTTACTAATTAAAACTCTTGTCGCTATGTGTCCTTTAATAGGTTTGCTAGGAACTGTAACGGGTATGATTGGGGTGTTTGAAACAATGGCAACTCAAGGTACAAGTAATCCTCGTCTTATGGCGGCAGGTATATCTATGGCGACTATTCCGACAATGGCTGGGATGGTAGCGGCTTTATCTGGTGTATTTTTTAGCTCTCGCTTAGAAGCGAAAGTTAAAATTGCTAGAGAAAAGTTGGTTGATAGTCTACCCCATCATTAAGGAGAGAATCTTATGAGTCGAAAAGTTCGAGTCGAAGATGAAGATGCCGCGATAGACATGACTCCGATGTTGGATATTGTGTTTATCATGTTGATATTCTTCATCGTAACAACAGTGTTCGTAAAAGAAGCTGGGATAGAAGTTAACAAACCAGGTGCTAGCGAATCTGTTATGCCTAAAAATGCTAATATTTTTATTGCAGTTACAGAAGCTGGTGACGTCTGGATTGATAAGCGTCAAATTGATATAGACAGTGTGCGAGCTAACTTGGAACGTTTGATGGCAGAGCAACCTTCTGACGTGTTGATTATTCAAGCAGATAAAAACTCTGACTATGGAGTTGTTATGGATGTGATGGATCAAGTCAAAGCAGCTGGTGTTGATCGCATATCTATAGCAACGACAGGCGGTTAAGATGGGAAGATTATTAGTTTCAATTTTAGTAGGTGCAGCAATAGCGTTTGGATTGTTTGTAGTGATGGCAAAGTTGATTGAAAATTCATCTCGGCCAGTGGATAAAGTTCCACCTTCACCAATAATCGATATTGTTATGGCAACGCCAGATGATTCTACACAAACAAGAAAAAGAGTACCGCCACCGCCACCGCCACCGCCAAAACAGCCGCCTAAGATTCAGCCGGTTGAACCTGATGTGGCTAAAGCAAATACTGATGGATTAGGCTTTAACATGCCGTCTATCGATGTAGGTGGAGCGTCTGTAGACATTGGTGGTGTTGGTGCAATGCAACGTGATGGTGATGCTACGCCAATCGTTCGTATCGAACCTAAATACCCTGTTCAAGCTGCTCGTGATGGTAAAGAAGGATGGGTAAGACTGTCGTTCACCATAAACGAAGTTGGTGGTGTTGAAGATGTTGAGGTTATTGACTCAGAACCTAAACGTATCTTTGACCGAGAAGCCAAACGGGCTTTGGATAAATGGAAATATAAGCCAAAGATCGAAGATGGTAAGCCGATAAAGCAATTTGGGTTGACAGTTCAATTAGACTTTAAGTTGGATCAATCATGATTAAATTACATTTAAAAAAATTATGCGTGGTTTCAGCCTTGTCAGTGGCTACATTGTTGCCAAATGCGGTATTTGCACAAGGTGCTCCTATAATCTGTCCAGATTATAAGAAAGGACCATCCAATATTCCAAGTGAGAGAACCGGTAAAAAGGTTTCTAAAGCTTTAGACGCCTATAACCTAGACCAAGTTGATGAGGCATTATCGATTTTGTATGAAATCGATACATCTCAAGAATTTGATCGCGCTTTCACCGACCGTTTTATTGGGAACTTGCTGGCGACTCAGCCAGACAAGGCCAATAAGGCTCTGGAATATTTGAACAAGTCAGTTAAGGGTAAGAAGTTAAACGACCTAGAACAAGCGGGTACTTTACGCTTGATTGCTGACTTAAATATGCAAGAAAAGAAGTATGCTGATGCGGTAACTAAATATAAAGAATGGATGGCTTTTACTTGTAAAGAAGACTCTGAAGTTTATTTACGTATAGCTACTGCACTTTATGAACAACAAAAATGGGCCGATATTGTTGAGCCTGCCAATAAATCTATAAAATTGGCAGACAAACCCAACAAGAACGCTTATGCACTTAAGTTGACTGCTTTTTATAATCGTAAGATGTACAAAGAGACAATCCAAGTTGCAGAAGATTTGGTGACTATTTTTCCAGACAACAAGGCTAATTGGACTCAACTTGGATTTTTCTACATGTTGGTTGAGGATTACAAAAAAGCTCTGTCTACTTTTGAGATGGCACTGAATCAAGGATATTTGACCAAGGAAGCTGAAATAAAAGCGTTAATGCAGCTTTATTCTACGAATAATATTCCATACAAAGCGGCTGTGTTGTTTGAAAAGTATATGAAATCAGGTTTGGTTAAAAAGGACGAGAAGAATCTCTCTACTTTAGCCAGTACTTGGAACTTAGCTAAAGAGCCTAAAAAGGCTGCAGTTTATTATGGCCAAGCGGCTGCAATGAGCTCAGATCCAGACTTGTTCTATAAAGAAGGTACATCACTTGCTTTATCTGAACAGTACAAGGATGCATTAGTGGCTTTACAAAAAGCCTTAGATAACGGTGCAGACAACGTGGGTCGGATCCATATGGTTATGATGGAAGCTAGTTTCTATTCTGGTGACTTCAAAACGGCTTATGTGCATGTATTGGAAGCAAAGAAAGATACTTCAACTGCGAGAAGTGCGCGTAGTTGGGAACCATATATTAAAGAAAAAGCCAAAAATCGCGGTGTAAATCTCTAATTACACTCGGTTTTTCAAAAGCCCCATTCAAATGGGGCTTTTTTATTTGTGTAAACCTTTTAAGCTAATTGCTGTTCTGAACCGTGTTACTACCTAATCTGTAACTATCAACAATAACGATTCTATTGGATTTATGATGAATATAACTGAGGAACAACCTCATTCTCCCTGTATTAGGCAATGCTGCCTTGATGACAAAGATATTTGTATTGGTTGTTTTAGAAGTTTGAACGAAATTTTAAATTGGTCAGCGGCGGATACTAACTGCAAATTGGCGATTATCGATAATTGCCAAACGCGAAAAAATGATTTTTTTAAGTCTTCGAAAGGCTAACTTTACCCTAACTATATTGGTTTTATTGTTTATATTTGAGGCTTTATGCATCTAACTCTCGCACCTATGGAAGGTGTTGTTGATAGTCTAATGAGGGATATGTTGACACACATAGGCGGATTTGATCTGTGTGTCACTGAATTTATTAGGATAGTAGACCAATTACTGCCCAGTCGGGTGTATCAGCGAATTTGTCCAGAGTTGGAAAACGGTGGCAGAACACAGGCTGGCGTACCAGTTAAAATCCAGCTATTAGGACATGAGCCTAATTGGTTGGCTGAGAATGCTGCCCGTGCCATCGATTTGGGATCTCACGGTATAGATTTGAATTTCGGTTGCCCAGCTAAAACAGTCAACAAAAGTAGGGGAGGGGCTGTGCTGTTACAGGAGCCCGAAACCTTATTTCAAATTATCAGTCAAGTTCGAAAAGCGGTGCCCAAAGAGAAAATACTGAGTGCCAAAATGCGATTAGGATTCAATGATACTTCTTTAGCCATAGAAAATGCGCAAGCAATAGCTGAGGCTGGGGCTGATTTATTGGTTATTCATGCTAGAACTAAACTAGATGGTTACAAACCACCAGCTTATTGGGATTGGATTGCAAGAATCAAAAGATCCGTTGACATAGACATTGTCGCCAATGGTGAAATTTGGTCAAAGCAAGATGCTGTCAATTGTCAACTAATCTCAAATTGTGAAAACTTAATGGTAGGGCGAGGGGCTTTGGCCTTACCAAATTTGGCTCAGGTAATTAAAGGCAGTCAGTTATCGATGGAGTGGGAAGAGGTGCGTTTATTATTAGTAAAATACTCTGGTTATGAGATTTTTGGTGATAAAGGACGATATTTTCCCAATAGATTAAAACAGTGGTTAGGTTATCTAAAAATTCAGTATCCACAAGCCGGTCAGCTATTTAGCCAGGTACGCTGCTTAAAGAGTGCTGATGAGATAATTGCAGTAGTAAAGAGTTTCTAATGGGTTTAACGTTTGACCTTAAGTTCTGTGATTTTTTGGCATAAAAAAGCCAGTAACAAAACTGGCTTTCTAGTTGATTTTATTAAGTAGATACAGAAATTGTTAAACTTGAATATCGACGACGGATCCAACTCTTTCATTTGACGAAGAGGGGCGAGAGGCCTCTGCAGATTCGCTTGAAGATTCCAATTCCACTTTTTGTTGTTGCGTTTGCGCCTGCACAACTTCCTGTTGAGAGCCTGTTTGTGTTGGTACAGTCTGAGCAAGTGATCCCGCTCCAGATGAACTAATCTCCATTGGGTACTCCTAAATTTAGATTTTTACTACTGGGTATAGTTTAGTTGGTTATTATCTGTACTGCTAGTTAAAATAAGATCATTAAGCTTATTTTTCATATCTTTTGCTATCAGTATTTGTGCTTTGGCGTTTGGATGAATCCCATCGCGTTGCATTAAATCTGGATCCAGTGCGATTTTTTGTAGAAAGAAAGGGATGAGGGCAATTTGATACTGTGTTGCCAATGTTTGGTAAGCTGCGGTGAACATTTCGGTGTAGCGTCTACCGTAGTTTGTTGGTATCTGCATTGACTGTAAAATGACAGTCGCGCCGCTGGCTTGCCCTAATTCAATGATGTTACTTAAGTTATCGACCATTTTGTCAATCGGGTGCCCTTGTAAACCATCATTACCGCCCAGCTCTACATAAATATGGCTTGGTTGGTGCTGTTCTATCAATCTAGGTAAGCGTGCCAGTGCGCCATCACTTGTTTCACCACTAATAGAACCATTGACAACAGTAATTGGACTTTCTTTCCACATATCTTGTAACAAACTAACCCAACCTTCTGCTTGGGATATGCCATAGCCGGCACTTAAGCTATCACCTAAGATAAGCAACTTTTGCTCTTTAGCCGCTAAATGATCTGAAAAAAGTATTATCGGTATAAGTAATACAAACAATCTAACGTTAAATTGATAAACATGGGTAAATTTAAAAAACACTATGACTCCATTAAGTATGATTAGTACACACAGCATTAGTAAAACAGTAATTACGACCCAAGGTCAATTACAGATCTTAAAACCTATTAGCTTTGACGTTAAAGCGGGCGAGTCAATCGCAATAGTTGGCGCGTCTGGTTCGGGTAAATCGACATTACTGAGTTTATTGGCTGGACTTGATGAGGTGAGTTCAGGAGAAATATTCATCGATGGCCAAGCCATGCATAGTATGGATGAAGAACAAAGAGCTCAACTTCGTGGTGCTAAGGTAGGCTTTATTTTTCAAAGTTTTATGCTGGTTCAGAGTTTGACTGCACTTGAAAATATTATGTTACCAGCTGAGATTGCCGGTTTGGTAGACGCAAAAAATAGAGCCTTAGAAATTCTTAAGCTTGTTGGATTAGATCATCGAGCTAAACATTACCCTAATCAACTTTCTGGAGGAGAGCAACAACGTGTTGCTATAGCGAGAGCATTTATTACTCAACCCAAAATTTTATTTGCAGATGAACCTACCGGTAACTTAGATGCCGCTAATAGCGACAAGGTTGAGCAATTGCTCTTTGATTTAAATAGAGAACTCAATACCACCCTTATTTTAGTGACCCATGATCAGAAACTGGCTGCAAAATGTCAGCGGCAATTACATATGCATGCCGGTGAATTAAGTGAAGTTGCTGTGGATGAGATAAAAGAATGAAATCAGCTTCCGTCGACCTAGCGTGGCGTTTATTTAAACACGAAACCAAACGAGGTGAGCTAACCATTATTTTGTTAGCTATCGTTTTGGCCGTTGCGTCAGTATTATCACTGTCTTTATTCAGTGAAAGACTGCAATCTGCCTTGACTGCAAAAAGCGCTGAATTTATTGCCGCAGATCGTGTGTTGGACTCTCGCAAACCAGTTAATCCCGATTGGCTAATCAAAGCCGCGTCATATGAATTAGAGACCACTCAACAGGTCTATACTCGTTCGATGATATTTAACAAAAATAAAATGTTGCTGGCAGAATTGAGAGCGGCTGACGCTGGTTACCCGCTAAAGGGTAAATTAAAAATAAGCGATGTCGCGTTTACTAAAGGCGAAGTTACCGATGAACTGCCAAAGGCAGGGCATGCTTGGGTAGAATCACGCTTAATGCAAAGTTTGGACTTGGTCGTTGGCGATAGTATCGAAGTGGGAGATGCCACATTTGTCGTTGATAAAGTATTAATAGAAGTACCTGACGCAGGTTTTAATATTTTTGGCGGTGACCCCAAAGTTTTACTTTCCTTCAATGACTTGGAAAAAACTAAGGTCACGGGTCCTGGTAGTCGAGTAACCTATGCCTACTTCTTTACTGGCAGTTCACAAAACCTAGAAGACTATTACGCATGGTTAATGCCTTATTTGGACAGTGAAATCCATCGGTGGAAATCCATAGAAGATGACAATTCACCTATAGGTAATTCGGTAAAAAGGGCAGAACAGTATTTTTTATTGGCTAGTTTACTCGCCATAGTGTTAGCTGCGGTTTCAATTGCCGTGGCTGCGCAGCGTTACAGTCAGCGCCATTATGACCCTGTCGCTATAATGAAAACTCTCGGTGCCACAAAAAAGTTTGTACAGAATGTCTACTTATTACAAATACTATTTATCACTCTACTCGGTATAGTTATCGGTTCGTTAGTGGGCTTCGTATTGCAACAGTTGGTTGTTTGGGCGCTAGCCGATACGATTAATGTATCTATGGATGAGTGGCATTGGCGTCCTTTGCTTATTGCCATCTTTACTGGCTCTATTTGTGCCTTATTGTTTTCACTCTATCCTCTACTTAAACTATTTTCGGTGTCACCACTGCGAGTGCTTAGACGGGACCTAGGGGCCACCCTGAGTTCTAGAATTATTCAATTTATTGCTTCTGGCGGTGCTATTTTTATATTGATGTGGGCCTATAGCGAGAATCTGAAGATTAGCGCTATTTTGTTTACCTCAGGCGTATTGTTGGTTCTCGCACTGTTAGGTGTCACTTATGGGTTAATTTGGCTTGGCAGAGCACTAGGGCAGGGCAAAATGAGTGCTTGGCGTCTAGCTTGGGCACGTATTCATCGTCGCGCCCTAGACAACAGTGTTCAATTAATTAGTTTTGCTATTACCATTATGTTGTTATTGGTTGTATTAGTGATGCGCAACGATATGGTGCAGCAGTGGCAAGATCAACTTCCGCAAGGCACCCCCAATTATTTCCTAGTAAACATTACCCAGGATCAACAAGGGGAACTCGCTCAACACTTTGCCAATAGTAATGTTGATATTGAAGAATTTTATCCCGTTGTCAGAGGCCGCTTTGTTGCCATCAATGGTGAAAAAATTCGTACCGCGATCAGTAAAGAGGATGAAGAAGAACAAACTACTGGACGCGACGGATTAGGACGAGAGGCTAATCTTACTTGGAGTAATACTTTACAGACAGGCAGTCGAATAGTGGCTGGAAGTTGGTTTGATGATACAACCCTTACAAACGCCCAAGGAGAAACGCGTTATGGTGTTTCTGTTGAAGAACGCCTAGCCCAGCGTTTAAATATAAAACTAGGCGATGAACTGACCTTTAATATTGGCAGTGAAGTGGTGGAAGTGACCGTTAGTAGTTTACGCGATGTTAATTGGCAGTCGATGAAACCGAATTTCTTTTTTGTTATTGAGCCAAAAGCCTTAAGTCAGTTTAGTCCTACCTATTTGGCGAGTTTTTATTTAGCCTCAGAGCAAAAGCCACTGTTAACCGGACTGATGCAGCCTTTTGCCAGTGTTACCATGATTGATGTGGATGCCAGAATTGATCAATTGCGCTCAATCGTGCAGCAAGTCTCATTGGCAGTTGAGTTTATTTTGGTATTAGTCTTGATTGCCGGTTCACTGGTGTTAGTTGCACAGGTGCAAGCGAGTATGGATGAGCGTCAACAAGAATTGGCTATTTTACGAACGCTTGGAGCGAAAGGTCGCCTGATACGCGGCAGTGTATTATGTGAATTTATAATAATCGGGCTAACAGCAGGATTAATGGCAACTGCATTTAACGAATTGAGTTTATATTTGCTGCAAACTCAAGTCTTTCAAATGGAAGCTAAAATGCACTGGCAATATTGGTTGATAGCACCAATAGCGGGTGCCATCGTCGTATCGTGTTTAGGTGCGATTAGTTGTTGGCGTTTGCTGAAACTAAACACCAGCGCTCTGCTGCGTCAAATGGTCTAAGCAATAGGGTAGGTAGTGATGGATATAAGCATAGCCATCACTATACTGAGCTCTATTTTTTTCTAACGCAATCTAAGGCTTTATTAATCTCAGGGTAAATAAAGGTGTACCCGCTGTCTACTAAGCGTTTGGGTAGCACACGTTGGCCATACAATAAAAGATCTGCGGATTCTCCCATAGTCAGCCTTAATAGAGCTTCAGGTACTTTAAAAAAGCAAGGGCGTTTAAGGGCTTTCGCTAAGGCGTGGCTGAACTCACCATTTGTGACTGGATTCGGGGCTGTAAAGTTGTATATACCTTTGCAGTCTGGGTTAACAATCAAATGAACAAGGCCTTGCAGCATGTCTTCTAAATGTATCCAAGAGAAGTACTGCTTTCCATTTCCAATTGGGCCTCCTAGACCCAACCTAAAGGGCGTTAACATTTTTTCTAATGCTCCGCCACGTTTAGTAAGAACAACGCCTGTACGTATGATACAGACTCTTGTTCTGGTAGATTCGGCTTTTCTGGCAAGTTGCTCCCATCTTTCACAAAGTTGGTGACCAAAGTCATCATTGGGCGTATCAAATGATTCGTCGATTAACTGATCATCTTGAGGGCCGTAAAAACCAATCGCAGAACCACTTATAAGTAATTCTGGCGGCTCGTCACTAGCATGGATAAGTTCGACTAGTCTTTCGGTAGTTGCCCACCGGCTTTGTTCGATTTTGTGTTTTTGTTCACTTGTCCATTTTTTGCCGACGATAGGTTCTCCGGCCAAATTAATCACTACTTGATAGTCATTTAAATTCTTCAGGAGGGCTAGAGAAGAAAGATAGTGGATCTTGTGCCCTAAAATTTGTTCAGCCATTGCCACGTTACGTGTGTAGACGGCAATCTCGTTTGGCCTTAATAAAGGAATTAAATTTGATCCAATTAAACCTGTGCCACCCGTAATGAGAATTTTCATGATGTCCTTTGTGGTTAATTTTTATTGCAAGATAAACACAATGAGACCGAATCTGCAAAGCGTAATGCATGTGGTTTATCGACTTCGGCTTCTGCGTAAGTCACCCATTGATGTTCCGCTGCGATTGCGAGTACATCAGCAGTGAGTTTTTCTAACAGCGAAAAACGATTGTTTTCCACTAATTTAATGATCCGCTTGGTGATCGTTTTATAATTTAAAGCATCATCCATTAAGTCTGTATCTGTTGCCTGATCCGCTTGGTAATGAATTTTTACATTAATCACGACATCTTGCATATTCACAATTTCATCTTGGTTAATGCCGATGTAAGTGCGTAATCGAAGGTTTTTAATACGAATAGTAGCGGGGTTTAATTTCATTTTTAAGATATTCCAAAATTATTAGTCATTGTTAGTCACCAATACCAACGTCATCATACTGTAAAAGTAATGCCATATCTGATAGTTTGCTAGAAAAGGAATGGCCAAAGAAACTCTTAATGCAAAATCCGTCTTCATCTTCACTCAAAGTATTACTTATATTAGCATCTATTGTTATTGTCTTAGCTGGTATTAAAGCGGCCAGTGTGATTGTTGTGCCCTTTTTATTATCGCTCTTTATCGCTATGGCCTGCAGTCCGGTTGTGACATGGGCCATTAGCAAAAAAGTACCGCGTTCAATTGCGGTTGTGTTAGTGATACTGATGATAGTCGTTTTTGGATTTATTCTAGCCGGATTAGTTGGGCAATCCATGAATGAATTTAGCCAAAATCTACCAAAATATCGAGCTCAATTAGTCGATGAATTTGCTTGGTTAATTGGTCAAGCACAGAATTTCAATCTCAAGTTTGATAAACAACAAATATTATCTTATTTAGATCCGGGTATGGCCATGAATATGGTAAGCAACCTACTTTCGAGCCTTGGGGGTGTACTCACTAACTTTCTGCTTATTTTATTAATTGTAGTATTCATGCTGTTTGAAGCTGATTCCATTCCCAAAAAAGTGCATATTGCACTTGATGATCCTGATATGAAGATCCAACAAATAGATAAATTTTTAGTGTCAGTTAAAAATTATTTAGCGATCAAAACATTGGTGAGTCTTGGCACTGGTTTAGTGATTGGTTTGTGGCTTTATTTTCTTGGGCTTGATCATGTTCTATTATGGGCAATGTTGGCGTTTTTACTTAACTACATTCCCAACATTGGTTCTATTATTGCGGCAATACCGGCTGTATTATTAGCGGTTGTGCAATTAGGCTCTGGCTCTGCTGGATTGGTTGCGCTGGGTTATATAATGACTAATACGATTATGGGCAATATTGTCGAACCACGTTATATGGGGCGAGGTTTAGGTTTATCCACCTTAGTGGTATTTTTGTCCCTTATTTTTTGGGGATGGTTATTGGGAACGGTAGGTATGTTGCTCTCTGTGCCCCTCACTATGATTGTAAAAATTGCACTTGAATCTAATCCCAATACTCGTTGGATTGCCCTATTACTGGCGAGTGAAAATGATGAACAAGTTGACGAGAAAAAGGAAGAGCCACAAACGCCATAAGCCCGTTATTGTCTGACTGGGAATCTCAGGGTGATTAAGGCGCCTCCTGCGGCGCTGGTGCCAATTTCGAGTTGTCCTTGATAGGCACTAACTAAGTCTGCAACAACCGCCATGCCAATGCCTTGTCCTTCGGTATAACTATCTAAGCGTATACCTCGTTCAAGCAAAACCTGACGTTTGTTATCAGGGATCCCAGGACCGTCGTCGCCTATGGATATATTAAGCCAGTTAGTATTTATTGAGCTTTGAACAGTGATGTGTTTCTGCGCTGCCTTACAGGCGTTATCTAACAAATTACCTAATAACTCCATCAAATCAGTAATATCACCTTGAAAACGGGTACTTGCATCAACGTCTTCAATGTTCAACTTTAAGTGTTTATCGGCATAGACTTTGGCCATTGCATTAACTAGTTTTACAACCGATGGTCGAATTTCTACCGCTTGCTCCCAGCCTGCAAAACTGCCTATAACAGCACGTTTAAGTTGACGTTTTATTAACAGGTCTATCTGCTGAATAGGCTCTCTAGCTTCCGGCGGTAGTTCGGCGCATCCAGACAAAACCGCCAAGGGGGTTTTTAAACTATGGGCTAAATCACTCAAACTATTTTTATATCGAGACCGTTGTAGTTCTTCACTATCTAATAGGTGATTGATGCTACTTTTCAGTTTCTCCAATTCGGGCGGGTATTGTTGATCGACCCGTTTTAACTGACCTCGCTCGGCTTTTTTAATTTGTTGATTAAGTCGACTAATTGGCAATAAGGCAGCATTTAAACTCACCAATAGTAATACCAGCAATAGTGCAGCAATAAGGCCAAGCCATTCAAAAAGAATATTGGCAAACTTGTCTTTTTCTGTATTAAAAATGCCCTTATCTTGCAATATAAAAAAGCTGACCGCTTGATAGGTATCTGCATTTTCAAATTCTGCCGTATAGGCATAAAGAAAATATTCATCTGTCGCACCGAATTCTTCAATGAAGGTCTCAGTGCCAATGGCTGGCGGTATAAGCTTAGGTAATTGTTGCCAGTTAAGGGATGATAAGGATTTCCAGACGATATTATTTTCAGTCAAAATAAACGCGTAAAGCCCTGAATCTGGCAGGTTAAATTGGTCATTGATCAATTGTTCCGGCATGCTGGCTTGATTGTTTTCAAATTCAAACTCACTGATTAAAGTTAGGCTTTGAACTTTTAATTGCTGCAGCATTGATTGGCTTAAACTGTTGTTAAAGGCTTTTTCAAGGGTTATCGCCGTTAAAGGAATAAAAATAATCAGGGTTAAAATCGCTGCGGCAAAACTTCTAAAGCGCAGCGAAAGTTTGTTTAAGGCCGTTGGAAAATGCACCGTGTTTATAGATCTCTATTAATACGGTAGCCTCGACCACGCAGGGTTTCTATCGGATTGAGTGTCCCGTCAGGATCAATCTTTTTGCGCAAACGGCCAATGAATACCTCAATAACATTGCTGTCTAAATCAAAATCCTGATCATAAATGTGTTCGGTCAACTCGGTTTTTGAAACAATCTTTTGCGGATTTAATAACAAATATTCGAGTACCTTGTATTCATAGGCGGTTAATTCAACATGATTGCCATTAATAGTCACCTCTTCACTGAGTGTGTCGAGAGCGATAGGACCTTTTTCAATTAGTGGATGTGCCTTGCCTGCCGCTCTACGTATCAGTGCTTTTGCGCGGGCAAGTAACTCTTCATTATGAAACGGTTTAGTGAGGTAATCATCTGCACCGGCATCCAAACCTTCCACTTTTTCTTGCCATCGATCTCTAGCAGTTAATATCAGAATAGGGCAAGTGATGTTATTTTTTCGTGCTCGTTGAATAACGTCAAAGCCATCTACCACCGGTAAACCAATATCTATAATAGCCAAATCATAAGGGTGTTCATTTAGCAAAAAGAGCGCCTTTGCACCGTCATCAGCTAAATCAACACTATAGCCATTTTTTTGCAACAACTGATCCAGTTGGGTCAGTAAACGACTATCGTCTTCAACGATCAATACGCGCATCTTCAGTCCTTTTTCTCTTTGGTCACTTTTCCAGATTTTTTATCAACGTCAACAGACACAACACGGCCTGATTTTTGTAATACTTTAACACGGTAAGTTGTTTGATTTTGTTCAACTTTTAGTACACGTCCGTTTACTTTTTGCTGTGCTTGTTGAGCCGCTTCAGATTTTGTTTGTGGTGCTGGAGTTTTCTTTTTATCATCAGCCACAGCCAAGTTTGATAACAATAAAAAGCTTATCAAACTAAGTTTTACCATGGATTTGACTGAGATTTTTTTCAAAAGTTGTCCCAATGTAGTGGCTATGTGCAGCAAAATTTTAATCAAACCTTACTTTAGCAAGAAAGTAAGGTTGACATAAGCCATGTGAAAACAAAATTAAACGCATCCTAATGCACAGAAATATATCTGTTGGGCTCTGACTTGCTAAATCCTTTATATAGCTTGCCATGGATCCGATACCAATAATCATAGCCTTTAATAACCCTCACCTTTTCTGCTTTTACATAATGGCTTGTGCATTGCATTGATGGGGGATTGCTCACTTGATACCGGCCAGATTCGAGTTGACTACCAATGACGCCACCGATCACCGCGCCTATGATAGTCGCTTGGGCTTTGTTGTGACGTTCGCTGGTTAGATGACCAACTGTTCCACCCACAATACTGCCCAATAAAGCAGTATCATGTCTTGACGATTGCTTATTGGAGTGGAGTGGGCGACAAAGCTCAACCGGCTTTTCAATCATGACGTATCCGTAAACAGGCGCCACATCGAGTACTTTTACTTTTTGTTGTTTAGCAAAAGCAGCGGGACTCAGGGCGAGTAACGATAATAGTATGATAGTTTGTTTTTTCATGGTGATCTCCTCTTTAACTTGTAACGAATGTTAAAGCCAAGAGGCTGAATTGCACCTGAATTGAATTAAACTTCAGTTAACTTTTTATATAGTGACTGCGCGGACTTATTCTGGTCAAACTCCACTTGTGATTCAAACAAGCTTGTCGATTATGCAATGGTTTTAAATATTAAAATCAAGTTTTTAGGGTAAAGCACAAACTGGTGTTGGCTTGGTATATTTAATTTAGCTTGCTTAATTACCTTGTCATAATTGTAATTAGCTGACTAAGTTCGCACCGAATTATCACAAATAGCAAAAGTGCTGTATTTTCGCTTATGAGTGTATATATGTACGGCTAATTTACTGCCTTTTATTTCATCCCATAGCGCCTTGTTTTGCGCCGAAGGACAGATAGCCATTTTTAAGTAGTTTTCTTGAGCGCTTTGGCTCATTTCAAGTTGCTGGGGGATTTGAATATACGCATTAATCGTATCGTTAACTCTAGTTGAGCCTTTAAAACGCCAATCTCCTCCAATAAAATTTTTGTAAAAAACCGAATTGACTAACTTAATAGTATTGTCACTAGGAGGAATAATCCCATCTACCGTAACGAACGTGTACTCTATATCTGTCGCAGCATTACCTTGCATACAGCCCGAAAGAGTGAACATAACCAAGGTAACTGTTAACATTGTTACTTTTCGACTTAACGTATTTATTCTTTTAGACATAATTCCTCCAACCCAATAATAAAGTTATCGGCAAATATCCGTAAAACCTAAGAAGTGTGTTAGATGATTTGCGCAGAACATCCAGAGCGAGATGTCACCGCAGTCAGTCTTATGTTTAGTTACCGCCCAGAAGCCATAAAAAATATCATTGACCAACTACTTCTATTTTATGACATTCAAATTTGTCCCGGTGGTCGCTTATACTTTTCTTTAAAGCACTTTCCAAAATAGGCTTGTGAACTAAAACCACAATCAAAACAAACTGTGCTGGGTGCATGGCCTTGTTTTAATTTTTCAAACGCCCGTTCTAACCTAAAGTCACGTAACAACTTGGAAAAAGAGCAACGTAACAAGCTGTTAAGTCTGCGGTTCAAGGTTTTTTCTGACATATGCAAAGCGCTTGCAAGATCATGTACAGCATATACACTGTCAGCATAATTTTGCTGTAACTGTGCTTGTATTGTTGCTAGTAACTCATGGTTAGGAGAGTCAGCAAGTACCTTAGATTCTACTTCAGCACCCACAATTGACTCACGTAATTTATGCCTAAAAGCCTGCAAGGTTTGTAAGGTATTAGCGATTTTAGCTAGTAATACGTCCGAGCTAAAAGGTTTGGCAATGTAGTCGTCGGCTTGCAGGGCAAGGCCCTTTTTCTGACTGGCTAAATCTGACTTAGCGGTGAGTAAAATAAACGGAATATGTTTTAATTCATTATTTTGTTTAACTTTTGCACACAGCTCATAACCATCCATTTCAGGCATCATCACATCCGATAAAATTAAATCGGGACTATGTTGCTCAAGCCAAAGCAGCGCTTCTTGTCCATGTGTGCAACTGTGAACGTTTGTATGAGGTTGCAGTAATGAAATTAGGTATTGTCGCAAGTCATCATTGTCTTCAACTAGTAATATTTGACTTTTAGTAGGGAATTGAGGCAAGGGTAAATATTGGTGTGTTGAATCAATGGTCAATTCATCTTCATTTATACTTACAGGCGCTTGAATGTCATTCGATAATTTATTTAACGGTAAACTAACGCTTACTTTTGCACCACGCGGTTTAATATTTTCTAATGTAATGCTGCCTTTATTTTGTTCAACAATGTGTTTAACAATAGCTAAGCCTAAACCATTACCCGAGCCAACATTACTCTCCCGTGAAAAACGTTCAAAAACATTATCTATATTTTTAAATCCGGGGCCTTCATCGCTAAAAATTAAAACAATATTGCCGTGTTGTTGACTAAGTGCAATATCAATTCGAGTTCCAGTGGGGCTATATTTAATGGCATTGCCAATAATGTTGCCAGCAACCAAAAGCAACGTTTCTTCTATTAAAACTACTTGTAGTTCGTCTGGAATAAAACTCTCAAAGTGGATTTTAATTTGCTTTTCATCCGCTAAATGACACCAGTTTTGCAACAACTCATAGAGTTCAATGGCCGGTTTACATACTCTTTTCTGCTTTTCTACTGCTCGCATTTCTGCCAGTTTTAATAAATTCTCGACTAATTCATACAGCCGGTGGGCTTGTTTGTAAATCATCGAAACATGTGACTTTTGTTCTATGTCCATGTCTGATTTTTGTAGGTTTTCGGCTTTGCCTAATATCAACGTTAAGGGGGTACGAAATTCATGAGAGATATTTTCAAACATAGATTGTTTGGTGAGCAAGGTTTTGTTTAATTCTTCTGTACGTTGTGCAATCAGGTTTTCAAGTTGCACATTGCGCCGATTAATCGCCCTATTTCTCCAAGCGGCATAGATGATGCCGGTTAGTATCACTAACAATACGTAGGCGATATAGGCTGGTTTACTTTGCCACCATGGTGATTCAACCGCTAAAGTGAGATTGGCAGACTTTGCCCAAACACTATCATTATTTGACCCTCTTACTTCAAATTGATATTCACCTGGAACTAAGCTGGCAAAAGATAATTCTGGTTGTTGCAGTTCTATCCAATTTCCTATTTTATTTTGTTGTTTAGTGCGATATTGATAGCGATTTTTAGCCGGCAATATATAACTCGGTGCAGCAAAGTTAAGTTTAATATTTTCAGCATCGTAAGGAAGCGAGACACGGCTTGAAGTAACATGGGTTTTGTCGTTATTTTCATTAGCAGATAAAGCGATATTTTGGCCATTTACCGACAACCCAGTAAAAAAACTATCATTCGGAGGCAGGTCATTACGCCTAATATCAGTCGCTGGGTTAAACCACAACAAGCCGTCATAACCGCCATAAACCAAGGTACCAACTGCTTGCTGATAATGAGACTCTGAATCAAACCTTTGTGTGCTTAAGCCATCTGTTTTGTAATAGTTAGTAATACGCCATTGCTTTGGGTCACTATCTAGGTAGTTTTCAATTTTTACTAGGCCATTAAGCGTGCTTGCCCACAGGTTGCCATCAACACCAATTTTTAAGCTATAAATCGTGTCGCTGGGTAGGCCATCTTTGCGGCTTAGAAAATGAAACTGATCTTCCGATTTATTTTTATAGGCAATGCCACCGCCCCAAGTCGCTAGCCAAACGGTATCGTTTTTATCCAGCATTATGTCAAACATAAAATGTCGCAATCCATTTTTTTGGTTATAAACTTGTTTCAAACTAAAATCTGGATTTAAAACAATCACATTTCTATTTTGTTGATGTGTGGCCAACCAAAGCTCACCGCTTTTTGCTTTAAATATGCCGCGCAGGCTATGCATTCTAAAATCGGTTTCTGAGGTATTAGCGCTGGTTATAGCATAGGGCACGTGTTTGGTTATTGTTTTGTTTTGCCTATTAATTACAAGTAAACCCCAAGCATAGGTATTGATAAGTAACTCTTGTTCATTTAAGGCTACAAAGTGAAAAGCTGAATCAACATTTTCGGGTAAATCCAAAGAATGAAGTGTTAGTTCAGTTAAATCAAGCCAATAAATACCGTTTCTTTCTGTACCAATCCACAAGATATTACCATCTTGATATAAGGCTCTTACCTGCCACCCAGCAAGTCCATTCCACACTGTTTGCCATTCGTTCGATTGTTTATTAAAAACTAATTTAAACAAACCTAAGCCTTGGGTGCCAATCCACAGTGTATGTTCATTTTCAAACAGGCTTTGTCGTAACTTATTCGTACCCAACAAGCGTTGCAGTTGCACCTTAGTTAATCCAGAAAATTGGCTAATAACATCAGATCTAAGCGTGAATTGGCTGTCGTCATTACTTACCCAGGCAAAGTGTTTATCAGGGTACTGATTTTGTGAATAAAAACCGCCCGCGACATTTTTGGTATTCTCGCGCTGGCTGATTATTTTTCCGTCTTTATTTAAGTAAAATAGGGTGTCATCGGCCTTAATAAAAATACTATTGCCATAATTGCTTGAAGTTTTATGCGCCGCCTGCTGTAAAGGCGTAAAACTGACTAGGGTACTAATGCGAAAATCCGTGGTATCAGTCGGATTAACTAAACTAAAAATGCCACAATTACTGACCATGATATTAGTCTGTTGATTCACACTGAATTTTCTGATGTAAGGAAAGCCTCCTTTGTCATTTGCACAACTCGGAACGCGCTCAATAAAGGCCAGTTTCTTATTAGCTTGTAAGGTGTAAAGATCATTATTAATAGCAATATAAACATGCTTATCGAGATTTAAAATAGATATTGTAGAACCTGCTGGATAGTCAACCGATAATGCAGTTGTTGTGAATTTTCTAAGTTCAATATCGTAGTTAATGAGACCTAAGGTGGTGGTGACTATATGCACTTGAGTTTCACTCACTGTGGTGTCGGCGACATAACCATCCTCAATGTTAAAGTGTGCCACTTCCTGTTTGGATGCCATATCAATGATCGAAACTACAAAAGTATAAACCATGGCCCACTGGTTCTGATTTAACTGGTAAATGCCACGCGGATATTCTCCTGTTTGATAATTAACAATAGAAAACGGCTCACTAAGATATTTATCTTGATACAAGTCAAACAGCGCGAGGCCTGCGGGTGCATAAGAAACAATAAGATATTGCTCATTTAAGCGATGAAATCTTGAAATAGGCCCAGACGGAACAATAACACCATCATCACCGGCAAATGTTTGATCAATTGCATCTACTTTGTTGCCATCAAAACGAAATACGCCATCTTCGGTGCCAATCCACATGCGTGAATAGTCATCCAAATACACATCGCGCACATTCAGGTTATCGAGTTCAGGGTGATTAGGAAGGTAAAATTGTTGGCTTTGTGCCCAGCTTTGTGCTGCTAGTAAGAGTAAAATACTGGACAAAAATATCCTGATGGCGAGTTTAAAATTTATCGGAGACAAGACCACTTTCCTTGTTATTTTTTATTCAAATAAATTTATCCAACTACTTTTTATCATTAAATTAACAATTGTCCAAATAGTGATAAAAATTGTCCAAAATCTGATAACGGTTAATTGTTTTCACCTGCATGGTTAAAGCACAGCAAACTGAATATTTTAAGTTAATTCAAAGGTTTGATTTCTAATATCAAGGGATGTCTCAAGGAACGTGGCGATGGGTGAATTTTTACAAACATTATTGATAGAATCCAATATCAGCTTTGCCGAACAACAGTGCTTACAACGGTTGTCTTCACAAAGTAACGACAAACCCATTCAGCCACTGCAAACCCACAATTCAGACAATCAATTTGCATTAGACTTAACCCAGCTCTCAACACTTTTTTGTACCTCAGAACGCAACTTAAGACGTAAATGTCAACGCCTGTTCGGCATCAGCCCCAATGAGCTGCTCACGCAATACCACATTCACAAAGCCAAAACACTTCTCGAACAAGGCAATGCTATCAACGATGTCTCCTATGCGGTCGGGTTTACTACTCATAGCCATTTTTCAACAGTATTTAAAAAAGTAACGGGTATGTCACCAAAAGAATACAAAAAGAAATAAATTGTCCGAAATGTGAAAGTTTTTAAATGGGTTTTGTGGGAAGTTAGACGATAGATTGTTTTGTCAAAGTTGAAATAAGGAAAGTTGGCAATTTTTACTTTATTCCTCGTTTAATTGCATAGGAGTAATTTAGATTATAGTTACAAACTCTTACAGATTTCCAAAAAGCCATAATGAAATGATTTAATTTATAGGCATTGCTCTGGAAGCATTAGTAAATTTGATTAGGAATAACAATGTTACATAAAAATACTACATCGTTAGTCAATCTGACCATTTTCATGGTTTTTTTAGCCTCATTCCAAGTTGCGGCGACACCTTTTATAGCTGAAGCCACTATTGAATTTGATAACCAACAATACACTATACCTTATTACCAGTCTTATTTACCTGAAAATGGTTCTGACCAAGTGGTCCTTGCCCTGCCTTATGAACTTTTTTACGTTAAGCAAGATGGCAAGTTTGTAACTGAACTACCCCGATTAACTGCGGCGAAACTTTATGAAGTGTCTTACCATTTAGCCTATTTTTATATGCGTTCTCCTTCAGACAGAGTACAGCAACAGCTTGAGGTGGCTAGTGAATACTATTTTGCTTTATTGGAGGAAGGAATTGCTAATGAAAGCAGAAAATTGGCGTTGCGTTCGGCCTTTGCTGTTGGCTCTACAGCGGTTGCAGTAGGATTAACTTGTGTCGGTACTGCAGTTCCTACGCTTGGAGCCGGATGCGCTGTAGCAGTGACTTTTGCGGCTGGTTCCGGCGTTACCAGTGTATGGACAACATTAGCATCAAAACGCAGTGCCCTGGAACGTAATGAATTGCTGATGGCGGTTGTCAGTCAATTTGTTGCTGATGGGCGAGCTTTTTTCGATACAGACGAATTTGACCAGTTTCATGAGCTCTACAATGATTTGATCAGTAACCGGCCAATTTCCTTTGAAAATATCGATGGTATGATGCAATCGTTAATGTTGAACGACATAAAAACGTTTGCGTCAGCAGAAGTGATTTTAGAACTACCTCAACCAGATGGCCTCCATTTTAACAAGGAAGTATTCTTAGGTTTAGTATCACTCGGCAGTGCCGCATTGCCTTCGTCCGGCGCCTATAAGGCGGTAGGTACCATTGCCAATGTACTGATTAGTGGAGGCTTAGGTGTTTACGGTGTAATAGATGATAAAAACAGCAGGGGCGAGGAAATTACTTCAGCGGACATTCAAGAGCAATTCAACTTAGCCTTTGAGTCAGCAAACTTAACTTTACCGGTCTATTTTTCTGATTCCCGACTCGGTCGCCACGGTACCTTACTGAGCCAGTTTAGCGGAGAAAAGATAAGTACAAGCCCAAGTGTTAGTAGTACTTCAGTTGGAAGTCAGGTCAGACTGAAATTTATTGATTTACCTGAAGGTTATCAATTGTCAATTCGAAATGGACTCAACACTTGGAAATACACTACTCCGGCCTCAGGTGACCTATTTCCGGTGGTTACCGCAGGAAGCGAAAACGACTTGTTTTGGCAGTTACAGTCCCCTGATGGAGAGTTACATATTGCAGAAAAGAAAATCGGTTTGACAGTTTCCACTACCACCACACGCAATGTATACGCGTCCGGATTATCTAATGGTGTCAAAGTAGGTTGGAACGGATTGCCGATTGGTTATGATGGTGTTCTTGTTTGTATGTCCGAAAATTTGTCAGCTGTTCCTGGCAATTTGAATGAGCCTGCAACCCTGCCTACAGGAATATGTGCTACTTCTGATTGGCAGGTAAAAGGAGTTAAAGCCAGTAGCTCAGGCTCATTTGATTTTACAGGTCTTAAGCAAGCACAAGTTTACCAGTTTAGTGTTTACTCTTATGACAAGGTGCCAGCTGAATATAATAGTGACGGCGAATTGGTAAGAGCTGCATATTTCCGATTTTCTGACGCGGTACAGGTAGAGGCTAGGACCGATATTAATGGCATCCTATCAACAGTGGATTGGCCAGCGAGTGGGTTTCATCCTTATCGCATTACGGGTGAGTTGATTATACCAAGTAATGATACTTTTACTTGGCAGGACAATGCTGATTTCAATAAACTGACCATAGCTCCTGATACAACAATTCACTTAACCGGAACAGGTTCACGCATAGTGGTTTACGGCGAACTTATAGCTGATGCGCTTGATTCCAGTAATGATATCGTATTTACCTCAGATGACAGTAGTCCCCAACCAGGTAATTGGGGCTATATTCAGTTTAAATCTGGCAGTAAAGGGGTCTTGGATAGTGTACAAATAGAATATGGCGGTAATGGCGATTCAGTGGTGTTTTTCGATGGAGGTAACGCTAGCCTAATTCGTTCAACAATCAAACATATCAACGGTAGTGGAGTATCATTCCGATATGAAACTCTGTCTACACTGCAACAATCGACAATTACCCATGTTAGCAAATATGCAGTAAATGCGGCTTTTAATGGCACGACTACCCCCACAAGATCTTATGGAGTAAGCAATAATTATTTAGAAGGGACATTGGGGGCCACATTCTTGGGCTCGTCAGCAAGTGGTGCTTTTCCAGTAGTCAGTGGAAATAATACATTTACAGTAGAACCAACTATAAACAGCGTTCGCGTAAGCGATTATACTTTCACTCAAAACTCAGAAATATTCAGAGACTTAGTGTTTTATGGAAGCTTGACAATTCCTTCAAATGTCGAGTTAGATATCTATCAAGGGGTGACTTTATTTGGCGCAAATCGTAGCTCAAGAATAGTAGTTAGCGGCCAGTTGAATATGCACGGTCATCCAAGTAACCCTGTTACAGTTTCATCCGTCAAAACCAAGCCTGCCGCAGGGGATTGGGGATATGTGCAATTTGTTGAAGGCAGTACAGGCAGTTTGAAAAACGTCATTATGGAATATGGGGGGGATGACAATTACAGCAGCTATTTCACAAATTCTTTGGGCGTAGGCAGCGCTCATCAAGGGGCAGTATCGGCTATTCTGGTGGTGGAATCTTCACCTACATTAGAAAATGTGTACCTTCGGCATATTGCGGACGTGAGTAGATATAATAACGACGCAAATAACCCCAAAGCCGCGGGGGTTTGGTTTAGAGGTAATGCTGCGCCCTCAATCAATGATTTGACGGTTGAGTACAGTGAAAGTTATGGGGTGTATGCTCAATCAACTGTTACTGGTGCTTATAGCATTGACAAACTAAACGTCAGTCATGCCGGTGATTATGGCATTTATATTTCGGGTACGGGCGCCTATGCGCTTGGCAGTATTCAGTTAAATAGTAATGTCAAAGGTGGGTATTGGAATCCCTTAGCCGACAGCCAAGGAAGGTTGAGCAATTATACACTGACGGGTGACACCACTGACAGCAGTGCCTTGTTTATTACTGGGCAATTAGATGTAAATTTTACTGCTACCGATAACATTAAGTTATTCAATGCCACCACCATTGGTACTGATTCCTCCTTGACCATTAATCCTGACATTCAGGTATATGGTTATGACCGTGCCAGCAGATTAATTGTAAAAGGCGAATTAATCGCCAGCGGTAGTGCGGCGAAGCCCATAACCTTTACCTCAGACAACGAGACCCCCGCCGCAGGTGATTGGGGATATGTTCAATTTGCTGAAGGCAGTAGAGGCAGTTTAAAAAACGTCATTATGGAATATGGCGGGGATGACAATTACAGCAGCTATTCCACAAATTCTTTGGGCGTAGGCAGCGCTCATCAAGGGGTAGTATCAGCTATTCTGGTGGTGGAATCTTCACCTACATTAGAAAATGTGTACCTTCGGCATATTGCGGACGTGAGTAGATATAA
>NZ_JBDYKM010000025.1:0-56406 GCF_040012495.1 Paraglaciecola sp. 25GB23A
GGTAGCGAGCAGATGCTGCAACAATACAAAAATAATACCCACCATCAACGCATACGAGGCATGAGTCAGGCTAAAGCTTTATTTTTATTAAAACGCGCCTAAGCTCAACAACATCCTACCAAAACACACAGCAACACACAGTTGTTCAATAAGGCTGCCCGACGTTTGAGGTTAAGCGCCACATCTAGCCTTATTTGCAATTTTTAATAGTAAAGCCACCTTTGTTTACGCATAAACAAGCTATTTCAGCTGATCATTCTCATTTTTGGGAAATTTGTATAGCCTTTTAATTATATTGAGCGGTTGCCGCCTCTTTATTTCTCTCCTAACATGGCTGTCTTAATATCTACTAATATGGCTGTCTCAATGTTTATCGCATTACTGCTATTTTAGTCGTTGATATCAGTCGCTTCGTGCATTTGAAAAAGAGTCACTTGGAATTCGTGTCTCAGCACTCGATTCTTTGCCGTTGTTGTAAGTGCCACATGCCTATGAAGCCATTAAGCCATATCGAATATTCGATTAGTTTGAGGTCGTGGAGTCTTTAATGAAATTTCCAAACTTCAAAAGCCTCTAAACAATACATATAAACCCAATACAGTTATTGAGCGCTAATTCTATATTGTCTACAATAGCGGACTTTTATTTAATTCAGGTCATCAACATGAACGATACTACATTACCACCCGCTTTACCGGACAGACTCTCCAGTAATCCCCGTAGCCCTCATCATGTGGAAGAGATTTTCGAGCATAACATTGGTATTTTGTTGAACGGCAAAGAGCGCACTAATGTTGAGGAATATTGCATCAGTGAAGGTTGGGTTAAAATACCCTCTCCAAAAGCATTAGACCGCAGAGGACAACCGCTTCTCATTACTCTAAAAGGAAAGGTTGAAGCGTTTTACAGCTAAGATATTACCCCCTGCAGAGATTTAAGTTATAAATAATCCAGTCATTAAAAAAGCCTCTTAAGAGGCTTTTTTAATGACTGGATAAATCTTTACCTATTTATAAAACAGCCATAGCCGCTGCATAATTTGGCTCTTCTGTAGTTTCAGCGACTTGTTCAGTATAAATAACATCTCCCGACTCATCGATAACCACTACACTGCGTGACAACAAACCAGCCAATGGGCCATTTGTAAACGCAACACCATAACTTTTACCAAAATCACTTCTAAAACTAGAACCTATTGCAACATTATCTATACCCTCAGCACCACAAAAACGTGCAGCGGCAAAAGGCAAATCAGCAGACACACACAATACTTTAGTATTATTTAGTTCACTGGCACTTTTGTTAAAGGTACGAACTGATGTTGCGCAAACAGCAGTATCAACTGAAGGAAATATATTGAGTATCACTCTGGAGCCTGAATAATCTGCTAAGCTGACTTGGGAAAGATCTGTTTTTACTAATGTAAACATTGGCGCTTTGCTGCCAACAGCGGGTAAAGTACCCGCTGTTTCAAATGCGTTGCCTTTTAATGTAACTGTAGCCATTTTAATCTCCTTGATGTAATTCATTAGACAGTATGTCGATAGAAATAGTGGATAAAATCAGACAATTGCAGATGAACAGGCCGAGCTGTAAAACTGCGATGTTAACTGTAGTATGGGCATAAGAAGATAAATCAAGGTGTTTGCCAATGATGACTGCTAAAGTAAGGCTAATTGTTTCAGCTCTTATTTCATTTGTATTTTATTTTTGCTGGTCCTATTGGGCTAACCAAATGGTGTCAACGGACCAAGCTTTAGTGTTGCGATCGGCCATGGTGCAAGGCAGCCTCAGCGCTACCATCACTGTTGTATTTACTTTAGTATTAGAAAAATCAGTCGCTAGGTTCGCGGGAATAAAGATATCACTGCTATTTGTGGTACCGATAATTTGCTCTGTACACTCTAAAAGCAGAGAAAACATTGCCATTTTTAAGGCCTTCAATTCTGCATTAAATACCTCAGCAAAATTTCTCAGCGGTAATGCAATTCCAGGTACCTTACTAGCACCGCTTTTACCTATATTTTGTCAGGCCACTATTGCCATTGTGATAAACCTGCTGAATCAGACCCCAAATCTATGGTTGACGGTAGCACCCAGTATAATAATGACCGCAATTTACGGCTACATGTATACGTTTACCCTGTTGACCCAACAGCAGAAGCGATCTTCTCTAGAGTGATGAATTGGTAATCATGCGCATTTTTTTCATCTGCTAACAGTAATTGCTCAGCACTTTGTTGCCAGTGGTATGTACTTAGATAGTCTGGAAAATAAGTATCTCCACTCACTTCTAGTTCAATTTGAGTGAGATAAAGTCGATGACATAAAGGTAGAAAAGTATCGTAGATAGTACCACCACCAATAATCATTACTTCTTCGGCACCCGACACAGCCGCTAACGCAGATTCTGCGCTAGAAACCACTATCGCGTCTGCAAGTTGCAACTGCGTATCGCGAGAAATAACAATATTGGTTCTGCCCGGCAAGGCTTTCCCGATTGAATCGTAAGTCTTACGCCCCATAATGATGGGCTTGCCGATTGTAATGGCTTTAAAATGTTTTAAATCAGCGGGAAGATGCCATGGCATCTTATTACCCGCTCCTATGACACGATGTTTAGCCATCGCTGCAATCATTGAAATTATCATAGTCACTCTTTCACTAGGCTATTGAGTCAGCGCTCTATTTTTTGTAGATAACTTCCACATCATAGTCATCTTCATCAAAATCGTCGTCATCATCTAGGTCATCTTGCAGGTCATCAAAATCAGAATAAGGTTTATTCAAGGTATCTTGATGATAAGTATCCCACTTAAAGCCTACATCTTCAGTTAAGTCTTCTACTTCATCAGGTGGCAATGAGCTAATAAAATCCATCACTTTGTGACAAAGTTTTAAAGTACCATTCTTTTGAATACCCGATATTTGATAGTATTCGCCTTCCCATTCTAAGGCTTTAAGGATTTTCTCAACAAGTTCTTTAACTTCATCTTCTAACAATAAGTCGATTTTATTAAACACCAACCAACGGGGTTTTGCAGCAAGTTTAGGGTTGTAGTTCTCTAATTCGGCGACAATCGCTTTGGCATTATAAATGGGATCAGAGCCATCGGCAGGCAATAAATCGATCATATGTAATAGCACACGACAACGCTCTAGATGTTTAAGAAACTGAATCCCAAGACCCGCACCGTCTGCTGCGCCTTCAATCAAGCCAGGAATATCGGCAATGACAAAACTACGCATAGCATCTAGTCTTACTACACCTAAGTTTGGTACTAAGGTAGTAAAGGGATAATCTGCCACCTTTGGTTTAGCCGCAGAAACACTGCGAATAAGGGTAGATTTACCTGCATTGGGCATGCCCAATAATCCAACATCAGCCAATAACAATAGTTCTAATTTAAGCTGTCGGATCTCACCGGGAGTACCATTAGATTTTTGTCTGGGTGCACGGTTAGTACTGGTTTTGAAACGTGCATTACCCAAGCCATGATAGCCACCTTGTGCCACTTTCATGCGCTGTAAATTTTGCGTAAGGTCACCAAGTACCTCGCCAGTTTCAAGATCACTTGCTCGTGTGCCTACCGGAACATGAAGTTCAAGATCAACACCACCACGACCAGTACAGTTGGCACTAGCTCCGTTTTTTCCACGCTCGGCACGATGAAAACGTTCAAAACGGTAGTCAATAAGAGTATTTAAGTTTTCATCTGCCACTAAATAGACACTGCCGCCATCGCCACCGTCGCCTCCATCTGGACCACCATCGGGTACATATTTTTCACGACGGAATCCGACAACACCGTTACCGCCGTCACCAGCTTCTACACGAATAATCGCTTCATCAACAAATTTCATTACTTACTCAATACTCAATTAATGACCAAAGGTGAAACCAGTATAGATAACTTATCTGATTCCAACAAAAAGCCCCGCTACAGCGGGGCCTTTCTATACCGTTGGCGGTTGTTACTTATTCAGCAACAATGCTTACGAATTTGCGGTTGTTAGGACCTTTAACTTCAAATTGCACTTTGCCTGACGACAATGCGAATAAAGTATGATCTTTACCAATACCCATGTTACTTCCAGCATGGAACTTAGTTCCACGTTGACGAACAATGATATTACCGGCTAAAACTGACTCACCACCGAAACGCTTAACACCAAGACGTTTACTTTCCGAGTCACGGCCGTTGTTTGTACTACCACCAGCTTTTTTATGTGCCATCTCTGCGAACTCCTATTAAGCGCTAATGCCAGTGATTTTCACTTCCGTGAACCACTGACGGTGCCCCATTTGTTTACGTGAATGTTTACGACGACGGAACTTAACGATATTTACTTTATCGCCACGACCATGAGTTACAACTTCAGCAGTAACCTTGCCACCATCAACAAAAGGCATACCAATTTTAACATCGTCACCATTGCTCACCATCAAAATATCACCGAATTCTACTGACTCACCAGGAGCCACTTCGATTTTTTCAAGGCGAACGGTTTGGCCTTCAGCCACACGGTGTTGTTTACCACCACTTTGGAAAACCGCGTACATATTAAACTCCGCTCTGCGTTCATAACGCTATATTCAAAAACAGGGCGCGAATTGTACGTGATGAGGTATTTTCAAGCAAGCCCCTATTGCAATTAATTTGGTTAAATATGCGTCATTTTTTTAGATGGGCGAACTTATTGATTTATAGCGCTAAACTGGTGCTGGATACTCAGGCTAATTTCTGTAAAATCCCCCGTCAATTATACTGAAAATTTGTATTTAAGTGAGCATTGTATCTTGGGTATGGAATTAGAAGAAATACGACAATTAGCCCATTCGGACATGTTGGCCGTTAATGAATTGATTCAACAACAGGTTAATTCTGATGTTTCCCTCATCAATCAGTTGGGTTTTTATATTGTTAACAGTGGCGGTAAACGACTACGTCCGTTATTAACCGTGTTAGCTGCGCGTGCCGTTAATATTCAAAATGATCAACATCACACATTAGCCGCCATTATTGAGTTTATCCATACTGCCACCTTGTTACATGACGATGTGGTTGATGAATCGACTATGCGTCGCGGTCGAGAGACGGCTAATGCCGTGTTTGGTAATCAAGCCAGTGTGCTGGTTGGTGATTTTTTATATACCCGCTCATTTCAGATGATGGTTAGTCTAAAACGCATGCGCGTGATGGAAATTTTGTCTGATGCCACAAATGTGATTGCCGAAGGAGAGGTCTTGCAATTGATGAATTGCAATGAACCAGGCACCACTGAAGCGCAATACATGCAGGTAATCTACAGCAAAACTGCACGATTATTTGAAGCGGCCACTTTACTAGCCGCTGTTCTTACAGATCAGAATGAAATAATCGAAAAGGCAATGCAAGATTATGGTAAGTATCTTGGCACCGCTTTTCAGTTAGTCGATGACATACTTGATTATGCAGCCGACAGTGAAGACATGGGCAAGAACGTGGGCGATGATTTAGCAGAAGGCAAACCAACTTTACCACTGCTATATGCCATGTGGCATGGCAACGAAAGTCAAAGTGCTATGATAAAAGAAGCTATCGAAACCGGCAATGGTATGGATAAGTTTGAGCTTATAATGCAAGCCATGCAGCAAACAGGCGCATTAGACTATACTAAACAGCAGGCATTAGATGCAGCAGATAAGGCGATTACAGCGCTTGAGGCCCTGCCTGAGTCACCTTATAAACAGGCCCTGATAGGTTTAGCGCATATTTCGGTTGAGAGAGCTGCATAGGGTTATAGCTCGTTCCTTGTTTTTTTGAAATATTGAACAAACAAGGGACCTTTAGTCTATTTTGTATCTAGTTTGACTCTGCCACTAACGGTTGAAACATTCACACTTGCCTTACCATCATTGATACTGAACTCCAACCAACGGTTCGGACCGTACTTGTCTTTTTTCACTTCATCATCAGACAACTTATTACTAATATTTCCACCCGCGTGAGCCTGGATATCAAAACGAGCAGAGATATCTTTTTGAAAAAATAACTCCACTGAACCTCCCACAGTTGAAACATCGACTTCGCCATTTTTTTGTAGGGTCATAGACGCTTCAATACTGCCATTAACTGACTCAAGGTTAAGTTGATGCACATTGTCTAAAATAAGTTCTATGTGGCCATTTACCGTCTCTACCTGCAACTCTTGACTGCTAGAAGTCACTCTTATATTGCCATTTACGGAACTGTAGTGGTCTTCTTTACCAGATGAACTTTGGGACTCTATCTGACCATTAACGGTTTCGATTTTTACGTCTCCACGCAATTCACGAGCATTAATGTCGCCATTGACTGATTCCAATTTTACTCTATTACTTAGATTTTTAGCCTCAATGCTACCATTTACGGTTTCAATTGCGGCACCTCCTGCAATATCACTGGCTTTTACATCGGCATTAACTGCACTGTAACTAATACTGCTTTGTGCCGGCACCCAAATTTTTAGGTCATCACCATCATCAGAACTCCAGTTGCCCCAGCCTTTATTATTTTTGACTTTGACCTTAATGAGCACATCGTTACCATCCCGCTCAAAGATAAATTTATCAGTTCTATCTCCCAGCTTACCGGTCACTTTAACTTGCGCCTTATCCCAGCTAGCAATATTGGCTTTACCGTTAATGTGCTCAATTTTTATATAAGAACGCTCACTAACATCTAAGCTTTGATCGACACTTTCACTTGCTTGCACCGTGAAAACCAAGCTGACAAGTGCTGCACTTAACCACAATATTTTCATTTAACTTCTCCTGTAAAGCTTAAATTTGCGACCACTTTGGTGAATGGACTCGCTCAATCAAATTAATTTGTTGCTGATATACGTTTTGCAGCAACTTGAGTAGCGCTAAGTTATTTGGATCATTTTTTAAGGCGGCTTTAATTGCAGCCTCAGCCTCATCCAAGCCGATGAGTTGTTGCTGCCAGTTTTCAGTTAAGGCCGGCTGATCTTTAAATCTCACTAGTAAAGCCTGTTTTTGCGTAAAATGTTGCTCACTTAGTTTTGCCACTAAATCGCTACCACTGGTTGGTTGGTTAAATTGACTCATAGACAACCAGCCGAGTGCGCCAACCACTAAGATAGACGCGGCTAATAAGCGCAGTTTTTGAAAGCTCCTACCTTGTTTGTGGTCACTGATCTTTTCAACTAAGGCTAACTCTATCCCTGGCCAAAGATCGCGAGATGGTAATTTTTCTCTCTCTAAATTATCTAGTTGCTGCGACAGCTCTTGTTCAAAATTATGCTGATTCATTATTCATCCACTCCTGTAACAAGTGCTTTGCACGATGAAATTGCGCTTTGCTCGAGCCGACAGCCATCTGCGTCATTTGTGCAATTTCTTCATGGCGGTAACCCTCAATTGCGTGTAAAACAAAGACTATTCTCGCTCTTTCAGGCAATTTCAAAACGTAGTGTTCAATATCTACGTTGCTGCTGCTACCTTCATCTACCTCATTAACTGCAGGGGAATCCTCAAAATTGAGCATTCGATACAACCAGCCCCGCTGCTTACGCAAGTAGGTTATAGTGACGTTTGTTGTCACCGTATGTAGCCAAGTAGAAAACTTGCTTTGCCCTTGAAAATTCCCCATTTTTCGCCAAAGCTGGATAAACACTTCTTGTGTTGCATCTTCGGCTAACATTTTATCAGCGGTTAAACGGTAACAAAGACCATATACCTGCCCAATATACTGGTGATATAGACGTTGATATGCCTGTTTGTCTCCAGCTTGAACAGCCCGAATTAAGTCCATATCGCTCTTGGCCACAAACTTATGTTCAGCTGAAACAACATTTCCTTGTATGGTCAAATTATCGTCTTCATTATGGTAGTTAATAGATAAGTCGCGCATTAAACTACAATGGTTTAAAGGCGAAAAAAAATAAATATTATTTTTTCAGTTGATGGATATATTAATGAAAATTACAGGTTTATACAGCGGTAGTAAGGCATTTATTGGGCCTAAGTCAGATCCAACAGGTATTTTTAAACAAACTCGTACTGAAGCAAATGTCAACGCACTAGGTATCACTGATGATATTCAGGTAGATAAGCGTTTTCATGGTGGACCAGAGCGCGCCTTACATCAATTTTCATTGCGCAGTTACCAAAAAATTATTCAACGCTTTCCCTTGTTACATCAGCAAGCGTGGCCTGGCTCAATTGGTGAAAATATCTCAGTACCGCTTATGCATGAAGACAATGTATGTATTGGTGACACCTACGTAGCAGGGACTGTTATTATTCAAGTCAGCAGTCCCCGCATACCTTGCTGGAAAATAGATGAAAAATTTCGACAGCCTAAACTCCATATTTTTATACGCCAGTGTCAACTAAGTGGCTGGTATTACAGAGTCTTGCAGAATGGATGTATCCGTGTGGGAGATAAACTGAGCTTAGTTGACAGGCCGCAACCACAAATGTCTATTCATTATTTTTTAACGCAAATAGATAAAAATCCAAAAGATATGGGATTTTTAGACTTAGTGAAAAAGACCAAAGAACTGGATCCCCAGTGGCTGGATAAATTATTGGCTACGAGATAAATGAGCCGCATACAAAAACACCGCCAGTAGGCGGTGTTTTTTAATCACTTATCTATTCACTAGGCTTAATTAAGCTTCTTGAATGATAACAATTTTAATGCTTGCAGTAACGTCTGAGTGTAACTGTAAATCAACAGTGTATTCACCAGTATCACGTAAAGTACCGTTCGGTAATTTAACTTCAGCTTTAGTCGTTGCAAAACCAGCCGCAGTAATTGCGTCAGCGATGTCACGCGTACCAACTGAACCGAACAACTTACCTTCGTCACCAGCAGGAGCAGCAATAGTTACTACAGCTAATTCAGTAAGTGCAGCAGCACGAGCTTCAGCAGCAGCAAGTTGGTCAGCAATTTTTGCTTCTAACTCGGCACGACGTTGCTCAAACTTTTCTACGTTTACTTTAGTAGCAGGAACTGCTTTGCCCTTTGGGAACAAAAAGTTACGTGCATAGCCTGATTTTACAGTGACTTTGTCACCTAAGCCGCCCAGGTTGGCAACTTTGTCTAGTAGTATGATTTCCATCTTTGCTACCTCAGCGATTACTTGTGAGAATCAGTATATGGAAGCAAAGCTAGGAAGCGCGCACGCTTAATAGCAGTTGACAACTGACGCTGATATTTAGCGCTAGTTCCAGTGATACGGCTAGGTACAATTTTACCACTTTCAGTGATGTAGTTTTTCAACATTGCGATATCTTTGTAATCAATCTGAACAATACCTTCAGCTGAAAAACGGCAGAACTTACGACGTCTAAAAAAACGAGACATATTGTTTCTCCTTATTCTTCATCTTCAGAAGTATTAGCTTCTGAATGAGCAGGTTTGTCATATGACTTCTCGTCACGCTTGTCACGACGTTCTTCTTTAGCCATCGGAGATTGTTCAGTAACAACATCTTTGGTACGCATAACTAGGTTACGCAAAATAACATCATTAAAACGGAAAGCAGTCTCTAATTCTTCAATCGCTTCAGCAGTTGCTTCGGCATTGATTAAGACATAGTGCGCTTTGTGCAATTTGTCGATTGGATATGCCAATTGACGACGGCCCCAATCTTCTTGACGGCTAATAGTGCCGCCATTTTGGGTAAGAATTCCAGTATAACGCTCGATCATACCTGGAACTTGTTCACTCTGGTCAGGGTGAACCATGAATACGATTTCGTAATGACGCATCATATTGCTCCTCACGGTTGTAGCCTCGACAGCACAGCCAGACTGTATAGAGACAAGGAACTAAATTAGGTAGCTGTTTTAAGCGGCGCGGATTGTACATAAACTGGACTTTTGGCACAAGACTTATTTGGCTTAAGGCAGGTGAAAATGTTGTTTTTCAATTATTTAACAGTAGTTGGGTGATTTATTAGGCCTAGCTGCCTCTTATATTGCAGCTAAGCGCGCCTATTAGGTTTCTTGAATCAGCGCCCTGCCACTTGCTCTTCGCTCTCATACAATCGCCACACTAAGCCAACTCCAAGCGAATAAGTGCTTTTCTTCTTAAATAAGGGGCTATCGACATTAGCTGCGCCTGAATGTATTGCTACATTGCCTCCTAAAAAGATCCGAACATCGTGAGAAGCGTTAAACGATACGCCAATGGATAAGTCAGTCCCTAAATAGCCTCCCCGGGCGTTAAAAGCCTGACGTTCACTATTAACAAACTCACTATCCACTTGATAAAAATAATCATGTAAACGTTCACTGGCCCATGTCGGAGCCAAACTAATTGACAAGGCAGTTTTGTCGCTTAACCATCCTTTTTGCCGATAAGCCAATTCAGGTTGCAATACCAACCCGCGATAATCCAAACCGGAGAAATCGGTAGAGAATGCAGCGCGAGTTTGCAAATTGAGAAACAACTCCCCCTTGCCATGGCGCTTAAACTCAAAATTAGTCAAACGCAACTTAAGCTGTGGACCTAATTCAAATATAAAGTCGAGATCGGGCATACCTTGCCTAGCGATATTGTCATCAGAATTTGCATTAAATGAACCCGCCAAAGATAAATCTAACTCGTAGTTACTTTTATCGATTGCAACTGCCCGAGCTATCGAGCCATCGCCCACTCGGAATGTTTCTCCTCGATAAATAAAATAAGGCGCTGCGAGCACATTATTTTGACTCTGGTCAGCAGCCGGATATTCTGGCGAGCGAAATATAGCGGCAAAAGCGCCCGCTTCCCACAGGGGTTGAAGTTCATCCTCTAATGCAATTTCTTGTTGAGCAAAGCTTAAGCCGCTTGCTAACAGACAAGTGACAGCGATGGTTAATTGCCAAAACCGCTGAATATTATTTTTAATTAACACAGTCTCAATACTTCTTTTATAAATTTTGTTTAATCTATACCGCTAGTTTATGACAAAAGATCGATAGTCAAACCAGTATTTGCTCGAATTTGGTGAGCCGAACCTTCTCAGAAGCCCTTAAGCAAATGCAATTTTTTAATTTATTTTTAAAGTCAACCCTTGAGATACTATCTGCCAGCCCCATTTATCCCCCCAGAACAACGTTCTAATTAGAATTTTCGAGCGATTGAAGCGTCGGTCGCTCAACTCAACTCTCGGTTTGTCGAGAGTAAAATTAACTTAAACATTGGAATTTTCGGGAGATTTGAAAATGGCAATTCGTCCTTTAAACGATCGCGTTATCGTTAAGCGTCACGAACAAGAAAGTAAATCAGCAGGCGGCATCGTACTTACCGGTTCTGCAGCTGAAAAATCAACTCGCGGTGAAGTTATTGCTGTTGGCAATGGTCGTACCTTAGATAACGGCACTGTTAAAGCAGTCGACGTTAAAGTTGGTGACATCATCATATTCAACGATGGTTACGGTGTTAAAACTGAAAAGTTAGATGGCAAAGAAGTCCTTATCTTAAGTGAAAATGACATTCTTGCTGTTGTTGAAAAATAAGAACAAGACCCGTTAATCAGAATTTAGAGGAAATATAATCATGGCAGCTAAAGAAGTACGTTTTTCACAAGACGCCCGCGCTAAAATGCTGGCTGGCGTTAATATCTTAGCCAATGCAGTAAAAGTAACCCTAGGCCCTAAAGGTCGTCACGTTGTACTAGACAAGTCATTTGGTGCACCTACCATCACTAAAGATGGTGTATCTGTTGCGAAAGAAATCGAACTTGCTGACAAGTTCGAAAACATGGGCGCCCAGATGGTTAAAGAAGTGGCGTCTAAAGCAAATGACGAAGCCGGTGACGGCACCACAACAGCAACCGTATTGGCACAAGCTATCGTAACTGAAGGTTTAAAATCAGTTGCTGCTGGCATGAACCCAATGGATCTTAAACGTGGTATCGATAAAGCTGTTATCGCCGCCGTTGAAGAATTGAAAAAATTATCTGTACCTTGTGCAGACAGCAAAGCGATTGCCCAAGTAGGTACAATCTCTGCAAACTCTGATTCAGAAGTAGGCGAGCTAATTGCCGAAGCTATGGATAAAGTAGGCAAAGAAGGCGTTATCACTGTTGAAGAAGGCCAAGCCTTACAAAACGAACTTGACGTTGTTGAAGGTATGCAGTTTGACCGTGGTTATTTGTCTCCTTACTTCATGAACAATCAGGAAAACGGTACTGTAGAACTTGATTCTCCTTACATCCTGTTAGTTGACAAAAAAATCTCAAACATTCGCGAAATGTTGCCAACTCTTGAAGCCGTAGCTAAATCATCTAAGCCTTTGTTAATTATTGCTGAAGATGTTGAAGGTGAAGCATTAGCGACACTAGTAATCAACAACATGCGCGGTATCGTTAAAGTTGCAGCGGTTAAAGCACCTGGTTTTGGTGACCGCCGTAAAGCTATGTTACAAGACATCGCAATGTTAACTGGTGGAACAGTGATTTCTGAAGAAATCGGTTTAGAGCTAGAAAAAGTCACTCTTGAAGACTTAGGTACAGCTAAACGCGTTGTTATCACTAAAGATAATACGACGATCGTTGATGGTGCTGGCGAAGAAGATGCGATTAAAGGTCGTGTTGCGCAAATCCGTGCACAAATCGAAGAATCAACCTCTGACTACGACAAAGAAAAGCTGCAAGAACGTTTAGCTAAATTAGCTGGCGGCGTTGCGGTAATTAAAGTTGGCGCAGCCACTGAAGTTGAAATGAAAGAGAAAAAAGCCCGTGTTGAAGATGCATTACATGCAACTCGCGCAGCGGTTGAAGAAGGTGTAGTACCTGGTGGTGGTGTTGCTTTGGTTCGTGCAGCAGCCAAAGTAGGACACTTAGTTGGCGCCAATGAAGATCAGACTCACGGCATCAAACTATTGCTTCGTGCGATGGAAGCGCCTTTACGTCAAATCTCTACTAATGCCGGTGCTGAAGCTTCAGTTGTAACTAATGCTGTTAAAAACGGTACTGGTAACTTCGGTTTTAACGCAGCAAATGACACCTACGGTGACATGATTGAAATGGGTATATTAGACCCAACTAAAGTTGTGCGCTCAGCCTTGCAATTTGCAGCATCAATTGCCAGCTTGATGATCACTACAGAGTGTATGATTACCGACGCTCCAAAAGAAGAAGCTGCCGGTGGCATGCCTGATATGGGCGGCATGGGTGGTATGGGCGGTATGGGTGGAATGATGTAACAGCCATCCTCAATATTAAGTATTGATTTTAAAGGGTTTATTTATTCTCTGTAGAGCCATTTGTAGAGACATAGATAGACCCTTTTGTTATTCCACGACATAGTATTATCTCAGTTCGTTAAATCCCTTCAGAGCCACACACAGCTGCACAAAGTAACTACCATTCCGTTCTTTAACACATAAACTTAAGTTCATCAGCGTTTCATACAGAGAGCCATAGGGGGGAGGGTCTGGGGTGTTTGGTTTGCCTTACGACTGCATCGTGTCCTTCCCGTTAAGAAAAGCGTTGTTTTGAAATCTTTAGTTTATGCACGGTAAATAATACACTGTAGAGGGTTCCTATTTGAACAGGAAATATTTATTCGTTAATTAAATATGTACGCCATCTTCCTATTCTACAAGTAAAAGAATTAGATATAATGTGCTGACTACTTGACCAAAGAAAAATGATAGTTAAAGCTACTAGAGAATGAATAACTGACAAAGGACGTTTGATGAGACAGATTAACTTTAATAAATTGTTAGATGAGATACCCTTATACACAAAAGCCAAAGTATCTGGTTTTCTTTGTGAACACATAATTGAGGATCAATCCCATAAACTAGGAATAGGAATTACCGCTACAAATTTTAAAAGTGCTAAGATTTCAGAAAAACTACAGCCACGCCTTTATTGTGACTTTGAAAATTGCAAAAGCCACACTTACTTTGAATTCCTACATGGTGTTGATCACTGGTTAAAGCTAACAGAAATCAACGAGAAAAAAGTTTCTTTCAGGTGTTGTAACTGTAGACGCTCAACTTATACATTTTTTCTAGAAATTAATCCTCTAGTTGATAGTAAGGCTGACAACACTACTGATTTTGAAATTCAAAAAATAGGTCAAATCCCCCGTCATGGGAAGCGCATCCCTACCAAAGCGTCAAAAATTATTGGGAAAGAACGAGATTTATTTTTTAAAGGTAGTCTCAGTGAAAACCAAGGTTTAGGTATTGGTGCTTTTTCCTATTACCGCAGAGTATTGGATTTACAGAAAGATAAAATCTTTGATGAAGTTATTAAGGTGCTAAAGCTAACGTCTCGTAATGAGGCCTTAGTCCAAGAGTTAACAGATGCTAAAGCAGAAACACAGTTTACAAAAGCTGTTGATAAAATCCAGACTGCTTTACCTGATGGTTTACTAATTGGAGGACACAATCCTCTAAAACTTCTTTACTCTGCCTTAAGTCAAGCGTTGCATTCCCACACTGACGAAGAATGCTTAGAGTTGGCGCAAGATATTAAAGTTGTTTTATTTGAATTTTCAGAAAAGTTAGATTCTGCATTAAAAGAAAGTGTAGAACTTAATGAAGCGGTCAACAGATTAGCTAGAAAAAATTAAGTGGTAATACGTAATACAATTTTAGGGCTTTCCACAAGCTTTCTTTCCTCAAGTGTAGCTCTTAGACCATGCTAAATAGGAACACAGATATGAATACAAATACCGTTCCTTTTTAGATTGTTTTTTGTTAATGAATACGATAGCATCTCAAACTCTAAGAGTTAAAAAGGAACACCTAGGCATGGGTAAGTATCAAACAGTAGCTTACATTCGAGTATCATCTGTTCAGCAAAATACAGATAGACAGTTGGTTGATGTTGAGCGTGATAAAGAATTCATTGAGAAAGTCTCAGCTAAAGACACTGAGCGTCCGCAACTGAAGGCAATGTTAGAGCATGTGCGAGAGGGGGACACTGTGGTGGTTCACTCAATGGATAGATTAGCTCGCAATACTAAAGACCTACTCGAAATTGTCGAGACTCTGAAAGCTAAAGGTGTGAGTGTTAAATTCATAAAAGAGAACTTAGCGTTTACTGCTGATACTGATAACTCAATGAATAATCTATTGCTAACAATGTTAGGCGCAGTGGCACAGTTTGAGCGAGAGTTGATGTTGGAGCGTCAGCGTGAAGGCATTGAGGCAGCAAAAGCTAAGGGTAAATTCAAAGGTCGTAAAGCTACCATCGATAGTGATTTAATTATAGCAGACATTGCTGGTGGGCTGTCAGTCCGTAGGACCGCTGCCAAGCATGGCATCGCAGTAAGTTCAGTGAGTCGTATCATTAAGAAATCAAAGGCAACTTAAAGTTAGTTGCAGTCTCTCAAAGCTCATCATTAGACTTTCTCTTAATGATATCTGACCACTCAAGCAGGTGGGCTAATATGCAATCAGGTAATGTCACTAGTCTATCGTCAGATCATGCGTTGGATTCATTACTGTTTCCTCCTCTATACCCCGCCAATACTACAATATAGAAGGTATACAGGAAGTCTTTCTGTGGTAGTAATTACAGCATCCTTGATGAAAGCTAAAAGTCCTCATCAGGCTCTTCAAGAGGCTCCTCAGGGCCCTCTTTTAGTTTGCCACTACCAAGACCAATTCCATAAATAATAGCAGTAGAGAACTGATCAGAGGGATTGCCTATTGTATGTCGCCATGGGCTTGTGCTGCCTCCTTCGAATCTCTTTAATTGTTGCTCCAGCATGGTGATTGGTGGTATGCCCGTAGGTAGAACATCAGGATCAATATACCCACACTTCTTAGGTGGCTTGTACCTCTTTAATTCAAGCTCGTTCACCAGCCTAATAAGATCATATTGACCACCGCACCATTGCCTCACCTTGAGTGATGTTCCAAAAGGTTTTTTAAGTGTATAAACCCTGTGACTGTGATCTATTGGGTTAGCGTTGTAAGCTTCTTTATTTGCCTTTGCTGTAGCTATAAGTAAGTTCTCAGTGGTAAATCTACCTTGATAACCATTCCCTTTAGCAGGATCTCTATGACTGATATGGTAGTCATATTTAGGTATAACTTGACCCCATTTTGATTTATATCCTATACCGCTCTTTCGAGTTTTCCATAATTGATAAATACCACTAATATCTTCCTCATTGAAGGGCATGCTGTCAGGTGATTGCCTAGTTGTTGCCTCAGCAAACCAACGGCCAAAAGAGGACAACCAGAATAGACCACCAAAGCACTCTTTACATTTGGTACTCGTTCGTCCACCAGCTCGTCTAGCAGGGACTCTGCGTTTGCTACAGGAGCTACATTTTCTGGGTTTTGGATTACGGCTATCCGTCATTGCAGCCAATTCTTTTGAATTATCATCGTTACTTTTCTCAGTATGTTAACGGTATTATGGAATAACTCCTTCACTCTCAAGTTACAACTGAATCGTTGTTATAAGACCATTTTCAGTATAGATATAAGCTCTGTTACGAATAGTCCCAAAGACAAATTGCTTTTTAGTTAAGTCTTTTGTAATCGTCACATTGATGTCCTCTGGAGAGCCCATTACATACATCATGCAAGCCTCATTATCTCCAATCCCAAAACCATCAGCACCACAGAGTTCGACTGTTTTTATTATTCTTCCTTTTGCCACTAATTCTTCTGTGATTCTTTCTTGCTGCTTTCTATTGGATCTTTCAATCCTTTCGTTTGTTTCTCTCTCTGATTTCAGCTCAACAAATTGTGCTTTGTAAAACTTGTATTCAGTTGCTATTGTCTCTAGCGTTTCCTTAGGTAAGAATGATTTCCTTGAGCTAATTATCAATATATCCGCTAAATATTTAGCCCTGTCTTCATAGTTTAGTGCATGTCTATCCGCTAGTACTTTTATGCAGCCAAAAGCATCCTCTACCCCAAGTGCATCCATATAATCGTCAGTTATTGCATTACTATTAATACCATTACCAATGTCAAAGCAAGCGTGACTAGCGTGCTCAGGACTGATCCCCATTGAAATCTGTTGATTGATTGTATCTTTGCTGACACAAGCACTCAGGAGTAGTGATGCAAGTAAAATATAGTGTGGAGGTGAGATTTTCATTAAATAAGTTCCCTTTATTTGAATTACATCTTATCGATGCTGTTCTGTGTAATTGTTTATCTTAATGTTTTAAATATCGATGGTTAGAGCCAATCTCTCTCAATAATGATTGCAGCCGCCTCTGTAGCAGCGGCTAACTCTTTCAGTTCGTCAGCCTTTAAGTAATAGCCATATGTCATTGTTTTACTGTCCCCAGAGTGCCCTATAATGAAAGAAGCTGTCTGCTCGTTTACTCTAGCTCTGCCATATGCAGTACTCGCGTGTACTCTGAAAGAATGAAAGCACAGATCGCTCTTTTTTGATATGTTCTCAACTTTAAAGTCACTGAATACTCTGGACGCGGTCTTAGTTGGCAAGCCTATAAGCGTTTCACCTGTATAAGCTATTTTCAGCAAGCGTTCTCTAATAAGCTGGTGTAAAACCTTAGGTAATGGAACCGTGCGTTCAGCCGCAGGTGTTTTACCGTTGCGAATATACAGGGCCATCATATTACCTTCTTGGTGAACATCTTCGCTAGTGAGATTACATAACTCACCTATGCGACAGCCAGTGTATAAGCCAAGGTTTACTAATACATTTATATTATCAGTTTCACCCTTTGCCCATGCAATAATTTGACGTACTTGGTTACGGTTAAACAATTGCTTCTTAGCAGTGACGGTTTCCTTACCATAATGAGCAAACGAGTGGGATTCAAAAGGGTTCTCTTTCTTGTTTATTTTGCCCATGCTCCATGCGTATTTGTACATCGTCTTCAGTCGACTAATATAACCTGACACTGTAGAGGGAGAATAATCCTCAATAAGCTCCTCAATAAAGCCAACCACTGTTAACCTGTCTATAGTTATCAACGGAATGTCATGCTTATTACAGAACCTGAGAAAACGCTGGGTAGTCGATTTAACCTTACTTAATGTATCTCTATTCTTTCGTTGATTGTTGACCAACCAGTCGTTCATTGCTTCTCGCAACGTGTAAGAGTACTGAACAGGAATACAGCCTTCATCTACTGCTCTCTTTGCATCTCTTTGAATGTCTGGATGACACTCAGTGCCAACTAAGATAGAAGTGTCAAGCTGATTATATGGTGCAAAGAGATCAGCCCCACCATAGACGTTCTTAGCCTCAGTTAATGTATTATAAAAGCTAATAAACGTAGAGCGTCCACCATCAATTGCTTGTTCTTTCTGATGACTAATTTGAGCCAGCAACTGATCTCTGCGTAGCCGCGCTGTTTTAACACATGCTGTTTGCAGTGACTTAGTATAGACCGCTTTACCTTCATACAAGTGTTGGATTGTGCTGGGTATCCTCATGGAGAAAAGCCAGACATCACGGTTCTTACGTTTCTTTAAATACTTAGTGTCGCTTGATACTGCCATGTGGAGTCATAGGTGGAGACGAATGTAGAGACAAATGTTACCACAAAGCCTTTAGATACGGGTACTTATATCGTTGCGTGTTATTTAGGCGGCATGATGTAATCCAATTGGATTACCCTCTACTCAAAGCATCGCTTTGACATCTAAGTTGCTTGTGCAATAAAGAATAAGAAACCCGCTTCGGCGGGTTTTTTATTGCCTGCATAATCTAACATGCATTTATCGCTAACTACTCAAGTTAATTATGGCTGAATAACTTAGGCGTTCTGACTTTGCCACCCGTTACTATGGCTGTCCTATTAACTAGTTAACTATTGGTCCTGCTAACTACAGCTCTTTATTATGGCTGTCCTAATAACCCCTTATTAACTCTGCTACTAACTATTTTGAGTTTGTTGCTTGTTAAATATGGCTGTCATGTTAACTGCTCGAAGTAAATCTGCTCCCGCAGAGGCTTTTTACCTGCGAACTATGGAAATTAAGGGTATAAGGCCCTATGCTGAGCAGGTATCGCAATTTCTGCCTCCTTAAGTATGTTAAACCCCACATAATCGAGAAAAATAAATGTCAAAATTGAATCTGGTAAGGCTGCTTTTCATTACCTTTTTACTGTCATCCTGCGCCGCCCTGACACCAGATTACGAAAAACCTGACTTGCAGCTTACTGATTTACAGATTCTGCCATCACAAGGACTGGAGCAGCGCTTTCGCCTGAAATTCCGTGTTGTAAATCCGAATAACACTGCCTTTCCAGTAGATGGCATGAATTTCAAGTTAAGTTTACGTGGACTTGCAGTGGCTACTGGCGTAAGCGATAAGACATTTATCCTGCAGCCGTTAAGCGAAAATACCTTTGAAGTAGACGTCAGTGCCAGTCTGTTTAATTCAGGTCGAGTGCTGCTGGACATTCTTAATGCAAAACCCCAAGAGTTAGCTTACGAGATCAATGCCAAAATATTCACCAGTAAAGGCTTATGGGGCAGTATTCCTGTGACTAGTGCTGGCGTCATTCCATTAGGGCTTAATCAGCAGAGCAACTGATTAAACTTAGGTTGGCTGCATAAGCATATAACCATAACCATAACCAGCATACTTAGCGGCAGAACAAGCCCAAAGGATTGTGCTCGGTTATCCTAATGCGCTTTAACGCAGTGTAATAAGCTGGCTAAAACCCCCTATTTGCGGCAACTTCATAAAGTTTGGGCTATATGCATAGAAACAACGTAATCAACTAAACACGATAGTCGAGTCAGTAGGAAAATGGTGTAAAACTGACAGACAAAGCGCAGAAATATTTATGCTAAACTGCGCGTCTTTTTAAATGAATGGGTACAAAAATGACACTATTGAAAAACACAAGCCTGATTTTAGTGTTGATGTGCGGGCTTCAACAACTTGGCAGTCCGGTTTATGCACAAGAATCTACAGAACAAGTAACGGCCAGCACCGATGTGGAAGCAACCATGAAAACCATGTCTATGACCTATAGACAAGCTATGTTAGCAACCGAACCAAATGTAATGCTGGACATGATCACCAAGTTACAGCAGTTGGTCGCGTCAGTACAATTGGTGCAATTTGACCAAAAGAGACAGTCGATTTTGCAGCAGGGATTAACTGAGGTGCAATTACAACTAGATTTAGTGCATGCAAGCTTGGTTGTTAGTGATATTACAACGGCAAAACAGCAGTTAGAGAGGGTTGACGCCTTGAAAAAACAATATCATAAAAAACGCAGTCCCAGTTTATGGCAACTCCTTTTTGGCAGTGACTAAAAAGGCCAAAGGCCTTGTTCTGTTTGCTAAGAGCACAAACAAAGATCTAAAAATATACAATTGGGTTGCGCATCAGTAAAACCTGTTCAAAGCTTAGTTTTTAAGTGAGTTATGAAACTAGTCTGATGATCTTTACTGTTAGGTTTTAATGTCCTTACTTTACTACATCTGAGGTTTATAAAGTGTCTGCACTTAGCGCTACCTGACGCTATACTTTGGCTCATTGACTGCAATGGCTTGGGGTTAAAAGTAACGAACAGCACACTGCAGGTTATCCCTTAGATCGTTCCTATCTTATTGCTCGTGTTAGTATTAAACCACCAAAGCTAATTAGCAGAGACTATGGCAAAGCCGAATTCCAAAGCCCCCTCTAAAAGTGTGAGTATTTTCTGTAGCAATTGCCAACATCAGCTGTTTAGGTATAAAAAGGGCGGAAAAGGCGCGCTTATAAAATGTTTTAAAGAGCGCATTACTCAAGATTTTACAACACAAGCTGGAACATGCCCTGCATGTGAAACCGTGTTTGCCAGAGATATGCTTATACGCGGCACCCCTGCTTTTAAAATGATAGGTGGCAAAGTTTGGTTCAAATAAGCTAAAAATTAGAAACCACAAGAACAAGTATCAAAAAAGACATGCAATCCCTAAACTAAGTTGAATTTTAAAACTGTAGCGTGATGTAGGTCTACCGAAATCATCTTTCATAGAGCATAATTTAAGCCTCACAGCCAGTAACGGTAACGTTATCCAAAAAGCTTAAACAGCTAAAAAACCAGCAAAAACAAACTTCGTTGCATAAGTCTGCTGAGTCACTTACTCTTTTGTTAAAGACTACAAGGAAGCCATAATATCTTGAAGCGATTTTTGAGCGAGCTCAGACGACGCAAAGTTGTCAAATCTCTAGTAGCCTACGTGGGTATTTCTTGGCTTATTTTGCAAATAGTCAGTGTATTGGGCAGCATAATAACCATGAGCCCATTAGTTGGTCCAGGGACATTTTTGCTTTTGGCCTGCGGTTTACCTGTGGTGCTTTATTGGTCTTGGCATTTTGATTTCAGCTTTGGGGGCATCTCGCGCACACCAAGCTTGGATGAAAAAACAAACCCAAAGTTAACACCCCTCGGGTGGTTGCGCTGGACAGGCCTGATGGCAGTAGTACTAGTCAGTGGTTTTTTGAGCGTGCATTATTTCGACCTTATAAAACAAGAGCAACAAGTCAAACAGGCAAGTTTGCCCAAAGTAAGCTTAGCAGACTCCATTGCCGTGCTGCCCTTCACCGATAAAAGCCCAGCGCAAAATCAGAGCTATTTAGCCTTAGGACTCGCAGAAGAAATCACCAGCTTACTGGGCCGTTCAGATGACTTTAAAGTCTCAGCCTCACGCTCCAGTCAAATTTTAGCAGAGAAAGGCTTGGGGCCCGCAGAAATTGGCCAACGTTTGCAGGTAGCAACCGTTCTCACTGGCAGTGTTAGTGCCATCGGTGAGCGCTTAAATGTGCGTGTTGAGCTATTAGCCAGCGATACTGGCCAAACCTTATGGACTGAAAATTTTTCGCGTGAATTAAAAGATGTCTTTGCCATAGAAAGTGAAATTGGCCGTGCGGTAGTTAACTTATTACAAGATAAATACATCGCCGCAGGTAGTTTCGATACCCTATCAAATACCAGCAATACCGATGCCTACGTTATGTACCTTAAAGGTCGCGAACAATACCGCAAACAAACCACTGAATCGATGAAAGAAGCCCGTCACTTATTTGAGCAAGCGGTGGCACTCGATCCAGAATATGCCAAGGCTTATGTGGGCTTGGCTGATACCCTAATTTTACTGGCAGAGGGTGATTCACGTTTTGGCATAATAAAAACCGATATTGCGGCGACGTTAGCTACGCAATACATTGATAAGGCCCTAGCACGCCAACCAGACATGGCAGAAGCCTATGCTGCAAAAGGTTATATCTCGTTTATGTTGAATGATTTTGATAGTGCAATTTTAGACTTTGATAATGCGATTATGTTAAATCCTAATCTTGCCATCGCTTACATGTGGAAGTTTCTAGCGCTCAATTCTTTGCATCGCTTTAATGAATCAATAATTGTTCAAGAAAAATCAGTAGAGCTTGACCCGTTATTCTTAACTAATACCTATAATTGGGGGATTAGACTTACAACACTTGGTCGGCTAGATGAAGCAAAAATTATTTTTAAACAGTTGGAAATAAATTTCCCAAAATCAACTTTTTCTCATGAAGGATTGGCAAATATTTATTTTAGTCAGGGCGATTATGTCGGCGCTATTCGTGAGGCGCAAAAAGCTAAAAAGCTCTCTCCTGATAACCAAGATTTGGTATTCAAAATACTGGGGCCACTCATCCAATTAGGTTTAATAGACATTATTAAAGAACAAACATCAGATCCTTTTTATGATGCCACTATCTTAATTTTCGAACACAAATATCAACAACTGTTTGAAAAAATGGATTTCGAAGTAGCCGCCAATCCTGATGATTATTGGATCAGTTTTGAAGCCGGGTGGTATCAAGCTATGTTTGGTGATAAACATAAGGCACTTATCCTACTAACTGATAAATCAAATATTATTGACGATGTTGATAAATTTTTTATGCCTCATTGTTCTCCTGCCATTGAAATTGCCTGGGCGCAACAAGAACTGGGTGACTATGTACAAGCCCTTACACTGATAAATCAATGTACACATTTGATGGAAGAGCAGTTAGGCTCATCAGTAACTTATTTTGAACTTTATTATTTATCTGCTCGCATTTATGCCCTGAAGGGCCAAACTGACAAAGCTATACAAGCTTTGCAAACAGCTATTGATAATGGCTGGCGCGAATGGTGGACAAAATACGATCCACTGTTAAAGGGCCTTGCGGAAGAACCTGAATTTCAAACACTCGTGCAATTTATTGATAATGACCTCGCGAGACAACGCATTGAAGCTGCGGCCCTATTTGCAAAATAACAAATAGTTGATTGTAGTCGTTTTTATTGGCAATAGTTTGGGCAGAAGAGGTCTGAACTAATAAGGCAATCTACTGCCGCTGATAATCGCTTTGAGTGGTCAATAGTGCTTGGTCATAAACCAATAAAAAAAGAGGCGTTGCAACGCCTCTTCCTTTATTACCCATAAATAATTTTTATTTCTCTATCTTTGTTTGTCGTCTCAAGATAAGGCCTACCCAGCCTAGTAACAACAAACCAATTGAAGCAGGGGCACTCACATCAGTAGTCGGAGAATTAGGATCAACATTGGCTGGTAATATTCTAAGTTGTTCGTCTTCAGAATAAAAAAACATCGGCGCATTAATAACGTTATACGATGAGTCAAGACTGTCATAGCCGCATATCTCATCTGGAGGCGCGACTGAACCGGGGTCAGGTGGCACTGGGCCAGTTGGATAGGGGTAATTCACTGGATCATTATAATAATAATAATCGTCAACAGCATTTTGATATTGTTGAAATAGACTCAGTGCCGCTTGATAAACATCGAAGGCGGGGTTTAAATCGCATATACGTTGCAGATTTACCTTATCATTGGGTTTATTTCGATCGTAAAATATTTTACCGTTTGGCGTAGTGATACCAACCGATACAAAAACATCGTAATCACCCGCAGCTAAGTCGACATCAGCATTTAATGTAACCCAGCCATCCAAAATGGCACCATCTATGGTGGCTAAATCACCCAAGGTATTAACCTCACCAGGTAAAGTAGGCTGACCACTAATAGACCAATCTACGTCGTACACTACATCTGGTATGCCAAAATATAGGCTGAAAAAGCCAAACATTGACAAAGACTCACCTTCAGTGAATTCCCACACGCAGGGTTCGCCATAAATCTTAAAATTCTCCGCCGCTACCGCGGTATCATATTCTTCCTGAGTAATGCGCCCATAGCTCAACTCGGTATCCCAATAGGCAATTTCATAAGCTAAGTTATCAAGGTCATCATCGGTATAACCGTTAATACATGTATTAGGTACTGAGCCTAAACCTCTGCCACCACCCCCTACGGCACGAAGAATACTCTTGGTAAAAAATTGATCTTCATAAGCCGATTCTTTAATTCTGCCAAATTCGTTGAGGTATTGATTATCAACGTAATAGTAGCCTTCATCAAAATTACTACTATAGCCCCCTCGACCGCTCGTCCTAATTAGACCCGCCTCAACGACTTGGATGTATAAAAACTGCGTTAACAAAAGTAAGGTGAAAATAAGTAGTTTACGGGACATAGCCATTCCTTGATGTTTACTATAAATCAGATGAAGGCACTTGCCATTTGCGAAACAAAACTGCGGTAAGTGTGAATCACAACACTGAGTTTAAGACTCACTTGTGATAGGTTAAAAAATGCGCAAAATTCAAGCCATTTATTTTTTATTGTTATATTACAATCAGTTATATCTTACCGTTAAGAACCAATTTTGAAAAGTGTAAAAAAAACCGACACTTATGAGCTAAAAGTGTATTAAAAATTTCTGAACATAGTGATTTTGCGCATTATGCATGGGAAGCAAACAAACCGCGTACACCACTCAATATTAGCCAGTATCGAGAAATTGTATTTTTAATAATCAGTGCAATACTTGCTAAAACACAAAACTAGCTAAGGATAGCCTTATGGCTGAACCCATCGTTGCTAAACCTACTATTAAAGGTGATCCTGACTCACGCCATTGGCGATGGGGGCAGATTCATTTTGTACTGTCTTTATTGGTGATTCTTAGCGCTTATTATATTGGCCTAAGCTGGTTTTTAAATTTGCTAGATCAAGCCGTTGCAGCTCACTCTCTTGCTGAAAAAAATCAAAATATCATTACGATTTTATTTTTAAAGCAGTTGTTTTGTTTAGGCCTTCTGGGTGGAGCCATGCACTGTCATATTTTTATTGCTAAAGAATTCAATCAGTATCATCGCAACAAAGCCATTACTCACGCGCCCATGGCCATCGATTTTTTAGGCTATATTATGCAAATAGTGGGCGGCGGGCTGACTGGTGTTATTTTATTTTTCGCCTTAAAAACCGGGCTAGTGATCGTCACTTCTGGCTCCCTAGAAAACATAAAAGACATGCCTATTACACTCACCCCCTATGCTGAATGGCTCATCGCGTTTGCAGGCGGTTTAGGCACTCATCATGTAAAAGCCTTTTTAGATAAGTTTGGCCAATCGTCTACCGGCGCCAAAGGTAAATATGGCAATGAGCAAGCAGGACAAGACCCCTCTGCGCCTAAAGATACCCCTGAAAACCTAGGCAAAAGTGCTAAATAAAGACGCTAGAAGATAAGTATGCTGCATAGATAATTTCTGTCGCCCACTAAAGGGTAAATACAGCGCTATCGCTTATTATCCCCACTGCTAATATTTTGTACTTGAGCTTCAACCTGCCGATTACGACAAGCATAAAAATCAAGACTAGGATAAAAAAAATACCATCAACAAAAGTAACTAAGGTAGTATGCAAATAGAGTTATAAGGCGCTGTAACCTTGCTGTTATCTCAACACCAGAATCAAAACAGACGAACCTCTTAATTACCCTAGGTAATAAGAAATTCTGAGACCTTAAACTACTATATGGATATCTCAATGAATAAGATGATTTTACTGAGCACACTTATGCTCATTAACTCTCCCTACGCCTTTGCTCACTCCTCTAACAACAACACTAATTGGCAAACTATAGAGGTAGATAAGCAAATAGAGATAGTTGACGAGCAAGGATCAATCAAAACAATTAGCCCTAGCTGTGCGTTTGATACCGTCGTGAACCCGCTAACCGACGAGCTACTAGACAATTCATTTCACTTTTATTTTAAACAAGGAAAAAGTAAAAATGTGGTGGTCTATTTTAATGGCGGTGGTGCATGCTGGAATGATGCTACCTGTGTTGCATCTTTGAGTTTAGCCAGTATCCCTGGTCAACGACCAACCTATAATCCATCAATATTAGCCGAAAACTCACCTGAAAATGCAGGGGGGATTTTTGCGGAGGATGAAAAGGCCAACCCATTTAAAGACTGGAGTAAGGTGTTCATTCCCTATTGCACGGGCGACATTCATGTGGGTTCGAGCGATACCACTTATATCGATACCGACGGCTCAATTACTGGTTTTTCAGGCACGCCGGTCACCGTAAAACATCGTGGTTTTGATAATTTCATGGCAGTCAGAGAGTGGTTGAAAAATGAATATGACAATAAAAAATCGCATAAAATTAAAAAATTATTAGTCACCGGCTCAAGCGCCGGCGGTTATGGGGCGACATTAAATTTTCCATACCTGCAAGCCGCTTTTCCTAAAGCTAAAACTTATCTACTTGCTGATGCATCTGAAGCGATAGTCACTCAAGGTTTTATTGATAGCGTATTCAATTTTGAACAAGTTTGGAATGTCGAATCAACCCTTCCCTTGCTGTTTAATGACGCATTAACAACCTATACCGCATTGGGGTTTAATGCCGAGATATTTGCAAGACTCAGTGAAGCCTATCCTGCAAGTCGCTTTGCCCAATACACCACTGCATTTGATGCAGTCCAAGTGCAGTTTTTGAAAATTATGGACCAAAACGACCAAGGTAACGGTAACCCATTCACTTGGGGTTTAACTGAAGCTGACTTTTTATATTTTTATGAATGGAATGCCAGAATGTTAGGCTCGGTAGATTACTTGTCTGCGACAAGCAGCAACTATCAGTATTATATTGGTAGCGGCAATATTCATACTGTGTTGACAGATGCCTTTGCTACCGATGAGATACCTCATCCGTTTTACCAAGAACAAAGCGCTGAAGGAGTTAAGTTTACTCACTGGTTGGATCGCTTTGTCTCTTCACGTAAGTTTCGTCAACAAAGTGTAAAATATTCTGACTAAGTAAACTAAGTTCGAATTAGATTCATATGTAACAGCCCTAAGGGCTCATCGAGCACTTAGGGCTTATCAGGCACCATATGACTGCTTAATATTTGCAAATATGACGCTATTACATCTAGTAATTTACCTTAAAAATAATGTAGGTTATAACTCTATTACTGCCAATATAAAGTAGCGGTCGCAATGAAAATTTTTTATCAATTAAGTCTTTTCACCTTAGGTAGCTTGGCTCTATCAGTTGCTTGGGCTGAGCAATCACCACAGTTAATGACTCCGGTTAATACCATTCCCTTTGAAGTGGTTCATCTTGATGAACAACCTTGGTATGAAGCAGAAGATAAGGCTGTGGCTCGCGAGATTGTGAGTCCACGTAATTCGTCGGTAGAAGGAATGAGTATCGCCGAAATCAAAATTCCGATTGGCGTCGAAGTTGTGCCTCACCATCATATTATGGAAGAGGTATATCATGTTATTTCTGGCAGCGGATTGATGATGGTAGAAGACGTAAAACAACAAATAAAAGCTGGCGATACCGTGGTTATAAAGCCACATCAGTGGCACAACATTCTCAACAATGGTCAACAAAGCCTGATGTTAGTGGTGACTTGTGTACCTGCATGGGCACCTGAATTGTTAGAGTTTGAGCGCGCAACACAGCCTCAACCCTAGACAAGTTAGCTCATTTTTTGGCTAGTTTGATACCTTAATACTCGGTTTAGCCCAAATCGAAACAGTACTTACTCTGAGGTACACATTATACCAGCTCGTGTTAATCAAAAAACGTTTGTGCAAGAATCATCAACCCAACTACTTAGCACCTAGCTGCGGACTACAGGCCACTTTTCAGCTTTGGTCGCCATTTTGCTCTGATCTTACTTAAGCTTAAATCATCTTCTAAGTTTTTCATCGTCGCCCTTAATTTAGCCACAATATCCTCATCGGTATTAAGACTACAAGCCAAATGAAAATCGAGTTTTAACTCGTTGATATTATATAAATTAGTATATTTACTCAGGTCTTCTGCCCGACCTGAGCGATAGTAAATAAGGTCATCATTAATAATAACTAAATCGATATTTCGACTAGGCACTTCGAGCAATTGGAGCAGAGCAACATAATTACTGCTGGCGTACAAGTTTTGATTTTCAGTGAAACCTTTTGAGAGCAAAAATTGGTGAGTAATATCGTCCTGTATAACGGCCGTTCTGAAACGCTTGGCATCTTCAACACTTGTAATGGTTATATCTTTGCGACTCTTCAAGCCATAAAACGAACTGGTGCCACTAACAATGTGGCCTATCCATTGAAATTTTGCTTCACGTAGTGGCATTCTTACTAACGAATATATACAAGTGTTGCTCTCTTCAGTTGCCCTTTTATAGGCAATCGACCAAGGATGAACATCCAAAGTATATGGATAATCTGCTGCCTCGAGTGTTGCTTTTACAATTTCGGTAGAAAACCCACTAATAGAGTCTTTATCAACAATCTGAAATGGGGCTAAATGCTCAGTAACAATCGTTAAATGAGTATTGCTATTAGCCTTAGCAAAAAAAGCTAAACAGCTTAAAACTAAACCCAATAACACTGGAAAAACATCTTTCACGATTGTTATACCTATTCAAAGTATTTACTTGAGTTCTCAACAATTTCCCATGCTAATTGTTTGTAAATTAGCGCCTCTATTTACCGATGAGAAAATTGAAATAAGGGTTTGCATTGTGACGATTAACACCACAAAAATAAGTTATAACACAGTGATTGTTAGTTAAACATCTTCTAAAATGAAACAGCGTTTGTTGCCGCCTCATTATTTTACCAGTTTCTAAATTCTGGATATTGAAATGCAAAGCTGCAAGGCCTTGAATATAATACAATTTAATATTTTTAATTAACCAGAGTCGTACCGCCATCTACTGGGATAATTTGTCCTGTAATAAATCCTCCTGCCCTACTAGCCAACATGATTGCAACACCCGCAATATCATCAGCCTTGCCCCAACGGCGCATCGGAATCGTTTGCAATTCTTGTTGAAATGCGGCTTCATCGTCACTCAAAAACTCGGTCATTTTGGAATAAAAACGACCGGGGGCGATTGCATTAACCCGTATATGCTGCGCAGCTAATTCAGTTGCCAATATTCGAGTGGCTTGGTGGATCGCTGTTTTGGAAATGGCATAACTAAAATTATCTAAACCGTTACCTACAATACCAGCAATAGAACCAATATTTATTACACTGGCACTCTGTTCAGCAGTGGCATTTTTAGCTAACAATGGCATAAGTGCTTGAGTCAGAAAGAAGGGACTTTTTACATTTAGATCCATCACCTTATCCCAACCTTTCTCCGGAAACTGACCAAAAGGTGCGCCCCAAGCAGTACCTGCATTATTGACCAAGACATCAAGATGATTTTCCTGCTTCTGCAGGGCTTGGACTAATTGCATTAAGCCTTCGCTTGTTCCGACATCACCTGGCAAAGCAATACATTCACCGTATTTACTCAACTCAGTGGCTGCAGCGAAACAAGCTTCAGCCTTACGAGCAGTAATGTAAACACGCTTAGCCCCCGCCTCTAAAAAGCCTTGCGCAATATAAGCACCTAAACCGCGTGAACCACCGGTAACCACACATACTTTGCCTTGCATTGAAAATAGCTTGTCAAACATCTTACACTCTCCTAGTTAGGCAATCAGCCTAACAAAGAAGCGAGCGCCTGCTCTATTTATTAAAATGATATTTCGGCCCCTACGACACTTATAGAGTGCATAAATATTTATTTTACTCAATTTGCCTTTTATTTTTGGCGAAAAAAAACACATAAAATTAACAATTAATTTACTTTCTCGCAAAATTTAGAATGTGTCTTAAACTTAGAAACAATTCAACGAGGAAGCATAACAATGAAAACAATCCGCCTGATAATTGTTTGTTCTAGTATTTTAATGTTGCTTAATTGCAAACCCAACAGTAATAACAGCGTAAATGACGAGCCTATCCCTCTTACCCCTGCAGTTGCAGAAAGCCCCCAAGCACCTGATTGTAAGTTGGTATTAGGTTTTGATGCATGGGAGCCTTATCAATATATTGATGTGGGAGACAGAGTAACCGGTCTTGATGTCGAATTAGCTAATGCCGTTCTCCAAGAAATCTCATGTGTCGTTGAATTTAAAGCGGGCACTTGGGTTTCACTGCTGAATGACCTTAAAGACGGCAATGTAGATATGTTATTGGGTGCATCAAAAACTCCAGCCAGAGAAGAGTTTGCCCTATTTAGCCTGCCTTACCGCATGGAAGAGTATTCTTTATACATTCGTAAAGAAGACAAGCAACTCACTGAGATAAAAAGTGTTTCAGCCTTTATAGAGCAAGACAAAATGATAGGAGTGGTTGAAGACTACTTTTATGGGCCCGAAGTTTCGATGTTAAGAGATGGCAGTGCCACTAATAAGAACTTTGTCAGCGCTATCATAGGCGAGGTAAATGTGGCCCGCTTGCTTGACCGAGATATTGACGCCTACTTAGAAGACAGCTTTGTTGGTGCGTCTATCTTGCGGCGTAAAGCGCTTGGCAATTATATTGTGCCCCAAGGGATAACAATCAATACCGGTGATGCCCATGTGATGTTCAGTAAAAATACCGTCTCAACTGAGACTTTACAGCGCTTTGACGCAGCTCTGACTAAAGTTAAATCGAGTCCTTTTTATGCAGACTTGCTCAGCCGCTACAAACGATAAATAAACCTCTACTTAGCCCTAATATGCATAGGGCTAAGTTAATCATTATTTTCTAGACTTAATGCTCACAACAGGCTTTGGTTTTGGGCATCCATTTTTTATACATTTGAAACAGAATCAATCCTGCCAATATGACTGCACTTGCCTGATAGAGACCACTGATCAACTCGTCATGTTGGCCGTTAACCAATTGCAGTTGCCAGTCAAAGTAAGTAAACAGAAAATCTAAAAGTAAACCCGCGGCCAATGCACTTAACGTAATACTCACTAGGTACAGTACTAACTCTCTAGAGCCTAACTCTTTTTTAATAATCATTAGGGTTGCAATATTGGTTGCCGGCCCAGTTAACATAAAAACAAGGGCTGCGCCGGGTGTAATGCCCGACAACAATAAGCCAACTGCTATGGGTGTTGAAGCCGTGGCACAAACGTACATCGGGATAGAAATAAGCACCACCACTAACATGGCAACAACACCTTGACCGTATTGGGCCAACATTCCCTCAGGTACAAAGGTGGTCACTGCTGCAGCAAAAATTAATCCAATTAATAACCACACCATAAAATCACGCAACAACTGGCCATAGCCAAAAATGAAGACTGATTTAGTTTTTTCAAACCAACTTGACTCAGGCACAGTCTGCTTACTACAGCAGGACTGGCTACTTTTAGGCTCTGCTTTAAGGGCTGAACTTAGCTCAGTGCGACCAAACCACTGGATCATTAATCCGGTAGTAATAGCTGAAAAAATAGCAGCAATAGGGCGACTAATTGCCATAATAGGCCCCATTAACGCATACGTAATGCCGATAGAATCAACACCCGTTTCAGGCGTTGCTACTAAGAAACTGGCGGTGCTGGCTTTGCTTGCGCCACTGCGTCTAATCCCCATCGCCACTGGAATAACAGAACATGAGCACAATGGTAGAGGTGCACCAATAATCGCAGCACTAAAAACTGAGCCTCGCTCGCCTAACACTTTTTCAATCCATTGAGGCGGAACAAGTTGATAAATGATACCTGCAATCAACATACCTAAGAGTAAAAAAGGCGCTGATTCAGTGAAAAGTGCCACAAAGTTTTCAACAAACATGTTATTTGCCTCCCTCTAAAGCCGAAATAATGGAACAAAACTCTGCGCTTTTATTACCGCCAGAGCAATACTTTTCAAGATTTACCAAGGTGCGTTGCATATTCTTTAATTGCACTATCTGTTGTGATATTGCGGCTATTTTAAGTTGAGTGATTAATTTTGCTTCGGCGCAAGCATGCTGGTCTTTATTATCTTTTATCGCTAATAAAGACTGCGTTTCAGTCAAACTAAAACCACTGTCCTTACACGCAAGAATAAATTTAAGCGCTGATACATCGTCCTCGCTATAATCTCGATAACCATTAACATTGCGCTTTGACGGTATTAATAGGCCCACCTTTTCGTAATAGCGTAGGGTGTGACTACTGACTCCTACTTTTTTTGCCAGTTGACTAATTTTCATTGACTCAGCCTCTGCTACTATTTGCACAATGATGCCATGATAAACCTTTGACTAACATCTAAGGTCAAGCGGCTTTCAACGCAAATACGCAATACTAATAAAGCGAAAAAACTGAAAATTAGGCAAAAAAATGACCTCACAGTGGAGGCCATTTTTATTAGAATAGGTAGTTGCTTAGATTTTCTAAATCCTTGCGTTCAATTCAACCGCAATCTGAGAACTGGTTAAGCCTTTTTCACTAACCCAGTCACTCAAGGTTTTGCCATCGGCTTCGGGCGCGGTTAACTGATTCTTTGGCATTTTTTTGATCATTAAAGTGCCAGACTCTATTGCATTACTTAACATCGCAGTGCGTATTAAGCTCTCTCCACCACAAGAAATACCTGAGTAATAATCCTGTAATTTTAGCTTATGGTCACTTTCAACTTTTTTCATTTTTTTGCGTAATTCGTCTTTATCATCGGCCTTGACTATGGTGCATATATTCTGCAAATCGGCATTAATATCAGCATACACAAAACCACTAAAAGCGATAGAAATGGCACTAACTACAAATGAGGTTTTTACGAGTTTCAACATGGTATACCTATCTAATTAATTGGGGTTGATTTCAATTCGCGCATTTAACGCCTTTTCAATTGATTAGAAAATAACCACAACGATACATAGGTATTTAAATTAATAAGTGACTTAAAGTTTGACTCATTTACTAGACAAAATTCTTGGTTTTTTGTCCATGTTAGACTGTCTTCAATCTAAGACAGTCTAGTTTTTATTAAAGCCGTTTACTTAATGGATTTTCTAAAAGAACGGCTAAACGTAAGCACAATAAATAACATAACGCCCACATAACATATTGCGGTAATCAAGCCATTACCCAATTTTTTTGCTATACCCACTTGTTTTATTAGTGCCAAGACAAAAACAGTGACAATCCCACTAATTATTAAAAACATAAGTTACTCCAACTGCAATTTACTATTCTCAATGACTAATTGAGACTTAATAAGTGTATAGCCAAACTTATGCCAACTACATAACACTCTGTTTAATATACATATTTTATGAATTATTACTATTTTATAAAAATTCAAGGTTAAATATGTCGCAAATTTAAAACAGATTTAATTAGTGAGCCAATGATTCAGCTCTAACGCGACAGGTTTTTCATGCTCCGCCAAAAAGGCTAAAAAGCTTCTAGCATTTCGATTGATAATTCGCTCATACGGAAAACCGATTTTTACCGCAGTGGCAACTGATCGATCACAATTACCAACGTCATAAGCTACGTGGGCATCACTGGCAAACGTGACTTTCCAATCAAGTTGATCAACAAGTTCTAAAATTTTGGAACAATTCGGTTCGCTACCTTGTCGTGAATATGAAAATGAACTGTTATTAATTTCAATTAATACATTGTTGTCTTTTGCGGCACGAATGACTTCTTTATAATCGATGGGGAAATTAGGATTACCTGGATGACCTAATATTTGGCATTTGCCGGTCTCAAATGTTTTTATCACGGCAGCCGTGTGTACCTTTTTATCTCGAGGCGAAAATACTGGCTCATGGAAACTGGCAATGGCAAAATCCAAATAGGGATGCAGGCCACCCGGAATATCCAATCCTCCCAGTTCAGGCATAATGTTCGCTTCTATGCCGCGTAACATCGCTACCCCGTCGATGATTCTAGGCAGAACATGACGATTACCAAAGTGCCAAGGGTGAGGAGAATCTGGCATTTCCGGTCCATGATCCGTAATCGAAAACATTTCTAAACCCTTTAGTTTTGCCTGTTGGAAATATTCTGCAACCGTACTATAAGCGTGGGTGCTCGCCACTGTGTGGGCATGGGTATCAACTAAAATTTTCATATTGTTCTCTTACTTTTCAAAATTAACCAAGCTAGTAATGCCTATACTTTAGCAAGGTTTTACCCACTAAGTTAAATTAAGATTTTATTATGTATCTGCTCAAACTTTCAGTTTATTGGTTAAAGACTTGCCAATTAACATAAGCAGTTATATAAATACTTATACAGTTATTTATGGATCATCCATGGACTTTTTTGACGAGCTCACTGAGTTAGCCTTAGGCAGCAGACTGAAGCGTTTGAGTGAAAAGTTTAGCTCAGAGGCATCTGAGATATACCAACATTTTGGTTTAGATATACAACCGAAATGGTTCACCTTATTGGCGTTATTGCATAAACAAAAACAATTAAGCGTGGTAGAAGCCGCAGACTCTTTAGGTTTATCGCAACCTGCCGTTACACAATTTTGCCAGCAACTCACTCAACGTAAACTGATAGATTTTGTTGTTTGCCCTAAAGACGCCAGACGCAGACTTATCACGCTGACTAAAACCGGACAGCAAAGTGTGGTTACCATGTTACCAATTTGGCAAGCGGTGCAGCAAGCCGCCGAAGAGGTCAGCCGTGAAGAGCAGAGTGATTTATACGCGGCCATTATAAAGTGCGAAAATGCCTTAAAACGCAAATCATTAAAACAAAGAACTCTCGAGGCCTTTCATGAGCAAGCATAACTCAATTGTATTTCACAGCTTTACGCCAGAATTAGCTCACCACTTTAAATCCATTAATCAACAATGGATTGAGGCCATGTTTGTGATGGAAGATATTGATATGCAAGTATTAAGTGAGCCACAAAAGTATATTATTTCTACAGGAGGACACATTTGGTTTGCCCAACATCCTGAACTTGGAGTAATTGGAACTGGCGCACTCTATAAAAAGGCAGAAGGCATTTTTGAGTTGACAAAAATGGGGGTGCTAGACCAGGCAAGAGGGCTAAAGATAGGTGAGTTATTACTACAGCATATACTTCTGCAAGCCAAAGACATTGCCACCAAAGAGTTGTTTTTGTTAACCAACAGTCGCTGCGAAGCGGCCATTCACTTATACCAAAAAAATGGCTTTGTGCATGATAAAAGTATCATGCACAAATATGGAAAAGCTTACGATAGATGCAATGTAGCCATGAAGTATTTACCCTCGTTATAGGCGCCAACAATGAATAAGCAAGCTTAGCGAGTAAACAATGTTTTGACAGTTTCGACGACGGTATATAATGTGAAGCGTTGTTGTAAACGAAGGTAATACGTTATTCGTTATTTTGTTGCTGTACTTATTCTTCTTTTTAATACGGTTAGTATTGCTAAAGAATTGAAAATTGGACTATCCATTTCAAATAGTGCCCAGAGGATTGCGTACTACTCTTTGATCGCAGATTTTGAAGCGGCTCATCCCGATGTTAGTGTGTCAGTCACTGCCTTTACCAGTGAGATTTATAAAGAAAAATTCCCTACTTTATTAGCCAAAGGCCATTACGATGTTCTCTATTGGCATGCCGGTGAACGCTTGTACGAATATATTCAGCAAGGACAAGTTGCTGACCTTAGTGGGTTCTACCACCAACATAAACTGCTTGAAACCTTTGAACCTGCGGTTATTTCAAGCATTTCTAGACAAAACAAAATCTATGCCCTACCCACTTCGTATTATCAAATTGGTTTTTATTACAACATTCCAGTTTTTGAGCGACTTGGTTTAGTCAAACCCACTACTTGGGAAGATTTTCTGGCGGTTTGTGCCAAACTCAAAGCCAATAACATTCCGCCTATTTTTATAGGGACAAAAAGTAATTGGTCGGCAACCGCTTGGTTTGATTACCTAAATTTACGTATTAATGGCCTCAGCTATCACCAGCAGCTCTTAGCTGGCAAACAATCTTTTTTAGATCCCCAAGTCAGACAGGTTTTTGCCCAACTGCAAACAATCGTGCAAGCAGACTATTTTATTGCAGAGCATCAGCAATATGACTGGAAACAAGGTATTGCCCCTCTATTTAGAGGTCGAATAGGGATGGTCATGTTTGGCAATTACGCAATCCAAGATTTTCCTCAAGCCCAGTCAGTGCAAATAGGCTATTTTAAATTCCCTACTTTTGGCCCGCAAAACCTTTATTATGAAGAAGCGCCGCTAGATATACTGCTTATTCCAAGTAAAAATGAAGACCAAAAGCTTGCAGAAATATTTTTAAACTTTGCGGCACAAAGTGAAAACCAACAACGCTTTAATCAAACCTTAGGCATAATATCACCCAACAAATATGCACAAATTAATAACTCAGTTTTAGTTCAGCAAGCCTCTGATGTTATTTCTAATGCTGCTGACATTACTCAATTTTTTGATCGAGATGCTCAAAGTGAATTTGCACAAAAAGTGATGCCCGTTATCGATGCTTTTTTAATCGAGCCCGATATTAATAAGACCTTATTAGCGCTAGAAAAAATCAGACTAGAAGTATTTAAGTAGGCTTAAGGAACTCTATTAAGGCTTGGGCTGTTAAGCTAAAATCCTAGCAGTTTTTGACAGTTACCTATAAAAATCAAGGAAAAAACCAATGGATAAATTTATGCAGGCAGCGATTGATGAAGCTGTTTTGGGTTTAGCGGAGGGCGGTATTCCGATTGGCTCGGTTCTGGTTCACGATGGCAAAATAATCGGTCGTGGCCACAATCGTCGCATTCAACAAGGTAGTCCCATATTGCATGGTGAAATGGACGCCCTTGAGAATGCCGGTAGACAAAGCGCTGCGGTGTACAGAGAATCAGTGCTATATACAACACTCTCACCCTGTTCAATGTGCTCTGGAGCCATCCTGCTATACGGCATTCCGAAGGTTATTATTGGTGAAAACACAAGCTTCTTAGGTGAGGAGGTTTTGCTAAAATCTCGAGGAGTAGAAGTCCAGGTAGTAGACAGTCATCTTTGTGTCGAACTCATGCAAGAATTTATTAAAGCTAAACCGCAACTATGGAATGAAGACATCGGCGAATAATCAGCAAAGCTAACTCAAAGAATACCAAAGCAGACACAATGTTAATTATATTTGACACTTAGTTAAGATTAAAATACATTGCTCTCAGTTTAATTAATGAGGGTTAGCTATGGATATGTCGTTAAAAGAGAAAAGTACTTGGCTATCTTTACTGAGTACAGTGAGTGTATTTGGCTATTACTTTTATAATATTATTGGTTTAGCTGAACTGCCTGAGAATGAATCCTTAGATATTGCATTGGCATTATCGATTAAAACAATTACCGCCGTTGTCATGATCGAGATTCTATTTCAATCTTTGCTAGCGATATCTAATCATCGTGAAGCAACACTGGGTAATGACGAGCGAGATAAGTTGTTTAATTATAGAAGTACTAGCATTGCATACTCTGTTTTAGTGTGTGGCGTGTTTTTAACGCTAGGCAGAATAGTTATATTGGAATACAACCCGTCATTTGAAGAAGGTCAAAGTTCTTGGCGAATTCCATTGCTAACAGCCCATATATTGTTACTCAGTTTTATTCTTGCTGAGGTAAGTCGTTTTGCTGCATTAATTTTCTTTTATCGAAGAGCTTATTAAGATGGCAACTGAATTACCTATAACGAATAAAATTCGTGAACTGCGTTTTTTTGCTGATGAAATGACCCAGCAAGAACTGGCAGAATTGGTCGGTGTGACCCGCCAAACGATCATGTCTATCGAAAAAAGTAAGTATTCACCAACTTTAGAACTTGCCTTTAAAATAGCTGAAGTTTTTGGACAGTCGCTAGAAGAAGTTTTTCAATACAAGGGCAGAGTGTAGTTTAAAAACTATGTTAGTAGTGACTAACACTTAATTTTTAACTATGTCACTTAACACGCTTGTAAATGAGTAATAAAAAAGCCCATCTTCAGATGGGCTTTAATTTTATTGATATATATAATAAGTAAGTATTTACTTTACTTATCACCTATCCATTCGACACGATATAAATCACGACGTCTGTCTAGGTAGTTTCGTACTGATCCTTCTTTTTCAAGTTGAGTTAATTTATCAAAATCTAAATCAACTATCAGGGTCATTTCAGTGTTCGGTGTAGTTTCAGAGACGATAGCATCATGTGAGAAAGCAAAGTCTGAAGGTGAAAATACCGCTGATTGACCATACTGAATATCAACATTATCTACCTGCGGTAAATTACCCACACTACCGGCAATCGCCACATAACATTCGTTTTCGATTGCTCGCGCTTGTGCACAACGACGAACCCGTAAATAGCCATTTTTAGTGTCAGTCCAGAACGGTACAAAAAGTACTTTAATATCTTGCTCTGATAACAACCTTCCTAATTCAGGAAATTCAACGTCATAACAAATCAATATGCCAATTTTGCCAAAGTCGGTGTCAAAGGCTTGCAATTTATTACCACCACGCATAATCCAATCACGTTTCTCATGTGGAGTTGGATGCAGCTTATATTGACTCTCTATTGCGCCACTTCGATGACACAAATAGCTCACATTAAATAATTCATCATCTTCGATCACTGGCATTGAACCGGCAATAATATTGATGTTGTACGATACCGCTAAACGTGACATTTCAGTCAGTATTTCATCGGTGTAAGTCGCCAAATTCCATATCGCATCAATCGATGAATCAGCCGGCTTAATGCCCATCAAAGGTGCATTGAAGAATTCCGGAAATAAGGCTACGTCACATTTATAATCAGACAAGGCATCAACAAAATATTCAGCCTGTTGCAACAATGCAGGCACATCTTCAAAGTAACGCATTTGCCATTGTACGCAACCAATACGGGCCGTATTTCTATGACCGCCAAAAAGCTTTTGCTCTTCTGGATCATAATAAATATTGTGCCATTGCAGTAAGGTCGCATAACCCATTGAATCTTTATCTTCAGGCAAGTAAGCCTTGAGGATTTGTTTAACTTCGAAGCCGTTTGATAACTGGAAGGTCAAAATTGGATCAAATAAATCTTTTGATTTCACCGCTTCAATATATTCATAAGGGGTCATATCTTTGGCGTGTTGACGGTAATTTGGAATACGTCCACCAGCCATAATCGACTTAAGGTTTAAGTTTTTACACAACTCTCGCCTTCCCTCGTATAAACGACGACCTACACGTAAGCCTCGATACTCAGGAGATACAAATACATCAACCCCATACAACACATCCCCTTTGGGATCATGTGTAGATAAATAAGCATCACCGGTGATTTCATCATAGGTGTGTTTATCACCGAACTTGTCATAATCAACGATCACAGAAAATGCACATGCGATGACTTTACCTTTATCTTCAATGCATATTTGCCCAGTAGGAAACATATTCAACATGGCCTGATATTTTTTTTGTGGCCATGCGCCACCTACTTTTTTGTAGACATCATCCATCAACTCTTTGACATCAGGATAATCGGCTATTTGTAAATATCTGAGTTCAAAACTATGTTGTGACTCTTCTTTTGGAGAAGCCTGTTCACTCTCTTTTTCCATTACAATTTTTCCTCAGAATTTTTTAAGAATTGGTTTTATTTTTGGTTAATAGGTATTCGAATTCAGGGTCCACCACTAAGCGACCTTGCATGGCTTCTCGGCCGAGCAACATCAGATAATTCATTTCCGATCGGTCAGTTAAAGTAAGTTGAATGGGCCATTGCATATCCGCCATAACAATTGTAGTGGTAATGACATAGCGCTTCTCGCGGGTAGCTGTTGAACTCTTTACGTTGCGCATTGCTTCTACTTTAATTTCTCTACGTACAATTTTACTGACTTGATGGATATCAGGATGAATATCAAAACTCACCCAAGACTCTCCTTCTCGCTCAAACTCATCAATATTGTCAACATGTAAGGAGGAGGTTGTTGCCCCTGTATCAACTCTTACATTCAAATCATTGATGCTCAGTTCGGGTAGATCACATAACTCTAACGAGCCTACTATGTGTTTATTTCCGAGTACGTTCATTACTTACCTCTCTGATTTTTACAATACTATTGTCTGTTCCGCTAGGTCCAGATTATCTTGTAACAACTCAAGGCCTACTGCCACAGAATCGGGCTGCTTAAAATAAGCGACGTGGTACATCGCTTCGCCTGTTTGGGTGAGTGGAATATTTTGTTTTCCAACAATCACGCCTTGTGCTGGGGCTAAAATCCTGCTCAATTCATTGCCATAAGGATCTGATATTAACGCCAGTACATCACCTTTTTGAACGTGATCACCCAACTGGGCAACATGGTTTACAAAGCCACTTTCTGTTGCACGAACCCAGCCACTTTGCCGTGCTATAAATGGCTGGATATCATGTTCTTTGCCTATTTTTCGTTTATTGAGCATGCCGACTTCACGCATAACATTAATCACGCCCTTCAAACCTGCACGGATTGACATCTCATCGTAACGCAAGGCTTCACCGGCTTCATACAATATCACTTTAACACCGAGATCAGCCGCACATTGGCGCAACGACCCTTCACGTATGTCAGTATTAAGTAACACCGGTAAACCAAAAGATTTGGCCATTGCTAAGGTGGCTTCATCGGCAAAATCACCTCGAATTTGCGGAAGATTACTGCGGTGGATTGCGCCCGTGTGCAAGTCAATTCCATAGTCACACTTAACCACAATTTCATTTAAAAACAAATGAGCAATACGCCCCGCTAATGAGCCTTTGGCTGAACCGGGAAAAGAGCGATTAAGGTCGCGACGGTCTGGCAAATAACGACTTTGATTTAATACACCGTATACGTTGACCATTGGTACAGCAATCAGTGTACCGCGTAAACGCTGAATGGCCTTACTTTTTAGTAGTCTTGCTACTATTTCAATACCGTTTAATTCATCACCATGAATAGCGGCACTAACAAATAAAGTAGGGCCAGAGCGTTTACCTCGAATAACATGAACAGGAATGGGGATCTTGGTATCCGTAAACAAACGCGGCGTGGGTAATTGAATTTGTTTCGTTTCGCCTGGTTTAATTTCAACACCGGCAATCTCTAATTTAGTCGAAGCCATTTATCCTTTCCCTACCGTTTTATTTTTATGTGGTTGTGCCTTATTTTCGATGAACTCGATGATCATCGCCGCAACATCTTTGCCCGTGGCTTTTTCGATCCCTTCAAGGCCTGGTGATGAATTTACTTCCATCACTACTGGACCATTATTGGAGCGCAATATATCCACTCCACTCATGTTTAAGCCCATGGTCTTTGCTGCGTCAACTGCCGTCTTGCGCTCAGCTGGCGATAAACGAACTAAGCTGGCCGTGCCGCCGCGATGAAGGTTTGAGCGAAACTCGCCTTCATTGGCTTGACGCTTCATCGCGGCCACAACTTTGCCACCAACCACAAAACATCGAATGTCAGCACCACCAGCCTCTTTAATATATTCTTGTACTAGGATATTAGCCTTTAGACCCATAAAAGCTTCAATAATGGCTTCGGCGGTTTTTTGCGTTTCAGCCAAAACCACACCGATACCTTGTGTGCCCTCGAGTAATTTAATTACTACGGGCGCCCCACCGACATTTTTAATTAAGTCATCAATTCTGTCAGGATGGTTTGCAAAACCAGTTCTAGGCAAACCAATGCCTTTACGCGACAACAACTGCAATGAGCGCAGTTTGTCACGAGAACGGCTGATAGCAACCGATTCATTAATTGAAAAAGTGCCCATCATTTCAAATTGGCGTACCACCGACGTACCGTAAAACGTCACTGCAGAACCAATTCTAGGAATAACCGCATCGTATTTAGGCAGAGGTTCACCCTTATACCGCACCGATGGATGGTTACTCGTAATATCCATGTAACAATGCATTGTATCAATAATATCAACGGTGTGCCCCCTAAGCTCCCCAGCTTCTTTGAGACGCTGCGTTGAGTACAACTTAGCATTGCGAGACAAAATGGCGATACGCATAAAATTTCTCCGTCGAATAACTGCTATATTCGATAAATATTCAAAAATTGCCGGCATTATATAGATAAATGTTGCTTAAATACCGTAATATCAAAAATTAAGACGCAGCAGTGGAGGCCCTTTATGGTTAGTCAAGAGCAACGCGAAAATGCCTTTTTGTGGACATTAGACGCACTAAAAAATGGCGACATAGCCGTGCCCATTATTGCTCGTGAATTTAGCCCAGAAGACTGGGCTTTTATGTTCGAAGGTTTACCTAAGGCCTTGCGCTTTGAATTATGGCAAACCTTAACGGAAGATAAAAAACCCTCCATTTTAGCCGCGATGCGCGATGACTCACGTGAACAGCTCATATCGCTACTAAGTGCCGAAGAACTCGAAGAAGTCGTTAGTGAAAGTAGCGCCGAACAGTTAGTAGAAATTCTCGATGTATTGCCGCATAAAGTCGCAAGAGGCTTAATTAAGAAACTTAATTCTGAAGAATCTGGCTTGGTGACCGCAGCACTAAACTATGATGATACTCAGCTCGGGCGTTACATTAGCCATGAAGTTTATACGGTTAACAAACGGACCAATGTTAGTGAACTATTAGTTGAGTTAAAAACCCAAGTACTGCCCGCTTATACCGATAGCATATTGGTAGTTGACGAGGCCAATCATTACTTAGGTCAAATTGACTTAAGTGATTTATTCAGTAGCACCACAGATATGAACGTCATGCAACTTGCGGAATTTTCAGATCGCGTATTATCAGCTGATCTTGACTTGTATGACGCTGCGGATGCAGTTAAAAGTAGTGGTTGTTCAATGTTACCAGTATTGGGCAAAGACGGGCGACTTATAGGCCGTTTTACCCTTAAAGATGCCATAGATGTTTTTCAGGAATATTACGAAGCCCAGATGTCGCATATGGGTAAAGTGAATGACGAAGATTTATTTGCCCCCGTATTTACTAGCTCAAGACGTCGCGCCGTGTGGTTAGGAATTAACCTAGTTACCGCTTTTGCCGCATCTATAGTTATAGGCGCATTTGATGCCGTTGTTGCCCAAGTAGTGGCACTAGCGGTACTAATGCCAATTGTAGCAAGTATGGGCGGCATTACGGGCAGTCAAACCCTGACCCTAACAATACGTGGTTTAGCCACCGGCCAATTGGCAAGCTCTAACCTGCGGGCCTTAGGCAATAAAGAAGTATTAGTCGCTTTTTTTAACGGTCTCTTGTGGGCTACCGTGGTGTGTATAATTACGTCCTTATGGTTTGAAAACCCTTGGCTTTCGGCCATCATTGCCGTTTCAATAGTGATTAATATGATCGTGGCCGCATTTGCTGGTATCGCTATACCGGTGTTTTTAGATAAAATCGGTATTGATCCTGCGCTCGCCGGCTCCGTAATTTTAACTACAGTGACTGACGTTGTAGGTTTTTTTATCTTTCTTGGTTCAGCCTCACTATTACTTATTTAATGGTTTATAGAATGAATCAATACAGATAAAGGCACTATGGTCATAGCGTTGTCATCTTTTGTTCTCTATAATTCCTCACTTTGTACGCGATAAACTCAGGGTAAAACGACATTAATGGCTAATAAAAAGAAGTGGACAATCGAAGATTCTGAAAACTTGTACCGTGTAAATCGGTGGGGTGCAGGTTATTTTGAAATTGGTCAAAATGGTAATTTAAACATTACTCCAGACCCTTCGAATAAAGATATTCGCATTGATTTCAAAGCCGTTCTGGATGAAATCAAAGGTGAAGGGATCCAATTCCCCGTTGTGGTTCGTTTCCATGACATCCTTCGTTCACAAGTTTCGATGCTTAATGAGATTTTTATTAAGACCGTGCGAGAAGCCGAGTACCAAGGTAAATACATGGGTGTTTACCCGATTAAAGTGAACCAAATGCGTGAAGTGGTTGAAGAAATCGTCGATGCCGGTGCACCTTTTAATTATGGCTTAGAAGCAGGATCAAAAGCAGAACTGCTGACCGTTATGGCCTACAACACTAATGAAGATTCTTTGACCGTATTAAACGGCTATAAAGACAAAGAATTTATGCGTTTAGCTTTGTTAGGTAACAAACTAGGTCGTAAATTTATTATTGTTATCGAAAAATACTCTGAACTGTTGTTATTAGTAAAAACATCTAAAGAATTGGGTATTTTACCCATGATTGGGGTGCGCTCTAAAATGACGGTAAAAGGCCGCGGTAAGTGGGAAGGCTCTGGCGGCGACCGGGCAAAGTTTGGCTTAACCATCAGCGAAATTATTAGAGCTGCGCGCTATTTACAAGAAAACGATATGACAGAGTGCTTAACCCTATTGCATTTCCATATCGGTAGCCAACTTACTGATATTAGAGCAGTAAAAGAAGCTATTACTGAAGGGGCGATGATTTATGCTGACCTTTATAATATGGGCTTCAAACTCAACTACGTAGACGTAGGTGGGGGTTTGGGCATTGACTACGACGGCAGCAAATCCACCAGCGACTCCTCAAGAAACTATAGTATGGAAGAGTACGTAGCAGACATCGTGTTTGGCATGAAACAAGTTTGTGATCTTGAAAACGTGCCCCATCCCACATTAGTCAGTGAAAGTGGCCGAGCAATTACGGCCCATCACAGTTGCGTAGTCACCCAAGTAGTTGGCGAGATTAAAGCCAACGGTATGGAAATAGACACTTCTCCCTTAGAAGATGACCATATTTTGTTAACCAATATGCGCGAATTATCCATTGATATTGAAAAGCAAAATAATTTGCAAGAGATTTTCAATGACGCATCTCAGTGGAAAGAGCAAGCACTTACCGCGTTCAAATTGCGAGTTATTTCGCTAGAAGAATTAGGTAAAATCGAAACTTTATATTGGCAAACCATGGTGATTTTGCAACAACGTCTTAAAGAAGTCGACTTTGTGCCAGAAGAGATGAAAGAGCTCGACTACAATTTGTCCTCACAATATTTGTGTAACTTTTCAGTCTTTCAATCAGCAGCAGATACTTGGGCAATTGATCAAGTACTACCCGTTATCCCATTAACAAGAATGGATGAAAAGCCAACAGTTAATTGTTCATTGGTTGATATAACCTGTGACAGTGATGGCAAATTAGACCAGTTTGTTAGTGCCAATGGTATTGCTGACATCATTCCTATGCACACCCTGAAAAAAGATGAAGATTATTATCTTGGTCTGTTTTTAACCGGTGCCTATCAAGATGTAATGGGAGATATGCATAACTTATTTGGCCGACTAAATGAAGTTCACATCTTTAGCTATGACGATGACCCAGAAGACTTCTACATTGAAGAAGTGGTAAAAGGCTCTTCAGTAGAAGATGTATTGTCAATTATGCAATATAACCCTGGCGCCATGGCGCAAAGTGTTAAAAAGATGATAGACGGACATGTTGCCAAAGGGCAACTGAACCCCAGAGAAGGGGTTAAATGGACTGACTTTTATGAAGCCTGTTTAAAAGGTTACACCTACCTAAAAACCACTGATTAAAATCGTTTTACATCTGGCTAGAGGGTGCTTTAGCCAGATGTTACTTTGCAGTAATTAATGGAGAATCAAGGTCGATAGCTTGCTGCTCAAGAGCATCAAAACACGCCGCCCAAAAATCCGCACTGAATTGGTTAATTAAGTTAGACTCTGCATTCATTAACATTACATAGCCCACTTGATAGTCGGGTGTAAACGCCACGTCAGCTCGATATCCTTGCACCCAACCACCATGATAGTTCAATTTATGTCCGTTAAAATCATAGATACGCCAACCTAATCCATAGTGTGCATCATTTAAATACTGACGCCATTCGCGGCGGTGAGTTTCACGTTTACTCTCTGTTATCGGAGTAGTGACGGTCTCAACCAGTTTACTACTTAGTACTTGAGGAAATTCACCTAGTAAGGCCCTAACCCATAACACCATATCCCGCATACTTGCATTCACACCTGCCGCAGGTGAGTATTGGTAATAGTCGTCTCTAACACTTACCGCACGCCAGCTTTTTTTCCCGATCGCAACATGGGGCTTAGCCCAATGTTCTGACGCGAGTAAGTTGTTTTTTCCTACGCTGGCATTAGGCAATTGCAATGGTTTAATGAGCTCTTGATTAAGCGCTTGTCCATAGGAACTATGATGCTGTATAAAATATTCTTCAATTACGCCAAACAAGGTATTTTGGTAGGTATAACATTTTCCCGGTGCACATAAGGGTTTAAGTTCTGACAGCATCGCTAACACCTTTGGCAAGGGATAGTTAGCTTCAATTAGATTGTCATAGGCATTGGGCATAAAACCGCTAGACTGGCCAATAATATGCTTGAGTTGCAAGGTATTCTCACCAAACGCCGAGAAGCTATAATTAGGTACAAGTTGCGCTACAGGTTGCTGCCACTGCAAGCGATGTTGCTCAACATATTTGGCCATCAACATTGAGGTAAAAGTTTTGGACACCGAGGCAAGTCTAAAAACACTATCGACACTGATATTTGCGCCATTTCTACTTTCTTTACCATAGACAAATATTTTTGCCGGTTGGCCTTTTTCAATATAAGCAAACACGTAACCTGGAATATTCTTGGCACTCGCCTTTTGTTGAATTTGTTGCGAGTAATGCTCTAACCATGGGGGAATTTCTGACATATCGGCGGCTATTGCAGCATTAAAGCTCAATAGACAAAAAGAACACCAATATAAAATTTGTTTAAACATTACTACCCTACTAAACGTTATTTTAATCAACGGCATCGATTTTTTTCATACCATTTTGAAGACTGCCAACAAGGCCTTATCTGCCTAGAGTCCCCCGCCCGTCTGTCACTGTCAACCTTGTCCGTTGTAACAGTATGAGCTACCTCGCGCTTTAATGGAAACTTGCTTGTATTCAACTCCGTTTTTGTCGCACTTTATCTCATAAAACCCGATAGTATTACCCCATGATTGGTTTACTAAAACAACTTAATGTCTGACCTGCAAATATTTCAACAAGCCCGCTTAAGTCGCGACCCGCGATTTGATGGGCACTTTTTTATCGCGGTGAAAACGACTAAAATATTCTGTCGTTCGATTTGCCCAGCTAATCTGCCCTTAGAAAAGAATGTTGAATATTTTGTCTTCGCTCAGCAAGCCATGCAAAAAGGTTATCGTCCTTGTTTACGCTGTCGGCCAGACAGTGCGCCAAAATCCTACGCTTGGCAAGGCACGACGACCACAGTGATGCGCGCAAGTCAGTTGTTACATACCCATCTCGATTTGAGCATCAGTGAAGTTGCTGAAAAACTGGGGATTGGTGAGCGTTATTTCCGCCAGTTATTTAAGGCGCATGTGGGCCTCAGTCCCAAACAATTTCAATTGTACGATCAAATATTACTGGCTAAACAACTGCTGCATCACAGCAACCTCAGCATTGAACAGGTTGCCCAGTCTTGTGGATTCAACAGTGCGAGACGCTTACAAATACAAATGAAACAACTGTGTAGTTTATCACCGTCACAAATTCGCCATCAAAAAAAGACACTTGAACAGGATATTCGTCTATCAGTCGCTTTTCGAGCACCCTATGATTGGCCACAAGTCAGAGATTTTCTTGCGTTGCGAGCCATTGCCGGGATAGAACAAGTTACGCCAAGCAGCTATGCCCGCTTTTTCTGCCTTGAAAATGAACAAGCTTGGTTCAAAGCAGAATATGATGAATTGCACCAGCACTTCAAACTGCACATTAAACTGAATAATATAAGTCTTTTGCCAAAAGTCATCGCCAACATAGAAAGAATGCTTGATGTAAACGCCGATGTGCATGCCATTGCGCAGAGACTGGTATTAAGTGGGGTTCCGCCAGAATGCCTGACTGTTGGTCTGCGTTTACCCGGTGTTTGGAGTATCTTTGAAGCAGGATGTCGCGCAATTTTAGGTCAGCAAATTTCCGTCAAAGCCGCCATCAACTTACTAACATTACTCAGTGCAACATTAGGTGATAAACAAGTAGATGCCCTTTATTTCCCTAGTCCGTCAATGGTAGCGAGTAGCGACTTGAGTTTTTTAAAAATACCAGCTAGTCGGCGTAATACCTTGCGGGCATTTGCTCAATGGTATGAGCAACATCCACAGGGTGATATTAACGAGTGGATCAATATAAAAGGGATAGGTCCGTGGACCATTGCTTATGCTCATCTGCGCGGAGCTTCATTACCTGATATATGGTTAATGACCGATCTGGTGGTCAAAAATCAATTAAAGAAATACGCAATAAAACCTGATGTTGCTCGCCCTTGGCGCAGTTACTTAACCTTACAACTTTGGACGCTAGCATGAGCGATGGCACGATCTTTTATAACTATATGTCTAGTCCTTTTGGTCAGCTTGAGCTCGGTGCAACAAATGATCATTTATACTCTATTCGATTTGAAAGTGAGCATTTACATATGGTTAGAGTTAATAAAATTCTAGAAAATACTCAACAACAGCTTACAGAATATTTCGACGGCAGCAGACTGGATTTTGATCTGCCACTTTATAGCGCCGGCACATGCTTTCAAAAACAAGTATGGCAGCAGTTGTGCTGTATTCCTTACGGGACAACGTGTAGCTACGGTGATATTGCTCAAAAAATTGGTCGACCAAAGGCAGTCAGAGCCGTGGGTGCAGCGAATGGTCGTAATCGGATTGCTATTATCGTGCCCTGTCATCGAGTGATAGGTGCTAATGGCAGCTTAACCGGTTATGCATGGGGTATTGCAGTCAAAACCGCTCTGCTTAATCACGAACAACAGATTCAACACTTATTAGAAGGAAATACCTTTGCCAACTAAATATGCTGCCGAGTTGGTCCTCTTAGCCGCCATTTGGGGCGCGTCATTTTTATTTATGCGCTCGACTTCAGCAGAATTCGGTCCGATTATGCTGATCACTCTGCGTACTGGTATTGCAGCCCTAGTGTTACTGCCTTGGTTAATTTTACAACAGCACACAGGGCTTATGTTCAGACATTGGCGCACAATAACAATTATAGGCTTAACCAATACGGCCATTCCATTCTGCCTGTTTAGTTATAGTACCCTCTATTTAGGTGCGGGCTATGCTTCTGTATTAAACGCCACAGCACCTATGTTTGGCGCATTAATCGGATTTTATTGGTTAAAAGACAAATTATTACCTGTGGCGATTGTTGGTTTAGTTATTGGGTTTGTTGGCGTGTTGGTACTTAGTTTATCTCGACAACACACAGAAATTGCCACTAATTGGCTACCTATAATGGCAGCACTTGCAGCGACTTTTTTATATGGTCTTGCCGCTTGTTACTCTAAACGCTATTTGCAAGGGGTAAATGCCTTAGCGATTGCCACAGGTAGCCAACTTGTAGCAACACTTACTCTAGCCCCAATCAGTCTGTTTTTTTGGCCTGCGACTATGCCGGGTATTGAAAGTTGGTGGCAAGTGATTATTTTGGGTGTTGTATGTACCGCATTCGCCTATATTTTGTATTTTCGTCTGATTGCCAATATAGGCTCAGCCAAGGCTATTACTGTGGCCTATTTGGTGCCGGTATTTGGCGTACTGTGGGGCATGATTTTCTTGGCTGAGCAATTAAGCTTGGGCATGTGGATAGGGGCAGGCTTAGTATTATTCGGTGTTGCACTCACTTCAGGCTTAGTCAACCGATATCAAACTAAGCCTGCTGTTTAGCTTAAGCCTCTATCAATTGCATTCTTACGACGTTACGACCATCACGCTTAGCAGAAAATAAGGCATCATCGGCAGCAGATACTACTTCTGACATCGTGCGGGCGATGGCGGTAAATGAGATACCAAAACTACCGGTAATTTGAATAGAAGTAGTACCCGTTGTAATTGTCATGGCGGCCAGTTTATTACATAGTCTTTGGCAAATGTCAGCCGCTTCATGGGGACCGGTATCTGGCATCAAAATGATAAACTCTGCACCCGACCAACGTCCTAAAACGTCTTTATCGCGAATTTCAGCCATCAACATTTTGGTTACTTGACGTAAAACAATATCGCCCGCTTTACGCCCATGTGTTTCATTAATAGGCGTAAAATTATCGAGGTCAACTAATACCAAACTGACCGACTGCTTTTGATACATTAGTTCTTCAAACTTGAGTGTGATATTACTGCGATTAGGTAACTCGGTGAGAATATCGATTTGTTTAATTTTCTGAATATCTCTTTTGAAGTAGTACAATAAATTATAAATAAGCAAAAACAACCCAAAAATAACAGCAAGCAGAGTCACGATACTAATAATGAAACCGCGACTAATATCAATTTGCCGAGACTGCAAAGGAGTAAGTAAATATAATGTCCAGTCAAAGGCCTTAATATTTAGTTCTGCAATCAATGACTCGACCCCATCAATTGGCAATAAAAGATTGTTCAGTGATGTTTGTTCGCTTTCACTTAAGGCCGCATACCAAGGCAAATCATTCAAATTTTTAAATGTGGCGCCTTGAACCAATAATTCAGGGTCTGATGTGAGGGTAATGTCATTATTCTGATCGACAAAAATAAAGTCATAACCATAGGCTTTTTTGTACTGATTAAATATTTCGGTAAATCCCTGCAAGCTTTTGCCCACACCAAAAACACCTAAAAATTGCATGTCGTCATCGTATACTTTTAGATCAATATAAAACTGCGGGTTTTGCCACTGTCCTATATCAGCCATTGCATCCACTGGCTGTGCCTTGTACCTGAAATACCAATCTACTGTTGATTCATCCAAAACTATTTTAGTGCCGTCAGAATTGTATTGAATACGGCTCGTTTCACTCGCGATAAAAAAGTTAAGGTCAAACTCATTGTGCATGCGAGCAAGCGTTGCAAAAACTTGCTCTTCATCAATGCTTGGCGCTCCCATAATATTATTCAGTTCACGGGCCTTAACCAAGGTTTGTGAAATATGTAAGGGCTTCATCAACTCTTCGACAATGAGTTGTAAGGCGGGGGAATGAGATTGCTGTTGCGCGCGACTTTGCTCAGCCACAATTTTCGAAACACTAAAATGTACTAACGTCACAATTGATATTACTACGATGACAAATAACATCAGGATACTTCGATGTAACGTTCTAAAAATATTCACAGGCAGCCTTGCTTATGTTGAGTTATTTTTTAAACCAAAAGTCTTTTTGGCTAAGTGATATTCCACAGTAGCGCACAATTAAAATCAAGTTTCATTCGCTACTTATACAAAATTAATTGTGCATTAGTTCATCTTTTTAACCAAAGTATAAAAAGATGTAAGCAGTCAAATGCCTAAAAAAATTAAAAAACTGCAAAAAAATCAACTTTTAAGTGACCTAGACTGACTAAGTATCATAGCATTGTCAGGCCTTAAATGTGGCGGGCTAAGTCCAAAGTAATAGCTTTTACCTTTTAGCTTAAGACTTAGAAATAAATAGAAATCAATACGGTTTTATCAAAAGACAATCCGCTTTGATGTAGTATCTGCAAATAATAATGCTGAATATAAAGGATACAATATGACATGTTCTGTAGTCATTCTGGCTGCTGGTAAAGGTACCAGAATGAAATCTACCTTACCCAAGGTTTTACATCCAATCGGTGGTAAACCTATGGTGCAGCACATCATTGATACCGTGCGTCAAGTAGGTGCCACCAATATCAATCTTGTTTATGGGCACGGAGCCGACCAGTTGCAACAAACCTTGATACACAATGAATTGAACTGGTGTTTGCAGGCAGAACAACTTGGCACGGGACACGCGGTGCAGCAGGCGTTGCCCTATTTGGCTGATAATGAGGATGTACTGATTTTGGTAGGTGATGCGCCCCTAATTAAAGCAGCGACCCTCGAGCAGCTACTTAAAATTAAACAACAAGCAGATTTAGCCCTGCTCACAGTGCATCTGGATGATCCCACTGGCATGGGCCGTATTGTTCGCAACGGCGAACAAGTAAGCGCCATTGTCGAACATAAAGACGCAACAGACGCACAGCGCCTAATTACTGAAATTAATACCGGTATGATGGTGATGGGTGGCAAAGATCTAAAAAGGTGGTTAAGCCAATTAAACAGTAACAACGCACAAGGTGAATTTTACCTGACTGACGTTATAGAAATGGCAGCCAAGGAAGGAAAAGTCATTAAGGCCTCTCATCCCACTTCAGCAACCGAAGTAGAAGGGATCAACAACCGTATGCAATTGGCCAAAATAGAGCGGGCCTTTCAAACCGAACAAGCTAACGATTTAATGAGTAAAGGCGTTACCTTGCTTGATCCACAGCGCTTTGATTTGCGTGGTGATTTAGTGGTTGGTCAAGACATAGTGATTGATGTAAATGTAGTTATTGAAGGCACAGTCAGTATTGGTTCTAACGTTAAAATTGGGCCCAACTGTTTACTGATAGATTGCACTATTGCTGACGGTACTGTGGTAGAGGCTAATTCTATCATCGAGCAAGCCCAGGTTGCTGAAAACTGCACAATAGGGCCATTTGCACGCTTGCGACCCGGCACCCAAATTCTCGAAGGTGCTAAAGTGGGTAACTTTGTTGAATTGAAAAAGACCATTTTAGGTTTAGGCTCCAAGGCTAATCACTTTACTTATTTAGGTGACACAACAGTAGGTAGCAAAGTTAATATTGGCGCGGGCACCATCACCTGTAATTATGATGGTGTGAATAAAGCGCGTACTGAAATTGGTGACGGTGCTTTTATTGGCTCAAACAGCTCAATTGTGGCCCCCGTATCCATCGGCAAAAATGCCACCGTCGGAGCGGGTTCTACCATCACCAAATCCGTTGCCGATGAAGAATTAGCGATTGCACGAGCCAAACAACGTAATATTACCGGCTGGCAAAGACCGACTAAAAAATAAGCTTATGTAAAAATATACTTACGAATGCAACGTTATAACTTTCATTTCGAAAGATAATATTGCATTTAGTAATTTATTTATTAAACTACGTAACATTATATCTGTCGAGCAGGCTGTCTTTTGCAAAAACGTAATACTCAACAACGCCGCCGAGCTATTATTGAATGCCTAAACGCCAATGGTGAAGTCGTCGTTGACGAATTAGCACGACAATTTTCAACTTCTGAAGTCACAATTCGCAAAGATTTGACTGAACTAGAAAATAATGGCTTGTTACTGCGCAAGTTTGGTGGTGCTGTATTGCTGCCCAAAGACTCTTCAGAGCTGTCGAATGAACTTTTGTCTAGCCGCAAAATGGCTATTGCCAAGGCTGCGGCAGAATTAATTAAAGATCATAATCGTATAATTATCGATAGTGGCAGCACCACGTCTGCCCTTTTACCCTTATTAAAAAGTAAAATTGGCCTGGTTGTTATGACCAATTCTCTGCAAGTAAGTAATTACTTACTTGAACAAGAAAATGAGCCTAAAGTACTGATGACCGGCGGTAGCTGGGATACGCAATCTCATTCATTTCAAGGTAAAATGGCCGAGTTAGTGCTGCGTTCATATAATTTTGATCAGGCATTTTTAGGTGCGGCAGGCTTAGACCTCGCTCAAGGTACCACTACATTTAACGAGTTAACTCAGCTCAGTAAGGTTATGGCTGAAGTATCAAATCAAGTAATTGTGATGGCCGAATCAGAAAAGTTACAACGAAAAATACCCAATGTGGAATTACCGTGGCAATCTATCTCGATCTTAGTGACAGACGACCTGATAAGTATTGAAGCAAAACAAAGTATTGAAAAACATGGTGTCGCAGTGATCTGCGCTAAACCCCTTTAATTGGAGTCATTGTATGTGTGGAATTGTTGGAGCAATTGCGGAAAGAAACGTAGTAGAAATCCTGTTAGAAGGTTTAAAACGTCTTGAATACCGAGGATATGATTCTGCTGGTGTGGCTTTATTAGACGCAGATGGACACCTCTCTCGAACACGACGCATTGGCAAAGTCAAAGAATTAGCCGATGCTATTCATCAGTTTCCCGTTAAAGGTGCGACAGGCATAGCCCATACTCGTTGGGCAACCCATGGTGGCGTAACTGAAGCTAACGCCCATCCCCACTTTTCCAGTGAACGTATCGCGGTAGTGCACAATGGCATTATTGAAAACTATCAACAACTACGCCAAGACTTAACAGCTAAGGGCTATGGCTTTACCTCTGATACCGATACCGAAACTATTGCCCATCAAGTGCATTGGGAAGTTGATCAATGTAAGGACTTACTTACTGCAGTACAAAGAGCAGTAGCTAAGTTTCATGGCGCCTATGGAACAGTTATTATGGATAAACTTGATCCTGAACGCTTAATAGTGGCTCGCTCTGGTAGTCCTTTAGTCATAGGTTTAGGCATAGGTGAAAACTTTATTGCCTCTGATCAAATGGCACTCTTACCAGTAACACGCCGATTTATGTATTTAGAAGAAGGCGACGTTGCGGAAATTACCCGTACCACCATCAAAGTATATGATTGCCAGGGCGAGTTAGTAGAGCGCGAAGTCAATGAATCTGACATTGAACATGATGCCGGTGATAAAGCCGGTTATCGCCACTACATGCTCAAAGAAATACATGAACAACCCAGTGTAGTGCGCAATACCTTATCAGGGCGTTTACATGAAACAGGTATCAGTGCCAATATTTTTGGCCAAGGCGCCGATGAATTATTAGCCAAAATAAAACACGTACAAATTATTGCCTGTGGCACTAGTTATCACTCAGGTATGACCGCTCGCTATTGGTTAGAGCAATACGCCAACGTCTCATGTAACGTAGAAATTGCCTCAGAGTTTCGCTATCGCAAATCTTTTGTGCATGCCAATAGTTTGATTGTAACCATTTCACAATCCGGCGAAACAGCCGATACGCTAGCTGCTTTGCGTTTGGCCAAAGAACAGGGCTACGCCGCCAGCTTAACCATTTGTAATGTACCTGGTTCATCATTAGTTCGAGAGTCTGACTTAGCCTTTATGACCCTCGCTGGCGCTGAAATCGGTGTGGCCTCAACCAAAGCCTTCACTACCCAATTGACTGGTTTGTTGATGCTAACCTTAGCACTTGGCCAGCACAATGGCATGAGTCAACTTGACCATACCAACATCGTCAAGGCACTTCATAGCTTGCCGGCAAAGTTAGAAGAGACTCTCGAACTGACCAAAGGCATCAAAGAACTAGCCGAAGAGTTTGCCGACAAACAGCATAGTTTATTTTTAGGCCGTGGTGACCAATATCCAATAGCAATGGAAGGCGCACTAAAACTAAAAGAAATTTCGTATATTCATGCTGAAGCCTATGCATCGGGTGAATTGAAACATGGTCCGTTGGCCTTAATCGATGACGAAATGCCTGTTATCGTGGTAGCACCTAACAATGAATTGTTAGAAAAGCTAAAGTCGAACGTAGAAGAAGTGCGCGCGCGCGGCGGTATTATGTACGTATTCGCCGACAAACAAGCCAATTTCAAAAGTGATAAGACCATGCGGGTCATCAATGTACCCCATTGTGAACCAGCTATCGCCCCGATCATTTACACCATTCCACTGCAGTTGCTGTCTTATTACGTTGCCATTATTAAGGGCACGGATGTCGACCAACCAAGAAATTTAGCCAAATCCGTAACGGTAGAATAACAAAAGGGGCTTAGGCCCCTTTTTTGTGCTTGCACATTAATGTTTGAAACTGAGACTCCATGAAACCCGTGATTTTGTGTACTTGGTTTTTGACCAAATTACTTAATGTTTGTAACTAGGGACAGCCAAAAGTTAAAACGCTATATAAACTCGACGAATTAAAGTTTGAAACTCAGTCTTACTTAATATGCTGACAGGCGGGTTTGAGCGAAAAGCGGAAGTTCGGCTGAGCTGCTATGAAGATCGCCTATCCAAAGTAAAGCAGACATTCAACTTTAAATTTCCTTTCAAATCGCTGTTTTGTGCGGTTTATATCCATTAAACATATCGGGTGTATTACTTAGAAGTCTCACTAATATCCTTTAATAACTCGGTGTTTGTCATAGGTTATTGATTTAGCAATGTTTTTCTAAAAATGAATAGGAAATTACTGAGACTTCTCAGTAATTTCCTATTTGAAAGGTAAGTTTAGTGCTCAAAATGCTTTCTAACTTATTGATTATTGGTAAACTTAGGATTATTAATTCACGTAGGTGTCTGGAATTTACTGAGACGTCTACATAATAAGCTGTTGAACTAAGCCGCTGCGCGGAGCCTGCGTTTTTCCTGATGATGTTCCACACTTCTGAGTGGGTAATGTTGCCCA
>NZ_JBDYKM010000026.1:0-56104 GCF_040012495.1 Paraglaciecola sp. 25GB23A
TCCACTATTTATCATTGGTCACAGATGCCTTCTCACGCAAGATAGTCGGTTATCATGTCAGTAATGAAATGAAAGCGACGGATGTCGTTAAAGCGCTCGATATGGCGATACAAAATAGACGTTACGACCATGATGCTATTCATCACTCAGACCGAGGATTGCAATACTGCTCAACGTTGTATCAATCAGTACTTGAGACAAATAACATCCGCCCTTCAATGACTGATGGCTATGACTGTTATCAAAATGCGCTCGCTGAACGCATAAACGGAATACTGAAACAAGAGTTCTTAATCTATCAATGCAATACACTGGATGAGCTAAGTGTATTAGTCAGTGAATCGATAAACATATACAACGAATTAAGGCCGCACTTGAGTTTAGAGATGAACACACCTAACAAAGTGCATATAATGAAAAGCCAGCAAAAAATGCTGGCTTAAAACCGTCAACTTATTTTAGGACGGGACATAGAGACAGATTGTTTTCAGCTGCGAGCTGCTAGCGACGAGTTTCGAGCAAGAGCAACAGCAACAGCACAAGATAGGCTAGGTGGGCGACACGCCATATAGACAGTTCGGCTCACCTTGCGTTAATTCACCGAAAAAAGACTCGGCTGAATTAACACGGAAACGACACGTCATATAGACAGTTCGACTCAACTTGCGCTAATTCACCACAAAAAGACGTGGATGAATTAGCACAGCTTAGCTCTTTAGCTTAAACCTCAACTTACCCTCTTCAATCACCACTTCTTTACCTAGATTAATAAATACCCATTCTTCCCAGATATTTTCATCCATGGTGTAGCGTAATGATTCACTTTGGGTCATTTCTGCGACTCTTTTCTCGAGTTGTGACTGATGATAATCGAGTACTCGTTGTTTACTGCCATCAACATATAATTTTAAATAGTCATTCATTTCGACAGGTACGGTACTGCTCATTAAATTAAAGGCATTTTTCATCGTTCCGGTAAATAAGGACAACACTGGACTGGGAATAAACAGGCTTAATAAACTTTTGTAGTCTTTAATTATTGAATATTCATCTTTAACTAGGCGAATATTAACAATTCGAGTTTCTGCTAAGTATACCGCTTGTTGCTGTGGGTCATAATCTGGCTTTGCCGTCAAGCTGACAAGTAAATGCGCCCGGTAGATGGGACTGGCTAAATAATTGATTTCAAACGAACAAAGTAATTGGCAATGCAATAGATCAAAAGCTTTCGGCATATCCACTTCAGCAGATAATAAAACCAGTTTACCTTCACCTCTAGGTACGCTAATTGGTACTGTTTGAGGTAAATGGGGTTTAATTAGGTCCTCGATTTCTGCTGACGAATATTCTACATAGCGAATTTTTTTAAAATGGATAAACCATTTGGTAAACCACAGTTTTAGAGTCAATTTATGTGTCGATTTTAACAAATAAAGACTCCTTTAAAAGTCGTAAATTGATAGTAGTGACGGGTAATGATAAACGAAATGTAGCTTTAGTAGTAAGGTTTTAGTTAAGGCAAATTATTGAGAAAGGCGTAAAGGGTTTAACATTTAAGTAACACTTAAAATTCTTTTTTGATACACTAACTGGTATGACGTCAGATGTGTTGGGTTGGTTTAGTGTTTTGCGCTAAACGTCCTCAATACCATTCCCTCAAGTATTAGCAAGTAGATGAATATGCAAACAAACTCACAAACACAGTTCGACTTTATAATTGTAGGTGGGGGCTCAGCTGGTGCTGTATTAGCCACTCGTTTAACTGAAAATAAAGATTTTTCAGTTTGTTTAATTGAGGCGGGGGGTAAAGACACTAGTCCTTTCATTCATATCCCTTTTGGTTTGGCCTTGTTGTCACGTTTGACTAATTTGGGATGGAGCTATAATACTGCTCCGCAAACAGAACTTAACAAGCGCGAGTTATTTTGGCCACGAGGAAAGGTGTTAGGGGGCTCTAGTTCACTAAATGCCATGTGTTATATCAGAGGTGTTAAGGAAGATTATCAGCGCTGGGATAAACTAGGCGCTAAGGGCTGGGACTGGCAATCCGTTTTGCCTTATTTTCTTAAATCAGAAAAACAACAACATGGTGCTGATGAAAACCACGGTGATAGTGGCTACCTTAGCGTAAGCGACCTACGTCACGTTAACCCCTTGTCGAATACCTTTGTCAGTGCTGCCAATGAAGTTGGACTAAAAGAAGTAAGCGACTTTAATAGTGACGAACGTGAAGGATTAGGTTTGTACCAAGTCACTCAAATTAATGGTCAACGCTGTTCAACGGCCAAAGGTTACTTGACTGAAGCCTTAGGTAGGCCAAATTTAACAGTATTAACCAAGGCCTTAGTGCAGAAGATCACTACGTTGAACGGCCAAGCAACAGGGGTAATAGTTAAACTCAACAAGCAGTTACTTGAATTAAAAGCTAACAAAGAGGTGATATTAAGTGCCGGTGCGATTAACTCTCCGCAAGTTTTAATGTTGTCGGGTATCGGCCCAAAAAAACATCTGGCTGAGTATGGTATAACGACTGTGGTAGATTTACCTGGGGTAGGACAAAATTTACAAGATCACCTAGACGCGATTGTGCAAGTTCGTTGCAAGAATCGCGATAGTTATGCGGTGAGCTTTGCCGCAATCCCTCGTTATATAAAGGCGTCATTCGATTACCTATTTCAGCGTAAAGGTATTTTGAGTAGCAACGTAGCGGAAGCTGGCGGTTTTGATCGTACAGAGTACGCACAAGGTAGCCCAGATATTCAATATCATTTTTTACCTGCCATATTACTAAATCATGGGCGCACAACCGCTTTTGGATATGGCTTTGGGGTACATGTTTGTGGTTTATACCCCAAAAGTCGTGGTGAAATCCGTTTACAATCAAATGATCCAGCCCAACCTGCGATAATAGATCCTAAATATCTTAGCCATGTCGATGATCAAAAAGTAATGATCGCTGGAGTGCGCAAGGCTCGCCAGATTTTATCAGCAAAGGTATTTGAAAAATATCAAGCATGGGAGATAGGACCTGGACCTCAAGCCCAGTCTGATGAAGCGATCTTAGACTTTATTCGTAAAAAATCCGAAACTATTTATCATCCAGTTGGTACTTGTAAAATGGGTAAAGCCGAAGATCCAACGACCGTGGTTGATGAAAATCTAAAGGTTAAAGGCATAAAAGGTTTACGTGTGGTTGACGCCTCGGTCATGCCAAGCTTAATAGGTGGCAATACTAATGCGCCAACTATTATGATCGCTGAGCGTATCGCTGATTTAATTAAACAAGATTATAAGTCTTAATGATTTTGGCAAACTAGTGTGTTGGTAGTTCGCTAATATTATGTTTATTCGGATTTCAGTCTACTTTATCTGCTAATCGCATTAGTAATGCGATATTAAATTGGATGAAAAATAGCGGCAGGGATTTTTATTCTCGGTCATGACTTCTAGTAAATAGGTTGACTGCACACTCACACATTTCATCGATGTGACTGCGGTCAGCATAAATTCCATCAATAAGTAAACGAGCAATGCCGTGTAGGGTGCCCCACGTCACCTGAGCTAGGCGCAATGTATCTTCTGTAGCCGGCATAATACCAGTGTTTTGCCATTCCTTTGTCATTTCAACCTGTTGATGAAAGCTTGGGTAAGCGATATTGCGTAAGCTCTGTGTTGCGCTGTTTTGTTTCCATATCGTACGACCAAACATCAAATCGTAAAGCTCAGGATTATCCGCGGCATAGGCAATATAGCCGCGAATAAACTGGCGATACTTTTCTCTAGCCGTTAAACCCACGCTGTTAAAAATAGCGGTAGCGTCTTGTTGCCAGTGCATAAAACCCTGCTCAGCGATGGCGCAGAGTAGTTCGTTTTTATCTTTAAAATGATGGTAGGGAGCGGTACGAGATACGCCAACTTTATCGGCTAATTTACGCAGTGATAAGCCATCAATGCCGCTTTCTTTTAACATTATACTGGCAGCATCAACTAAGGAGCTGCGCAAATCACCGTGATGATAACTATTTTTTTCCAACTTTTTAGCCAATGGTCTATAACTCTCGTTTGCAGATATGTATAAAATTTATTAATAGGCGCTGATCTTGACAGCGTCAACATAAACCCTTAACTTGACGCTGTCTAGATTAAAATAATGTTAATTTAAATTACTGTATTCCATAAATTGGAGAAAGCTTGTGCACACCATTGATTTTTCAACGTTAAAGACCTTATCCGTATCCATTGAACACCATATTGCCCATATTCAACTGAGCCGTCCCGAGGCTCTGAATAGTATGATCCCTGCTTTTTGGAGTGAATTGCCAGCAGTGGTGCGTCAAATTGACGCGGATGCAAAAGCCCGAGTCATTGTTATTTCATCTCAAGGCAAACACTTTAGCGCTGGAATGGACTTGTCCGTATTCACCGAAATGGGTAAGAGTTTTAATGGTGAGCCTGCTCGCAGGGCAGAGCGTATGCGCCGCATGGTGTTGGAATTACAGGATAGTTTTAACGCCCTAGAAGAGGCACGCATACCAGTATTAGTCGCTATGCAAGGTGGCGTTATTGGCGGAGCTGTGGATATGGTCAGTGCAGCCGATTGCCGCTATTGCACTGAAGATGCTTATTTCACAATCAAAGAAACGGAATTGGGTATGACAGCCGACGTTGGCACCTTGCAACGTTTACCCCATCTTATTCCGCAAGGTTTGGTCAGAGAGCTCGCTTTTACTGGCCGCAATATGCGGGCCCAAGAGGCGCAAAGTTGTGGTTTAGTTAATCAAGTCTTTAGCGACCAGAGCAGTATGTTAGCCGCCGTTATGGCTATTGCCGCCAAAATAGCCATGAACTCACCTATGGCAGTGTCTGGATGTAAAGAAATGCTCAACTACAGCCGTGATCACTCGGTAAACGACAGTCTTAATTACATGGCCACATGGCAAGCTGGCATGTTTCAAATGCCCGATGTGCAAGAGGCCATGACAGCGGGTCAACAAAAGCGTTTACCTGAATATGCGCCCTTACATAAAAAAATGTCCAGTATGTAAATTCAAGCAAATTAATAAACAGTTTCGGCAAAACACTAGCTTTAGGAAAATATATGACAAATAACAACGCCAATACGAGCAAGGGTGCAAACAAGTATCCTCATTTACTCCAACCTTTGGATTTAGGTTTCACTACCTTAAAAAACCGCGTAATAATGGGCTCAATGCATACTGGCTTAGAAGAAGCGCCTAATGGCCACTTGCGCATGGCTGCTTATTTTGCTGAGCGCGCAAAAGGCGGTGTGGGGCTGATAGTGACAGGCGGAATTGGCCCAAATGATGAAGGTGCTACGCATAAAGATACCAAGCGTTTAGATACTGATGAGGCAGTGGGTCATCATAAAATGATCACCGATGCCGTGCATCAACATGGTGGCAAAATTTGCATGCAAATATTACATACTGGTCGTTATGCTTATAATCCCGCCTTAGTGGCTCCTTCTGCGGTTCAAGCGCCTATTAATCCGTTTAAACCCAGAGCTCTTGATCAAGAGGGCATAGAAAAGCAAATTGAAGACTTTATTTTCACTGCCAGTCAGGCCCAGAAAGCGGGCTATGACGGCGTAGAAATAATGGGGTCTGAAGGTTATTTTCTTAATCAATTTATTGCCGCTCGCACCAATCATCGAGATGACGAATGGGGCGGTGATTATCAAAACCGCATAAAGTTGCCGATTGAAGTCGTGCGTAGAGTGCGTGAGGCAGTAGGTAAAGAGTTCATAATTATTTATCGTTTGTCGATGCTTGATTTAGTTGAAGGCGGGTCAAACTATGCTGAAGTGGTTGAGTTAGGTCTAGCGATAGAAAAAGCTGGCGCAACAATTATCAATACTGGTATCGGTTGGCATGAAGCGCGTATCCCGACTATTGCGACTAAGGTTCCCCGTGCCGCGTTCACTTGGGTAACGGCTAAGTTTCGTAAGGCCTTAACTATTCCAGTGATTACTTCTAATAGAATTAATACACCAGAAGTCGCTGAGCAAGTGCTTGCTCGTGGCGATGCTGACATGGTGTCTATGGCTCGGCCATTTTTAGCCGATCCAGAATTTGTTCTCAAAGCTATTGAAGACAGAGCCGATGAAATTAATACCTGTATTGGTTGTAATCAGGCGTGTCTAGATCATGTGTTTGCAGGACAAATGACAAGTTGTTTAGTGAATCCTCGTGCTTGCCACGAAACTAAAATGAATATTGAATTAACGACTACTCCACTGAAAGTGGCTGTAATAGGTGCAGGGCCCGCGGGTTTAGCTGCAGCCACAACCGCCGCAAAACGCGGGCACAAAGTTACACTGTTTGATTCGGCCAGTGAAATTGGCGGTCAGTTTAATATTGCTAAACAGATACCCGGTAAAGAAGAATTTTCTGAAACCTTGCGTTATTTCGCACGGCAAATAGCCTTGTTAAATATTGATTTAAAATTAAATACCCGCATCAGCGTCAGTGAACTTAATCAAAGTGATTTTGACCAAGTTATTCTTGCTACAGGTATAAAACCGCGGACACCACCCATTGAAGGTATTGAGCATAGCAAAGTACTCAGTTATATCGACGTTATTACCCATAAAAAGCCAGTAGGCAAAAAAGTAGCGGTGATTGGCGCAGGTGGTATTGGTTTTGATGTGAGCGAATATCTATCTCATGGCAAACAAACCCCGAGTTTGGATATTCCTGCGTTTATGCAGGAGTGGGGGATTGATATGACTTTTTCTCATCGTGGCGGAATCGAAGGTATGCAAGCTAAACCAGAAGCGTCGCCTCGTGAGATTTATTTGTTGCAGCGTAAAACGACCAAAGTTGGTGCTGGTCTAGGTAAAACTACAGGTTGGGCGCACCGAGCTGGTTTGGTTAGTAAAGGCGTACATATGTTAGCTGGCGTTGAATACCTAAGAATAGACGATGCAGGTTTACATATTCGAGTGAATGACGAGGAGCAAGTCTTAGAAGTTGATAATGTCATCATCTGTGCTGGACAAGATCCTTTAAAAGAATTGGTGGATGGCCTATGCAAACCTTATCAACTAGTAGGTGGAGCTGACGTTGCCACTGAACTCGATGCCAAACGAGCGATTAAGCAAGGAACTTTAGTCGCCATGGCTGTATAGATTGATAGTGCGCAGTGATAACTTATTACTGCGCACTGTGTTTATGTTGGAGGTCTTTGTCTAAGGGATATTATAAAAGTGGCAGCTCTATTGTATCGCTGCATGATAGCGCATAGCTTGGGATTAAGAAGATTAACTGCTTTGCATACAGTTTCCTGCTGGGTTGCAAGCCATCCTTGAGTTAAACCTAGTTCTTTCCAAAACCTCAGATAAACTAAGTAAGGCCATTCCGCTAAACCTTTACTGCAGAGCAATTGGAATTAAGCAAGCTGCTTAGCTTTGTTAATGTTGGCACAATTTAAGGAATTTTTACCTTTCCTTGACTCATTGCTTCTTCAACACTAAACAGTAAAGTAAGTCTTAAACATGCAAACCCCGCAGGTTGATGCAATTTACTCTGAGTGCTGATACTCAGTAATGGAGCGAGTCTCAGTGACTGCTGGTCATTTTTTTAAACCAAGGTCTAGTCTGGTTTATTCACCTCTGGCCACACAAATCCCGTTGTTTCAGCACTATCAACTTTAGGTGGGCTGCTATCTCGTTGTGTTGTGGTTTTTGCTTTTGGTTGTTTGGCGATTTTTGCTAAATACAGCTGTTCAACTTGCTCCCGTGCCCAAGGGGTTTTACGCAGAAATTTTAAACTCGATTTTATTGAAGGATCGCTACTAAAGCAGTTGATACGGACCGCAATAGCCATCTTTTCCCAACCGAGTTTTTCAACCAGATCTTCGAGTATTTTCTGCAAGGTCACGGCGTGCAAGGGGTTATTATTTTGTGCTGTGGTCATTTTATGCCGCTGGAATATTTATTTACGATGCAGTATAACGTTTTTTTCTGCACTAAGGACAGTTGGTAAAAAAAAGCCCTGTTAGAACAGGGCTTTGATATCTTTAATTAGTCTTATGCGAAGTTTGCTGCAGCAAAATCCCAGTTAACTAAAGACCAAAAACCTTCTAGATATTTAGGACGCGCGTTACGATAATCGATGTAGTAGGCATGTTCCCACAAATCAACAGTCAACAATGGTGTGACGCTGCTGTCAGTCAATGGAGTACCAGCGTTGCTAGTGTTAACAATGTCTAAGCCATTTGCTGTTTTGACTAACCACGTCCAGCTTGAACCAAAGTTGTTGACTGCTTTGTCATTTAAAGCCGCTTTAAAGTCTGCAAAAGACCCCCATTTTGCTCTGATAGCATCAGCAAGAGCGCCCGTTGGTTCGCCGCCGCCATTAGGGCTTAAGCAGTTCCAGTAAAAAGTGTGGTTCCAGATTTGTGCTGCGTTGTTAAATACGCCGCCTTCAGAGCTTTTTACAATCTCCTCTAGGCTTTTAGAAGCCATATCAGTACCTTCAACCAAACCATTCAACTTAGTAACATAAGTGGCGTGATGTTTACCGTAATGGTATTCCAAAGTTTCTGCAGAGATGTGTGGTTCTAAAGCGTTCTTTTCATAAGGAAGCGCAGGAAGTTCAAAAGCCATGTTATTTCTCCATTTAGGTGTTGATGTGTGCATTAAGTCGTTGAATGCTAAATGCTAGACTTTAATCGCCCAGAGTAAAAGTGCAGTGTGAATATTACTTATAAATAAAACGCTGCATAAGGATCATATATTGCGTCAATAGGGGGTTATTTCAAGTCTTGCTTTAGAAGAAAATACTTAAGTTGCCAAAACAGTAAAAATATTGCGCTTTGATTTCAACTGGCCTTGAAAAGCGATAAACTAGTGGCCATTACTATGACCATACTTGATATGAGGCGAAAAAATGGAAAATATTGAAACCGTTGAAAAAATTCAGCAACAACTTAAAGAAAATCCGATTTTATTGTATATGAAGGGCTCGCCTAAATTCCCAAGTTGTGGTTTTTCGGCGCAAGCGTCACAAGCATTAATGACATGTGGAGAGCAGTTCGCGTATGTGGATATTCTGCAAAACCCAGATATTCGCGCAGAGCTGCCTAAATATGCCAATTGGCCGACATTCCCGCAGTTATGGGTAGATGGCGAACTTATCGGTGGCTGTGACATTATTCTTGAAATGGTACAGCAAGGTGAACTGCAGGGAATTATTAAAGAAACTGCTGCGAAATACCCCAGCCAAAACGCTGAGTAGTATTAGCTACACATGTGATAAAAAAATAGAGCGATATCGCTCTATTTTTTTATTTATTTTTAATTTAAAGGGGGCTTGATTGTGCAGGTGGTATTTTGTTCAAGCTTTTTTCTAAGCTAGTTAATTTACTATTCAGCTCATCTACTTTGTTGGTTAAGTTATTGTTACCTAAAGCGCTTGATATGAGTTTTTCACGCAAACTAGTCAATTGCTGCTCATTACTTTGAATCGTACGTTTTAGCAGATCTTGAGTCTCTTGGTTAACTTTCTGGTTTTGATTCAGCTGAGTTAGTTGATTATTTAAACTCACTACACTGGTGTCTTGTTGCTCATTGCTATCAATTAGACTTTTAATCTTTTTGTCATAACTTGATTTAAGTTTTTGCAATTCACCATTTAAATCTGCAATTTCTGCTTGATTGCGACGCCATGCAGAAGCCCATAATTTGTCCATTTGTTCCCACAAATCTTCGGTTTTTTTACTCAACTCCGTTACTTTCACTTGCAGAGCTACAGCTGATTGATCTAACTCTTCGCCTGTAGCGGACAATCGACGTTCTAATTCACTAATGCGTTCTTGTGCAAGACTTAAGGTTTTTTGTTGCTGAATTGACCAGTAAGCGCCTGCGGCAATCACGATGCCCAACACCAATATAAATATTAGCCAAGAAGGCGAGCCTGACCGCGTCGATTTAGCATCTCCTGGCGTTTTGTTTTTATTCGAGTTGGGTTTATTTGATTGCGCCCGAGTACGTTGAAATGACTCTAGGTCATCTCTTTCTAAGGTAATTTTGGGCATATCATCCATTGGTTCTATCGCCATGATATTTATATAATTCCTGCTGTTAAGGCTTATTGAGACTGTGAACCGTTTGAGTCACTGTATTTGCTCTATAAGATATCAAACAATCAGGGTAAAGTGAGCTAACAATTAAAAAAAACTGTGACTTAGAGAATAACTGGGGCAAAAATAAGCAGGGTGCACTTGATCTAAAACATCTCCCAGCTTTGAGGCGCTGTAACACACTTCAATATAGTGAGTGACAATTTGAGATATTGTTTGATATCTTAAGTTTATTAATTATGTAAACCTAAAGTTGAAACAGGTTTATACTTGGGAACCAGATGAATTGTGATTTAAAAACATCAATAATCGGTGACAAATGGAAAAAATAAAAGCTAGATACAAACGCCTTATTTCCGACGCTCGGATTTTAATTGTCGATGACGAGCCGATTAACTGCGAAATTATGCAACATATGTTGGGTGAACTCTACCACGTAAGTAGCGTGCACTCTGGGCAAGATGCGATTGACGCTTGTTTGAGCCAAAAACCAGATTTGATTCTACTTGACGTGGTGATGAAGGGAATGGATGGCCTTGAAACATGTCGCTTGATTAAAAGTAATGAAGAAATACAACATATTCCCATCATTTTCATTACTGGCGTGCAAGATGAGCAACAGGAAGCAGATTGTTGGGATGCAGGAGCTGTTGATTTTGTTGCAAAGCCGGTCAATGGTGTTGAACTGCGCAATCGGGTGCGCGCTCACCTTACGCACAAATTGCAAACTGATTTATTATTGAACTTGTCATACGTTGATAAATTAACTGGGGCCTATAATCGTCATTTTTTAGATGATGTTATACCGAAGTTAGAGAAACAATCAAAACGTAGCCACAGTTTGGTGAGTGTGCTGATGATTGATATAGACTGGTTTAAACTTTATAACGATCATTTTGGTCATTTACAAGGCGATGAATGTTTGCACCAAGTTGCAGATAGCATTGTGGATGTATTAAAGCGACCCACCGATATGCTTGTTCGTTTTGGAGGCGAGGAGTTTCTTGGTCTGTTAGTTGATACTGATAAACAAGGCGCCATGCATGTGGCACAGAACATTCTCGAAAAAATAAAACAAACCAACATAGACCACCCCAAGTCAGATTTTTCGCGCATTACCTTAAGTATAGGTGTTGCGACTTACAACGATCAAAACACGCAAACTACACTATTCGATGTTATTCAAGAGGCAGACAAATTGCTGTATAAAGCGAAATCGGCTGGACGGAATCAGGCGCTCGGATAAGGTGTATTTGCCTTATGTTTTAATTTTTCATGAGTCATTTGATTAAAAACAAGAAAAAGATTACTAATCTGTTGAAGTATTAACCATAAACGTGTAGCAAAGACTAAAAATCACTCACTTTTATCTTTGTAGTCACACAAGTCTTCAAGAATGCACGAGCCACAACGAGGCGTTCTGGCGATACAAGTATATCTGCCGTGCAAAATTAGCCAGTGATGCAGATTGTAAAAGAACTGAGCTTTGTTGGGGGTATTTTTGATGATGCTTTGTTCAGTTTGTTCAACCGTTTTACCTTTAGCATAGCCGGTACGATTCGCTACCCGTTGAATATGGGTATCGACTGCAATAAAGTAATTACCTTCATTATCTTTGAGCCAACCAAAAGCCGTATTGAGTACCACATTGGCAGTTTTGCGACCAACACCGGGCAAGGCTTCTAGGGCTTGACGATTTTCTGGTACTTGTGACTGATGCAATTTTATTAACATGTCACAGGTTTTGATCACATTTTCAGCCTTGGCGTTAAATAGGCCAATAGTTTTAATATAGAATTTGAGACCCTCAACGCCCAATGCATAAATTGCTTCTGGGGTATTTGCTACGGGATATAATTTCGCGGTAGCTTTATTAACGCCTACATCGGTTGACTGAGCCGATAAAATCACAGCAATAAGCAGTTCAAAGGGGGATGTGAAGTTCAGCTCGGTTGTTGGGTGAGGATTCTCAGCCTGCAAGCGCGTAAGCATTTCAATGCGTTTTTGTTTGTTCATCTAAATTTTATCTTCGTTGCTTAGGCTCAATTTTCTGCAGTAACCCGTGCCCGCTGAACAACTTTTACTTCTGTTTTAGCGGCGAATGCTTTCTCCATTCGTTTATCCAGCACATTTTTAAGCGCAATTAACAAACCCATACCGAGAAAAGCGCCAGGTGGCAAAATAGCTAATAAAAAAGGATTATCTGCACTGAATAAGGTTATTTGCCAATTACTCGCCCAGTCACCAAATAATAAGTTGGCACCAGCAAACAGGGTGCCATATCCCAGCACTTCGCGCATTGCGCCTAAAATAACCAGCACTAAGGTAAAGCCTAAACCCATCATCAGGCCATCTATGGCAGCCAGACCAACCGGATTTTTTGCTGCATAGGCCTCTGCTCGACCAATGATGGCGCAATTAGTGACTATCAAGGGTATAAAAATGCCAAGTGCCTGATACAAAGTAAAGGTATAAGCATTCATTAAAAGCTGCACAATAGTGACAAAAGACGCAATAATCATCACAAAAATAGGTATGCGGATCTCATTAGGCACAAAATTTCGAATCAAGGAAACTGTGGTATTTGAACCGATTAAAACTAAGGTTGTGGCCAAACCCAAGCCGAGACCATTTATCAAGGTTGCCGTGGTCGCGAGTAAAGGGCAAAGGCCTAATAATTGCACCAAGGCAGGATTGTTTTTCCATAGACCCTGCCAACTCAACTGTTTGAATTCATTCATCTTAGTTTTTCTCTGGTCGGGTAAGAACATCTAAACTACAGGCATTAGCGGCACTAAATATGGCTTGTTTTTCTTGCTGGTAATACAAGGCACTGCGTTTAACAGCTTTCACTACGGCACGAGGTGAAATAGTTGCACCAGTAAACTGGTCGAATTGCCCGCCATCTTTCTTAACTGCAAAGCGTTCACTGGTTTCAGGACTAAATAAAACTTGGGTAAAACTGAGGATCCAATCATTAACCCGTAAGTCGATTTTATCGCCAAGTCCTGGCGTTTCTTTGTGATCTAATACACGCACACCAGTGATGATAACATTGCCCTGTGCATCATCTGTCAGACCAACAACTAACTGAATTTTACCACTGTAACCATCGGGGGCAGTCGTTTCTATCGCTACCCCAACAGGAAGATTGTTGTTAAATGCCCGATAAATACGCTGGGGTTCTTTACTGCCTAAATACTCCGATGAAGTCACGTTAATACAATTATTTGCTATGGCGTTATCATATGAGCCTGGGGCAATAATAGCATTTAGAATGCCCTGTAACTTAGCTTGTTGTTGCAGGGCAATTTGTTCATGAGTAGCAAAGTAAGTAATAGCAATTAAACCACTTGTTAGCATGGCAAATATGGCCAAAATAAGCCCATTTTTACTGACCGACTTTCTCATTTTGTACTCGCTTTCGTCTTGTGGCCATAGACTCGCGGACGAGTGTAATAATCGATTAGTGGTACCGCCATATTCATAATAATAATGGCGAAAGCTACGGCATCGGGATAGCCACCCCACGTTCGGATAAGGTAAACCCAGATGCCAATTGCCGCACCAAAAATTAACCTTCCTTTGTTCGTGGTCGACGCGGATACAGGATCAGTGGCCATAAAAAAGGCACCAACAATGATACTACCGTTAAATACATGGAAAATTGCTGAGCCATAATGATCGCCATCAACTAAAAACATGATGCTTGCCATGACAATGATGCCGAGCATCATACTAGCCGGTATATGCCAGTTGATGACTTTTTGTTTGATAAGTAGCAAACCGCCGAGTAAAAAGGCACAACTAATCCAAGACCATGCAACGTTTAGCGAATAAATGCTGCTGTCAAAAATAGTGTGTTCAAGACTTTCAGTATAAGTCAGCCCTTTGGCTAATCCAGTTCTGAGGGTGTCTAAGGGAGTGGCCATTGTGCTGCCATCAAAACCAAAACGCAGTTGATTAAGGCTTAAGCCATTTTGGCTAAACCCGGTAAATATGGTGTACCAGCTATCGACAAAGGAATTATTATATTGGGCTAAGCTCTGAGGTGGCAGCCATTGGGACATTTGCAACGGAAATGAAATCAATAACATAACATAGGCAGCCATAGCGGGATTAAATAGATTAAAGCCCAAGCCCCCATACAGTTGCTTTACAATTGCGATAGCGAAAAACGTACCAATGACAATAACCCACCATGGCGCCAGAGGCGGAAGACTAATGGCTAACAATACTGCCGTTAAGACCGCACTGTAATCACGTAAGCTGCGTTCAAAATCACGTTTACGTAACTCTAGAATGCTGGCTTCAGTCACGACCGCTGTGATAATAGCTAAGGCGATTTGAATCAGGGTACCAAAACCAAAAAAGTAGGTTTGTAAGATGATGCCTGGGATCAGCGCATAAATAACCAGTCTCATTACTTGGCCGGTATTACGGCGATTATGCTGGTGCGGTGAGCTCGCCAGATTTAAATTCATCATCATTGTTTTTCATCTTTAAGCGCTTGTTCTGCGGCTTTTTTGGCTTTGGCTTTGGCCACAGCGGTGGCTATTCTGCGTTTTTTAGCATCCAAAGCTTGAGTGTCATCATCAATATTTGCAGAGGTCTGTGATGGATTGCTGGTCAGTTCAGAATCTGCAGGTGTTGGTTCATCAAAGGTACTATCGAGCAATGTAGTTTCGCCTTTTTTGGCTTTCGCTTTAGCAACTGCTGTGGCGATGCGCTGTTGTTTGGCATCCTTTGTCTCAGCCTCTGTCACCTCCTGTTGAGCGGCGTTTGCTGTCGACTCAGGTTCTAATGTCAGCGTGTGTACCATTTCTTCTATTTGCTGCGAACTGCCGCGGCTACCAGAACTTGCGGCCTTTTTGGCTTTAGCTTTGGCAATAGCCGCTTGTACACGTTCGTTTTTAGCGGTCTGCTCTAGTGTAGTGACTTGTGCTTCAACTGGTTTATCGTCATTGGCACTTGCGGCCTTTTTGGCTTTAGCTTTGGCAATAGCCGCTTGTATACGTTCGTTTTTAGCGGTCTGCTCTGGGGTACTGACTTGTGCTTCAACGGGTTTATCTTCGTTGGCACTGGCAGCCTTTTTGGCTTTAGCTTTGGCAATAGCCGCTTGTATACGTTCGTTTTTAGCGGTGTCCTCTGGGGTACTGACTTGTGCTTCAACGGGTTTATCTTCGTTGGCACTGGCAGCCTTCTTAGCTTTAGCTCTCAAAATAGCGGCTTGCACGCGATCGTTGTTGCTTGAGGGTGGGACAACTTCTGGTGCATCGTTCTGAGTCACGTCTTTAACTGACTCAGTATTATCATTGTCGTTTAATTGAGTTTGTTTCTTCTCTTTGGCCCGCGCTAATGCGGCTGCGATCCTGTCTGCAGCATTATTACCCGTTTGTGACATCGCTTGTTTTCTTGCTTCGGCTGCGAGGCGATGCTTTTCGTCTCTGGCTTCTTGGTCGGCAATCAGTCGTGCTGCGCGAGTTTCAAATCTTTCACGGGCTTTATCGGATTTTTGTTTTTCTTGCTGTTCAATTCTGACATCAGCCTTGGCAATGCGATAATAGTGGACCAAGGGGATTTCACTCGGACAAACAAAAGCACAGGCGCCACATTCGATACAGTCAAATAAGTTATATTCTTGGGCCTTGTCTAACTCTTTGGCTTTGGCGTGCCATAAGAGTTGCTGGGGTAACAAAGAGGCTGGACAAACGTCCGCACAGGCGCCGCAACGAATACAAGCCTGCTCATTATTACCGGCTAATTCATTTTTTGCAGGTACAAGAATGCAGTTTGTAATTTTAACTACCGGCACTTGTTGACTGGATAGGGTAAATCCCATCATTGGTCCACCCATGATGATCGTGGGCTTTTTTTGTTTGTTGCTTTGAAACTGACTGATATTGAGTAAGTGCTCTACAGGTGTACCAATAAGCGTCCAATAATTGCCCCGCTGGTTAACCGCTTGGCCAGTCACAGTCACCACACGTTGTATTAGAGGTTTCCCACTAAAGATAGCGTCAGCAATGGCGTAGCAGGTACCAACATTATGCATAATAACGCCGACATCCATTGGTAGCCCGCCACTGGGTACCTCTCTGTTGGTGAGCATCTGAATCAATTGCTTTTCACCGCCGGCCGGATATTTAGTTGGAATAACGCAAATACGGTATAAGGGGTTTTCACGGTAGGCTAAACGCATCGCGTCTATCGCTTCAGGTTTGTTATCTTCAATGGCAATGATGACAACCTTAGGCTCTAACAAGTGACTTAGAATATCGGTACCTTGGCGAATTTGCCAAGCATGCTCACGCATTAGCCTGTCATCTGAACTGATATAAGGCTCACATTCAATACCATTGATGATCAGAAATTCAACATTCTTTTTAGGCGCTGCTTTTATGTGGGTAGGAAATCCAGCGCCGCCCATACCGCTGATACCGCTGTCACAAATCGCACTTAATACCGCCATTTTAGGTTGATTCTGATAATCAGCTAATGGCTTGAGAGGTAACCAAGTATCAAGTTGATCGCTTTGAATTTCGATAGTTAATTCAGCAATGCCTGAGGGATGAGCTGAAACATGAGAGCCTATACTGACAATGTGGCCAGACGTTGGCGCGTGAACAGGCACAGCAAAAGGGTTCATACTTTTCGTTAGTGCTTGGCCCTTTAATACATGCTGACCCACTTCGACAACAATATGTCCTTCTACACCTATATGTTGCTTAAGGGGCACAAACAAACGAGCAGGAATAGGCAACTGAGCTATGGGTGTTTGATTAGATAATAGTTTTTGTTGAGGAGGATGCACGCCACCGGGAAAATCCCACACTTCGTTGGCATTCAACTTACTCATTACGTCGTCAAAATCACTGAACATATTCACACTTAACTTACTTGTTTAATTGGAATTGGGTTGAGCTCCCAGCGCCAAGCGGCACTATTTAATTTAACTGGCAGCATATCAATACAATCAACAGGACAGGGATCAACACATAAATCACAGCCTGTACATTCATCACTAATAACGGTGTGCATTTGTTTTGCGGCACCCAGAATGGCATCTACAGGACAAGCTTGGATGCATTTAGTGCAGCCAATGCATTCGTCTTCACGAATAAAGGCAACTTTTTTGATATCTTCGGTGCCATGAGCACTATCTAAGGATGTTGCTTCGACACCCATTAGTTCCGCCAATTTTTTAATAGTGGCTTCGCCTCCTGGGGGGCATTTATTGATGTCATCACCATTAGCAATAGCCTCTGCATAGGGCTTACAGCCGGGATAACCACATTGTCCGCATTGGGTTTGTGGTAAAATCTCGTCAATTTGTTCAACTAAAGGGTCACTTTCTACTTTAAAACGAATGGCCGCATATCCAAGGATCGCACCAAAAATAAGTGCCATTACTCCCAGTGCCAGTAGTGCGGTTAATATTGCCAAGCTTAATGACATTAAAACTTCACCAAACCGGTGAATCCCATAAAGGCAAGAGACATTAAACCAGCTGTTATCATCGCAATTGAAGCGCCTTTAAAAGGGGCGGGCACATCTGCTACAGCTAAACGTTCTCGCATCGCTGAAAACAATATCAGTGCTAAAGAGAATCCTACGGCAGCACCAAAGCCATAGATCACCGACTCGATAAAATTGTGTTGTTGATTAATATTCAAAAGAGCTACGCCCAATACCGCACAATTTGTGGTGATCAATGGTAAAAAGATACCGAGCAATCGATATAGGGTGGGGCTAGTTTTATGTACAACCAATTCGGTAAATTGAACGACTACTGCAATAACTAAGATAAAACTGAGTGTGCGCAGATAAGCAATGTCTAGTGGCAACAAAATGTAATGTTCAACCAAATAGCTAGAAAGAGAAGCTAAGGTCAAAACGAAAGTTGTCGCCATGGACATACCAATTGCTGTTTCCAATTTGCCTGATACGCCCATGAAGGGGCATAGACCAAGAAATTGGACTAATACAAAATTATTGACCAGCACGGTGCCGATAAGGAGTAAGAAGAATTCAGTCATTGTATAAAGAAAATTACTACGCTTTATTAAACAAGCTTTATTATCGGGGTTTCGATGAGTATTAACAACTTGATATTCAAAACTTTATTGCTGATTCAGCTTTATTTTTTAAATACTGGGCTATAACAAGGAATGATTAAACAAGAATTAAAAGATTGAAGCCAGCAGTCAGATATACTGAAGTGGCTCCCCCTCCCCGACTCGAACGGGGGACCTGCGGATTAACAGTCCGTCGCTCTAACCAGCTGAGCTAAGGGGGAATTTTACAGAGTTAATAGAAATTTAGTTGCCTGAGCCATCTGTTAAACTGTGATCCAGTTTTCTAGATTGGCTCCCCCTCCCCGACTCGAACGGGGGACCTGCGGATTAACAGTCCGTCGCTCTAACCAGCTGAGCTAAGGGGGAATCACATTTCTATATTGAGAGCCGATTAATTGGCTTCAATTTGCCGTTTTTCAACGGTGGCGAATGTTAATGAGACAGTGGCCCACTGTCAACACTCAAAACAACAAAATCCGCAATCTTTTTACGATCTGTGTAAACCTTGCACAATTGTTGCTTTTTATTTGCACTGCAGGCTTTTTTTTAAGCACTTTGTTTGGTTTTTGTGCACAAGTAAGACGCACAAATTAAGTGCAATATTTTTTGTTTTTTTAGTTCTCTGCATATAACTAAAAGATATTAAAAACTTGTTGAGTACTGTTTTAGTATACAGTGCTTAACAAAAATGTAACCTTTTGAGGCCTTGCTGAAGGTTAGTGTTTACCAACTAAACATATTGACTATCTCAAGCCAAGGTCACGTCCTACTTGTGTCTGACTTAGTTATCCACGAAAGCTGTGGATAAAGTTGTGGGTTAAATATTTTGCACTAGAGTTTTGAGTTTCAAATGATTGTCAATCGCTATTATTAAAAAAAGCATTATTTAATAATTATCTATAAAAAACAGTTAGATACGTTTTTTTATGGTTTTTAGGTTTTTTATTTCACCCGTATTAGTTTAGATTTCAAACTCATGTTAGCTTGTGTGTTGTTTTATAAGGAAAAAATAAATTCATCATTATTTTACATTACTTCCAAAAATATTTTCATCAAAGTCAAGCCTTAAATACAGTAATTTTAATGAAATATTTAGTCAAAAGAGGGCTTGCATATTATTTAGAAGAATAACTTTGTTGCTATTTAGCTACACTTTACTCAAAAAAATAACTGAGATTTTTTCAGTCATTAAAAGCAGAATTAATGATAATTGCGCTAAGGATATCGCGTACCATTAGTGTCATAATTATTGGTGTTTGTTAAAAATAAACATTTAATCAATCGCTTAACGTTTTGTGGCTGTAATAGGGGATGATTTGAATTTGGTGGTGCTCCAGGGAAGCAGCAAAGATACGCCTGACTTAACTTTATTTTACTTATCTGTGTGAGAACAAACTTGAATAAAACCCCTAGTTCAGGTCCTGACTTATTAAATCAGGATATAGCAAGTACCTTGAAGTCGATGACCATCCCCATGATTGTGGGCATGATTATGCTCATGACTTTTGGACTAGTCGATACGTTTTTTATCGCGATGTTAGGCACCGATGAACTAGCTGCTATTAGTTTTACCTTTCCTGTTACCTTTACAGTTATCAGTCTGAACATAGGCCTGGGCATAGGTACATCGGCTGTTATTGCCCGATTACTTGGGGCGAAATTACATGAACAGGCTAAAGAGACCGCTACCGGTGCGCTGATGTTGTCTGCCTTACTTGCAGTGATTTTGGCTATCGTTGGCGTATTTTCAATTAAGCCTATCTTCACCGCTATGGGAGCGACAGCCCAAGAACTCGTGCATATTAAAGATTATATGTATGTTTGGTATGCCGCAGGCGTATTTTTAGCTATGCCCATGGTAGGTAATAGTGTTTTGCGCGCATCCGGTGATACTAAAACGCCTAGCTATATTATGGCTTTTGGTGGATTGGTCAATGCGGTACTTGACCCATTATTGATCTTTGGCTGGGGCCCAGTTCCGGCTTTTGGTATTCAGGGGGCTGCCATTGCGACTTTGATTGCTTGGGCCATTGGTTTGTTTTACATCATTTATTTATTGGCAATCAAACGTCATTTGATGCTGCCCAGATTATTGACCTTAATAGAATTGAAGCGTAGCTGTGGTGGCATTTTAAAAATCGGACTACCTGCTGCTGGTGCCAATATGCTTACCCCCATTGCAGCAGGTATTGTAACTTCATTTGTTGCAGGTTACGGGCAAGTTGCCGTTGCAGCTTGGGGGGTAGGTGGTCGACTGGAATCCTTAGCAAGCATAGTGGTGTTATCATTGTCTATGTCTTTACCGCCCTTTATCAGTCAAAATTTAGGCGCTAATAAGCTAGAACGGGTGCAACAGGCCTTTAATTTAAGTATTAAGTTTATTGTGTTTTGGCAGATTGCAGTCTATGTCGTGGTGGCACTTTCCGCTGGCTTCTTAGCCAATATATTCACAGACGACGCTGAAGTTGCAGATTTAATTAAATTATTTTTGCTTATTGTGCCATTAGGTTATGGCTGCCAAGGTGTGATTATTTTAGCTAACTCTTCTTTTAATGCTTTGCATTTGCCTCTGTCTGCGCTGGGATTAAGTATTGTGCGGCTTTTTGTGGTTTACGTACCTTTTGCCTTTATTGGTAGTCAACTATTCGATCTACAAGGAATTTTTGTTGCAGCGGTATTGGCCAATGTTATCGTCGCTAGTGTGGCCTTTATTTGGTTTACGCGCGTAATCAAAAACAAAATATTGCAAGTGAGAGTTGAATGAGTGAACCCCTAACAATGAGTCGATCTTTTGAATTAAGGTCAAATTATTCTCCTGCCGGTGACCAACCAAAAGCCATTAAAGCCCTAGTCGAAGGTTTGGAAGATGGGCTAGCTCGGCAGATTTTGTTGGGTGTAACGGGTTCTGGTAAAACGTTTACTATGGCCAATGTAATTGAAAAAATGCAGCGGCCCACCTTAATCCTAGCCCATAATAAAACCTTAGCTGCACAACTGTACGGAGAAATGAAAGAGTTCTTTCCTAATAATGCGGTAGAATATTTTGTTTCTTATTACGATTATTATCAGCCTGAAGCCTATGTTCCTTCGAGTGATACCTTTATTGAGAAAGACGCCTCTATAAACGAGCACATTGAACAAATGCGTCTGTCAGCCACCAAATCATTGATGGAAAGACGGGATGTTATTATTGTTTCCAGTGTGTCGGCTATTTATGGTTTAGGTGATCCTGAGTCCTATATGAAAATGTTAGTGCATTTTCGTGTGGGCGACGTTATGGATCAACGTGACATACTGAGGCGTTTGGCAGAAATTCAATATAAACGCAATGATGTGGCCTTTGAGCGCGGTACCTTTCGGGTGCGAGGTGATGTTATTGACGTGTTTCCTGCAGATTCTGAGCGCCATGGTATTCGCGTTGAATTATTTGATCAGGAGATAGAGCGTATCAGTGTTTTTGATCCGCTAACAGGAGCGGTTGAAAAAACGGTTACTCGAGCAACAGTGTTTCCCAAAACTCATTATGTTACTCCCCGTGAAAAGATTTTGTCGGCCATTGAACATATTAAAGTTGAATTAAAAGAGCGTCGTGCGCAACTTTTATCTGTGAACAAGTTGGTGGAAGAACAACGTATTAGCCAACGCTGTCAATTTGACATCGAGATGATGCAAGAGTTAGGTTATTGCTCTGGCATTGAAAACTACTCGCGTTATTTGTCAGGTCGTCCACCCGGTGATCCACCGCCGACTTTAATTGATTATTTTCCAGCCGATGGTTTGCTGTTTATTGATGAAAGCCACGTAACCGTTTCGCAAATTGGCGCCATGTATAAAGGCGACCGTTCGCGCAAAGAAACCTTGGTTGAATATGGCTTTCGTCTACCTTCAGCTCTTGATAACAGACCTTTAAAATTTGATGAATTTGAACGTATCTCGCCACAAACTATTTACGTGTCGGCAACGCCGGGTAAATTTGAGTTAGAGCATGTGCCTGATGATATTGTTGAACAAGTTGTTAGGCCTACAGGCTTGGTGGATCCATTAATTGAAATTCGACCGGTTGGCACTCAGGTGGATGACTTATTGTCAGAAATTCATAAATGTGTCGCCGTTAACGAAAGGGTGTTAGTAACTACCTTAACTAAACGTATGTCTGAAGATCTTAGTGATTATTTAGATGAACATGGGGTAAAAGCGCGCTATTTGCACTCCGATATTGATACGGTTGAACGCATAGAAATTATTCGTGATTTGCGCATCGGTAAATTTGATGTATTAGTAGGGATTAATTTATTACGTGAAGGCTTGGATATGCCCGAGGTATCACTGGTGGCTATTCTTGACGCTGATAAAGAAGGATTCCTGCGTTCAGACCGTTCGCTCATTCAAACCATTGGTCGTGCCGCTCGACATCTTAAAGGTCGTGCCATTCTGTATGCCGATCGTATTACCGGTTCAATGCAACGGGCGATGGATGAAACCGACCGTCGCCGAGAAAAGCAAACAGCTTATAATCTAGAACATGGCATTGTACCTACCCAGATGTATAAAGCCGTGACCGATATTATGGATGTGGGTGATGGTGGGGATGATGGTAAGGTTAAATTGCGCAAAGTGGCGGAGTCGAGTGGCCGTTATAAGTCAATGAACACCTCGCAACTAATGCAAAAAATCAGTGAGCTTGAAAAGCAAATGTTTAAATTTGCTAAAGAGTTAGAGTTTGAAAAAGCCGCTAACCTGCGTGACGAAATCGAAATGTATCGACAACAACTGGTTAAGTTATCCTAATAAACGCAATATCGGGCTGATACAGCCCGAACACCTAAAATTTTCATTGTATTGAGGCTATCACTTTTCTAAGATGTAGTTTAGTATCAATAATTATACCTATAAGTGGTGCTGAGTATGTTGAACCGTCTGCAAGAATCCGATATCAAACTATTACGCGTTTTTTATGCTGTAGCGTCATGTAATGGTTTTACCGCTGCCGAGCCTGTATTGCGTATGCAACGGCCGAATATTAGTGCCGCTATTAAGAAGTTAGAAGAGCGTTTAGACTTGGTTTTATGTCATCGTGGCCGCGGTGGCTTTCAAATGACCAAAGAAGGTGAGGTGGTTTTTCAAGAAACCAAACGCATATTTAATGCCTTTGACAATTTCGTGTTTAACCTCAAAAGTTTACATGATGATTACTCTGGCCACATTACTTTGGTTATGATGGCCGGTTTACCGCTTTCCTATCATTTGGCTGTCAGTAAAGCAGTTAAAAGTACCATGAAAAAGTTTGTTGATATTCATGTCAATATACAAACTCGCTTGTATAACGAAGTCGAGCATGTGGCGTTATCGGGGGAGTGCCACTTGGTGCTGTCAACTTACGATATGTTAAAGCCAGAATCGGTGACCTTTCACACAACTAGTGTGACTTGCCATGGACGTTTGTACTGTGCACCTTCGCATGCTTTAGCTAAATACAAAGAGCCCTTACCAAAAGGCGTGCGTATTGAAGATTACCCAGCAATCGGTATTTCAGGCTTGTCTTCAGCCAACTATATTTCTGATGATAGACGTATGGCTATACAAACCTTTTCTGATTCATTCGATGCATGTTTATCCGCTATTATGACGGGTGAGTATGTAGGCTTGCTGCCAGACTACGTATTATTGAATCAAGGTGCAGGTTTGGGTCTAGTTCCAGTGGGAGGCAGTATGTTTGAATTTAAACATGAGCTGTTTTTAATGAACGGCAAAAACACCCGTCTAAACCCAGTTCTGCGCCATCTTATTAAAGAAGTGAGTTACTTTATTCAGCAAGTGGATAAGAAATAGGCTTTGAGCTACGAGCTACGAGCACCGAGTTTCGCTCAACTAGCGCATAAATGATATACCAACAAAAAAGTCCTCGGGAGAGGACTTTTTTGTTGAAATCTTATAATACTAATTTAGTGCTTTTTCTCGCATCTCAGACTTCATAATCCAAAGGATCCGTCTTTCCATTTTGTGCAAAGGCTTCCAACCTCTCTTGGCAAGCGCCACATTTACCACAGGCCAATTCTCGGCCATTGTAACAGGTCCACGTTTGACCATAGTCTAAACCCATCTCGAGTCCAGTAGTAAGAATCGTTATTTTACTGTCATGTAAGAAAGGTGTAACAATTTCTACCGCTTCGTAATTAGCAATAGCACAAACATCATTCATCCGTTCGACAAATTCAGGGCGGCAATCAGGGTAGATTGCATGATCACCCGAATGAGCACCGTAATAGACTTTGTTTGCCCCTAGCGAAACCGCGTAACCTACCGCCATGGATAATAAAATCATGTTACGATTAGGCACTACAGTGGTAAGCATATTCTCCTGTTCATAGTGACCTTCTGCTACTGCAATATCAGCCGTTAATGACGAACCACCAATCAGTTCATTTATAGCTGAAATATCGATGATCTTATGTTTAACCTTCAAGTTGTGGCAAGCCTGAGCGGCATAGTCGAGCTCCTTTTTATGCCTTTGCCCATAATCAAAAGACAAGGCGTACACGTCGAAACCTTGTTTTACGGCCATATTTAATACAGTGAAAGAATCCATTCCACCAGAAAATATCACTACTACTTTAGTTGCTGTCATGTTTAGCTTCTTTATCTAACTACAATTGGTTAAGATCTTAAGTCATCTATAAAGTAATTCCCATAGACCAGTGACGAAAACCTGACACAAATAAGGAAGGGCATTGAGCCAGTACAAAATAAATGAAGTTTTTGAATCTATTCAAGGTGAGGGCAGCTTTACCGGCGTGCCCTCTATTTTTGTGCGCCTCCAAGGTTGTCCGGTTGGCTGCCCATGGTGCGACACTAAACATACTTGGACCCTTGATAGTCAATTAGAGCGCAGTGGGCCTGTTGTCATGGCTGAGCAGGGCGAGTCGTCTCATTGGTTTAATCATACAGTAGAACAATTACTGGCTTTGTTTACCGAGCAAAACTACCGCGCTAAACATGTGGTTATTACCGGCGGTGAGCCTTGTATGTATGATTTAATCCCTCTATCGAGTCGTTTAATCTCCTTAGGTTATTCGGTGCAAATAGAAACTAGTGGCACGTATGAAGTTCTCACTCATGAAAATACTTGGGTTACCGTGTCGCCTAAGGTCAATATGCCAGGGGGAAGAAAAGTCTTAGCTAGTGCTATGCAAAGAGCAAATGAGATAAAACATCCCATTGCCATGGAAAAACATATTGAAGAATTAGATCAAACTTTAATCTTGTTAGAAGATAAACCACAACCTGTGATTTATTTACAACCTATTAGTCAGCAAAAACGGGCGACTGAGCTGGCTATTAAAGTGTGTATTGAGCGTAATTGGCGCTTGTCATTGCAAACTCATAAGTTTATCGGCATAGAATAGGAATATTGTGACTATATTGGAGAAGGATGAATTAAGCCGGTTTTTGATGGATTTTGCTGGCACTTTTTTGCAAGACAAGCCGGCGCTAGCGGCAAACTACTGTGTTGTGCCGAATATTATTATTGGTGAGCAAAATAAACGCGTACTTAATTCCAAAAAAGAGTTAGAAAACTTTTTTATGGGTTTTAGCGAGGTTTTGGCAATGCAGGGTATAACGAGTTTTTTGCCTATCATAAATCAAATACTGCGTTTATCTGATTCTTTATATTTCACCAATATTCGTTGGCGATTAATGGACTGTCACAATGAGGTTATAATTACATGGGCGGCTTCCTATACTTTACAAAAGACGGAAGACGGCCAACTTATGATTATCGTTACAGTTGTTGATGATGATCACCAGCAATTGAAAACAATGTTACCCACTGAATTGAGACTTTGATGATTAAAACTTGCGTAGTTTTACTGTTATTAATGTTAACAAGTGTTGATAGTTTTGCTGCATCTTGGCGAATTAACTATCCTCGACCACTGTCAGAGAGTGATAGGCGCTCTGATTATCCACTAAAACTGTTGGCCTTAGCATTGGATCAAACAGGGGTTAATTATCGCTTGATTGCCTCTGATCGTATTATGCCACAGAGTAAAGCGCTAAAACGTTTAATGGATAATCGCGAAGTCAACGTAGTGTGGAGTATGACGGATGAGCAAAGGGAAGAACAATTATTGCCTATTCGAATTCCTATCTACAAGGGCCTGATAGGATGGCGAGTTTTCATCATCCGCAAAGATATGGATTCACGTTTTAAATATATCCAAAATTTAGATCATTTACTGAAGCTTAATCCTATACAAGGTAGCGATTGGCCTGATACCAAGATATTACAAGCTAATGGTTTTGATGTCATTACCGCCACAGATCATAGCGCATTATTTAAAATGTTAGCGAATGCGCAAGGTGATTTTTTCCCACGCTCTGTGGTGGAAATTTGGGAAGAAATGAAAACGGATAATCCAGCCAATGATTTTGTGGTTGAGTCTAAATTGGGTGTGCGATATCCGGCTGCAATGTATTATTTTGTTAATAAAAACAGCGTACCCTTAGCCAACCTTATCCGCATCGGCTTAGAAAAAGCGATTCAAAACGGTAAATTTGATGAATTATTTTTAGAAGAGCATCAGGCTTATCTGGATAAATCCGAATTAGATAAACGCACGTTTTATCAATTACAAAATACTTATCTGCCGATTAAAACCCCTTTGCATCGCAAAGAGCTGTGGTTTGAAAATACAGAGCCTGTTATTCAATAAACCTGAGTTTAGCAATGGGGCTGGAAAAACAAAAAAGCCAGCGATATTCGCTGGCTTTTTAATGTAAACGCAGCGTGTTATTTGGACGCTTGCAAGTGTACGTTGCGCATTGCGCGTCCAGAGGGGTCAGCATTGGCTTTAAAGCTTGCATCCCACTCAAGAGCTTCCACTGTACTACATGCGATAGATTTTCCACTGGGCACACACTTAGCGGCGGTTTCCTGAGGAAAGTAGCCTTCAAATATGGTGCGGTAATAATAGCCTTCTTTCGTATCCGGAGTATTGATCGGGAAACGGAAAGCTGCTGAGGCCATTTGCTGGTCAGTCACCTGAGTTTCGACAAATTCTTTTAAAGAATCAATCCATGAATAACCAACGCCATCGCTGAATTGTTCTTTTTGTCGCCATAAAATTTCGGCGGGTAAATATTCGTTATTATCAAACGCTTTGCGCAGCACCCATTTTTCCATTTTGCCATCAAGACACATTTTGTCCTGCGGATTTAAACGCATTGCCACGTCCATAAATTCTTTATCAAGGAAAGGTACACGACCTTCAACTCCCCAAGCCGAGGTGGATTTATTGGCACGGGCACAATCAAACATATGCAGACGTTTGAGTTTACGCACAGTTTCTTCATGAAATTCTTTGGCATTAGGGGCTTTGTGGAAATACAAATAGCCACCAAAAATTTCATCAGCCCCTTCACCAGACAATACCATCTTGATACCCATAGCTTTAATTTTACGACTCATCAAATACATAGGAGTAGAAGCTCGGATGGTAGTCGTATCATAGGTTTCAATGTGATAAATCACGTCGCGAATAGCATCAAGACCTTCTTGCACAGTAAAGTGCACTTCGTGATGCACAGTGCCGATCATTTTAGCTACTTTTTGTGCGGCAATCAGGTCAGGTGCACCTTCTAAACCGACAGCAAAAGAGTGAAGTCGTGGCCACCAGGCTTCTGACTTATCTTCATCTTCAACGCGCTTAGCAACATATTTGGCGGCGACAGCAGATACTAAGGATGAATCTAATCCACCCGACAACAATACGCCGTAGGGCACGTCAGACATCAAATGAGTTTTGACTGCTTTTTCAAAAGCAACCTTAAGATCATCAAGATTGGTCGGATTATTTTTGACGTTTTCGTAATCCATCCAATCACGTTTATAATATTCAGTTAACTTCCCAGTTTTACTCCATAAGTAATGCCCAGGGGGGAACTCCTGCACGGTTTTACAAACAGGTACTAAGGCTTTCATTTCTGAGGCAACATACATATTGCCATGTTCATCATAGCCTGTATAAAGGGGTATAATGCCCATATGGTCACGCGCTATCAAAAACGCATCTTGTTCTTCGTCATACAGGACAAAAGCAAACATACCCTCAAGCTCGTCGATAAATTCGACACCTTTTTGTTGATACAAAGGTAGGATAACCTCACAGTCTGATTTGGTTCTGAAGTCGTATGGAGTGCTTAAATTTTTCTCAAGGGTTTTGTGATTGTATATTTCACCATTAACCGCTAATACCTGATTATTATTTCGGCTAATTAAAGGTTGAGCGCCTGTATCAACGTCGACGATAGCCAAACGTTCATGACACAAAATGGCATTATTATTATTCCATATACCTGACCAATCAGGGCCACGGTGGCGCAGCAATTTGGAAAGCTCTAACGCTTGTGTTCTAAGTTCTGCCACATCAGTTTTGATGTCCAGAATGCCGAAAATACCACACATAAAAAAGTTTCTCTTGAGTTGCGGGTTAGATAAAATAGCTGGTTACATTGGCGGATAGTGCTTAATGAACCCCTAGGATCGCGTGAAGTTGTTGGTTTTATTCATTCTTTCGCGCCCTTGAATTTGCCAGCCTGAGCGAAAAAAGCAAGCGGAAACTGTAATTTTTTTACACTAGCTAATTATCGCAAAGTATAACGCGGGTTTATTGCTGCTTTTATCGACAAATTGGCCCTTAAAAAAGGCAAGGTTTGTGGCCTTGCCAGTTATTATTTTACGTAACTGTCTTATTGTTTACGTTGAAATTCGCTGGTGGGGCTCCACTTGGGCCAATCTTCTGAATTAGCTAACATGTAGCCAACTTCAAATAGCAATTGCCCATCCTCTACTATGCCGCTTAAGTCCCAATTGTCACGAAATTGATCGCACACTTGATGATAACACCCTGTCACAATCACATTAGTGCGTTTGCGATATTTAGCCGTGGCTTCATCAATGGGCTCATCGCCACCTTTAGCGTACAGAGCAGGTACACCTTGTTGCGCAAAGCTGAAATGGTCTGAGCGAAAATAAATCCCTGCTTCAGGACGACTTTCTTGCACCAGTATACGATTTTGGCGCATTGCCGCTTTAGCTAAATAATTTTCAAGTTCAGATTTTCCCATACCGACCACTGCTACATCTTTGGTACGCCCCAATACACTTAAAGCGTCCATGTTGATATTTGCGACCGTGTCTTTTAAAGGAATAATGGGATGTTCTGCATAATATTTAGAACCTAACAAGCCTTGTTCTTCGGCGGTTACAAACAAAAAGCTCACCGAACGCTGCGGTTTTACACTGAGTGCAGAGTAGGCTTTAGCTAGTGCTAAATTCGCCGCTACGCCGGTAGCATTGTCATGGGCACCATTATAAATTTGATCACCGTCTTTACTACTGTCCTTTCCGAGATGATCCCAATGTGCTGAGTAGATTATGTGCTCTTGGGGATGAGTCACTCCGGGCAGCGTTGCCAGAACGTTATAACTGGTCGACTTTTTTAGGCTACTGTTAATCGTCACTGACGCTTTTAACGCTAATGTTTGATGATGGGGGCCCGCTAAGGCGAGCTGCTTTTGTTCCGCAAAATTTAATCCTGCGTCGGCAAATACCTTTTGCGCAGCCTCAGTAGTAAGCCATCCTTCAACCGCAACCCGACTCGCATTACCGTCTTTACTGACCAAACTATATTGTGGACCACTCCAACTATTGGCCACTACCGACCAACCATAAGAAGCGGGCACTGTTTCGTGCACAATAATAGCAGCGGCGGCACCTTGGCGACTTGCTTCTTCATATTTGTATGTCCAACGACCATAATAAGTCATCGTTGTACCTTGAAATTTACCACTTTGGGGCATTTCAAAACCGGGGTCATTCACTAATATCACTACGGTTTTGCCTTTAACATCGATACCTTCGTAATCGTTCCAACCATATTCAGGGGCATTGACACCAAAACCAACAAAAACTAACTCTGAGTCCTTAAGCTCGACACTGGTTTTTTCTCGCTTAGTGGAGACGACCATATCTTGTTTATAGGTAAACTGGTTTTCTCCAATGTGTAAAGTCATATCAGGAGCGGCGGTTATTTCGACTAAATCAACGGCTTGTAAAAAGCTATCGCCGTTACCCGGTTGTAAACCTAGCGCCAACAATTCAGTGCTTAAATAATCTAAGGTCAACTGCTCACCCTTACTGGTAGGTGAGCGGCCTTCAAATTCGTCAGAGGCTAGGATTTGCATATGGCGTTTTATATCTGCGCTATTAATCTGTTCGTAAACGCTGAGGAAATTATCAGATTCTGGAGTAACTGTTTCTGCTTGTTTTGAACATCCGAGGTTTAGTAACAGGGACCCCAGCAGCAGCAAGCCGGTTTTGTTGTAAAGTTTCATACATTACTCTTATAGTTATAGTGGCTTCGCATTATACTGCCTTATAACTTGCGACTTAAACTTTTTATTTAGCCTATGACATCGAATTGGAACGCGCCCTTAGTCGCTCAGCAAACGACATTGCCCTTTGCACAATTAACTGGCCTTTTTAATTTAGAGCAATTTACTCAATGGCCCAATGCACTGGGCTTGAATCAATTAAAAAACCAAATTTTAGCTGACTCTCTAATTTGCCCTGATTTTGTCTGCCAATCACAGTTAATTGAAAGTGATGAATATTATGAGCAGACTATTTATCAACACAAACGTGTGCCCACGCGAGCAGATAGCTGGCATGACTTATTTAATGGTCTGATTTGGCTGCAGTTCCCGAAGACTAAAGCACTGCTTAATCAGCAACATATTGAAGATATTAATCAATATGGACTTAATCCCCGCACACTAAGACGCAATAACCTGACTCATTTTGATGAGTGCGGGGTTATTTTAGCGGTCGAAGAAGGCTTTGAGTTTTTACTTGAAGCACTGAGCCAGCATCAATGGCATTCTGTGTTTGTAGTACATCGAGCATTATGGAGTGAAAAAATACACAGTGTTGTCTTTGGTCATGCAAATTTAGAAATGTTATTACATCCTTTTATCGGCTTAACGGGAAAGTGGCTGGGACTGACAGTAGACTCAGGTTTTAGTCAATTGCCCTGCAATCAGCAGCGCAGTGTGCTGGATGACAAACTGTTCAGGCAAATTAGTCAAAGCAATCTGTTTGGTCAAAAAAAACCACTATTTCCCATTCCCTTATTGGGGATACCCGGATACTACAGGGAAAATAAACAAGATGCGTTTTATCAAAATACTGATTATTTTCGACCCAAATCAGTTTTACTTGTCAAATAGCTTAAAACAACAGTAGCAGCAACCAAAGACCCCAGATAAGCACATAAGGTCCAATTGCAATCCGATAAATTTGTTTTTTTGCTAGGCTTGTCCACTGGCTTAAACCGACAGTGGTTAAGTATATGATCCAAATGTATTCTAATTTGAGTGACTCAAATAAACCAAACCAAGGAGAGCGTATATCAACTGAAAAAATGAAGGCCAATGAAGTTAGTTCCAATACGGTTTGGGATAATTGCGGTGATTGAGAAAACCATATAACGACGCAGGTCAAAAGTTGTACCGCGACTAAAGGTAAACTGATCCACCAACAAAAACCAAACCAATCGGTAAAGCCTTGAACACATTCTTCGTCCATTTTAGCGCATTGATTCAAATAGGCCGCCATAAAGGCATTAAACAACACAATTTTAAACATCAAACCTAAACTTAAGCTAAATAATAGAACGTTGCCTTGTTCCATGCCATCGCGCATCGCTTTAACCTCTGCGGGACTGACATCTTTTGCAATAAGTTGCAGCATCGAGTCGATAAACCAATTTACGTCGACCACATTAAGATAACTGTAGATAGTCAAAAAGGTTGCACCCGCCACCAGAAAAAATGGCACCCATGACCAATTGTCGGTTGTTTTTATTTTTGCAAACACACCATTAGGTTTGAGTACAATATTTTTACAGGCTTGAAAGGGATTACTAAGGGATTCCATGTGGTGTTTCTCATTGGTGTTTCTAAAGGCCGATTTCACGTATATTGGCTTATTATATCTGTGTCGCAATAATAGATGATTGTTACATAGTTTATTTTACTTTCTTGTGTAATAAATTCAATCTGTTACTGATGTTAGAAAGGTCACAATCTTTTAAGGGAAATGGAATGATAGAAATTTTGCAATTAGCTAAAAAATTTAAGGTGGAAAATCCTAAAAAACTGAGTGAACAAGAAAAGAAAGATCCTCGTTTGAAAGGGCGCTTTTTTCATTCAGTTATGGATGTATCTTTCAGTTGTGAGCAAGGTCAAGTTCTTGGCTTGTTAGGGCCAAATGGGGCAGGTAAGACAACAACCTTACGTATGTTGTCTACGGCCTTGAAACCCGATTCAGGTAGTCTGACCATTAATGGCATAAATGTATTGACCAAGCCTTTGTTGGCTCGTCAAAAAATTGGTTTTTTGTCTGGTTCAACCGGTTTGTATGGCCGACTCACTGGGCGGGAAAATATCGAGTACTTTGGTCAGCTGCATGGTTTATCTGCTAATAAAACAGCACAGCGGATTGAAGAATTGGCTGACTTACTGGACTTGCATACCTTTCTTGACCGTCGCTGTGAAAACTATTCAACCGGGATGAAACAAAAGACTGCAATTGCACGTGCAGTGGTGCACGAGCCTGAAGTTGTGATCCTTGATGAACCTACAACTGGGCTAGATATAATGGCAACCCAAACGGTGTTGGACTTTATCAGGCGTTTAAAAGAGCAAGGTACACCGGTTATTTTTTCAACTCATCATTTAGATGAAGTAGATGAACTATGTGACAAAGTAGTTGTTATTGACAAAGGCCTCACCATGTTTGATGGAGATACTACAGCATTTAGAGCACTCGCTGATGGATCTTTGCATCAAGCATTTATGGCCAGTATTCAAAGCCCAACTGCAAATATTTAAGGAGTGAGTTATGTGGTTAGTATTTTTAAAAGAGTTGAAAGAGTTAGTTCGCGATAAAAAAACCTTGTTTTTTATGATCGCCTTACCCCTATTAATATTTCCTTTGATCTTTGGTGGTGTGGCTTTTGTCACCAAACAAGCCATTGAAAAGGCTGAAACTAAGGTGCTTAAATATGCGGTGGTTGGTGGGGAATATGCGCCGATTATCACCGAAAAATTAGAGCAACCAGCGAAATTTGAAAAGGTTGATATCGGTTCCCAGAGTGATTACACCAGCCTTATTCGTAACGAAACTATTGATTTTGTATTGATTATTCCATCGTCTTATAGTGAGGAAGTGCTAGGTAATGGCCAGTCAACGATTCAGTTGTATTTAAATGACGCTGGACTGAATCTGGTTTACCAAAGAGTAAATGAAATTGTTAAAGAGCAAGCTGATGCCTCTCAACTTCTGGCCTTTGCCAGCTTGGGACTTGATGCAAATCAACAGCAAGCCCTACTTGAGCCTATTGTACTAGAAAAAATTAATACCGCGGATGATCGTGAAAACTGGGGTGAAAAAATTGGTGGAATGCTGCCGTATCTGCTGTTTATTTTGTGTTTACAAGGCGCCATGTTTCCGGCCACGGATATTGGGGCTGGGGAAAAAGAACGAGGCACCTTAGAGACCTTGTTAATTTCACCTATCGATAGAAATAAAATTGTATTTGGGAAGTTTTTTACCATTGCCTTTGCCGGCACCATGACAGCCCTTATCACCGTTGCCAGTATGGCAGGCTGGGGCTTAGTACTCAGTCAAGGCATGGCCGTTAAATTTGTAGCTGATTTTATGGGACAAATAGGCGTGATTGATTTTATCCTGATCTTTTTAATGTTGGTGCCAGTGGTCGCCATTTTTGCTGCGGTACTGCTTAGTATTTCAATATATGCCAAGAGTTTTAAAGAGGCTCAAAGTTATATGGGGCCGCTGGTGATTTTTGTCATTATTCCGGTTATTTTGGCCTTGTTGCCTGGGGTGGAATTAAAAGGTGGATGGGCTTGGGTGCCGTTAACAAATGTAGCATTAGCTATGAAAGAGTTAGTCAAAGGCACGATGGACTATTACCAATTGATTGCAATATTTGGCTCAACGGTGCTTATTGCAGGGGCTTTAATCGGCTTTTGTGTGTATTGGTTTAAACAAGAAAAGGTCTTATTTAGATAGATATGCTTAAAAACCAGAGCTAGAAACTTAGGCTTAAAAAAGCCACTGTAATTTTATTACAGTGGCTTTTTTTATGTTCATAGCTTTGGTAAATGGCACCATAATGTAAACGGTCTCATTTTTTTACCTTTTTAGTAGGTTTTTTTGTGTTTTTTTAAATCCATACAAAACAGTAGCTTAAAGTATTTTTGCTGTTATCACTTTTCAACTGTTAAAAAAATGTTGCTATTGTTAGCGCCTTGCTTTACTTTTGTTGTAAGCGCTTACATTATGATGTAATTCATGGTTGAAGCCTGTCAGTACTTGGCTTTTACAGTTAAAAGCACAGGTAACGTTTTAGCAATAAGAGCTGCCGCTGAATACTCTGGATTTTTAAGTTTAATGCGTATTCGGTCAAATATTTTATTGATTTGAGGTGGCTGGTTATTCACCACTTACCTGCTGACTCACTTAGTGTTTGGTAATCAGACTTGTGTTTAGACTTGTCGCAAACAACGAATGTTCACTCAATCGTTGTTAGCAATAAGGCTAAAGACTGACTGCATTTCGCTACCCCTATTTTTATAGATAGCAAACTCGGTTTATATTGATTTGCTGTTTAGTTAAGGAAAATTTAATGAAAACAAAACATGGTATTGGTTCTTTCAATAAAACGTTGCTCGCTGTCTTTATATCAACATCCTTGGTAGCTTGCGGCTCTAGCGATGATACACCAATTGATGAAACCCCCACTAATGCAAGTCCTGTCGTCACAAGTTCAGCCAGCTTATCCGTCATTGAAGGAGAGAGTTATTCTTATACCATAGCAGCAACTGACAGTGATGGTGATACCTTAACGTTTAGTGTCGGCAGCATGCCTTCATGGTTAAGTTTTAATGCCACAACCGGAGTGCTAAGCGGTACACCGGCAACAGCCGACGTCGGCACCCATTCTATTGTACTAAGTGTTTCTGATGGCAGTGAAGTGGTCAGTCAGACCTTTTCACTAGAGGTATCGGCCTTCGTCGCTCCAAACTCAGCCCCAGCTGTTACCAGTACTGCACTCACTAGTGCAAAAGTTGGAACGGCATATTCGTATACAATGACCGTTTCTGATGCTGAAAATGATACTTTGGTGATGTCGTCAGTTGCAGCTCTGCCTGCATGGGCTCAATTTGATGCGGCAACAGGTGTACTATCGGGTACGCCGGATGTTACTGGTGATTTTAGTATTGAACTGTTGGTTAGTGATGGCAGTGATTCAACAAACCATAACTTTACTATTACAGTAAGTGAAGCGAGTGCGTCTAATGTTGCCTTAGTGGTGTTTGAAAATACAGCCCTGCCTCAGTGGGCTGCGTGGGATTGTTGTGGTAGCACAACGCCGGGCTTAGTCACAGATGATGCTGCACACGATCAGGTCACTGAATTTACTATTAGTGGCAGTACTGTAGTTGGGTTTACCGCGCGCGCTGATGATGGTGCAGTTGGGGGAAGCCCATTCAATGCTACAAGTATTACTCCTAGTGGCACCGTCTCTTTTGACCTGAAACTGACGAAACTGCCAGATGCTGGCGTAGTTGATTGGAAATTCAAAGTTGAAAGTAATGGTGGTGCAAGCAATGCTGAAGTTAATTTATCCAGCAGTCAAGAAGGTCATACGACTCCAGTCCTAAATACATGGCAGACCTATACTTTTAATCTAGCAAATTTAGCCGCTGCGGGACTTGATACTAGTGCCATTGATTTGTTTATGGTTTTTCCAGTTTGGGGATCAGGCAACGGTGCTGAGTATTATATTGATAACTTAAGTGTTTTCGATGGTGGTGGAAACTACGGTTCAAATATTAGCGGTGGTAGCTTAGTCATTGATATTACTCAAGGTATTGATTTTGAGGGAACGGAAGCTGAACAAACAAATTGGGAAGCCTTCGAAAATGGTGATCCCTCACCCGCATTAGAATTTGTTACTAACCCCAGTCTAGTGGGCAATACCTCAACGGGTGTAGCTAAGCTTACGCCTTTAGCCTCAGATCCTTGTTGTGGGAAATATGCCGGTGTTGTTACTCATCAAGTTCAGCCATTTACCCTTTCTGCCAGTAATGCGCTGGTTAAGATTTGGGTATACAAAGACAAAATAAGTCCAGTAGGCGTTAAATTTGAAAAATTCAATGGTGACGGTTACGGCTCACATGGCGAACTAACTGCTACTAATACCAAAATTAACGAGTGGGAAGAACTTACGATTGATTTTACCTCGCAAATTGGTTTGCCTGAAAATACCGGTATTTCAGGGATTGCCATCTTCCCCGATATGGTAGACGGCAGAACAAGTAATGCTGTGACATATTTAGACAACCTTACTTTTACGAGCAATGGGGCTGGTGGTACAGGAGGTGGTGGAGATGGCTCACCTCTAGTAAGCAATGGTGACTTTGAATCAGGCACAAGTGGCTGGATTGGCGCGGTAAACGTGGTCGCTGATGGCGCCAATAACGTTTTTCAAGCAGAGGTGTTAACAGCTGGTAACCCTTGGGATGTAAACTTAAGTCAAGTGATGACGCTAAGTCAAAATACTAGTTATGAATTAACCTTCAAGGCAAAAGCCTCGATTGACCGCAACATACTGGCCGGTTTAGGACTAAATGCAGACCCTTGGACCAATGTGACGGAAACAGTAGCCTTAACCACATCATGGCAGACTTTTACCTACACCATCACAACAACTGGTTTTGGTGATGCAAACAGTCGTGTATTGTTCGACTTAGGTGCAGATACGGGTATTGTTAATATTGATGATGTCAGTGTAACTGAGACCACGGCCAGTGGTGGCGGAGATGTCGGCGGCGGTGATGGCAGTGCTCCTGTGACAGTTGATTTCGAAAATGGCGGTTCAGGCAATACTGGTTTCACTTGGGCTGTATTTGAAAATGATGACAACCCTGCTGTTGAATTTGTTAGCAATCCAGACAGTGCAGGTATCAATACTTCCAATACGGTAGCTAAATTTACTGCTCGTCAAACAGGTCAACCTTGGGCCGGCACTGAAACAGCCCATGGTGATATAGCAACGTTTACCTTAGATAGTACTAACAGCACCATAAAAATAATGGTCTATAAAACAGTTATTAGCGATGTGGGTATTAAGTTTGCAATAGCTAATGGTGGTGCTCAGCCTGAGATAAAAGTGGCTAATACTTTGGTCAATCAATGGGAGGAATTAAGCTTTGATTTCTCTGGCTACATTGGATTGACTGAGGCGATTAATATTGACCAACTGATTATTTTTCCTGATTTCAATACTGCGGGAAGAGCAAGTGACACTGTTACTTACTTCGACAATGTCACGTTTGGCAATTAATACTTAGCTAGTGATTAATTTAGTTAATGGATGACTAGTTAAAGGCTTACAACAATAAGTTGTAAGCCTTTTCAGCAAGAGAAGTATGTATGATTTCAAAATTTTTAAGTAATAAGAGTAAGGTGACTAAGCGACTTACTGGCTTGTTAGGTTTATTCCTCTTAGGCGTTAATCACGGCGCTATTGCTGGTTGGCAGGTGCAATGGATTGATAGCTTTTCGGGCAGCGGGGTTAATTTACAAAATTGGACTGCGCAAATTCAAGCCAACTATAACAACGAAATTCAATGTTACACCGACGATGATAGTTCAGCAGACAGGAACTATGAAGTATCAGACGGCACGCTAAAAATTATCGCACGTCGCCAAACGACTAATTGTGTTGGTCTAGGCGGGCAACAAAAAAGTTGGACTTCAGGTCGTTTAAACAGCAAAGACAAAGCCGAGTTTTTATATGGCCGTGTGGAAGCTCGCATCCGTTTTTTAAATCTAGAAAGGGGTACGTGGCCCGCTTTCTGGATGCTCGAAAATCGTATTGCTGAGGATCCTAAGAAAAATGATAATGACTTCATTAATTGGCCTAATCCTGGGGCAGGTGAAATTGACGTTTGGGAGTGGTTTTCTAATCGGCCAGACAGTTACATCACCAACTTTTTTAACACCAGCGGTTGCGGTTCTGAGGCTCTGTATAATTATCCCGGCGGTTCTGCTGACGTAAGTCAATGGCACAAATATGCGATTGAACGTTCAGCCACTACGATCGAATTTTTTATTGATGACATACTGGTCACCAGTCATGATGTAACTAACTGCGCACAGTACAAAGAGCCTATGTTTGTTCTATTAAATGTGGCTATTGGCGGCAACTTAGGTGGAAGCGTTGACCCAACACTTAATAAAGCGACGATGGAAGTGGACTATGTTGCGCATTGTACCCAGACCCAGACTAACGATTTCGCCTACTGCGACGAATCAACTGCCAATGATCTAGACGACGATGCTGACGGCGTGCTTAATGCCAATGATTTATGTCCTGCTACATCGATTGGGTCGAATGTGGATGAAGTAGGTTGTGCTGATGATCAAGAGGTGAATATAGCCCCTGTTATCACGCTAAAACTTGAACAAAATGGTATTGAAGTCACTCAGATTGAGTCTGCTAATGGCTTGGTGACTATTACCGCACAGGTAAGTGATGCGAATGCACAAGACAGCTTTGTACTTGATTGGCAAACATCTGCATTGAGCAGTGCGAATATTAATGACCTAGAGCTTAGTTTTGAGCCGATAAATTTGCTAGCAGGCTCTTATACTATTAGCGTTCAAGCGACTGATGATGGCAACCCCAGCTTAAAGAACACTGCCTCACTAACCTTTGATGTTAAGGCCAACCAGCCCCCTACAGCCAATATAAGTTTGTTGACCGGGTCGGCCGATGCAGGTAGCACGGTTGAGTTGTCCGCGGCGAGTTCAAGTGATCCTGATCAAAACAGTCTGACTTACCTTTGGACGCAAACAGAGGGACCTGTGCTTAGCCTGATCAATGCCAGTACTGCGGTCGTTTCTTTTGTGGCTCCTGCACTCACTGAAGACAGACAAGTCACTTTTTCTGTTGAGGTGTCGGATGGACAACTAAGCGACTATGCAACAATCAGTGTAATGTTGCTAAAGTCAGCGACTAGTGCAACGCCAACAGAGACCTCTGGAGGAGGCAGTATGGGTTTAACACTGATTTTTGTTTTGTTTATCTACTTCGTACTTACCACCTTTGTAATGAAAAAAGAGCCAAATAAAAGGTCGATCCGCCAGACAAAAGTAAAGTGAAAGTAGGATTCAGAATAAGTCTTTTTGTTCTTTCTGATGACTAACCAAGCTTAAATTTGGCAGAGCATTTTGAGGATACAATTGATTAAAATCCTCAACGAATGACTGCGCTAGCCAAGGGGCGTCTTTGTTGTCTGGCATATGGAAAAACAAGGTTGGATGTTTTCCTTCATCCAACCACTGTTTAATTTTATGCAGCCAAGGTCGATAATAGGGTTTTGTCTGGGCAATATCTGTTTGTCCTACAAAGCGCACAATTGGCCTTTGTGCTGTGGCTATCACATGAGTAGGCACCCTAGGCTTTTTAGCTTGTACCTCGCGAATAAGTGCGCTCTCATGCGCTGGATATTGCTCTGCAGCACAAGCAAATAAGCCCCGTGTATCCATTATTACTCGATCAATATGATGCATTTTAAATAATCGGTTAACCGCGATCTCAGCCTCACCCTTAGCAAAAAATTCAAGATGTCTAAGCTCAACAGCCAATGAAAAATGTGAGGGGAAATGCTCAATAAAATGCTGCAAACTGGGTAGTTGGGCAGGAGAAAAGCTGGCAGGAAGCTGCAGCATCACTAAGCCTAACTTTTCGCCAAGCACGTTAAAATGCTCAAGTGCTTGTTCCAACAATCCAGCACAATTATCTAATTTACTCTCATGGCTAATAGTGCGCGGTAGTTTAAGAGAAAACCTGAAGTGTTCTGGAACCGAGTCTGCCCATTTGTGTAAAGTAGCTTTCTCGGGTAAATGATAAAAACTACTATTGCCTTCGATACTGTTGAAATAGCGGCTATAGGATTCAAGTGGGTTAATCTGTCTAGACTTAGCCGGATAAATATGACCAAACCACGAAGGGTGGGTCCAAATTGGACAGCCAATATAGCAATGCTTCATGTTTAATTTTCACCCCCTTTAAAAAAGCCCTCGATGGCGAGGGCTTAGTCGATTATACCGAGACTAAAGTTTGATAATATTGTTGCCAGTATCGCGGTCGATAAAGCGTACAAAGGGATCAATACCTGCATAGCTTGGTAATTGGTCTACCGTGATTTCGATAACAGAATCACCACTTTTAATGCGATGGTTTTGTGCATAAATTATCTGATTGTCACTGCTAAAATCATTTGGGTCATGACTGAACAAAAAGATTTCAACCTCTTTATCGAAGTCTTGTTCAGTCTCTTGTCCTTTGCCATCGGCACTTAGCTGCATCGCTGATACAGTGAGTTTGACTTTGAATTTACCTTCATCCAGTGTTTCAATTTCAGCCGCTACTGCGCGCAAGTCATATAAGGTTATTTGGGCAAACAGTTCTTGAATGTCCTGTTTTTGCTCTGGCGTAGCAAGTTCATTCAGATAGCGCATTAAATCTAAAGTAGTGGGGTAAAGATCAGTTCTGAACTTAAACTCCTTTAGCAGCTTACTAAGGGCTAGGTTGATTTTTTCTTCACCCAATTTATGTTCTAGCGCCATCATCACGATAGAGCCCTTTTGATAATGAATATATTGCTGATTCTCAGAACGCATTAGGGGCATTTCTTCGATGGTCTCACTGGCACGTCCTCGCAAATAACGGTCAAGCTCATAGGTTAAAAATTGACGTAAGCGGGTTTCGCCATACTTCTTTTTCATCACCATCAGAGCGCTGTATTGCGATAGGGTTTCAGACAATATGGCGCTACCTTGCACATTGGCGGCATTGAGCTGATGTCCCCACCATTGGTGCGCCACTTCATGAGCGGTGACATAATAAACGGGATCAATATCTTTAGGGTCACGCAAGTCAGTGGTAAAGCCAATATCCTCTGAATAAGGCACGGTATTGGCAAAACTTTGCGCAAAGCCGCGATAGCCAGGAAACTCAATAATACGCAGTTGTTTATGCTGATAAGGACCAAAGGCCTGTTGAAAGTAATCTAAAGAGTCCTTACTGGATTCAATCATACGATCTACATTCCATGCATGACTAGGATGATAATACACTTCAATATTGACGCCTTTGTACTGCTCTTTTTTGCTGTCTAGTTTGGCCGACATAATGCTAAAAAAGTTAACCATCGGCGCATCCATTTCGTAGCGATAATAATTACGCCCATTTTCTTGCCATTCTTTGGCTAAATATCCGGGGGCAATGGCGAATTGTTCGGCGCTGGTGGATAGAGTGGCGCTGAAGTCAATAAACGCGACGCCAGGACCAAAAAAGCTCTCTTGATAATGACTACTGTCTTCCAAGTCATAAGCGCGTTTAAGCGGTTCCAAGTCGCGTTTACGCCTTTCATGGCGATCACTTATGCGTGCATCACCGCTAAATCCAAAACTAGGAAATAAAGCAAAATTGTCAATAAAGGTGCCGTTTTTGATGAGGGTAGGGTCTTCACCAGAATTCTTAAAACCGTGATGCTCACGTATCACGCTAATTTCCCCTTGACGCTTCTCTCCTGGCGCTAGGGGATTGGCAAATTCAAACCACGCAGTGCTGAATTTCTCATCTATTTCACCCATTGTGCCACCTTCAATGGTCACTAATTCATCGCGGCTATATTGGGGTAAATTCACTAAAAAACGTGAAATAGGGCTATCACTATTGTTCACTACTTTAATCGCAGCTTTGGCTTCAATCCGTCGCACTTGCGGAAAGATATCAACAGTCGCATCAACAGCAGTAATGGTAGGAAAAGCAGCAAGTTCGTATTCACCAAAGGTCTTTTCATAATCAGCACGTAAATCAAGACTCTCTTCACTGCTGACAAATTGGTTCAGCACTTTAGTGTTGTAATGGATCCAGCCACCACAAGCGACAAAAATAAGCAGGGCGCTGATGGCAACAGCCATACCTCGTTTACCTAGCTGGTACTTAAGTTGAGCGAACCGTTGTTTAAGTGAGCTACTTGGTCCTCGTTGCCATAATCCAAAACTAAGTACGCCCAATATTACTGCTAATGCTGTCCAATAGAGCATGAACCATTGTTGGGTTTGTAAATACCAGCCGTAACCATTTAAATCAGAATATTGCATGGCAGGTGCTTCACTATAATTGAACATATTGTGTTCAATACCTAAGGAAATAAAGGCCAGTGAGACAAAGGAATAACCGACAAATAGCAACATACCGATGTATTTATTGGGACTTAATGCTTGTAAAAAGAATGCCAGTACGGCTAATAAACAAAAGGGTAGGGCGCCAAAATACAGCAAACTTACCGCATATTGGCCAAGCTCAATTTGGCTATAACCAGTAAGTAACTGATAGGAAATTGAACATAGTGCGCCGAGTAAAAAAAGTGACAGAATCACTAAAATAACCGCGACTAATTTGGATAACCAAAAAGTTAAATTGTGTACGGGCATGCTATCGACAATATCACCCATACCCACTGAGCGTTCACGCCATACAATTTCGGCACTGTAATAGGTGATGACGATAATCAGCATTAACGAAAAAGATCCCGTAATTAAGCTTACTAAGGTTTGGGTTAATGGCCAATTAGGGGTACCGTACATGCCGGATATTTCAAAAAGGTTGGCGAACAGTTGAAAGCTAGAAAAGAGCAGGAGTACTAAAAAAGCCGGACTAAAAAATACCTGTTTAATCTCAAAGCGAGTGCGGGTTAAAAACTGACTAATGTTGTTGCCGTCGATACTTTTGTGGCGAAAATTTTGGTTGAGTTCAGCTATTTCAAGTGGTGAAACGGCTGCTGTTTTTTTAGCCTTGCTAAGGGGCAGACTAAAAGACTTAAAAAGTCCCCCGCCCGTTAACAACATTAGTAGGCCAATACCCATCCAAAGCAAACGGTTTTGCAATACAAAACCTTCAAAACGAGGCACTAAACTATTTTTCTCAAACGCGGTCCAGTAGCGGGAATATTCGCTAAAGGTATTTAGCCCGAAAGGGTCAATCAGCGCGCGAATAGTGCGCTGATCCGGTTCATCAAACACTTGTCCGGCAATAACATAAGCAATAAATAAACTCAAAGCAGCCAGATAAACGGCCATGGTGCTTTTAGTTTGTTGTGCCACCGCATAAAACAGGCTAGCAAATACAAATAGTGTCGTGGTCGAAAATACTAAAAAGGGTGATAAATAAAGACTAAAAGAATTAGGCCCTAAGCGTTCTGCATCTAACCACGGCATAATACTGCCTAAAAACAAACCCAAGGGCACCATGGCAAAAACCACTAAACATATTAAATAAGCACCGATAAAACGGCCTAAATTATAAGGTAAGGGATGAATAGGTTTGGTGGATATGATTTCTGCCATTAAGGTTAGGTCGTTTCTTGTTGCTGTATTAGCCACAAAATTAACCACCATAAACATAGCAAAGATACCGAGGATAAGCATGGTCTGAGCGATCGCAAAAGGGCTGTTAAACAGCACGTTACCACCAGAACCAATTTGCACCTGATCGACCACCATGGCTAAAAAGGGTAATAAAAAGAACACCAAACAGGTAACGATGAAAGAGGGTTGACGCACAAAATAACGCCACTCAAATTTTAACATTGCAAATAACATGAGTGACCCCTTAGGCGACGTTGGCTGAACGAGAGCGATGTAATGTTGAAAAATACACATCTTCTAGGGTCGCTGGCGTACTTTCGAAACCGGAGGGCGCCTCATTGGCCAGTACATTTAATACTGTTTTACCGGCAAACAAACGTTTGGAAATAACCGGCAACTGAGCTTCAAGTTCAGCGGCTTCCTCAAGTGTTACGACCTTACGCCAAATCTGTCCACTGAGTTTTGCGGTTACATCCAGAGGGTTTCCCTCAAGTAATATTTCACCATTACCCAATACCGCCATGTTGGCGCATAGCTCTGATACATCGTCGACGATATGAGTAGACAAAATAACCACTTTTTGTTCACCCAAACTTACTAATAAATTATGGAATCGATTGCGCTCCTCTGGATCGAGGCCCGCCGTGGGTTCATCCACGATGAGTAAGTCTGGATCGCCTAATAAGGCCTGTGCGATGCCGAATCGTTGGCGCATGCCACCAGAAAAACCACTAACCGCTTTTTTACGATGTTGAAATAAATTGACATGGGCGAGCAAGCCATCCACGGCTTCTTTTCTCATGGATTTATTACTTAGCCCTTTTAGTATGGCTAAATGGTCGAGTAAATCGTAAGCACTTATGCGGGGATACACACCAAAATCTTGTGGCAAATAGCCCAGCCGTTGACGTAATTCATTAGGTTGGCTTAATACATCAATATTATCAAAAGTGAGCGAGCCACTATCTGGTTGCTGCAAGGTAGCGATAGTGCGCATTAAACTTGACTTACCCGCGCCATTTGGCCCCAATAGACCAAACATACCTTTTGGTAGCGATAGATTGACGCCATTTAATGCTTTGACGCCGTTGGCATAGGTTTTAGTGATATTGACAATATTGAGCATAGTAAAATCCCTGTTTTATTTTTTAGTATAACAAGCAGATTAACAGGGGCAGAGAGTAGGGTAAATAGCTATTTGGACAAGCTATAAACTCGACTAACTCATTGTTATTTAATTAATATTTATTTCAAAAGTTGAAATAAGCAATATTTACTTACCAAAAAACGGGTTGTTGATCAGAACTTAAAGTGCAGCAACTCAATGTGCAACTACAGGCCCTAATTATGACTGATACTAAAAGCGTCTAGACGTCTAGACGTAAAGATGTTGACTTTTGGCTCCGTTTAAGCGAGATTTGTCATCATTAATTTCATCCTTGGAGTCTTTATGCCCATTCGTATCCCGAGTAATTTACCCGCACAAAATGTCTTAAGTCGCGAAAATATTTTTGTGATGGATAACGAACGTGCTGCGACTCAAGATATTAGACCAATGGAAGTGGGTATTTTGAACCTGATGCCTAACAAGATGGAAACTGAAGAACAGTTTTTGCGTTTGTTATCGAATACCCCCTTGCAGGTCAATGTGGATTTAATTCGGATTGACAATCAAGCACCTAAAAATACTCCAAAAGCTCACATGGATGCTTTTTATCGGAACTTTGAAGAGGTTGCCAATAAAAAGTATGACGGCTTAATTGTCACCGGTGCACCTTTAGCGCATCTTGCTTATCAAGATGTGAAGTATTGGGAAACAATGACGGTGGTGATGGATTGGGCGCGCAGACATGTGCAATCAACCTTGTTTTCATGTTGGGCGGCGCACGCCGCTATTTATCATTATTTTGGTAAAAATCGTGTGCTTAATAGTGAAAAGCTCAGTGGTGTCTACCCTATCGAAGTGCAAAACGAGCATGATGAATTAATGCGTGGTTTTGATCCGATATTTTATGCACCGCAATCCCGTTACGGTGAGATACCTATAGCGATTTATCAAAGTATTCCAGAATTGACTATTTTGGCAAGTTCTGCGAAAACAGGCGCACATATCGTGGCGTCTAATGATAAACGTTTGGTTTTTGTGACAGGCCATCCAGAGTATGATCCCGAAAGTTTAAGTCAAGAGTATCATAGAGACTTGGCGTCTAACTTAGCACCAAAAATTCCAGTAAATTATTTTCCAGATGATGACCCTACAAAGCCTCCTATGGTTAAATGGCGGGCTCATGGCAGCTTATTGTTCACAAATTGGTTAAACTACTACGTTTATCAAAATACGCCCTATGATTTAGAGAGTTTATCTCGTTAAAGTAATGCTAAGTTATTAATTAATAAAGATTTATTGAGGAAAAGTGTTGAGTCAGTCTAACCGAGAAAAACTACTATATAGTGCCGCCCAGCAACGTATTCTAATTTTGGATGGTGCTATGGGTACCATGATCCAAAAACATAAATTAGAAGAAGAGGATTTTCGCGGTGAGCGATTCGCTGATTGGGCATTTGATATCAAAGGTAATAATGACTTATTGAGTCTTACCCAGCCCCATCTTATTTATGACATTCATTGTGCTTACTTGGCTGCTGGAGCAGATATATTAGAGACCAATACTTTTAACTCGACCACTATTTCAATGGCTGATTATCATATGGAGTCCTTAGCCAAGGAGATAAACTACGAGTCAGCTAAATTAGCCAGAAAGGCGGCTGATGAATATAGCCTGCTTACGCCAGATAAACCGCGTTTTGTCGCAGGTGTACTGGGACCAACAAGCCGCACTGCCTCAATATCTCCCGATGTAAACGACCCCGGCAAGCGCAATGTGACCTTCGATCAATTAGTTGAGGCTTACATTGAAGCAACCCATGCCTTAATTGATGGAGGCAGTGATCTGATTTTAATTGAAACCATCTTTGATACCCTTAATGCCAAAGCTGCTGCCTTTGCGGTTGAAACCGTATTTGAGCAACGTCAGCAACGTCTACCTATTATGATCTCAGGTACGATTACCGATGCATCAGGTCGCACCTTGTCAGGCCAAACTGCAGAAGCTTTTTATTATTCTATGTGTCATGTTAATCCGTTTTCGATGGGTTTAAATTGCGCATTAGGCCCTGATTTGTTGCGTCAGTATGTTGAAGAAATTTCGCAAATATCGGATTGTTTGGTCTCAGCCCACCCCAATGCGGGTTTACCCAATGAGTTTGGTGAATACGACATGGAAAGTGATGAAATGGCCAGCCACATAAAAGAATGGGCCGAATCAGGTTTATTAAACATAGTCGGGGGGTGTTGTGGCAGTACCCCTGAACATATTGCTGCGATGGTTGCCGTTACTAAAGGCAAAGCACCACGAAAAATTGTTAAACACCCAGTTAAAATGCGTTTATCTGGCCTCGAACCTTTTGTCCATTAGGCCGCATAAATGAAAAACAGTGAAATAGAATTAGTGACTCAAGAAAGCGCAGCAAGCGTATTTATTAACGTTGGTGAACGAACCAATGTCACCGGTTCAGCCATGTTTAAACGGCTGATATTAGACGGTGATTATGAAAAAGCTTTAGATGTCGCTCGTCAACAAGTCGAAAACGGTGCACAGATCATCGATATCAACATGGATGAAGCCATGCTTGATTCCGAAGCTGCCATGGTGCGCTTCCTTAATTTAATTGCTTCTGAGCCCGATATTTCACGGGTGCCTATCATGATCGACTCATCAAAATGGTCGGTAATTGAGGCAGGTTTGAAATGTGTGCAAGGTAAGTCGATTGTTAACTCTATTAGTTTAAAAGAGGGTGAAGAAAACTTTTTACATCAAGCTAAATTAATTAAGCGTTATGGCGCAGCAACGGTTGTTATGGCCTTTGACGAAGCGGGGCAGGCTGATACTGAAGCTCGTAAATATGAGATTTGTGAGCGTAGCTATAAATTATTAACAGAAAAAATCAATTTTCCGCCGCAAGACATTATCTTCGATCCTAATATTTTTGCCGTGGCTACTGGCATAGAAGAACACAATAATTATGCCATGGATTTCATTAATGCTACGCGGCGCATTCGGCAAAATCTGCCCCATGCGCACATATCGGGTGGCTTGTCTAATGTGTCATTTTCGTTTCGGGGTAATAATCCGGTGCGCGAAGCGATGCATTCGGTATTTTTGTTTTATGCCATTAAAGCTGGCATGGACATGGGCATTGTTAATGCGGGACAACTTGAAGTTTATGATCAAATTCCTTTAGAGCTACGTGATGCCGTAGAAGACGTAATACTAAATCGCCATCCTGATGCCACTGATAGACTCATTGAACTGGCGCCTAAATACCAAGGTGGCGGTAAAGTTCAAGAAAAAGAAAACCTAGAATGGCGCGAGTTACCCGTTAACAAACGTTTAGAATATGCGTTGATACGCGGCATCATGGATTTTATTGAAGAGGACACGGAAGCCGCCAGACTTGAAGCTGAAAAACCCTTACATGTGATCGAAGGGCCATTGATGGACGGCATGAATGTCGTCGGCGACTTGTTTGGTGAAGGTAAAATGTTTTTACCCCAAGTGGTTAAGTCAGCACGGGTCATGAAAAAAGCGGTGGCTTATCTCAACCCATATATTGAACTAGAAAAAGATCAAGGTAGCTCTAACGGCAAAATACTCTTAGCGACGGTCAAGGGGGATGTGCACGACATAGGCAAAAATATCGTGGGCGTAGTACTACAATGTAATAACTTTGAAATCATTGACTTAGGTGTGATGGTTTCCTGTGCCAAAATTCTGCAGGTAGCAAAAGAGCAAAATGTCGACATGATTGGCCTTTCAGGTCTGATTACACCGTCTTTAGATGAAATGGTGCATGTTGCTAAAGAAATGCAGCGCTTAAATTTTGATTTGCCTTTGTTAATCGGCGGTGCCACAACATCTAAGGCCCATACTGCGGTTAAAATTGAACAACATTATCAACATCCTGTAGTGTATGTGCCTAACGCCAGTCGTGCTGTTGGTGTTTGCCAACGATTAATCGCTGCAGATAATCGGGCCATCTTTGCTGCTCAACTTAGTGCTGAATATGCAAGTGTTAGGGAGCAACACGCTAAGAAAAAACCGCGTACTAAACCGATTACTTTAGAAAAGGCCAGAGCCAATGCTTTTGTTTTTGATTGGACTGCTTATCAGCCACCCGTGCCCAGAGAATTAGGGGTAAAAGCGGTTTCGGTTGGTTTAGATGTCTTGCGCCCTTACATCGACTGGACACCGTTCTTTTTAACTTGGTCTTTGGCTGGCAAGTACCCGCGTATTTTACAAGACGAAGTGGTAGGTAAAGAAGCACAAAGTTTGTTTAATGATGCGCAAGCGCTATTAAATGATCTCTGCGCTAATCAACTATTACAAGCGAAAGGGGTCATGGGTATATTCCCTGCCAATAGTGCGGGTGATGATATTGAAGTTTATCAAGATGAGAATAGGCAGCAGTGTCAGTTTATTGCTCACCATTTGCGTCAACAAACCGAGAAAACCAATGGTCCTAATTATTGCCTAAGTGACTTTATCGCCCCTAAAAGTTCGGGTAAGTCTGATTATTTAGGCGCTTTTGCGGTAACGGCTGGCATAGGTGAGGATGAATTAGCGCAACACTATATCGATGATGGCGATGATTATAATGGCATCATGGTTAAAGCACTGGCTGATAGGTTGGCTGAGGCCTTTGCAGAATACTTGCATGAGCAAGTACGCAAAGAAATATGGGGCTTTGCAGCACAGGAAAACTTGAGTAATGATGAACTTATTCGGGAGAAATACCAAGGTATTCGTCCCGCGCCAGGTTATGCTGCTTGCCCTGAGCACACAGAAAAACAATTAATATGGGATCTACTCAATGCAGAAAAACACACTGGCATGAAACTAACTGAAAGTTATGCCATGTGGCCTGGGGCTTCTGTGTCAGGGTTTTACTTTTCTCATCCACAAAGTCGCTATTTCGCGGTGGCGCAAATTCAACAAGATCAATTTGCAGACTATGCTAGTCGTAAAGGTTGGTCTGTTGAAGAAGCGCAAAAATGGCTAGCACCCAATATTCAACTTTAATACGAGGTAAAACCCAATGAATAAGCCCTTTAGTCAAGCTTGCGAAAATAACAAAGGGCCTATTCTGGGAGTATTGAAGCAGTATTTTGCGCAAACTAAATCTGTGCTTGAAATTGGCTCTGGTACCGGTCAACACGCAGTTTACATGGCTAAAAACTTAGCCCACTTACAATGGCAAACGAGTGATGCAAGCAATAATCACGCGGGCATAAAACAATGGATTGCGGCTTTTCCAAGTAGTAACTTGAAATCACCTATTGCATTCATTATTGGCGATGATGCGTGGCCAGAGGGTGGATATGATGGGATTTTTAGTGCCAATACTGCGCACATCATGCAAAAGTATGAAGTTAAATTGATGATGACAATGATTGCAGAGTTCTTACCAGTAGACGGTATTTTTTGTCAATACGGGCCCTTTACTCAAGACGGGCAGTTTACTAGTCAGAGTAATATTGATTTCGACTTACATTTAAAATCGAATGGCTATGGCGGTATTCGGGATATTAATGAGTTACAGATGTGGGGACGGGGATTAGGTTTAATAGACACCCTTACGATGCCTGCTAATAATCAGTGTTTAGTTTGGCGTAAACTTGCTGAGACTTAAGCTACAACCTGTCGTCTGTGAGTTTTTTAAAAGGCAACAAGCTCTCAGCATTCTGCTTATATTCTGCAATGCCGATATCCTCGGTTTTAATAAAGCGGCCAACGGCCTCATGAAAAGCCAACTCTTTTAATTGATGATTAGAGTAGCAATAGGTGGGTTCGAATCCACGCATAATTTTATGTTCTCCCTGGGTACCTGGGTTAAACTCTGCTAGCCCTTTGTCAATACAAAATTCGATACCTTGATAATAGCAACACTCAAAATGAAGTTGCGGTATGTCCACTATTGCTCCCCAGTAACGACCAAACAATTGTTTATCATCATAGAAAAAGAGGGCACTTGCGATAGGCTGCCCCCCCATGCTTGCCTCAACAATAAGTAGGTTGTGATGCATCGTTTGAAATATTTGTTTGAAAAAGTCTTGGGTAAGATAACCAGTGTGTCCACTGCGTTTTAAGTAAGTCTGTTGATAGCAATGATAGAAAAAATCCATGTTTGCCATGTGTAATTTCTCACCTGTAAGGCGTTCAACAGTTACCTCAGCTTGAAAAACTTTGTTTCTTTCTGATTTAATAGTTTTGCGCTTTCTGGAGTTCATGGTGGCTAAGAAATCACTGAAAGTAGCATAGCCTCGATTAAACCACTGGAATTGTACTGAACGTCTAGTAAGTTGCTGCTGTACTGCTAAGCGTTGACTTGTTTGTGCTTCAACAAATAACCAGTGCATTGACGACAGCCCATCTAAGCTTAGCTTTTCTGATGTCACTTGGCATACGACTTCAACCAACTCAGTTTGATCCGTATTGGGGCGACATAAGATTCGGCCACCCGTAACGGGAGTAAATGGAATCGCACTAATCAGTTTAGGATAGTAGTTTAGGCCATATTGCTTGTACGTATTGGCCCAAGCAAAATCAAAAACATATTCGCCATAACTATGGTTTTTTTTGTATAATGGCACGAGGCAAACGGCTTCGTTATTTTTGTATAGTATAAGATGATGAGGATGCCAGCCGGTATCTGGACCGACAGATTTGGATGATTCTAATGCATGCAGAAATTCGTACTGGCAAAAGGGATTAGTGCCTACTGCCATTTCCTGCCATAGCGCTTGACCTATTTTTTCAATATTATTAACAAAGGTGTAGCTAAGTTTGCTTTTCAAATTAGGGATCCCAAATTTCGGCAAAGGCAATACAGTCGGTTTAAGCATATGAGTATCAATGAACCCTATAAGGAAATAAAGTATACCATTACTCGTCTCTTAGCCAGAAGAGAACATAGTCGCCATGAGTTGATCAGTAAATTGAAACTCCGCAAATATGATACGGAACTGAGCGAACAATGGCTCAATAAGTTTGCACAGTCGGATATCCAAAGTGATGAGCGTTATGCTGAAATGTTGGCTCGCAGTAAGGTCAATAAGGGCGCAGGCGAACTGAGTATTAGAAATGAATTTCGCTTACATCACATAGATGATGACATCGTAAACAGAGTATTGACTCAGCTAGATATAGATTGGTTTGAACATGCCGTGCTCGTGTTGGAGAAGAAAAAAGGTCATGCCCAACTTAGCGAGCCGAAAGTTTATCAAAAATACTATCGCTTCATGCTTCAAAGAGGCTTTTCTGCCGAACAAATTCACTATGCTATGGGGGTCTTAAGGACTTAAATTAAGCGCTTAACAATAGTAGCTCAAACATGTTACTGTTATGCGGTACAGGCAATTTTTTATTGCTTCCTAGTCTAATTTCAATCTAACTAAAATTTTATATTTTCAGGACTATAAATGAGTATGACAACCGCCGAAATTCGCGGCGCCTTTCTAGATTATTTTGCAAAAAACGGACATCAGATTGTCTCTAGTTCTTCTTTAGTACCTAACAATGACCCTACTTTATTGTTCACTAATGCTGGGATGAATCAATTTAAGGATGTATTTTTAGGCGCAGACAAACGCAATTATGTTAGAGCTGTCTCATCACAGCGCTGTGTGCGTGCTGGTGGCAAGCATAATGACTTAGAAAATGTCGGTTATACCGCCAGACACCATACTTTTTTCGAAATGTTAGGTAATTTTAGTTTCGGTGATTATTTTAAAATTGACGCCATAAAGTTTGCTTGGAACTTTTTAACCGAAGAGCTCAAATTACCCAAAGAAAAACTATTGGTTACTATCTACGCAGAAGATGATGAAGCCTTTGATATTTGGGCTAACGATATCGGGGTGCCAAAAGATAAAATCATTCGTATTGCTACCTCAGATAATTTCTGGTCAATGGGTGATACCGGTCCCTGCGGTCCATGTTCTGAGATTTTTTATGATCACGGCGAACACATTTGGGGTGGACCGCCGGGCTCACCAGAAGAAGACGGCGACAGATTTATAGAAATTTGGAACTTAGTGTTTATGCAGTTTAATCGCCAAAGTGACGGCACTATGCAACCCTTACCCAAACCATCGATCGATACGGGCATGGGCTTAGAGCGCATATCAGCGATTCTTCAACATGTTCACAGTAACTATGAAATTGATATTTTTACTCATTTAATTGCTCAGACCGCAAAGATCATTGGTACTACCGATCTTGCAGATAAGTCGTTGCGGGTTATTGCCGACCATATTCGCTCATGTAGCTTTCTAATTTGCGATGGTGTGGTGCCATCAAACGAAGGACGAGGTTATGTGTTGCGTCGTATTATTCGCCGCGCTGTGAGACATGGTAATAAATTAGGTGCGAAAGACGTATTCTTTTACCGCCTAGTTGCCGCATTGGCAGAGCAAATGGGCACGGCTTATCCTGAATTAACAGAGCAAAAAAGTTTTGTTGAAAAAGTGCTAAGAACTGAGGAAGAGCAGTTTTCTCGTACCTTAGAGCGAGGTATGGCAATTTTAGATGATGAATTAAACGCCCTCAATGGTGAAGTGATCCCAGGTAGTGTTGTATTCAAGCTTTATGATACCTATGGCTTTCCAGCAGATTTAACTAACGACGTTGCAAGAGAGCGCGGTTTGCGCATAGACGAAGATGGTTTTGCGGCGGCTATGGCCGAGCAACGCAAACGTGCTCAGCAGGCTAGTCAGTTTGATACAGACTATAACGAGCAACTTAAGAGCGATAATGTCTCTGAGTTTACCGGTTATGATTTAAAAAGTTCTCACTCTGCAGTGCTTGAAATTTTGCTTGCTGGGCAATCAGTAAGTACATTGCAAGATGGACAAACTGCCTATGTTGTTCTTCAGCAGACGCCTTTTTATGCTGAATCAGGTGGTCAAGCCGGTGACAGTGGTATTCTACTCGGTGCCAATGGTCAATTTGTGGTTAGTGATACCATCAAGATTGGCAAAGCCATTGCGCACAAAGGGAAAATGCAAGGCTCCTTGAGCCTGGGTGAGCAAGTTGACGCTGCCTTTGATGCCGAACGTCGAGAAGCGATAAAGCTTAATCATAGTGCCACTCACCTTATGCACGCTGCTCTTAAGCAGGTGCTCGGTAGTCATGTGAACCAAAAAGGCTCTCTGGTGACTGACGAGCGTTTGCGCTTCGATTTTTCTCATTTTGAGGCAATGACTAAAGAACAAATCAGTTTGGTCGAAAAATTAGTGAATGATCAAATTCGCACTAATAGCGTAATAGACACTAAGCTAATGAATTTAGACCAAGCTAAAGCTGCCGGTGCCATGGCTCTGTTTGGTGAAAAGTACGAAGAGGATGTGCGTGTTGTTAGCATGGGAGAGTTTTCCATGGAACTGTGCGGCGGTACTCATGTCGTAAGTACAGGTGATATCGGTTTGTTTAAAATATTATCCGAAAGCGGTATTGCTGCAGGCGTAAGGCGTATTGAAGCTGTTACCGGAGTGACAGCCATCGACTTAATGCAAAAGCAATTTAACGAGCTAAGTGGTCTAGCAGCGATACTAAAAACTGAACCGGTTAATTTGGCTTCACGGGTGACGCAACTCCTAGAGCAAAACAAGCAGTTTGAAAAAGAACTTGCCAAATTAAAGCAACAATTGGCCAGCACTAAAGGCAATGATTTGTTGTCGAATGTGATTGAGATCAATGGTGTTAAAGTGCTCATTGCGCATTTACATGATGTCGAAGCTAAAGCGTTGCGTGGTATGGTCGATGATTTTAAAAACCAGCTTGGTAGTGCTGTGATTGTGCTGGGTGTCGCTGAACAAGATAAAGTAAGTTTAATTGTCGGGGTGACTCCAGATTTAACCTCTGTTGTAAAAGCGGGCGAATTGGTCAATTATATTGCTCAGCAGGTTGGTGGAAAAGGCGGCGGTCGACCTGATATGGCTCAGGCTGGCGGAAGTCAGCCAGAAAATCTTGCTAGTGCAATTGAAACAGTTAAGCCCTGGTTAATAAAAGCATTGTAGATTAAAAGAATTATCGGTTAATTTTTGAGGTGACAACAAAAATAAGGAATAACTGAGTGTGGAAAATTTTAGTCGTATAGAATTTTCTACTAGTGTTACTTAAGGACTTAAAATTTTTATTTAACGGAAAAGGAGCAAGAGAATGCTAATTTTAACTCGTCGTGTAGGTGAAACCTTAATGGTCGGTGATGAAGTAACTGTCACTGTCTTAGGTGTTAAAGGAAATCAGGTAAGAATCGGTGTTAACGCACCCAAAGAAGTATCTGTGCATCGTGAAGAAATTTATATGCGCATCCAAGCAGAAAAAAATGGTCAAGCAGAGGGTGGCGATAAATCTTCGACACATGAGCAAGACTAAATATTTTTAAATCTGCAAAAAAAGCTGGTTTCGACCAGCTTTTTTTATGTCCAGAAATTGCTGTTTTTAAGCTAGTTGTCGAAAAAGTTTGCTTAAACTGTTCATAAAAAAAACAAAGCTCGATTTATCGTTCAAAATGCAAGCAAGCAGTTCATAAGTTGAGAAAAATTGTTTGACTTACGTTTGAGTATCGGTAAACTTCGCCTCCTCATTTAGGAGAGTCAGTCAGTTGGCTGAAGGCACTTCCCGCTAAGGGAGTAGAGGTTCAAACCTCGATAAATTGTCTTGTCATTATGGTCTTATTAAGATGCATTATGATATCATCTAAATGTGCAAAAAGTTTATATCGTGTTCCGGAGAGGTGGGTGAGTGGCTGAAACCAGTTCCCTGCTAAGGAACCATACCTATTACTGGTATCGAGGGTTCGAATCCCTCCCTCTCCGCCATTTATAAACAGGAAAGTTTCAACGCGTGTGTAGCTCATTGCTCCACAACGGGCTGAATAGAGACCTAGCTAAGAACTAAGCTTTGTTTTGATATAAAAATAGTTCAAATGTTATCAACGCGTGTGTAGCTCAGCTGGATAGAGTACCTGGCTACGAACCAGGCGGTCGGAGGTTCGAATCCTTCCACACGCGCCATTTTATTAAGGTTAATAAAACCTTAAAAAATGGAAAGTTAATAAACTTAGTCTTTTACTAAGTCATTCCAAAGTTTTGAAATAGTGCTGTGCGTGTGTAGCTCAGCTGGATAGAGTACCTGGCTACGAACCAGGCGGTCGGAGGTTCGAATCCTTCCACACGCGCCATTTCAATAACCTCCCCAAA